>CAYQZV010000007.1:0-102495 GCA_964422145.1 uncultured bacterium | reverse complement strand
TTAGGACGCCGCCCTCTCAAGGCAGTAACACGGGTTCGATTCCCGTACGGGCTACAAACGTTATTTGAAATTATCTTTAAATAAGTCTTTACTTATTTTTCATCATTGCGCCCGTGGCTTAATTGGATAGAGCACCTGGCTACGGACCAGGGGATTAGGGGTTCGAATCCTCTCGGGCGTACAATAATTTTTCTAAATAAATATATTTTATTATTTTAACAGATGTTATTCTGTAATATTATTCGTAGAATTTATTGACTGATATTTATGATTTAATCCTAATTACATTACATTTTCAAACCGTGGGGGTTTAAATGAAATATAAAAGTGTATACATAATTACTGTATCTTTCATCTGTTTGATACAAGCCCAGTTGTTAGATAATTACAACGGGATCAGCGGATTAATGTATTCAAGTGAAGGGATATGGCAAGTTTCTAATGGAGTCTTTGAATCACAAACAGGAAGTATTTCATCTCCCGAACATTCATATGCATCTTATGATTTGACGAATTCTCATTCAAATTGGTCATTAGATAAATCAAAAGAGAATGAATGGATCGGCTGGATGGACTTAAATAGAACTAGCGTAAGCGGATGGGGAGGGTCAAATTACAGCTGTGGCTTAGTATTAGCTGCAAATTCATACGATTTTAATGAAACTACAACTTCAGGTTATGCCATCGGATTTAAAAATGATACATCTGATGACCTTGTACTATTTAAGTTTTCAGAGGGAATTATTAGCGGAACTACAACATTACCAGGGACATCGACAGAAATTCTAAACAGCGGATATACTTACTCAAATACTGATAACGGTGTTAATTTTTATGTAAAACAAAATCCAAACGGAACATGGACAGTAAAGTATAAATCAGGGATTCAGTTAAGTGAGGTAAACGCGGTTAATCCTGAAAATTATTCAGATGGGACAGTTACGTCTATATCGGCAGACGAAACATATACTGGAACCTCTTATAAATATTCAGGATGGATTTATGCCCACAATTCTTCGAGTTCTGAAAAAGCCTATTTTGATAATTACGGTATCGGAAGTACCGATCAATCACTTCCGGTTGAATTATCGTCATTTACAGCTGATAATAGCATCCCTGGTGTGATTATACTGTCATGGACGACAGAAAGTGAAATTCAAAACCTTGGATTTATCATTGAAAGAAGAAGCTATGGTACAGATTGGGCAGAAATTGCATCTTATATCACAGATGATAAATTGAGAGGGCAAGGAAGTGTTACATACCGAACAGACTATTCATTTAGAGATAGAATGTTAGAATCTAATAAAATGTATGATTATCGTTTGGCTGACGTTAGCTACAATGGCGAAGTTGCTTATCATGACCAAATGATTTGCGGAATAGAACTAAATTCTCCAGAACAGATTATTGAAACAATGAGTTCTTATCCAAATCCTTTTAATTCACTGACAATAATTCAATATCAAGTTTTGGATAAAAGTAAAGTAACTATAGATATTTATGACTTAGGCGGTCGAAAAATAAAAACACTTATTGATAAGGAAATACATCGCGGATCTTATGAGGTAATTTGGAACTCAAATAATTTGTCATCGGGGATATACTTAGCAGTCTTAAATCAAAATAAAAAAAGAAAGACTCTGAAAATAGTATTAATGAAATAAGTAAATACCATTTCTGTAGAAAATCTAGTTTATAGTTCGATAAAAATTATATTAACTTTACCATTTACTAGATGTATATTTTCAGAAGATATATCACGCTGTTATTCGTTTTGATCAGCAGCAATATTTTCAGTGCGGAAACACTGAAAGTTCTTACTAAAGAGCCGGGTTTATTGGTTCTTGAACTCCATATAGATTCAATCTTTGTGGATGAAAAGAATAATATTCAAACAAATCCATCTATTCATCACCAATCTACTTCAGGACTTCCGAATATACCGATTATAAAAGAAGTATTGATGGGTGTCCCATCAAATGCTTCAGTCGATATATTTCAGGAATCAGAACATGAGATCAATGATGTCTCACTTGTTCTAAATTCAGATGAATCAGCAAAAGGGATAGATTATTCAATCACGACTGATCAATGGAGTGGAAATCTTTATCCTATCAATATTGCAGGATTATCGCAAAGTGATCTTATTCGCGGGCATGAGACATCTATACTATCGTTATTTCCACTTCAATATCATAATGGTTCAATCTTTTGGTGGGGGGAAATCACTATCCAAATTACATGGCAGCCGTCTCATAACACTATAATTCCAACTCTGTTGAGTCAAAAGTCTCTGAAGAATATTGATCATAAAATTCCTGTTTATCAATATAGAACAAATAATGTAATTCCAGCCTACCAATTCTCTGATAATATTGCGAAGATAACGGTTGATTCTACTGGTTGGTATGCGATGACCAAAGAAAGTTTAGTCGACAGTGGATTATCTTTGCAAAATATTGATCCTCGAACATTACAATTATGGAACAAAGAGGATGAAATACCCCTTCTTGTTGAAGGTGAAGAAGACGGGGTTTTCAATAGTAACGATAAAATTATTTTCTACGGAAAACGACTGCCATCCCCGGAAGGGTCTCCATACCCATACAATTTCTATTCGAATGATAATGTTTACTGGCTAACTTGGGGAGAATCAACCGGCAGACGCTTTATTATTGAAGGTGCTTATCCCAGCGAAGATTTACCATCACATCAAAAACCAGTGTTCTTCCGTGAAGCAAAGTATATTGAAGAAAATGAGTATTTTTCCCGCCTTGGTCAGATGGGTGGGATGCAACACCATCGTTGGGATGAATTTGATCATTTCTTTATGAATCCTCCAATATATAGTGGTACGTCTACTGATTATCCTCTTGATATTAATTTTCCCGCATCATCCAATTTCTCCATTAATTTTGAATTTCAAGGTATCACTACAGGCATCCATCGTCTACAAATTCAAATTAATGGTCATTTAATTGGCGAGACTGAAATTTGGGAAGGACAATCAGCTCATCAATTTTCAATCGAAGTATTTGAACAAGAGAATATTCCATTAAATAATGGTGAAAATACGTTAACCGTTATTAACCTAGAAGAGGATAGTGACGAACATTATGATATGACCTATTTGAATTGGTTAAATATATCATATGATAGATTTTTTACAACAAATAATGATAGTCTGGTTATTTCAACAGCTGAGAATTGGGTTGAAAATAATATTGAATACTCCTGCAGTGGATTTACTCATTCTGATATTTATATTTTTAAAGATGAATTTTCTTATTTAACAGACTATTTGATTATCGAAGATCTTCAAAACAATGAGTTTAATGTAATTTTTCAAGATATAGCTGCGCAGAATACTAATCAATATCACATATTTTCATCCGATAAACTTAATAGTGTAAAATCAGTTACACCGAAAGAACCTATATTATCTCTGTTAAATACTCTATCTAATGAATATATAGCGATATGCCCTGACTCTTTTAATATTATACTTGATCCTCTGGTGGTGCAGCATCATAATGGTAGTATTATTAATATTGACGATATTTACAGACAGTACTCATTTGGAATTTTATCTCCTTATGCAATAAAGGACTTCCTACAAGATATATATTTTACTAATGATCGTGCTTTGAGACATGTTTTAATCGCCCTGCAAGGAGGAAAAATCGGTTTTTATAGTATTGTGTGGTACGGAAATATTGAAAATTTCATTCCTTCAATGAAAATCCAAACCATCGGTTGGGGAGCAGCATCTTCTGATTATTGGTACTCATGTGTGGAAGGTGACGATTTCTACGGTGATTTTGCAATAGGAAGATTCCCAGCAAAAGATAAAAATGAATTATCTGTTCATGTTGATAAAACACTGCGTATGTTAAATAACGATGATGAATACTGGCACAATCAAATGTTGATGATTGCCGGTTATGAAGAAACGTTTAAAGACCAGTCTGAAAGTTTGATCGAGCCTATGGTTCAGAATAGTTTCTTCCCGTTCAGACTTTATATAGATGTAACCTCAGAAACCGGACCGTTTTTCGGGGGAACCCCCACATTAATAGAATATTTAGACAAAGGACAGACCTATATTAACTTTTTTGGGCATGGCGGTGGTGCAGTTTGGGGCGATCGCTCAATTCTAACTTTAGAGGCACTTCCCTTTTTAACTAATACTGAAAAATTACCCTTTATCACCAGTATGACATGTTTTACCGGAGATGTTACAAATCCAAATGGGTTGGGTCGGAAAATGTTAGCATTGGAAGAAGGAGGTGCAGTAGGATGGTTTGGAAGCTCTGGTGTAGGCTGGGTTATTAATGATTATTTATTATTACAACCAATCATGGATAGACTTGTTTCTGCAGAGGATATGACTATCGGAGAGATTCTATTAGAAGGGAAGATAGAATATGCTGCTACAAACTTATATTACCCTCACCATTCTATAACTCAGTTGTATCAGTTTAACTATTCTGGTGATCCAGCATTCAAGATACCGAAACCTTCAACTTCTCAATACGAAATTAGTATCGCAGATCCTGAACCGGGAGAGACGATTGATATTACAATTAATCCTACCCAAGAGGACTCTGTTTACTATCAAGTATTTGATGAGAATAATCTACCCCTCAATTTTTCACCATCATATCTGATTGGAAATTCTACAATATCTTATACCATTAATGATTCGGTCAGTTCAGGAAATTATCGCATGAATGCTGCATCAAAATCAGAAGATGATTTATATCATACGACAATTCCATTTACGGTAAGCGGCAGTTTTTTAGAGATAACCGAAATTATTCCGAACGAGCCAACATATTCCGACAGTATTCAGATCATTGGGACTGCCAGAGATCGTCAGGGAATTTCTTCAGTTCAACTTTATATCAATAATAACTACTTTGCTGATTTGATTAATACTGGAAATGATCTATATCAATTACCTAATGCAATACCGCCTTTGTCCTATGGCAATGTTCTTAGACTGCAGTTACTTGGTGTTGACTCTCAAGGGATGTCGACAAACAGTTCTGTTACAACACTTCATATTTCATATCCACCCGATTTTTTACCACAGGATTTAGCCTTCACAGTTTCAGATAGTATAGGGTTGAAATCAAGAATTCGGAATGTTATTTCTACACCGGGCGATGTTGAGGTAGGTTTTGAGAAATCCGATGGAAATAATCAATGGATTTCTCTTGGAAAAGATACGCTGCATTTCACAGGACTGCAGGCTTTGGATGCGGCAGTATTTAATACATTTGATGAAGGGACTCATCTCTATCGTGTAATCTCAAATTCGTTAGAAAGTAATTCAAACGCTTATAATGATACACTTACTCGACCATTAACAACTAATGCATTTATGGTTTCTAACGGATCGGAAGTAGGTGTTGACGGTGTTGATTGTATGATCTCTTCCGGTACTGGGATAATAGAATTGGAAAGCTACAGTGACGTGAGCACTCTCTATCAATCAGATTTCACACATTATCAAGCTGATTCTCTTCGGAACGCATTACAAATTATTACGTCAACAGATATCTCCTATACAATCCAATGGCATACAAGACAGGATACTGTCGTAAGGAATCTGTACAAATATTATGAAAATGTCGAAATATGGTTGCCATTTGAATGTACATTGACGGATACATCGGTGATTTTCAATTCAATTGGCGACGGTATTTTTACATTCATGTTATCTGATGACATTGAAAGTCCTTACACAGAAGCAACCGTAAATGCGCAACGATTTCTAAATAACAGTTATGTGAATACGACTCCGGATGTTTATATCTCAGCTATTGATGATAATGGGCTGGATTTCAGGAAGTCTTCCGTTAAATGCTGGACAAGTTTAGGTGATTCTATCCAAATTGAAAATATTAATGGTGTTGGAAATACACTCGGGCTGCAATTCAAACCCAATTTATCGGTATTGGATTCTGTACTTTATTTCTTAATTAAAGATGCATCAGGGAATGTATCTGACACACTGGACTTGCATTTCATTGTTCGGGATGAACTCGATCTGATAGATTACGGAAACTTCCCGAATCCTTTTGCTAACCAGACACGGTTTACGTATGAATTGACTGAATCAGTTGATCTTTTTTATTTAGATATTTATACAGTATCAGGACGAAGAATACGACGATTAAACTCCGCTTCAACCTTAACTGACCTTGATCCAAATTTAGGTGGATTTCATGAAATCGTATGGGATGGCAGAAATGACAATGGAGACTATGTAGCTAACGGCGTCTATTTCTATAAAATAACCGTCAAAAAAGGAAAAACCGTTATAGACAGAATCGGGAAGGCTGTCAAGGCACGGTAATGGAAATAATGCATCCTCATCTAAAAGGTATGAAGCGTCTATTGACATCTTTATTTGTTCTATCGTTTAGCTACGGGCAAAGTCAGTATGCAGACGCTTTTCTCGAGATTGGAACATCCCCAAGGACAATAGCCATAGGTCAAGCTGCTGTTGCGCTTCCGTCAGATCCGTCAGCTATTATTTACAATCCTGCTTCGACGGGTTTCGTACGGTCGATATCTCTTAATGGTTTATACATCAACCAGTTTGGATTAGCTGATTACTCTACCCTTGGATTTACAATACCTATGGGCAAATATTATCAATGGGGTATTCAATCAGTTATGTTATCTATCGGGAATATTTTAGAGAGACCTGATTTGATGGGTATTACAAATTTAGAAGAGCGGCGGGATTTGATAAGACAGTTAACACATGAAGGATTTTCTACATTTTCCGATCGAGAAATTGCTGTTAACTTTAATCTATCAAGAAATATTGAGACGAATATTGATCTTGGCTGGTACACATCAGAGATTCCGGTAAAAATTCCCATAGGACTTAATATTCGGGTCATACAAAAGTCTTTACATGAATTAAACGGTGTAGGGATCGGAGTTGATTTTGGATCCATGCTCATAATGAACTTGCGTGATTTGTTTTCGTATGACTTTCTTGGAGAACTTGTCCTTGGGTCATCTCTCACAAACATTGAACAAACTCGAATCTTTTGGGACAGTAAAAAAGAAGATATCATTCCGATGCAGTGGATAATTGGTATGAGATACACGCAATCATTTGGAAACAAACCAATTAAATTGGCACTGTATTATCAACATAATGATTTGTATCCGAAAGAAGGACGATTTGGTGTGGAATGGATCATTCTGAGTAAAGTCTTTCTACGGTTTGGAATGAATGAAGGGACACTTCAAAGCGGGATTGGAATTACACTCCCTCACTCAAAACGGAAAATATCATTAGGATATAGTTTTTCAGATCATGATTTAGGTCATGCTCATCGAATAGGAGGGGCTATACAGTTATGACAAAAAAAAGATATAATAACGCATTGTTCTTCATGTTATTATTTGTCATATCCATAACAATAGCATATTCTAATGATAATTTTATTTTCTATCCAATTCCGGATGATATGAAATCATGGGGATTTGAACCAACCTCCGTAGCTGTTGGTATCAACGATCATATATATTTTTTGGATTCTATCAATAAATCCGCAGCTGTTATTTCCGACCATAACATAATCAAAATCATCGATGTTGAGTTGGATGATCCGATATCCATCGTTCAGACAGGCTTATCCATTTGGATATTAAGTAGAATGGACAATCAAGTAGTAGAATATGATTTAACGCTAAATAAAGTAAATACATTTCTGTTATCAGATATCTATCCGGATTTCATGGGAGCGGATTTTAATGGAAACATCTATATTTTATCCTCATATGAACAAGGGGTATGGCGAAACCCCTATCAAAAAATAGGTATACCGCTTATTGATTTATCTAATTATTCTGAGATCGGTCAAGTTGTTGATTTTGAAGTTAATCCATTTCAACACCTTGCCATACTCGATGATGAATCAAATCTTCATATTTTTAATCATATAGGAATACATATATCTTCCAAATCCTTTGAAAGTAATTTAATGCCATCAAATGTTTATTGGTGGAATGAGAGTTGGGAAATAGTGTATAATACTTTATCGATTGATCATAAAAACATAGTCAAAAAAGATGATTTAAATCTTTTAGATGTTTCAACGAACAAAAACTTTTGTGTTAAACTAACTACTAATGGTTGGTGGACTAACAAAGTATTTGATTAAATAATCAATCTTAGAGAATAAATAACTTTGATTAGGCAAACTATCCTATTTTTATTAACGGCTGCTTGTACAAATGCACAGGTACAATTACGGGTTAATGATGATATTGAAACACAAGTGGGATCTGTTCGCCAAATACAATCATCATTAGATTCATTATTATCTGCAGAAAATGAACTGGGGACTCTCTATCATCTTGATGACTACTCAGATAATCAATCATTATTTGAGTATAAATCTAAAGAGGTGACTTTATCCATTGATACTCTTAACATTCTGCGAAATGGTTTGCATCCTTTTGTTAATCAAAGAATTCTGAATAAACTAAAAGGAAATTTTTTATCTAAAGAAATAGAAACTACGTTTAGACAAATTTTATTATCGTATCCTTTTCTTGAGTCAAATTCCAGTTTACTCTATTATTTACACCATCAATCAAATATAGGTATAGGGCTTAAAATTGACTTAAAACATAAGTTTGATAGCTCTATCGGTGGGATTGCAGCTGCAGAGCGAAATGATTCAAACATTTGGAATATTACCGGTCAAATGGATATGCATTTGGAGAATCTGTGGTCAACAGCAGGGACTATTATCCTTCATTGGCGACGGATTAATGATAATACTCAGAATATTACATTTGAGATAGAAGAACCCTTCCTGTATTTTGCTCCGTTTGGATCTCGATTTACTTTTCATCAAGATTACCGTAACGGTGAATTTATTTCAACGGATTGGGGACTTTCTCTTTTACAGACACAACCCGGTATCGGGATGTGGGGATTTGGCTATCAATCAAAAATTGTACTTTCATCTCCAAAGGGAGACTCCTTAGGAATAGAAGATGCAAAGTTTCATTCGTTAATGATTAACAATAAAGCGGATCATCGCAATCATCGATATATCACGACAGAAGGATCATATTGGGATTTATCGTTCGTCATTGGTAACTCTTCAAATAGTACGATGAATTCTCTGGTAGGAGAGTATTCTATAATTGGTGGTACTTATCTTAAATTTGAACCAAACTTTTCTGTCCTTGGAAAAGTATTCAGTAAAGGTGTATTCGGAACTACACACGAAGCTATGTTAATCAGATATGGTGGATTAAATTCATTAAGAGGATTTAATGAAGATATCTTGACAAGTAAGATAGTTACAATACCGACTATTGAATGCATCTTTACCTTGAATCAAACTATGCAATTCAACGTATTTTCTGAGGTTGCAATTCAACGTGAAATCAATCCTTATCCATATAGTTATGGATTCGGATTTAAACAAAACGCGCGCCAAGCAATATTCAGCATACAATATGGGCTTAGTAATGGAAGTAAACTTCCAGAAGGAAAACTACATATATCAGTAATAAGCAGGATTTAAATGAACCGTTATCTTAAAATAAGTATTTCAGCTTTCATATTTATTTTGTTCGGATGTCCGGATTATGTAGAGGATCCGAACCCACCGGCTCCGCCTGTTTTTGTTGAAAAAACATACCCGGCTGATTTGATTGAAAAGGGGATAGGTGCATATAATTTTAATACTGAAAACCCTGATAAAAACTCAATTCAGCTGATGTGGCATCCTAATACAGAAGATGATTTGGCAGGATACAAGTTATACCGAGCATTAGAAATTGTGGATGAGCTAACTGATTTTGAAGTAATTGAAACAATTGATTTGTCAACAACAATGAGTGGTCGAGATACATTTTTTGTGGATACAACACCCGCTGAACTAAAAAGATATTATTATTATCTAACGGCTTACGATTTAGCCGGGAATAACAGCCTGCCATCAGATTCAATTTCCTATAAATTGCTAAAAAAACCGCATGCTTTCCCAATTGCACATGGGACCACAAGTCGTAATCTCACTTTTAGATGGGAAGAACATCAGTTAGATTCTGAGTTTCCTCAAAACTCTGTAATTCGTATTAACGATGAAGATGATTTAACCGTATGGGTATGTTTATTTTATTATCCGTTCAATGGATATTCATTCAACTTTGCTCCCAACGGTGAAAATGTTAACGAGGAGGTAGTGATCGCTTTTAACGGGATCGAAGGATATCTTCCGCCTGGGAGATATTTCTGGAAAGTGGAAGCATTACGATTAGGGAATGGTATATCAACCGATGCTGATATGGATTATGTAGGAGCCGAATCGGATTGGGTTGAATTTATATTAGTAGAATAATAAGATCTAAATATTCCCAGGGATGAATTGACCTTTTGATGGAGCATTAATTAGCTCTTTTGTATTGATTTGATTTCCTCGCAACCAAACTTGTTCAGGGAAAATAGCGGGAAAATCAGTAAAGGCATTCCAATCTGTTATCGATACTAGTTTAGTCTCCCATTTATGATCGATATCCTTTGGATCAACAATTAATAAATCAGCATCGCATTCGACGCTGATAGACCCTTTCTTTGGGTATAAACCAAATATTTTTGCAGGATTCAAAGAGATCAATTCAACCAACTTTGAAAGATCAAGTTGACGTTTCAACCATTCTGCAAGCATGACAGGGAATAGCGTCTCAACACCGCCCATTCCGTTTGGGATGTTTTGAAACGGTACATCCTTAGCTTTGTCACTTCTACAAAAAGGACAGTGATCCGTTCCCAATGTGTGAATTTGATTATTGATAATTCCATTCCATAATGCATTTGAATCATCTCTAGTGCGTAATGGGGGACTGGCAACAAACATACGTCCATCATCTCTATAATATACAGCATCATCTAATAAAAGATAATGAGGACAAGTCTCTATTAAAATATTATTAGACCGTGAAGCGGCTTTTAATCCTTCAGCAGAATTGAGGTGAACGATATAAATCTTACATCCTGTTTCGTCTGCAATATTTGCTAATTGTTTCACAGCGACTTCCTCTGATGTACTTGGACGGCTTAATCCATGATAAAAAGGTTCAACTAAAGATTGATTTAAAAGTGGAGTGAGAGCCGATTGAACGACTTCATCATCCTCTGCATGGACCATTAAAATACCATTATATTTCTGTATAACCTGTGCAACTTGTTTAATCTCGGAATAGGCCAACATCATTCCAGCCTCTTTATAAGTCGTGAAGACCTTAAAACTAATGATGCCGTTTTGAATTAATTTTGGAATTTCGTCAAGGAGTGATTCTGAGAAACGTGTGATATTACAATGCATACTGTAATCTGCATGAGATTTTTCAGCAAGGGACAATCGTTTTTGGACACTCTCTTGAAGTGATTGATCAGATTCCAGAATAGAAAAATCAATTATTGTTGTAACACCGCCATTTAAAGCAGATTGTGAACCGGTGGTAAAATCGTCCGTAGAATAACCGCCTTTGATGGGAATGCCCATATGAGTATGAGGATCAATTACACCCGGAAAAATATATTTATGATCACAATCAATAATCGTAGTATTGGATTCCGGCGATATCTTTGGTTCAACTTTGATGATCTTCTCTTCATGTATTAAGATATCTTCTTTGCTGATTCGATCAGCGTGTATAACCGTACCGTTTTTAAATAGTGTCTTGCTCATTTGCCCTTAACCGAAAGAGATAAAGAAGATCTTTTTTGTTTACGATAATAATGAATGATTTCTGATATGATGCTGACAGCAATTTCAGAAACGGTTTGTGCATCAATATCCAAACCGACAGGAGAATGAACAGTAGATAATTTCTTGTCAGAAAATCCTTCATTCGATAGTGATTGTCTTAACAGATTCCATTTTCTATGGCTGCTAATCAAACTCAAATATTGAACATTTTGTTCTAAAAGCCATCGCATGATCTCTAAGTCATGTTTATGTCCTCTAGTTGCAACTAAAACATAATCATGAGGTTCAACCGCTACTTGTGATTCGAATTCAGACGAATAATTTACTTTTGTAATAATCGATTGAGGAAATCTGTTTTTGCTTAAAAAGGAGTTACGATCATCGTAAACATGAGTATTTAAATCAATAAACTTGGCTAAATCAGCTACAGATTTACCTACGTGTCCGGCACCAAATATATGTAAAGCGGGTATAGGAAGCATTTTTTCAATCAAGTAAACATGATCATTATGTTCAACAGTCTGTGTTATTAAATTTGAGTCTATTAAGCTTAAGAAAGGAGAAGTGGTCTTTATGTCAGATAAATGATGTTTCCATCCTCGAGTTATATTTTTATTTTTAGAATCAAAACCGGTTATGATATATCCAGAACTACCGTTTAATAAGTTCATGGATTGAAAGAAGTGTTGGACTTCTCTAGTGTAGGGTTCAATCAAAATCTGAGTTGTGCCGCCACAAATACCGGAATCTCCTTCAACTAAATCGCTCGTAAGATCAAAAGACAATAAAGCTGGAGTTTGATTTTCTATTATCTCTTTAGCTTTTTCAATTACTTCAAATTCCATTCGACCACCGCCAACAGTACCGATAATGGATTGATCTACTGTGACCAGCATGTTTGGATAGTCTTTCCGTGGTACCGAACCTTTCCATTGTAAAATCGAACAGAGCGCAGACGGTTTGTCCGTGTCAAATTTAATTAAGGATTTATAAACTTCTTTTTCCATCAATAGTAAATTAAGTTGCTAACAAAATTACCGTTAAATCATAAAGAAAATCATTTATTATTTATAAATTAACTTAAGAATAGGACAGAATTGCTTCTAAAACCGCTCTTCCAACAGATCTAGCCTTATCAGAGATGCTATGATAATTCACGTTTTCTCGCGGATCGATATCTGCAATTTTCAATCCTTTCTGCATAGGAATTGAAGGATGAATTAAACCTCGAATTGTTCCTGAAATAGAAGCGGATATTTGATGGGAATCAATTTTTCCGATAATTTGATCGTGATCAACATAATCTCCAAAACGCACGAACCAAGATAACTTTCCACTAATAGGAGCATACACTACTCTTTTGGAAGTTTCACCTCCGATATTACCCGGAATTCCCGTATTTACCTCGGGAGAGCCTTTCCAAATTATTTTACCCAGGGAATGCCCGCGTTTTGTTTCGATAACAGCATGACAATTTTCTCCGGCAGTAAATCCGGGGCCTAATCCTATAAAATATTCAGCCCAAGGTCTATAATCATTTTTGTAGGATTTTAACATTCGGGCATCGATTATGATCTTTGGGTTAAGTTGTAAAATTCTTTCAGGATTATCCAAAAATAGTGGAACAATACTCTTTTTATCATTTAATAAAGTGTAATTATCTGAATAGAAAGCACGAACACCTTCCACTATGGATTCACCATTAAATACTGCATCACAAAATGAAACTGTTCGGCGTATCGCTTTTGGGGATTGAATTTCGCTAAGAAAAAGATTAAACCCCGATTTATATAAACTGACGGCAACAGCGCTACCTAACTCACCGGCACCCCTAATCCATATTAGTTGTTTAAAATGATTTCTATTTAACATTATTTATGTAGCACTCAAAATATATTCATCCATATCGGTAATTATCCCTTTATCAGAAATGGGTAGAGTCATAACATTGTTCTTTTCTTGTTTGATTAAAGATTTTCCCCCAATGTCCTCATTTAAATTGAGAAAATAGGTTTTATAATCGATAGTAAAGAAATTAGGGTGACCAATATTATCATTAAAAGTAGGGACCAAAATATTTGGTTTATCCTTTTTGAGAGAATCAAGTAAAGTATTGATGGTTGATTCTTGAATAAATGGTTTATCAGCCAGACAAAATCCAAAATAATCAGTATTTGACGGTAGAGCAGATACTCCGGTTGTTAATGAACTACCCATTCCTGATTTATACTCGATATTTTCCACAATCGTAATTCTATTTGAAAATGCGGTTCTCAGGAGTCGAGTGATTCTTGTTTTATCATGTCCGACAACAACAATGATATTTATCTCAAAATCAATAAATTTCGAAACAGTAGTCTCGAGGACGGTTTGATGTTTATCCTGCAATGTGTGTTTAATGGTTTTGAGTAGTTTACCCGGATTTCGTTTTGATAACCCTGCAGCTGGGATAATGATGGATATATTCATTGTTTTTTCCACCATTGAGATTTAATACTTCCATAATACACCGGATATTGAACACGTTTAACAATAGCCTTGCCTAGCAATTTCGCTTCATTAGGAAATACACCGGCTTTATTGATAAAATATCTTATAGGAGCATTGGATTTTATCTTAGATAAATATCCTTTTGGATGCGTTACAACCTGTGCAATAATCTCAGGAGTTAATAAGTCATCTTCATTTAATTTCCATTTCTGACAGAATAAAGAAGGCCTATGAACTTTTCCGTCTGTTATTTTAGTATTTACAGCATCAGCTCCGATCAAAATGACAACGTGTGTAACAAAAGGAGGGATAGTGGGATCATGATCATTATGCGCTTTCAAAGGCAAATTTCTTGCTCCATCCGCTTCAAAAATTGTGACATCTGTATAGGATATTAACTTTTTTAATTCGTTTGGTGTTATCCCCTGATATTTATTCGCTTTAATTCTATTTTTTAGTATGTATAGCGGATTTTGCTGATTAAAAGAAGTGTAGGGATCAATATCATTTAAGAACGATATTGGCACCGATGTTTCTGGTCCGGCTTTTGTAATTGATGTTAGTAATACTTTACTAAAATGGTCAGATAATTCTTTACCAATTTGAAAAACGAAAGATGATTTACCGCCACCGCCTAAAATGGCAATGCACGAACCTTTCGCCCGATCCAATGTGGGAAATATTGAGTGATATAATTTCATGATAAACTAAGTGAGCATGTGAAATTTAATAAAATTAACAAATAATGATAGAATTATATTATTAAGCATTGCGGTACATTCTCATTATTCGTAATCTTTCCAGACGCTAAAGCGTTCAATTCGTACATAACATTCCAAGGAGGTTAACACATGTTTAACATCAAGAATACATGGATTGCTAAAACAGGAATAATTGTGTTATTGTTTTCTGTTTTTATGATTAATCCATTGTCTTCACAACCCAAGTTAGATTTTCACGGCAGCTTTAATTTAGCTCCGCAATATCTACCTGCCGGAGATCCATTTTTGGATGAATTTGGAATCGTTTCTTTTGCAGGTACTGAAATCGAGAACGGAAGTGTATTAATGCTTCCTTATCGTGCCAGACTTCGTGCAGAAATCACATTCCAAGATTGGCAAACCTTAAAAGCAAATATCGGCTTTGTAGCTGCAAACGGTCCCTTTAATATTCTTCCATTTGGTCCTGATAATTTAAATCAATTCAGACCTACTTGGGATATTATTAATACCGTCTCTTCTGATCGTACGACACTTGGCGGAACAAACGTGCCAAATGTCACTTTAGAGAAAGCAAATATCTATTGGAAACCAATCCCGGGTTCAACATCATTAGAACTGGTTGCAGGACTTTATGATGTCTTTGAGCATTTTCCGTTAGATCAATATTTCACTGGTGCAGTCGGTGTTACAAATAACAATGCAGTTGCCTATGAAGATCGTGCTTTCATCGGTACAACAGGGTATACAGGTGATTCATTTACACCGACTCTGATCACATGCACACCGTCTGTTTGGGGTATTGCCGGACGGGTAACCAGCAAACTATATTCATTAGAAGTCGGCTGGCATACATCAGATATCAATGATATTTTAAATACTGGCGGTCCATTAACTGGTCCCGGGTTTAACTCCGAACCAGTTGTAGGTGAAGCAGGTAATGAACATACTGATTACAATGCAGCTTATGCCCAAGTCGGATACTACTCCCATTTTATGGGACTCAAAGGTGGCTGGAGAGCAGGCTATGGTCAAGTATGGAATAGTGTTTTAAGTGAAGATCCAGCATCAGCATGGTTTATTAATATCGATCATGAAATCACTCCGAATACCGGTATTGGCGGTATCATGGCTTACTTCATTTATGACCAAGCTGAAGCAAACCCGATTAACTACTCATTAACGGGTAATAAAGAGAAAATTGGTGCAGGTATCACTTACTCACCAAATGGATTTGGTTTTGTAGCTGAAGACTATATTGGTCTCGGTTGGGCAAGGATCACATCACATGAAGGTACTGAAAATGACGGATGGTCATTCCCTCTATATGAAGGCGGCCCAAGATTATTGCCGGCTAGATTTGCTCCAAGGATCGGTGCTGACCTTCCTCAAGAAGAGCGCATTGAAGTGTTTTGGAGACATCAACTTTCTCCTGGGCTAGATATTATCCCTGGATTCCTGTTGATCAAAAATGCTGCTGGTGCTGAAGATGATGCCGATAACAGCACAATAGCTATTTATCAAGCACGGTTAGTGTACTTGTTCTAACTTTATAATAAGGAGAAAAAAATGATTAAAAAATTATTCATGCTAAGTATCATAGCCGCAATGGTTATGCCCTTGGCCGCAGGCGATATGGCCGCTCCGGGAAAACCCGGCGATGTCAAAGCAGCATTTGTCCTTGTAGGTCCTGTGGGAGATGGTGGTTGGTCCTATATGCATAATGAAAGCCGTTTGGCTTTAGAAGAGCTGGATTTCGTTAAGAAAACCGCTTTTATCGAATCCGTACCTGAAGGTGAATCTGAACGTGTTATCATGGAATTTGCACGTAAAGGATTTAACCTGATATTTACAACAAGCTATGGGTATGCAGATCCGACATTAAACGTTGCAAGACGTTTCCCGAATGCAGTATTTGAACATTGTTCAGGATTCTTGACTGCAGAAAATATGGGAAATTATTTCGGACGTGCACATGATGCGATGTATCTTGCAGGGATGGCAGCTGGCGAAATGACTGAAACCAACATTCTTGGAATTGTTGCTGCTCACCCAATCCCTGAAGTGATTCGGAATGTCAATGCGTGGGCTTTAGGTGCAATGGCTGTCAATCCGGATGTTAGAGTTCATGTCGTATGGACAAACTCTTGGTTTGACCCTCCTCGTGAAAGAGAAGGAGCAGAAAGCCTTGTTGCTATTGGCGCTGACGTATTAGGTCAGGATCAAGATTCACCGGCTGTTCAGCAAGTAGCTCAAAGAAACGGTCTTTACTCAGTAGGTTACAATTCTGATATGACCAAATTTGCTCCGAAAGCGCACTTAGTTTCAGCCGTATGGGATTGGTCACCAATCGTTACCAAGATCGCTGAAGATCTACATAACGGTACATGGACACCCGAAGAAATCTGGTGGGGACTTGAAACCGGTGTTGTCGGTTTATCACCGTTTGGAAAAATGGTTCCGGAAGATCTAATTGCAAGAATCGAAGCTAAAAAACAAGAAATTATCGATGGTAAATTTGTTGTGTTTGGTGGAGAGATCAAAGATCAAAACGGCAATATCGTAATTCCTGAAGGCGTTGTACCAACAGATGATGAACTATTAAGTCAATACTTCTTAGTCCAAGGTGTCGTTGGAAGTCTTCCCGGCGGAGAAGTCCGTTACCAATAAATAACTTACTCTTTGAAAGGGCGTATTTTAATACGCCCTTTCATTTTAAACATAACGTAACTTTGTTACGAACAATCATTAACATTCATGAATCCCTATATTGAATTAAAAAATATTACGAAGAGATTTCCGGGCGTTTTAGCGTTGAACAATGTCAGTTTTGATGTAAAGCCTGGTGAAATCCATGCATTGTTAGGCGAGAATGGAGCAGGGAAAACTGTTCTCACCAATATCCTTTCGGGGCGGTATCATCTAGATGAAGGGGAGATCATCATAAAGGGAGATCGTAAAAACCCTCATAAATGGAATGCTCGGAACGCTTTAAATGAAGGCATCGGTATGGTGTATCAAGATTTTATGTTAGTCGAAGAACATACCGTTTTAGAAAATATTGCATTGGCGGACCTTACATTACCTTTTATCCCTGATTATGATAAGATTCGAAAAACGATTAAAGACTTTGCTCAGAAATATCAGCTTGAAATTGATCCCGATGCAAAGATTTGGCAGCTCTCTGTTGGGGAGAAACAGCGAGTAGAGATTATTAAAGCTTTAATGCACGGTACAAAGGTTCTGATTATGGATGAGCCTACGGCTGTCCTGACTCCTCAAGAAGCACAAGATTTATTTAAAATTGTTAAGAAATTAGCCAAAGAAGGCACATCTATAATTTTTATATCGCATAAACTACCTGAAGTATTTGCAATTTGTGACCGCATTACCGTTCTGCGAAAAGGAGACTACATTGGTACGGTCAACATCTCTGAAACCAGTGAAAGTAAGTTGGCCAAAATGATGGTTGGAAGAGAAGTATTTTTAAACACAGAAAAAGCAGAATACAAACCCGGTGATGCCGTTTTAGAATTATCCCATGTTACGGCCTTTAATGATCGCCAAACCAAAGCGTTAAATCAATTATCGCTTACCGTGCAAAAAGGCGAAATATTTGGAATTGCAGGTGTCTCGGGTAATGGTCAAAAAGAGCTGGCAGAAGTCATTACCGGACTAAGATCAATTACTGATGGATCGATTCATATCAATGGAAAGGAGATTACTGAAAACACCCCCCGACGTGCCATTCGAAATGGAATAGGTCACATCCCGGATGATCGTATCGGTATGGGCGTGATCCCCGATCTAGGAATTCAAAAAAGTATGGTTATCAAACAGTATCGTAAGCCAACTTTTTCTATAAAAGGTATCTTCCTGAAAAAAACTGAAATCTTAGATTACACCAAACGTTTAATCAAAAATTTTAATATTAAAATATCAGGAATGGATTCGCCAGTGAAACTTCTATCCGGGGGAAATCTGCAAAAAGTTATTCTCGCTCGTGAAATTTCAGAAGAACCTTGCATGATGGTCGCTGTTCACCCAACTCAAGGGTTGGATATCGGTGCAACGGAGTTTGTAAGGGAATCATTGGAAAAACAACGAGTGAAGGGAGCCGCAATTCTCCTTATTTCCGAGGATCTTGAAGAAATTTTGGCTTTATCAGACCGCGTAGGAGTGATTTACGAAGGAAAAATTGTAGATGTCATGCTAACGAAAGATGCTGATATGGAATCATTGGGATTAAAAATGACGGGAGGACAACATGGGTAGACTTGTCATTGAAAAACGATTATCCTCAAATAAAATCTTAGACAGACTCATTCCACTCATCTCCATCTTTTTGGCACTAATTGCAGGGAGTATTGTATTCTGGATAAATGGTGCAAACCCATTGGAAGCTTACAAAGAAATGTTCATTGGCGCATTCGGGGATGGATATGCTCTTTCAGAAACACTTGTTCAAACCACACCGTTATTGTTCACCGGATTAGCCATTTCATTAACCCTGCGAACGCTGCTTTGGAATATCGGTGCAGAAGGCCAATTCTTTATGGGTGCGATGGGTGCAACATGGGCTGCACAATATTTCTCTGACCTACCACCATGGATTCTAATTCCGACGTTAATGATCGTTAGTATGATTGCAGGAGGATTATGGGGATTACCACCGGCGATTTTGAAAACGAAACTTAAGGTAAATGAAATTCTCACAACGCTTCTTTTAAATTATGTTGCGATCTTCTTTGTGAATTATCTACTTTACGGACCATGGAAAGATCCGAGATACCCCGGCTTCCCACAAACGCCAAGGTTTCCGGACGCAGCGATTCTACCTCAATATTTCAACACTCGAATCCATGCCGGTATACTCATTGCAGTAGTTTTAGCTGTTATTCTATACGTTCTGTATAAAAAAACAGGGTGGGGATATAAAATACAGATAATCGGACAAAGCCGAAAAACAGCGAAATACGCCGGAATTCGTGTAAACCGGAATATTATCCGAGTTCTTGTGATTAGCGGTGCTATCGCCGGATTAGGAGGTATGCTTCAAATATCTGGGCTTCAGCATAAACTTCGTCTTGGTGGTATTTCCAATAATTACGGATATACCGGAATTATTATCGCATTCTTAGCTAATGGTAATCCGCTGGCGGTAATCCTGGTAGCCTTATTTATGGGTGCACTTCTAGTTGGAGGTGACAGTTTACAGATCACCATGGGATTTGGAAAAGGGGTCGTTCATATCTTTGAAGGGATGGTCTTGTTTTTTGTGTTAGCCGGGGAATCTTTAAAACGCTATAAAATTCGGTGGGTGAAACATGATTGATTTTTTAGAACCTTTTCTACAAGCTGCAATTCGTTCAGGAACACCTCTGTTATTTGCAACAATCGGTGAAATTTACACTGAGCGATCCGGCAATATTAATTTGGGAATTGAAGGTCTGATGTTGATCGGGGCTGTTACCGGTTTTATGGCATCTCTCTGGATTGGGAATCCGGTAATCGGTGTATTAATCGGTGCGTTGGCGGGCGGATTAGTGAGTATGATCCACGCGTTTTTAACGGTGACGTTAAATGTAAATCATATCGTTAGCGGATTGGCATTGGTCTTTTTCGGGACAGGTGTTAGCGCTGTTTTAGGGACACCGCTTATTGGAGAGATAGCACCGCATTTTGACGAGATCCGCTTAGGATTCTTAAGTGACATTCCTCTCGTTGGTAAAGTACTATTTCAACATAACATACTTGTCTATTTTTCCTATATCTTTGTTCCTCTTTCCTGGTATTTCCTTTACAAAACACGTCCGGGTTTATATATTCGGACCGTAGGCGAGAATCCTCAAACTGCCGATACAGTTGGATTGAATGTAGCAAAAATACGATATCTTGCTATTTTTGCAGGCGGTGTTATGATGGGACTTGGAGGAGCTTATCTATCCCTGGCTTATACTCCAATGTGGATTGAAAACATGGTCGCAGGACGCGGTTGGGTTGCCATTGCCTTAGTGATCTTTTCAATGTGGAATCCAATGATCGCTGTATTCGGTGCGTATCTGTTCGGAGGAATGGATGCCTTAGGATTTGCGCTTCAAGCAAGGGGAGCTCAAGTTTCGACCCATTTATTAGGTATGCTGCCGTATCTATTTACGATCGTTCTCTTAGCTGGCTCAATGTGGAGAATGCGGAAGAAATCCATGGGATTATCGATATCCATGGGACCCAGCGCACTAGGAAAACCGTTCTCAAAAGAGCAAAAGTCCTGAACAAACTATAAATCTGAAATTAAGGAGCTCAATCTCCTTATTATTTTATGTTAATTCATCTTAAATTATGACGTTATACCACAATCGAATAAGATGAAAATTTCAGGTTATATTATTGATATCATCCATCGGAACATTTTTCCGGGAACTATTACTGTAATTGATGGAACGATTCATTCAATAGAACCATCTCAGCATGTCCCCAATCAATATATATTACCCGGGTTTATTGATTCTCACATCCACATAGAAAGTTCCATGCTTGTACCGTCTGAGTTTGCTCGAATAGCCAGTACACATGGAACAGTCGGAACGGTATCTGATCCGCATGAAATTGCGAACGTGATGGGAATTACCGGTGTTGAATTCATGATCGAGAATGCAAAGGAAGTTCCTTTTAAATTTTATTTTGGAGCACCTTCCTGTGTTCCGGCTACACCCTTTGAAACTGCAGGAGGAGAAATAACACATTCAGATCTTGATACTTTATTACAAAAAGATGAAATATTGTATTTATCGGAGATGATGAATGTTCCAGGTGTTTTGAATCGTGCGGATTCTGAGGTAACTAAAATATCTATTGCAGAAAAGTATGGAAAAAAAGTCGATGGTCATTCTCCCGGACTTTGCGGTAAAGATGCTAAGAATTATGTTGAGAGTGGAATAACAACCGATCATGAATGTGTATCTTTGAATGAGGCGATAGAAAAAATCTCCTATGGGATGAATATCCAAATCCGTGAGGGATCAGCAGCAAAAGATTTGGATGCATTAATGCCATTAATTGATCTCTACCCGGATCAAGTCATGTTATGTAGTGATGATCGACATCCAGACAATTTGGTTGAAGGTCATATCAATTTGATGGTTAAAAAAGCGATTGACGAAGGATACGATTTATTCAACGTATTTCAAGCAGCATGTGTAAATCCTGTCAAACATTACAAATTGGATATTGGTTTACTGCAAGAAGGAGACTCGGCTGATTTCATAATAGTAGATGATCCATCCGATTTAAATATTTTAGCTACCTATGTAAATGGTATAATAATCGCTGAGAACCAACGGCCGTTGATCCAATCTAAATCGGTTGTTCACATGAATCGATTTAACACGGATAAAAAAACTCCTGCAGATTTTGCTGTTCCTTATCAAGAAGGGAAAGTACGTGTCATCGATATATCCGATGGTCAGCTTATTACTTCCCAAATGACGGTAGAACCAAAAATTGAGGATAACTGTGTCGTCCCTGATATTGAAAATGATATCCTTAAGATCGCTATTGTGAACCGGTATGAAATAGCAAAACCTTCAGTGGCTTTCATACACAACTTTGGGCTGAAAACGGGAGGAATAGCATCATCTGTTGCACATGATTCTCATAATATTATTGCTGTAGGAACTTCTGATATTGAGATCGCACAAGCTATGAATCTAATCATCGATCAGAAAGGCGGAGTCAGTATATCGAATGGCGAGTATCAAAAAGTTCTGCCATTACCGGTCGCAGGTATTATGACGGATGATGACGGCTATCATGTAGCGAAAACCTATGCCGAGTTGGAATCATATGCTAAAAACATTCTTGGGTCTAAATTAACATCACCCTTTATGACATTATCTTTTATGGCGTTATTAGTCATTCCAGATTTAAAATTAAGTGATAAAGGACTGTTTGACGGTACAACATTTTCACTCGTTTCTAATTTTATAGAAGATAATTGAAGCCGAAACAAAAATATCACCATATCGGTTCGTCAAGTATTCGTCCGGATGCAAAGGAGAAGTTGACGGGTAAAACTAAATTTTTAACTGATATTCATGATGAAGATTTCCTTTATGCTGCTCCAGTTTACTCATCAATTCCGTTTGGTAAGATTCTTTCTATTGATACATCAAAGTCAGAAATTGTAAAAGGATATATCGATTTTATTTCTGCAAAAGACATACCGGGTGAAAATCAAATTGGTGTAATATTTCAAGATCAACCTCTATTCGCTGATGAAATTGTAAGATATATTGGTGATTGTATAGGTCTGATTATTGCGACAACACATGAAGCTGCTCTTTTTGCCGCTAAGAAAGTGAGTATAGAGTACGAATCCTATTCGCCTGTTTTATCCATAGATGACAGCAAAAATACAACGGATCACTTTATCCACGAAACAAATGTTGCTTGCAATCATCGTGTGAGAAAAGGAGATATCGATATTGGTTTCAGGAATGCTGATCACATTATAGAAGCAACATTTAAAACACCATTTCAAGAGCACTATTATCTTGAACCTCAAGGATGTATCGTTCGTCTGATGGAGGGCGGTAAGATATTCATAACTGGGACGCTTCAATGTCCGTTCTATATTCAGAAGGCTGTTGCGCGAGTGTTAAATTTGGAATTGTCGGATGTCATCGTTGAACAAGCTCCCACCGGAGGAGGATTTGGCGGTAAAGAAGATGTTCCGTCTGAATTAGCAGCGAGAGTTGCAGTAGCCGTCCGAAAACTGCAAAAACCGATCAAAATGGTATACTCACGTAAAGATGATATGCAATTAACATCCAAGCGTCATCCATTTCAAATGAACTATAAGGTCGGTGTAAAAAGTGATGGTACATTAACCGCAGCAGAAGTCTTACTTGAAGAGAATGCAGGTGCCTACGCAACTCTTTCTACTGTTGTGTCGTATCGAGCGGCGGCTCAAGCGATGGGTCCTTATCGTATCCCGCATGTCAAAGTGGATTCGTTTTCTTATTACACAAATTTACCCCCAACAGGTGCTTTCAGAGGATTTGGTTCCCCTCAAGCTGCTTTTGGACATGAAAGAATGATGGACGTCATTGCGGCTCAATTAAAATTGGATCCTGCAGAACTACGGCTAAAAAATATTGTACAGCTCAATGATTTTACAATAACGGATCAAAAATTACCGGTAAGCGTGGGTGCAAAAGAAACATTAATGAAAACACTTGAAGCATCAAAATGGTATGATGATCAATCATCTCATGATGAAAGATATCTCTACGGAAAGGGGATCAGTACCATTCATTATGGAAATTGTCTGGGTGCAGCGGGTTGGCATATGGACGGATCGGCCGCGAAGATACACATCCATGAGAACGGTCAAGTCGACGTAGCGTACGGATTAGTTGAAATGGGACAAGGTTCTCTCACGGTTGTTCGGCAAATGACAGCAGAAGCATTAGGTGTTTCTCCAAGCCGGATCAACGTTTTACCCACTTCGACTTTACATGTTCCTGATAGCGGTCCAGCTGTGGCTTCACGGAATGTGGTTATGACCGGAAATGCAATCAAAAATGCTGCCGGTAAGCTGAAACCAATTTTACTGAAAGCTGCTTCTGAATTATTAGAATGTGATGAAAATGATATTGTTATAAGATTAGATCAAATTAGAAGAAGAGGAACCAAAATCACTCTTCAATTTGAAGAATTAGTACAATATTTATATCAAACAAATCGACAAACCGAGGTAATGGGATGGTGGCATGTACGTGAACTCGATTATGATGCTGAAACCGGAATTGGTGAAGCGTACTTTACCTATTCATATGCAACGCACCTTGCAGAAGTGAAAATCGATAAACTCACCGGATTAGTTCATGTCGATAAAATCTATACAGCTCATGATATTGGAAAAGCCATTAATCCAGCAGGTTTAGAAGGACAAATTGAAGGGGGGACAGCTCAAGGTATTGGTTGGGCTTTAACGGAAAACTTCAAAACAAATGAAGGAAGTGTTATAACGGATAATTTATCCACTTATTTACTACCAACAGCTAATGATGTCGCTGATGAAGTTCACTCAATTATTGTGGAAGATCCGGAACCGGAAGGCCCTTGGGGAGCAAAAGGAATCGGTGAACCGGCAATCATTCCTACCGGGGGTGCAATCGCCAATGCCGTAAGTCAAGCGCTTCAAGTTCAAATCAATGAATTACCCATCACACCGGAAATTGTTTTACATCAATTAACAAAATCGAAAAACACATAATGAAAAAAAAATTATACAATTGCAGAATCATAAATCCCTTTGGAACACCTGAGTTCATAAACAATGGTTACATTTGTATTGAAAATGAGACGATTTGTTGTATTGGGGAAGGAAAGTGTAATTGTGAAGCCGATGAGGCGATCAATCTAAATGGCAAGACAGTTCTTCCTGGAATGATCAACGCTCATGCACATTTATATTCTGCGTTGGCGATGGGAATGCCATTCCCAAAATTGAATCCCAAAAACTTTCCGGAAAAGCTCAAATACGTGTGGTGGATCCTCGATCGTGCGCTAGATAAAGAATCAACACAAGCTTCTTTTGAATCTGGATTATTGGATCATTTACGCCACGGAGTTACTACGGTCATCGATCACCATTCCAGTCAATCATTTGTCCGCGGATCATTAAACTTACTCGCTGAGACAGCAGAACGCTTTGGAATGAATGTTTCGGGTGCTTTCGAAATGACAGATCGCAATAGTGAAGATGTTTTTAAAGAAAGCCTTAATGAAAATATTCAATTTCATCGTGATTATTACGGAAACAGAAATGTTCGCCCGCTTATCGGTCTGCATGCTTCCTTTACTCTGTCTGATCAATCTCTTCAACAGATAGCAGACCGCCTTCATCATGAATCAAACTGGGGAATTCATATTCATACTTCCGAAGATATAGCGGATCAAGATGATGCCGTTAAACGCGGATTTAGCTCGGTGATTCAGAGATTAGAATCTTTCAACCTTTTGAACGAAAACAGCTTAGTAATCCATGGAGTACACTATCATCCGGGTGATACAGAGATTCTTTTAAGAAACAAGACTTCCTTTGTACATAATCCCACATCCAATGCTAACAATCGCGTAGGGATGACACCTGATCAATTAATTGAAGAAATGAAATCGGGCTTAGGTACGGATGGAATGCAGGGAAATATGCTGGGTGAAGCAAAAGAAGGAACGCTGATTCGAAGCAGCCATTTAAATGGAGGAGAAGAAACTATTAATTATCTTGAGCTGCTTTTCAAGAATAATAGTGAAATTGCATCCAAACTATTTGGTAGAAAGATCGGCAAGCTGGATAGGGGGTATGCTGCTGATTTAGCCATCTATGACTATCTACCCAGAACTCCAATAAATGAAGCAAATATAACCGGGCATCTTCTTTTTGGAATGAAAAAGCCTGAGTCTGTAATGACGAATGGAGAGTTTCGAATAAAAAATAATAAACTGGTGGATGTCGATGAAGAAAGAATACAGATAAACGCAAAAATACAAGCTGAAACCTTGTGGCGTAAAATGGAGAATATTGAGAAGGAAGAACGATAAAATATACATGCTTCTTGTTTGATTATTTTATAAATTCCACCGCTCTTTCTCAGGACTTAATCAAGTCTTTGGGGGGCGTTCCAAAAGATCGAAAAGCGAGCACGATTATTGACGTGCGAACCGTACGTCGCATTTATTGATATTTTAAAACGAAAAAGAAGGAGTAAAACGATGAGAAGTTTTGCAGGTAGAGATATTCTTTCACTTAAGGACTTTGAACGTCAGGAGATTTTTAGAGTTTTTGATGTTGCTGATCGTCTGAAACATTTCGCTGAAGATCGTACAAATACCGACCTTTTAGACGGAAAAACTCTTGTTACCGCATTTTATCAACCCAGTACCCGAACTCGTTTAGCACATGAAGCAGCAATGCATCGTCTTGGTGGGCATGTCACTGGATTTTCTGATGCAAAAATGACCCGTGCAGGTGACTTTTATCAAGAGACCATCAAAGATACAGTTAAGATGCTTGAATTCTATGGCGATGTAATTGTCATGCGGCATTTTCAGCAGGGAGCACCACATGAAGCGGCCAAATGGTCTTCAGTTCCAATCATCAATGGTGGTGACGGATGGGGAGAACATCCCACGCAAATACTGACAGATCTGTATACTGTCTATCGTGAAAAAGGCAGAATTGACGGATTAAAATGGCTTGCTGTCGGTGATATGCGTATGCGCACAATGCACTCTTTGGCTCATGGATTAACACAATTTGATTGTCCAATCACATTTGTATCCCCACCGGATATGAGATTGACCGATGATTTTAAAGAAGACATCAAAAAGTATAGTCTAAATTACAAAGAAGCAGAACATGTCGAAGAAGCTATCGCTGATGCTGATGTCATCTTAGTAGAACCTGTTGTTCAGCCTGATTACACAAAATCACGAGATGAACGATCCGGAGATGTTGGTTTAACTCCAGCTAATTACAAGATCACTCGTGAATTATTATCCACCAAAGCTAAATCAGATGCGATCTTATTGCATTCGCTTCCTCGTATGGATGAAATTCCTGCGGATGTGGATATTACACGTTGGTCTCGTTATTGGCAAGAAGCATTCAACGGTGTTGTCATGCGAATGGCATTATTAGCCTTAGTTCTCGGCACTCAAGAATAAGGAGAGTATTATGCAAACATTTTTACGCGGTCGTGATATGATCACAACCCAAGAATGGACTCGTGAAGAAATTGATACTGTCATGGATGTTGCGATGGATCTCAAAAGGAAACGAGCCTTAGGAGAACCGCATGCATATTTGAGAGATAAAGTCTTAGCTATGCTGTTTTTCTTTTCAAGTACTCGTACCCGAGCATCCTTTGAAGCCGGAATGGCCCAATTAGGCGGTCATGGCATGTTTTTAGACAGCAAGACGACCCAAGTATCTCATGGTGACACTGCGAAGGAAATTGGTGATATTTTAGGTCGTTACAATGATGGTATTGCTATCCGCCATTGTGATTGGGACCAAGGAAATCAATACATCCGCTGGGTTGCAGAAGCAAGCCGTACTCCGGTTCTGAATATGCAGTGCGACGAATATCATCCTTTTCAGATTCTGGCTGATCTTCAAACGATCAAAGAGAAAAAAGGTGATCCAAGAGGAAAAACGATTACCGTCAGTTGGGCTTATGCTTCCAGTTATTCAAAACCGCAAAGCGTTCCAAATAGTTTGATTCTATTAATGACGCGATACGGGATGAATGTCAGATTAGTCCATCCACCGGAATTCAAACTGAAATCAAAATTCATTGATCAAGCTGAAGCAAATGCGAAGAAGCATCATGGTAGTTTTGAAGTCATGCACGATTTTGAAGCCGGAGTGAAAGATACTGATATTTGGTATGCCAAAAGCTGGGGACCCATGCTGACAACGACAGATCCTGTAGAAGATAAAAGAATCACTGAAAAATACAGTGATTGGATTGCAGATGAACGTCGTTTAGCGATGGCAAAACCGGATGCAATTTACATGCACCCGTTACCCGCTGATCGAAATATCGAAGTCACGGACGGTGTATTAGATGGTCCAAATTCTGTTGTTTTTGACCAAGCTGAGAATCGTTTACATGCTCAAAAAGCCGTAATGGCTTTGACAATGAATTGACATTTTAGCTTAGAGATACTAAAAACCACGCCGTTTACGGTATTTTATCTTTTCAATAGATTCAGCTGTCAAACCTAATGCGTTCGGCAGCTGAACTCTGTTTTTCTTTTACCGTATTTTTTTAACGGAAACGTATCTCTGAATAGATAAGGAGATTTTATGAAGAATAAACTTGCAGTGATCGCTATTGGCGGTAACTCACTCATTAAAGATAAAGAACATCAAAGTGTTCGAGATCAATATATTGCAGCTCATGAAACATCTGAACATATCGTAAATATGATTCGGGATGGGTGGGATGTCGCTATATCTCACGGAAACGGTCCACAGGTTGGATTTATACTCCGCAGGTCGGAATTAGCCTCAAAAGAATTACATGAAGTTCCTTTAGATGTTTGTGGTGCAGATAGTCAAGGTGCCATTGGATATGCACTTCAGCAAAACCTGCATAATGATTTCAAACGCTTTGCAATGGATAAACACGTAACAACCGTTGTTACACAGGTGGAAGTATCCAAAGAAGATCCATCTTTCAAACTTCCATCAAAACCTATTGGCTCTTTTATGGATGAGAATGAAGCGAAGAGACGTCAAAAAGTGAACGGTTGGGCCATTAAAGAGGATGCAGGAAGAGGATGGCGCAGAGTTGTCGCTTCACCAAAACCGATTCGAATTGTTGAAGAAGAATCTGTGAAAGAATTACTGAATAAAGGAATCATAGTAATTACTGTTGGTGGAGGTGGAATTCCTGTTGTCGCTGACGAGGAGGGATGTCTAAAAGGAGTCCCTGCTGTCATTGATAAAGATTTTGCATCATCTTTGTTGGCAAGTAATCTTGGTGCTGAATTATTTTTAATGAGTACGGCTGTTGAAAAAGTTGCCCTGAATTTTGGAAAACCAAATCAAACCTGGTTGGACAAAATATCATTGAATGAAGCAAAACAATATCTTAAAGAAGGAACTCATTTTGCAGAAGGCAGCATGGCTCCTAAAATTGAGGCAGCGATCTTATTTCTTGAAAATGGAGGAAAAGAAGTAATTATTACCGATCCTCTCAATCTTGAAAATGCCCTGCACGGAAAAACCGGTACGCATATCACACTATAAAATTAGAGTTTGAAAATATGAAACATGTCACTGGATTAAAATGTCTCGTCTGCGATAAAATGTACGATGTGAATGAGATTGAATATGTTTGTCCCGACCATGGAAATGAAGGTATCGTGGATGTTGTTTATGATTATGACTATATCCGATCTCATTTTTCAAAGGATGAATTAACTACTTCTGATGACCATACGATATGGCGATACAGAAAGTTACTTCCGATTATGGATGATTCTGCCGTACCGCCATTAACCATCGGTTGGACACCATTATATAAAAGCGATCGTTTGGCTGATAAATTAGGTTTAAAGCATCTTTGGATTAAAGATGACGGAAGATTACCAACAGCATCATTCAAAGACCGCGCAAGCGCGATTGCAATTGTTAAAGCAAAAGAAAAAGGTGCTGAAATTGTAATGACAGCCAGTACCGGGAATGCCGCTGCTGCCTTAAGTGGAATTGCTGCGAGCATGGATCAAAAAAATGTAATCTTTGTACCCGAATCTGCACCAAAAGCCAAAATTGCTCAACTCTTAGTATTTGGCGCAGAAGTGATGTTGGTTAAAGGGACTTATGACGATGCATTTGAGTTATGTCTGGAAGCCGAAAAAGAATATGGATGGTACAATAGAAACACCGGATATAATCCCTACATGAGTGAAGGTAAAAAGACAGCGATTTTAGAAATTTGTGAACAACTTAATTGGAATGCACCAGATAAAGTATTCGTCAGTGTGGGTGACGGTTGCATTATCGGCGGTCTGCATAAAGGATTGAAAGACCTTATGGCAATGGGGTGGATCAACAAAATGCCTCAAATTATCGGAGTTCAATCTGAAGGCAGCGATTATATGTATCAGGCATGGAAAAACAACGAAGATGTTTACACCAAACCTGCTATTCAAGCCAATACGGTTGCCGATAGTATCAGTGCCGGTTTACCCCGGGATCGAATAAAAGCGATGAATGCTGTGAAAGAGACAGACGGTTTTTATGTTCGGGTTTCTGATGATGAAATTCTGAAAGCCATTCCTTTAATGGCGCGTTCTACCGGAGTGTTTGGTGAGCCTGCCGGGGCTGCTGCATTGGCTGGATTGGTTAAGTCTATTTCTGAGAATAAAGCTGATCCAAGCGAACGTATTGTCGTTTTAAACACAGGCAATGGATTAAAAGACGTAGTAGGCGCGATGAAATCAGTAGAATTAGTCGGCACATCTCCAACCTATGTTGAACCCAATATTGAAGATTTAAAAAAGAAATTAAACAAAACCATGTAGAATTGTTATTATGCAATTCTATTCAAATTATTAACGAAAAGGAAAGTAAATATGATAGATTTAACGATGAATCCCGTTGCTTTAGAAAGATCAATAAAGCGTGCAAGGGAACAAAATATTATTATCCCGACATTTCAACAGCAAATCAATCCGGAATTAGTACCAGACTCGGTTAAAAATCAACTGAAGAATGTTGGCTTATGGGATGTAAATCCTCTGAACTTGTTTCGAATTACATGGAAAAACGAACCCAAAACATTTGGCGGTGTCTACGGCAGTGTTAATTTTATTGAATTTCCGAAAGAGATTACAGGTGTGGATGCGAAGATTGTTGCTCCAATCGGTAAATGGTTCCCGACAGGTGCACATAAAGTTGGAGCTGCATTCGGTTGTTTAGTGCCGAGATTAGTGACCGGACAGTTTGATCCGTCTACACAAAAAGCGGTATGGCCTTCGACCGGTAACTATTGTCGCGGTGGTGCTTATGATTCAACACTGCTTGGATGTGATTCTATTGCGATCCTTCCGGAAGAAATGAGCCAAGAGCGTTTTGACTGGCTGGCATCCGTGGCAGGTGAAACAATTAAAACTCCCGGAAGCGAAAGCAATGTAAAAGAAATATTCGATAAATGCTGGGAACTCAGTAATTCAGGCGAAGATTTGGTCATTTTCAATCAATTTGATGAATTCGGAAATTATATCTGGCATTTCAATGTAACCGGTCGTGCTATTGCTGAAGTCCTTGAAAAAGTTATGGGACCAAACGATACTTTCTGCGGTTCGGTTTACACAACCGGTTCAGCCGGAACGATCGGCAGCGGTGACTATCTTAAGACCCTGTTCCCCACGAGTAAAATTGCGGCAAGTGAGGCACTACAATGCCCAACACTGTTGAATAACGGATTTGGTGCACACAGAATCGAAGGAATCGGTGATAAACACATCCCATGGATTCATAATGTTAAGAATACCGATATGGTGATGGCTATAGATGATGAATCTCCGATGTCTGTTATTCGTTTATTCAACGAACCCGCCGGAAAGAAATATTTGGCTGAACAAGGTGTAAGTGATGAGCTACTCCAAGCCTTACCGCAATTGGGAATTTCCGGAGTAGCGAACTTATTATCTGCGATCAAATTCGCTAAATATTACGAACTGGGTGAAGGAGATGTCGTCAGTACGATATTAACGGATTCGATCGATATGTATCAAAGTCGTTTACAAGAATTAACCGAAGAGCGAGGTGAATTCACTGATCTGGATGCATCGGCTGTTTATCATAAACATTTGCTGGGCACAACAACAGATTATGTTGAAGAGCTCACGTATGAAACTCGGAAACGCGTCCATAATCTGAAATACTTCACTTGGGTTGAGCAGCAAGGCAAAACATTCGATGAGATCCAGGATCAATGGTATAAGAAAAACTATTGGTCTGATATGCATAATCAGATTGATGAAATGGATGAACTCATCAATGATTTTAATGCCCGAACAGGTTTATTGAAATCATAATGTATTTGAATATATTTCATGTGTAATTTATAAGGATTTCTAGACCATAGAGCAAACTACAATGCTCCATATTGAAAACCCTGAATATTATACAATTACACTTACTGTAAATGGGAAGGAACTGGAAAATACGGTTCCTTCCCATATGCGTTTATTAGATTATTTGCGTGATAATTTAGATCTTACCGGTTCTAAAGAAGTATGCGGAGAAGGAGAGTGCGGAGCGTGTACAATCTTGATGGATGGTAAAATCGTCAATTCATGTTTGATCTTAGCCGTTGAAGCCGACAGAACAGAAATCACGACAATCGAAGGTCTTTCCAAGGATGATACACTCACCGAACTTCAGAAAGCTTTCATTGATCATCATTCCGTCCAATGCGGTTATTGCATTCCGGGAATGATATTATCCGGAGAACATTCAATTCGAGAAAATGATCATCTGACTAGAGATGAAATCAAAAATGATCTGTCTGGAAATATTTGCCGATGTACCGGGTATCATAAAATCATTGATGCCATTGAAGCAGCTTCTAAACCGTCTCAATCATCATGAAGTATTATCGTCCAATGACCAAAGATGAATTACTTGATTTGACTTCAGGATTGACCAACCTGCAGTTTTTATCCGGCGGGACGGACATTTTACCGAGATGGGAAAACCCTGATCAACTTCCCAGCCATTTAATCGATCTCAAAAATATTAACACATTTTGCGGTATTTCAGAAGATGATACTCATGTTTCAATCGGCGCATTAACGACGGTTGAAACCTTACGAAAGAGTGATGTTATTCATAGTCATTTTCAGTCCATTGTTGATGCGGCTTCACAATTTGCCGGAGTACAAATTCGACATCGTGCTACAGTAGGAGGGAACATCTGCAACGCTTCACCCGCAGGTGATCTTATTCCGTGTTTACTGGCGCATCGTGCAGCAGTAGAGTTGATAGGTTCGAGTGGAGTTCGTGTCGTTCCATTGAACATCTTTTTCACCGGACCCGGTAAGACTATCATGAAGGAAGGGGAAATTCTTACAAAGATCATTCTCAAGAAAACGGGTGAGAAGTCACTCTTCTATAAATTAGGGCTTCGGCAATCTATGGCAATTTCAGTGATCAATTTTGCGATTGTTTACAGTCTTGATTCCAATGGTGAATTAAAATCGTTGAATATTGCCTGCGGTTCATGTGCGCCGACCGTTGTTTATCTGAATCATTTTACGAAAGCGATTCTGCATAAAATACCGATAGATAATGCTATCGACTTTGTGGAGAAAGATATTCAACCCATCGATGATATTCGGGCATCGGCAAACTACCGTCGAACTGCGTTGAAGAATGTTTTGAAATATTATATGAAAAGACTAAGTTAACACTCATTATGTCAGACAAACTTTACCCAATACAATTACCGCACTTACTTCAATGGATATTGAAAGAAGAGAGAACCGGAAGTATTTTTGGTGTTTCAAAAGATCTGTTTTTTCAACCGGATCCAAATAACGTTTTCAGAAGCCGTCGTTTTGGTCAATTATTAGAATCACCCATTGGAGTAGCGGCAGGTCCCCATACCCAAATGTCGCAAAATATTATTTTAGCCTGGTTGATGGGAGCGAGGTATATCGAATTAAAAACCATTCAGACCCTCGATGAATTAGAGGTTTCTAAACCCTGTATTGATATGCAGGATGAAGGATACAACTGCGAATGGTCCCAAGAGTTGAAGTTACAACAATCCTTCTCAGAATATTTAAACGCATGGATTCTCATTCATATTCTCAAAGATAAGTTTCATTGGGATGGTGAAGAGGGTTTAGGGACGATCTTTAACATGTCCGCCGGATATAATCTTGAAGGAATCAAAAACCGGAATGTTCAGCAATTTTTAGATCTAATGGAAAATTGTCAACCTCATCTTGATGAACGATTAGAGCAAATCACCTCCATATATCCAAAGGTCAAAGATATTGTGATTCCATCTGAGATTTCAAATAATCTTACTTTATCCACCATGCACGGATGCCCGCCGGATGAAATTGAGTCCATCGGAAAGTATTTTATTAACGAGCGGAAGTATCATACAACCATCAAACTCAATCCGACGCTGCTTGGTCCTGATCATTTACGATCTATCCTCAACGATCATCTTGGGTATAACGAGATAACCGTTCCGGATGAAGCGTTTAATCACGATCTCAAGTATGATGACGGTGTGAAATTAATACGCAGCTTGCAAACATCTGCAAAGAAAAGTGGGATTGATTTCGGACTGAAACTCACAAACACACTTGAAGTTGAAAATCATAAGCAGGTTTTTCAATCGAATGAAGCGATGATGTATATGAGTGGCAGAGCGCTGCATCCGATCAGCATTCATGTAGCGGAAAAACTACAAACCACTTTTAATGGTGAGTTAGATATTTCATTTTCAGCCGGCACGGATGCATTCAACGTATCCGATGTTTTGGCGTGCAACATCAAACCAATCACGGTTTGCACCGATCTTCTGAAACCGGGCGGATATACGCGTCTGCCGCAATATTTGAATAAGATCAAGACTCGATTCACTTCACAGGGATGTTCATCAATCGACGAATTTATTTTGAAAAACAGTAAAAACGGAGAGTCGATCAGTCAATCCGGGTTCAAATATCTTCAAAAATATGCAAAAACGCTTCTTGATCATCCCGCCTATATCAAAGATAATAAGCACTTTGATTCCATCAAAACTCAGCGTGAATTAACTCCGTTTGATTGTGTTCAGGCTCCGTGCACAGAAACATGCGCAACCGATCAAGGCATCCCTGAATATATGTATCAAGTATCGCAAGGTAATATAGATAAAGCCTTTGATGCGATTCTCAAAACCAACCCGATTCCGGGTATCACCGGACACGTTTGCGACCATTTATGTCAAATGAAGTGCACACGAAACAATTTAGACTGTACATTGCTCATCCGTGCTATTAAACGTTTTGTGACTGAGAATGCATCAAAAGTGGCGTTAGAACCAAAACCTTTCAATTGTTTTAAAACCGCGGTAATCGGTGCCGGACCATCTGGTTTAACCTGTGCTTACTTTTTGGCATTAGAAGGATTTAAGGTTGATGTGTTTGAATCCAAGCCGTTTTCAGGTGGAATGGTCTCAGATGCAATTCCGTCATTTCGTTTAACGGACGACACAATTGCCAACGATATTGATTTGATTAAATCGCTTGGTGTGAATATTCACTATAATCATCCGATTGATGCTGAAGCATTCAAGATACTACAATCAGATTACACGTATATTTATTTAGCAGCCGGTGCCCAACATAACAAAAAACTGAGTATCGATGGAGAAAACTCCCAAAATGTTTTAGAGCCTTTATCCTTTTTATCAGATGTCCGAAGAGGTAAGTCGATTGAAGTAGGAGAAAAGGCAGCGGTGATCGGCGGCGGTAATACTGCGATGGATGCCGCAAGAACCGCCAAACGGTTAGGCGCAGATGTCACGATCATTTATCGACGAACAAAACATGAAATGCCCGCCGACGCAGAAGAAATTACTGCTGCTCTTGATGAAGGGATCAATCTATTAGAGTTAACAGCACCGGAGAAAATTTCAAATCAAAATGGCAATTCAGTTTTACTCACGTGTTCTAAAATGACATTAGGAAAACCGGATGAAAGCGGACGTGCAAGACCAGTTAAGCTTGACGGATCTGATTTCGATATGGAATTCAATACGATCATTCCTGCCATCGGTCAAGATATTGCCTTCGATTTTCTAACTTGGGATGATCTGAATATCGATCCGCTGACACAACAGACGAAGATCGCAAACGTGTTTGCCGGTGGAGATGCGGTACGTGGAGCATCATCTGTAATCAATGCGGTTGGAGACGGTCGAAAAGCTGCTTTGAGTATCATTCAAAAAGCAACGGGTGAAAACAGATCCGAACAATCATCACTTCGATTTAATAAATTTGACTATCAAAAGAAATTAGCGACTCGGCAATTTGGAATGTCCTCTTCAGCATTAATGGAAGTTGGAGATCTCGGTTTTGACTTGATCGACCGCACCTTGACTCCGGAAGAAGCCCAAACTGAAGCATCCCGCTGTTTACAATGTGATGATATTTGCGATATTTGTGTAAGTGTATGTCCTAACTTAGCCAATATGTCATATATAGCTGCGTTGAGAAACTATGCTGTATATGAAATACTGCCTGCAAATGATGGACCGAAAATCCAATCCATTGGACAGTTTAGCATTACTCAGGAACCACAGATCATCAACATCGGTGACTTTTGTAATGAATGCGGAAATTGTACTACTTTCTGTCCTACTTCAGGTGATCCGTATAAAACCAAACCAAAATTCTGGTTAAGCAAAGAAACTTTCCAACAGGAGAATAGCGGTTATCATTTGAATGGTAATATATTATCGTATAAAAACGGATCGTTTTTCGCCAATCTGATCGAGAAAAATGATTCTCATCAATATGCTGACAATCACCTTGAAATGAGGGTCGATAAAAACACTTTGGACATAACAGACATTCATCTGAAGAAAGATTTAAAATCTGACACACATCATTTTGCTCGGTTAGCGGTGTTATTTGAAAATCTAAAAGACAATCCATTGTTCAACATCGAGAACGCATGAGTACAATCTTAATTAAAAATCCGCTTGCTGTTGCAACACAAAATGATGCCCGAGATGAATTTCGGAACGGACATATATTGATCGAAGATGATAAAATTATTTCTATTGGGAAAGATAATTTAGATATCCAAACAGATCAAACCATTGATGCAACGAATATGGTTGTACTTCCAGGATTTATCAATACACATCATCATTTATATCAGACGTTAACTCGTAATATTCCGCTCATGCAGAATTTACCGCTTTTCGGATGGCTGCAAAATCATTACGAGGTTTGGCGGGAATTGACTGAAGAAGCCGTATCAATCAGTACAAAAATTGGTTTATTGGAATTGATGAAAACTGGTACAACAACCAGTTCAGATCACCTATATCTTTTTCCGCATAAAACTTCCGGTATGCTGATAGATGCTGAAATTGAAAGTGCACAAAAATTAAGGATTCGTTTTCAACCCACTCGAGGGTCAATGTCGTTGGGACGATCAAAAGGTGGATTACCGCCTGATGATACCGTCCAAACTGAAAGTGAAATCCAGGCAGACTCAGAACGACTGATAGACAAGTATCATGATTCATCTGATGGGGCAATGACGCGAATTTCACTTGCGCCTTGTTCACCGTTTTCCGTAACACCAGATTTGATGAGACAAACAGCAGAATATGCGTTGGCAAATGATATACAAATGCACACTCATTTGGCAGAAACTATCGATGAAGAAAATTTCTGTATTGAACAATTTGGCGACAGACCTGCAGCCTATGTTGAAAAATTAGGTTGGATGAATACAAATGCTTGGTTCGCACATGCCATTCATCTGAATATGGATGAAATCAATTTGATGGCTGATACGGGTGCTGGAATGACACATTGTCCTTCATCCAATTTGCGTCTCGGAAGCGGAATTGCTCCCATCAAAGAAATGATGGATGCAGGTGTTAGAGTCAGCCTCGGTGTAGACGGGTCTGCATCTAATGATGCCGGGAATATGCTTTTAGAATTACGAAATGCAATGCTATTATCTCGTTTAAGAGACGAAGAACTTTGGTTATCGGCACGGGATGTGCTTTGGCTGGCTACACGCGGTGGAGCGTCTGTTTTAGGGAGAAGTGATATCGGTGAACTTTCTGTAGGGAAACAAGCCGATATTGCATTATTCTCAATGGATTCTATTGAATATGCAGGAGGGATGTCTGATCCGATTGCTGCACTAATCTTTAATGTACGGCTATCACCTGTATCTCATTTAATTATTAACGGTAAGATGGTGATTGAAAACGGTCAGACAGAAATGAATCAATCGGAATTAATTCTTTCTCATAATCGAATAGCAGACACTATGTTAAAGTCTGCACATCAAAATACGGGAATAAATTTTTTATAAGGATATTTCATGTGGTATTCTATTAAGACAATTCTTCAACCAAAAACTCTGACGGAAGCATATCGATTAAGTCAAAAAACCGGGACAGCAATTCTGGGTGGCGGCACATATTTAAACTCCGAAAGAAATCCTCACTTAGATACTCTGATTGATGTATCCCACATGATTGAACACAATGTCTCAGGCGGGTATGAGGGTGTATTCATCGATGGCTGTGCAACTCTTCAAACCTTTATCGACAACGTTACTACGGTTAATTCGGAATGTAGATTGCTGCAAGCCATACGATGCGCCGCTCCATCCAAGAATATTCGTAATCAGCGTACATTTGGAGGAGAATTAGGGCAAAATCGTACAAACTCCGATATACTCGTGTTCTTCCATGCCGTCAACGCAGAATTGACGGTATTCAACGAAAATGAACGTAAAGTATCCATTCGGGATTGGGATGGAGATGGAATTGTTCAGAAAATTGCTTATTATCCAATTAATATTCAAAGTATAGAATTCACGCGATCAGCACCGATTCCATCGGCAGCATCGATTATCTCAGGGGCATGTGTCCGTACAAAAGATGATGTTTCATTCACTATCGGTGGTAATTGCAAAACCATACAAACGATATCCGTTCAAGGAGATAACATTAGCAAAGAAAGTATTCTTAACCTTTCTGATCAATTTGTGAGTTTGTTTTCTGATGATCAATTTGGTTCCATTGACTATAAAAAAATACTAATAGAAACGACTCTAAAGCGAATAGGCGGTCTGTTATGATCACATTCAATTTAAACGGCGAATCTAAATCTGTTGATCTTCATCCGGGCACGACATTGTTTGACTTCCTTCGTAATACGAAAGTTTACAGTGTCAAATTTGGTTCCGAAAATGGAGAAACAGGGTCGGATACAGTTTTAGTTGATGGCAAGATTATGAATTCATCTTTACTGCTAATGCATCAAATTGAAGGTAAAATTGTAGAAACAATCGAATCATTTTCTATCGGTACAGACATTCATCGTCTTCAGGATATCTTTCTCGAAGAAGGAGCCGTCCAATGCGGATATTGTACTCCAGCATTAATTTTGGCTGCGGAATCATTAATCCGCAAAAATCAAAACCCGACTGAGATAGAAATCAAAGAAGCCATTTCGGGTGTTTATTGTCGGTGCACAGGATATGTAAAACCGATGAAAGCCATTCAAAAATATATACATGAGATAACCAAAGCACAATGAAGTTCATCGGAAAAAACATAAAACGAGTTGACGGAGTATCATTAGTAAAAGGTAAACCCGTCTTTGCCGATGATATTCGGAAAAACGATTTTCTTTACCTAAAAGTACTAAGAAGTCCAATCGCACATGGAAAGATCAAGCAAATCGATATTTCCAAGGCAATGAAAATTGATGGCGTAGAATTAATTCTAACACATAAAGATTTTAAACCTATCTACTATACAACGGCTGGGCAGGGCGCACCGGAGCCTTCACCGCACGATACGCTAGTTCTGGATAAGGTTGTTCGTTATGTCGGCGATCGAGTTGCAGTTGTTGCCGCGACATCTTTAGAAGCGGCAGAAAAGGCGTTGGATGTAATCAAGGTTGATTATGAGGAATATCCTGCAATTTTCGATATGGAGGAATCTATAGGAAATTCAACGGTGATTCATCCAGATAAAGAAGGATTCAGTTTTGTTTTTGATCCAAAAAATAATATTTCATCTAATATAAATGAAGAACTCGGTGATGTAGAAAAAGCATTATCTCATTCAGATTATGTTTTTGAAAACACTTATTCAACACCTTATGCTCAGCATGCGCATATTGAACCGCATGTTTCGTTATCCTGGCTGGATGAAAATGACCGCATCGTTATTCGGACCGCGACTCAAGTTCCGCATCATGTACGTCGAATCGTGGCTGAAGTCCTTGATATTCCCATCGCTAAAATCCGTGTTATTAAACCACGAATTGGCGGAGGATTTGGTTCAAAGCAAGAAATTATCGGTGAAGAACTGGTTGCAGCGGTTACCTTGCGAACAGGAAAACCAGCTCGACTTGAATACACTCGAGAAGAGGAGTTCACAGCTGCTCGATCACGTCATCCTCAAAAAGTGACATTTAGGATCGGCCTGAATAAGGATCATATCATTCAGGCGATCGATATGAAAATTCTACAAAATTCCGGTGCGTACGGTCCACATTCCCTCACGGTCATGTCGGTTGCAGCCAGTAAAACGCTGGCGCTATACAAATCGAATCATGTCCGAATTGTCGCCAACTCGGTTTATACAAATCTTCCACCAGCCGGAGCTTATCGCGGGTATGGTGCTCCCCAAGGATTCTTCGCACTCGAATCGATGATGGATGAAATCGCTGATCAATTAGATGTGGACCCGATTGAGCTTCGGAAAAAGAATTATTTTAAAGAAGGGGACGAGGTACATATTGCGAAAGTACTGGGTGAAGGACGTGAAGGATTTCCCGTAATTCTGAATACTTCCGGAATTCGAGAATGTTTAATAATTGGTAAGGAGAATATCGATTGGGATCAACCAAGACTATCCAAAGATAGTAATTGTTTAAAGCACGGAGTCGGAGTAGCTACGGTTGCACAAGGAAGTGGTATTGCAGGAATTGATATGGGATCTGCATGGATCAAAATGAATGAAGATGGTAGTTTTAATTTAAATATTGGTGCCACGGATTTAGGAACGGGTTCAGACACAGCCCTCGCACAAATTGCAGCAGAAGTTCTTGAAGTTCCCGTTGAAAAGATCATTGTTTATTCATCAGATACCGATTTAACTCCATTTGATACAGGAGCTTACGCTTCAAGCACAACCTTTATCAGTGGCGGAGCTGTAAAAAAAGCAGCAGAAGACGTGAAAAATCAGATTCTTGAACAAGGAAAACGATTACTGGGTATCGATGAAGCAGTGATAAAAGATCAATGTGTTATTGGAAAAGACAATCAGAAAATATCTTATGCTGATATTTGTATGAAATCTTTCTATACCGATAACCAGACTCAGATTCAGTCAACAGCATCCCATATGAGTTATGACAGTCCTCCACCTTATAATGCGACTTTTGCTGACGTATCCGTCGATACTGATACCGGATTTGTTACCGTTAATAAAATTGTCTCTGTTACAGACGCTGGGCAGATCATCAATCCTCAGATGTCAGAGGGACAAGTAGAAGGTGCAATCCCTCAGTCATTAGGTATGGCATTATCGGAATTTATGATATTTGATGAAAAGGGGAGAGCCGTCAATCGGAATTTCCATGATTATCATATCTATACATCCATAGATATGCCTGAAATTGTTGCAAAATTTGTTCACACAGATGAACCAACAGGTCCGTACGGAGCAAAAGCCGTAGCTGAGATACCAACAAACGGACCGGCACCAGCCGTATGCAACGCTATTTACAACGCTTGTGGTGTACGGATACGAGAATTGCCCATTACTCCGGAGAAGATACTTCGTGGATTGGGTAAACTATCATAACTTTTCAACCTTAATTTACTATCTCTATAAAGATTATGAATAAACAGATTAAATATTTCAACGTAAGCTGGCAAGAACTGCATAGAGATGCACGTGCATTAGCGTGGCGTTTGCTTTCCGTGGATAAATGGAAAGGGATGGCTGCCATTACACGCGGCGGACTTGTCCCTGCTGCAATCGTTTCTCGTGAGTTAGATATTCGCCTGATTGATACCATTTGTATCGCTACATATAATCATCAAAAAATCGGGAAACCTGATATATTAAAAGGAATTGATCACGACGGCGAAGGTTGGTTATTAATTGACGACTTGGTTGATACCGGAACAACAGCACAAATCGCACGAGATATTCTTCCAAAAGCGCATCTTGCAACAATTTACGCCAAACCGGAGGGAAGACCGTTAGTTGACACGTTTATTACTGAAGTCAGTCAGGATACATGGATTCAATTCCCTTGGGATATGATCTCTGATTACGCAGTACCCTTTGTAGAACAAAAAAAGTGATAATCTTAAAAAATATTTCTGCTTATTTTAAATCATTATCATTTGCCTATACTCTAGTTAAGCCCCTTAATAATACATTATACGGAGTATCATCTGATAAAATACTTTATGATGGTTTAGACGGTAACCCAACACCGTTAAAACGGTTTACGCCCAAAAATAAAATCAAACATATTCTGATCATTTATCCTGGTGCTTCTTATACAGCCGAAGAACATGAAAAACTGCAACCGCTAGGAACCAGTTTCGCCAGAATCGGATATGAAGTATATATCCCTAGAATACCGCCGTTAAAAGCACTTCATATTTCTGACGATGTTGTAAATTGGATGTCCCATTTTTATGGGTGGGTTTTAAAAAATATTTGTGAAGATTCTAACAAAATCAGTCTTGTCGGAGTTAGTTTTGGCGGTGCTATGTTATTAAAAACAAGTTTAACCGATGTGATGATAAAACATCCACCTAAAGCTCTTTTTACTTATGGTACATACTACCAATTTAAATCCGTAACTCAATTCTTATATTCAGGTGTTGTAAAAAAGAATGATATAAATATCCAATTAATCCCGGATAACTGGGCATTGATCGGAATTTTGTATAATTTTCTACCAAAAGTCAATTTAGGTTTCAATACAAATTCTTTAGTAAAGGCCCTTAGATACCATATATACGAAGATCAAGATAAGTTAAATAAGACTTTGAAAATTCTCAATGATGATGAAAAAAAAATATGGTTCAACCTAATTAAGGATTCACCATCTATAGAACTTAAACCGATTATGGATATTCTTTTTCGAGATTGTAAAGATGAGTTTAACAAATTCTCTCCAAGTATTTGGGGAAATAAGATCAAAAGCCGTGTTTTCATAATCCACGGTAGTTACGATAGTATGGTACCCTATACAGAATCTGTTCAGTTAGCAAATATATTAGAAAACAGTATATTACTCATCACTGATTTATACAGTCATAAAGATATATCCTTTGGAAAAAAGGTTATTCATTCAATAAAAGAGTCACATAAAGCCTTAACATTTATAGCGAAATTTCTTCGCGAAACTATTATATAATAATTAGTAACTCATATTGGAGTTACTAATAAAATATTCTTAACTTCACAGAGCTAATTAAATGAGAAAGAGGTAAATATGAATAAACCTATACGAATTGCACTTTTTGGATTTGGCCGAATCGGAAGAAATATCTTTCGTATTGGGTATGATAATCCTAATTATGAATTTGTTGCCATCAGTGATTTCGGTGAACCTGAATCATTGCATTATTTATTGATGAGAGATTCGATTCACGGCCCAATGAAGGATGAATTTAAACTGAATGACAACTTTATTGAATATCAAGGACGTAAGACTCGTTTTTTACCGGGCGGTGGTCCGGGTGCTTTACCATGGGATGCTTATGATGTAGATTTTGTTATTGATACAACAGGTGTTTACAGAAAACGTGAAGAACTTGATCCCCATTTAAAATCCGGTGCTAAAAGAGTGATCGTTTCAAAACCGCCAATTGATGAAATTGATCGAATTGTTATACCGGGATTGAATAATAACGAAATCCATGACGATGATAAAATTATTTCAACGACATCCGCCACAACACAGGTTTTGGCTTTAGTGCTCAGCGTACTTGATGAAGCATTTGGTTTAGAAAAAGCTATGATGACGACCGTTCATGCTTATACATCTGACCAGCCACTGGCTGACGCTGTTCGTTCTGATTTAAGACGAAGTCGTTCTGCAGTCGAAAACATTATTCCTAATGAAACATGGGCGACGGATTATGTCGAAAGATTAATTCCTAAGTTCAAGGGAAAATTAAGCGGCATTGCTTTTAATGTACCTATCCCGAACGGATCATGTATCGATTTGACAACCGAATTAACCAATACTCCATCAGTCGACGAATTGAATGCTATAATGAAAAAAGCTGCGGAAGGAAAGTACAAAGACTTAATTGGTTATACAGAAGATCCAATCGTCTCCAGTGATTTAACAGCAAGCGGAGAAACTCTTGTGTTTGATTCTAAAGCGACGATGATCGCATGCGATAAACTTGTCAAAACCGTTTCTTGGTTTGATAACGGCTGGGGATTCGCAAACAGAATTCTTGAAGTTATCGACGATTATGCTCAGTTGACAAAAGAAAGTGAGGTATAAAATGAGAATTGCAATTAATGGTTTTGGACGAATCGGCAGATCCGTTTTTCGTATTTTAAATGCCAGGGATGATTTTGATGTTGTTGCCATCAATGACATTGCTGACAATGAAGCTCTCGGATATTTATTAAAATATGATACTGTGATGGGAAGATTCCCCGATACAGTAAAAATGGAAGGTGATATCCTTCATACATCGTCAAATCAAGTCAAAATGTTAGCCGAAACAAATCCTGCTAACTTACCTTGGAAAGAGTTAGAAATCGATGCTGTCGTAGAAGCTACCGGAATTTTCAGAACAGTCGAAACATTAACTCCACACCTTGAAGCGGGAGCAAAGCGTATCGTGTTGACCGTTCCTGCAAAGGAAGAAATTGACTATACTGTTGTGATCGGTGTCAATGATAGCGGATTAAAACCGGAACATAAGATCATATCCAATGCAAGTTGTACTACGAACTGTCTCGCACCGATCGTAAAAGTTCTGAATGATGAATTTGGGATTCAATATGGTGTGATCAATACGATTCATGCATACACAAATGATCAGCGTTTAGCTGACGTGCCGCATTCAGACTGGCGTCGAAGCCGTGCGGCTGCTGAGAATATTATTCCAACGACAACCGGTGCAGCAAGAGCTGTGGGTAAAGTTTTACCGGAGTTAGCCGGGAAATTAGACGGAATTGCGATGCGTGTTCCTGTGGCAGACGGATCAGTTGTTGATTCAGTCTTTCAATTGAATAGTTCAGTTACGGTTGAGCAAATCAATGAAGCAGTTTATGAAGCCTGTCAAACAGAGAATTTTAAGAACATCCTTGAATACTCAACCTTACCGGTAGTCTCAACTGATATCATCGGAAATCCGCATTCATCCATTTTTGATGCTCCCTTCACAAAAGTTGTTGATGGTTCATTCGTAAAAACACTGAACTGGTATGACAACGAGTGGGGATATTCAAACAGGGTAGTGGACTTATTAAAAATATTTTCTAATTGGAAATAAATACCTCCTTGTATTGTAATAAAAAGCCCCATTTATGGGGCTTTTTTATTTAGATATTATTATAAAACAGGACTTTCCCTTTTTATAAAACCATACTAATTTTATTTATGAATGAATCGAATTCAATCCGTATTACAGGAGATATTTCTTGATAAAAAAACTAGGGAAATCAATCTTCCTGATCTACTTTATTCTCCTCATCCTAGTTGGAGCAGCCGGATATTACATCATCGGTGATGAAAAATGGACGGTTGTAGATAGTATTTATATGGCCATTATCACGTTATCTACCGTTGGATATGGGGAAGTCCACCCGCTAAGTCAAAGTGCTAAAATATGGTCGATTCTAGTTATTATTTTTGGGGTAAACGGTCTCGCAATGCTTATCTCAAAAATTGGTGCGGATTTAATGGAATTCAAACAATATCGTAAACGAGTCATGCTAAATAAAATAAAAAAAATGAAAAATCATTATATCTTATGCGGTTTTGGTAAAACCGGAGCCGTTATTGCAAAGGAACTTAAACATCAACATCAGAATTTTGTTGTAATTGAAATCAATCGTGAGAAAATCGAGAAAATCGAGGAATTGGGTTATAAATATTTAAAAGAAGATGCTACATTAGATGAAACGCTCATAAATGCAGGCATTGAAAGTGCTAAAGGTATTGTGATAACCCTGGATAATGATCAGGACAATCTGTTTGTTACAATGTCTGCACGAAATTTAAATCATGATGCTTATTTAATTACTCGATGCAGTAAACATGATACCGGAAAGAAATTAAAACGCGCAGGTGCCAGTAAAGTTGTTAATCCATATATTGCTGGTGGATATAAAATGGCTGAATTGCTTTTAACACCGTATGTAGAAGATACTGTTTCGTTATCAACACCAAAATCTGAAATGAAAATGGTCATTGATGAAATAAGCTTAGAAGCAATCGATCGGTATGATGGTATTATGATAAAAGATTCTAAACTACGGGAAGATTATAATTTAATCATTGTTGGAATTATTAACGAAGACGGAGAAACCATTTTAAATCCTGATCCCCATACAGTATTAGAATTAAATCATACTGTAATGTTAATTGGAGCAAAAGAGCAATTACACCGATTTAAAAAGAATCTCGGCATTAATTAAATTACTGCATAACATAGATTATGTATAATATTATATAAATTAAAATATTACTTTACGACGAAGTTCACTACCCTTCCCGGAACATATATCTTTTTTACCAAAGTTTTGCCTTCTAAATGCGGAATTACATTATTCTCTTTTTCAGCTGTTTGAAATACGGCTTCTTTATCATCATTCTTGTTAATATTTATTTTTGCTCTGAGTTTACCGTTTACTTGAACAATAACAGTAATTGAATCTTTCACAAGATATGTATCATTATATTTTGGCCATTCTTCATCGGATGTTGATGTATTAAGTCCGAGTCGTTGCCAAAGTTCTTCACTTAAATGCGGTGTGAACGGTGAAATAAGCAATGTAAACTCTTTTGCCTCTGTACGTGATATCTCTTCCCTTTTACTTATTTCATTGATAAATATCATTAATTGACTGATTGCTGTATTTAAATTTAGAGTCTCAATATCTTCAGTGACTTTTTTGATTGTAAAGTGTAATAAATGTAATTCAGATTTATTTAAAGAAATGTCTTTAATCGGTTTGGTTGTGAACACTTTCCACACTTTTTTAACAAAACGATCTGTTCCTGATATTCCATGTGTATCCCATGCAGCGGATTGATCAAACGGTCCGATAAACATCTCATAGGCTCTAAAGACGTCAGCACCGTATTGTTCAACAACATCATCCGGGTTGATTACATTTCCTCTCGATTTAGACATCTTTTCTCCGCCCTCTCCTAAGATCATACCATGGGATGTTCGTTTAGAATACGGTTCTGATTTCGGGACAAGACCGCAATCAGCTAAAAAGATATTCCAAAATCTGGAGTATAATAAATGAAGTGTTGTATGCTCCATTCCGCCGTTATACCAGTCAACAGGCATCCAATATTTTAATTTATCATAATCAGCAAATGTTGTACTGTTATCAGGATCGATGTACCTTAAGAAATACCACGAAGAACCAGCCCAGTTTGGCATCGTGTCTGTCTCTCTTTTAGCATTATTTCCGCATTTCGGACACGTCGTATTTACCCAACTATCCATGGCGGCTAAAGGAGATTCTCCTGTTTCAGTCGGTTCATATTTTTCAACATCCGGTAATAAGACGGGTAATTCATCATCTGGAATAGGCACCCAGTCGCAATCTTCACAAAGAACAAGCGGAATCGGTTCACCCCAATAGCGTTGTCTGGAAAATACCCAATCACGTAATTTATAATTTACTGCGTACTTCCCTGTTCCCTGTTTTTCCAACCATTCATTAGTCATTTGAACAGCTGTTTTGACATCCATGCTATTTATATCCAATCCAAGATCATTGGATGAATTCATGCACTGACCGTCAAAAGGCCAACAAGCATTACCTGTTCGAACATCTTCAGGATCAATCCCTTCTTTTTCTGCAAGGTCAGAATCTGGATCAAGAATACATCTGATTTCAATATTGAACTTCTTCGCGAATTCAAAATCCCTGGTATCGTGAGCAGGGACGGCCATGATCGCACCGGTTCCGTAACTGGATAATACATAATCTGCAATCCAAATCGGTATTTTTTGGTCGTTGACCGGATTAATGGCATAAGCCCCGGTAAATGCTCCCGTTTTTTCTTTACTGAGCTCGGTTCTCTCCAAATCGCTTTTACCGGCAGCATAACGAATATACTGTTGAATTTCGTCTTTCTGTTCTTCAGATGTAATTGTTTCAACCAAATCGTGTTCTGGAGATAAGATCATAAAGGTCGCTCCGAACAAAGTATCCGGACGCGTGGTAAACACCTTTATTTTTTCGGAATGACCTGCTACTGTGAAATCAACTTCTGCACCCTCTGACTTCCCAATCCAGTTGACTTGTTGAGTTTTTATTCGATCCAAGAAGTCAATGTCATCTAGGCCTCTTAGAAGCTTTTCAGCATAGGCAGTGATCTTTAACATCCATTGATCGATGGATCTCTTCTCAACATATCCTCCGCAACGTTCGCATTGCCCGCTCATTACTTCTTCGTTTGCGAGACCGATCTTACATGAAATGCACCAATTAATCGGCATTTCTTTTTTATACGCTAACCCTTCTTTAAAAAATTGCAGGAATATCCACTGTGTCCACTTATAATATTCAGGGTCGGTTGTTGATATGACTCGATCCCAGTCAAATGAAAACCCGAGTGATTTCAACTGCTTGGTAAAATGGGCTTCATTCTTTTTTGTGGTGACTGCAGGATGAATTCCTGTTCTGATCGCATAATTTTCTGACGGCAGTCCAAAACTGTCAAATCCCATCGGAAATAAAACGTTATATCCTTCCATTCTCTTTTTTCTAGAAAGAATATCTAATGCGGTATAGGATCGAGGATGTCCGACATGTAATCCGTCTCCTGATGGATACGGAAATTCAACAAGGCAATAAAACTTGGGTTTTGTAGAATAATCTTCAGAACGAAATGTTTTATTGTCTTCCCAATACGATTGCCATTTCTTTTCAATGGTTTTGTGATTGTAATCAGACATAAATGTCGGGGTGAAAGGATTTGAACCTTCGACCTCGTCGTCCCGAACGACGCGCGCTAACCGGGCTGCGCCACACCCCGTAATTGGTAAAAAACAGGAGCGAATTTAATGAATGTACCTGACCAATAACAACCAAGTAATACGAGAATTTATGATTATAAAATTCGGATAAACTGCTTACCGCTGATTTGCTTCACAATGCCTTTTAATTCTAATTGGAGCAAGATGGCTAATAAGTGAGTCAAATCGTGTTTCGTATTTCTTGTCAGTGTATCAATATGAATCGGTTCCCCCGAAAGATGTTCAAGCACAATCTTTTCTTCATTAGAAATATCCAAAGGTAATGCGGATTGTTTAGGGGTTTGAGGAGAAAATAATTTCGGCTGAATTGTTTCAATTAATTGTTGACCGCTTTCGACGGGAATAGCACCATGTTTTATTAATCGTAAACACCCGACACTTTGTTTGTCATATATCCTTCCGGGAACAGCAAACACCTCCCGATTTTGGTCTATTGCATTAAATGCCGTTAAGATTGCACCGCTTCTATTCCCTGCTTCTATCACTACCGTACCATGACTTAATCCACTGATAATACGATTCCTTTGAGGGAAATTGCCCGACTCAGGTAACGTTTTAACTGGAAACTCAGAGATGATCGTCCCTTTTTCTGTAATTTCTTGAAACAGTTTTTTATTTTCAGACGGATATGTGATATCTATACCGCATCCTAAAACGGCAATCGTCCTTCCGTTGTTTTTGATCGTTTCATTGTGAGCGATTGTATCTATTCCTCGAGCCAAACCGCTGACAATAGTAATACCATTAGATAAAATATCTTTAACCAACGATTGTGTCACGGATCGACCGTAATCTGTTGTGATCCGCGATCCGACGATGGCAATACAATCTTCTTTTGGATTAAGATTCTGTCCTTTTACATACAAAACAATCGGAGGATTATGCGTATTTTTTAATAAGATCGGATACTTATCATCCAAATATGATATGATCCTTGCTCCCGCCTTTTCTGCAGATTCTAGTTCGATGCACCCATGATCAAAATTAGAATAGGCTTTTATTTCTTTGGCTAATCGTAGATCAATTCCGTCTGTTTGGCATAAAGCCGACTCAGATAATGTGAAGATGGATTCAATATCTTTATGATCCGTGATAAGTGAATGAACGCGTTTAGGACCAATCTTAGGAACATTTAATAAATTAATAAGGTGAGAAAGTTTTGTATAATCCATGGGATAAATAATTAAATGTATTTAGGAAGAATTTAACGCCTTCACAATTTCATTGATAAGGTTATTAATTCCGAAACGGGTTACAGAAGATATATCAATATACGTTTCTTTAAAGTCATCCCAATTTTCAAAATCGTCTAAGTGCTGGATTGTATCAAATTTGCTGCGAGCAATTAAATACGGTTTAAGACTCAAACTTGGGTTATATAGTAAAAGTTCATTTTTCAGTGTTTCAAAAACGGATTGCGGATCTTCTTCCTGCGCATCCAGCAAATAGACAATAATATGATTCCGCTCAATATGGCGTAAGAATTGATGTCCTAATCCTTTCCCGGTGCTTGCACCTTCAATCAATCCGGGGATATCCGCCATTATGAAGGATGTAAATTCCCCATATTTAACAATGCCTAAATGAGGTTGCAGTGTTGTAAATGGATAATCCGCAATTTTGGGTTTTGCTGAGGATATTGATGATAACAGCGTCGATTTCCCCGCATTGGGTAAACCGACTAACCCCACATCGGCTAATACCTTTAATTCTAATTCGATTTTCTTTTTCTCACCTGGGATTCCAGATTGTGAATAACGCGGTGTTTGATGTGTAGCTGTTTTAAAACGAGTATTGCCCCTGCCGCCTTTTCCTCCGTAACAGGCAATAAACTCATCGCCATTATTGATGAGGTCAGCTAAGACTTCATTTGTTTCTTCAGATTTTAAAACAGTCCCCGGCGGAACAGGGATTAGAACATCCTTCCCGTTCTTTCCAATTCGATTGTTCTTTCCTCCTCCATCGCCGTTTTCTGCGTTATACATTTTATTGTATCGGATGTCCTGAAGCGTATGAAGATTAAAATCAACGTAAAATATAACGTGTCCACCTCGGCCGCCGTCTCCACCGTCCGGGCCGCCCTTTGGAACAAATTTTTCCCGTCGGAAAGACACCAATCCCGGTCCGCCGTTTCCGGATATTACTTCGATCTTAGTATAATCTACAAATGAAGCCATGATATTTTAGTTAATAGAATCGATAATATGATTTAGAGTTGAACTCGGCCGCATGAGAGAATCCGTTACAGAATCATTTGGAGCAAAATAACCGCCGATATCTTGAGAACGTCCGTCTAAGGATAATAATTCTTTCAGGATCGTATTTTCATTTGTTTCGAGGGATTCTGCAATATGAGAGAACGTTTCAGCAAGTTTTGAATCTTCAGTTTGATCTGCTAAGGCTCTTGCCCAATATTGCGCCACAAAGAAATGTCCTGCTGTATTACCCGGTTCACCGGCTTTTCTTGACGATGATTTTCTGTTCTCTAAATACAATGTGTTAGCCTTATCCAACGCATTTGCATAGATTTCGACAAGTTTGTCATTATTCTTCTGTGCCAAAAACCGCAGTGATTCTGCCAAAGCTAAAAACTCACCCAATGAGTCCCATCTTAAGTGTCCCTGCTCTATAAATTGTGTGACGTGTTTCGGTGCTGATCCTCCGGCTCCGGTTTCGAATAATCGCCCACTGGCAATTAATGGAACAATCGATAACATTTTTGCTGAGGTTCCAAGTTCTAAAATTGGGAAGAGATCGGTTAAATAATCTCTGAGAACATTACCTGTAGCACTAATCACATTTTCGCCTTTTCTAACAAGGATCAATGTAAACTTCATTGCATCTTTCGGAGACAGGATGCCGAATTCAATATCATTCTTAGGATTATATGTGGGCAAATAATCATTCACCTTTTTAATAAGATTCAGATCGTGAGCTCGGTTATTATCCAGCCAAAATATCACCGGATTCCGAGTTATTTTTGCCCGTTCATACGCTAATTGAACCCAGTTCCTAACCGCGATATCTTTCGTCCGTGATAATCGCCAAACATCTCCTTTTTCAATGTGATGTTCTATTAAAATATTGTTTTGAGAGTCTATCACTCTCATTATTCCATCATCGGGTAATTCGAATGTCGTCGGATGAGAACCATACTCTTCCGCCTTTTTAGCCATTAATCCGACATTGGATACATTTCCCATCGTTGCAGCATCGAATTGTCCGTTTTGGATACAATCCTTAAGAATTTCATCGTACATTGTTGCGTAGGATCGATCGGGTATGACAGCCTTACATTCTTGTAATTTACCGGCGGCATTCCACATTTGTCCACCATCACGAATGACGACCGGCATTGAAGCATCAATAATGATATCATTCGGAGCGTGTAAATTTGTGATTCCTTTGTCAGAATCAACCATCGCCAACCGTGGATTATTCAAATAAACATTTGATATCTCAGTTCGAATTTCATCTCGTTTTTCAGAAGGTAGGTTTTCAGTTTTTTTATATAAATCATTCAAACCTAAATTGGGATTGACACCAAGAGACTCAAATTCTTCAGCAAATTGTTTAAAAACATCTTTATAATATTCAAATACGCAGTGACCAAATAAAATCGGGTCAGATACTTTCATCATCGTGGCTTTAAGATGCAATGAGAACAAAACATCTTTTTCTTTTGCATCTTGAATTTCTTGTGCATAAAATGATTTCAATGCTTTTTTTGACATGAAAGAAGCATCAACGATATCTGACTTTTCAACGGATAATTCCTTCAATACCTTTTTGTCACCATTTTTTGTGTGAAGTTCAATCGATAATGTATTGTCATTTTGAATAATTACGGACTGTTCATTTCCGTAAAAATCGTTTTCACTCATATGTGAAACATGTGATTTACATGTTTCTGAATATGGCTTCAGTTTATGTGGATGTTTTTTCGCAAAGTTTTTCACGGCATCGGCCGCCCTCCGATCTGAATTTCCTTCACGAAGGACAGGGTTTACCGCTGAACCGAGACAGATTGAGTATCTTTCTTTTACAGCTTTCACTTCATCATTTTGTGGATCCTCTGGGTAATCCGGAATATCATAGCCTTTCCCCTGTAGTTCCTGAATGCATGATTTTAATTGAGGAATAGATGCGGATATATTTGGAAGTTTAATGATATTTCCCTCGGGTTTCTTCACAAGTTCACCCAAAAAAGATAAATCATTATTTACCTTTTGATCAGGAGACAACCTGTCTGAAAACACAGCTAATACTCGACCTGCAAGCGATATGTCTCTCGTTTCAACATTGATACCAATTACACTGGTAAATGCTTTTATAATCGGTAAAAAAGATCTTGTGGCCAATGCAGGTGCTTCATCTGTTTTCGTCCAAACGATTTTCATTTTTAGCTGTCCTTTTTTGATTTACCGGTTGTACCGGTTTTACTTTTTGTACTGCCGCTTTTCTTATAATCAGTCAGATAAAATCCTTTTCCTTTAAAGATTAAACCGGTTCCGCCGCTGATTAATCTACGTATTTTTTCTCCACAGGATGGACATTCGGTTAACGGCAAATCCGACATAGACTGAAAATGTTCAAAGTGATATTCACACGACGAACATTTGTATTCATAAGTGGGCATATAATTCTTTTCTAATATCTGATCTTATAATTGATATTTATGTTTTAAGCAACTTAACACGTTCTTCGGAACGTACTGAGTGATATCACCGCCTAATTTGGCCACATCTTTGACAACAGTCGAATTTAGATGGATGTATTTCTCATCTGGCATCATGAGCAAAGTCGTTATCTTTGGATTTAAATGGTAATTCATCATCGCCATCTGGAATTCAAACTCAAAATCACTCACATGCCGTAAACCGCGTATTAACGCTACCGCTTCTTCTTTTTGGGCATATTCAACAATAAGGTTTTTCGTTGACCCGACACGGACATTCGGTATGCCTTTAGTCGCATCTTCGATCATCTTTACTCGCTCGTCCGTTGTGAACATCGGTTCCTTTAAAAAGTTTTCGGCAACAGCGAATATTAATTCGTCAAATAAATTTGATGCTCGTTTCGCAATATCAACATGACCATTATGAATCGGGTCAAACGTCCCGGGATAAATAATTCTTTTCATGTTTTCCTCCAAATTAACAATTTAGTATCTCCATACTTTTTTTCTCTATCTGCCAGAACCGATGCATCATTTGAACGCGTCTCTAACACAAACACACCATCCGATGTTAGCTTACTCAGACACAAGTCAACCAGAGTTGGTGAGTCATACTGACCATAAGGCGGATCTGCTAAGATCAGATTAAAGGAATCACATTCTTTTAAGTATCCAAATGCGTCCAGCTTATGAAGATCAAATTTGGTATGTTTAAAAAAACTTACGTTTTGTTGTAACATTCGGATTGCCGGTAAATTGTTTTCAACAAATGTTACCGAATCTGCTCCTCGACTGGCAGCTTCAAATCCTAAAATTCCTGACCCCGCAAATAAATCCAACACTTTGTTCTGTGAAATATCGCCTAACATATCATATAAACTTTTTCTGATTCTCGTCTGAGTCGGCCGATAAGAAATACTGCGGGCAGTTTTTATTTTAATGCCTTTATATTGGCCCGATAATATGATCATTATTCATGATAGATTGATAAGTAAAAGATCGTCGTAAAAGTATTATCATGTTTTTCTGTTCTTATCTTATCGATTTTGAGATTCTTAGCAAATTCTGAGATCAGGTCAATCGCATCAAAAGGCACGCTGTCTGTTTCAATCTTTAGCATCACAGGGGTATAATCTTCACCGGTATATTCTGGTTTATATACCTTAACTGTTGGATTAACTGTGTTTAAACTATCTAAAATTACATTTTCGGAAAAATAGGTTTCATTTTGCGATTGAATTGGGTTAATCAATTCTGTTGCAGTAATTGACATATCATCGGATTGTAAAATTGTAATGGCTAATGTATCATTTTCTAAAGTAAATGAAGTCACTAAATCAAAATTTTGTTTATTTAGTACCTCATGCAATGATGATAAAATAATGGGGTCCTCTATAACCGCTTCGGTAACATCTTCAGGTAAAGTGTATTTGGGTATTAAATTCTGAACAAATGATGTATCGATTGTATCAGCATTATTTAAATATATTAATCCGGTAAACAAAATTGCTAATGTGAAGAAAATAAATACCGGATATTGTTTACTTTCTTTTGATTTTGAAACTTTTTTAACCATGACTTTTTTTGTTTTTTTCTTTTTACGAACAGATTTCTTCGGAGGTGCACTCCATAATTTCATTTTATCTGATCCGAAGTAGTTAATGTTTGAAGGATTATGTTCATAAAATATGAGATATTTCAATAAATTGATATCACTGTAACTCATATTCTCAGGGATCGATAGTCCTTCAAGTATAATTGACGTTTTCGGATCGATCAAATTTATGGAAAGAGTATCCCAATATTTTTGCTTTTTATCAGACAATTTATCCAATAACACAATGTTATTGTCTTTTTGAAAGTGATCTGTCTGTTCATTTCCGCTAAGTTTCACTTGCCCGTTTGCAAATCTGAATTTTCCAACGGAAAGTCCACCCTGTCCTCTAAATAAATACTGATAGGATTGCTTATCATCATAGACGAAAACTGTTTTTTGATTGCTATGATCAAATAATAATGTAGTGTGTGAACCCATCCACACCGGATTTCCGCTATGCTCTGAAATAGTCAGTTTGATAATTTCTATCAGATGGGAATTACACTTAGAGAGTAGATATTGATTGGCATTTTCAGGATATTGCTGAACATATAGAGATGAGTGGTCGGAATAATTCTTTCCCCATTTCTGAGACTGTTTCCATAGAAAATAGTCATATAGCTCATCTTGATGAAGATTTTCAGAATTATGAACTACTTCTTCAGTAACAATATCTTTATCAACAACAACCGAAACATCTTTACCATGCAGGGAAACGTTTTCAATCAAATGGCGGAAAGCAATTTCAATAGTAGAATTAATTTCCCTTTCGTTGAAAAATAATGAAGATAAAGGATGATCGAACGGGACAGAATAAATCCCAGTTACTACACGATTTTTATTCTCAGATAATGACCATTCCGTACAAACAAGATTGGTATCGGTTATGAGTATGGATACCACAATAATCTGTTACCGTTCCCAACTTAACATTCCATCATCAACATATCCGTGATTATTCGCTTTAAAAGAGAAAATTAAATAGCGACGTTCTTTATAGACATCTTTAATGGGACTGGATATTTTGATATTATCTTCTTTGATATTGATCTTATACAGCTCATACGTCAATGGACATTCAAAAAAGGAAGAATCTGGCATATAAGTATCGTAATAAGAAATCGATTCAACACGCTGCATCGGTTCTTCTGCCAATACGTCTCTGAAAGACGGATCAATCATTAATTTTGGCAGTTCTTTTTTTTGAATAAATACAGTATCGTTTCGTGATAATTCATCTGAAAATAAGACAACGGTCATTGTTGTATCTGTGATGGTATCACGGCGTGATTTTTGGATACCAAACGTTGTATCATACTCTACATCAAATCCCTTGGGGATATTTACCGCAAACTCTGTACCGAGTAAGGATAATATTTGCTCATTTAAATAAGTGGAGTCAGCTGTCAAAGAATCACGAACTGCATTGACAACATTCATGGCGACTAATCCATCTTGCTCATATTTGTTAGTCAGCTGATGGTAAAATGACTCGATATTGTAAACATCTTCAAGTCGTAAATGACTTTCTTTTTTGACCGAGTCTTCTTCTTCCCAAATTGCAACAGGAACATAAATTACGAATATCAAAAACACGATCATCAATACAATGACCAACTCTAAAAGGTCAGTAATTCTTTGTCTTTTTTTCTGATTCATTTTCATTCCTCTGTAGTAATTCTTTTCTTCAATTTTTCAAATGTTTTTGGTCCAATTCCTTTGACATTGACAATGTCATTTGCAGTTTGAAATTCACCAAACTCTTCTCGATAACGAATAATTCTTTCTGCTGTAACCTGCCCAACCTTTGGAAGTGTCATTAATTCAGCTTTATTTGCAGTATTAATATTAATGATTTCATTCGATTGATATGTAGTATTTTCTCGATGATTTTGACTATGGATATTTACCGTATCATTGATAATAAAATCTTTGGATTGTGATTGTTCAATATGAGGTGTAAACCAAAGCTCATTTCGAATAGCACCAACAATTAAACCGAGTATGGCTGCTGATAAAATGAATATCCATACTGATTTTTCTTTTTTGGTAAACATCAGTCTATAAATCTACTTTTTCAAACGAAACCTTATGTTTAGATACTTTATGCAACTCGGAAAAAAGTTTTTTCTCTTCTTTCGAGATCTTTTCCGGTGTTTTAATCTGTATTCTGACTAATTGGTCTCCGCGTTGATTTCCTCGAAGTCTTGGATATCCCTTTCCCCGCATTCTGAGGACTTGGCCTGATTGAATTCCATGAGGAATGCCCAATTTTGCCTTTCCTTCGATCGTTGGGATTTCAATTGTATCTCCCAGTGCGGCTTGCGAATATGAGATCACAGCTTCCAAAAATACATCTTCTCCGTTTCGAGTGAAGTAAGGATGTGGCTTTTCTTCAAAAAACACTAATAAATCCCCGGGATGAATCCCTTTCCCACCTTTATTTCCTTGTCCATCCAATGTCATATAATTCCCGGATGCGACACCTTTAGGTACTTTTACGTTGATCTCCACGGATTTTTTTATGATCCCGTTTCCACTACACGTTCTGCATGGGTTTTCGATGATCGTTCCCTCGCCATTACAAACGGGACAGTCACTGACAACAACAGATTGTCCGAAAAATGTTTGTGTTGCACGCCGCACTTGACCGCTTCCTCCACAATGTTTACACCGTGTGGGAGATGCACCTTCCCTCGCGCCGCTTCCATTGCAGGAGTTGCAGATTTCATCCCTGCGAATTCGAATTTGCTTCTCGGTTCCGTTTAAAATCTCGATCGGGTCTAATTTGATCGTTACTCGCAGATCTTTAGCTTTTCTGGACTGATATTGGGACCTTGATCCGCCGCCGCCAAAGATATCTTGGAAAGGATTATGTCCGCCGAAAATATCTCCGAATTGGCTGAAAATATCATCCATGGACATATGAAAGCCGCCACTGAATCCTTGAGGACCGCCGCCTGCATCACCCATCCCGACTCCAGCATGTCCAAACTGATCATATCGTGCACGTTTATTATCGTTTCTAAGAACCGAATAAGCTTCAGCAGCTTCTTTAAAGTTTTGCTCAGCCTCTTTATCGCCCGGATTTCGGTCCGGATGATATTTCATCGCTATTTTACGGTAAGCCTTCTTAATGGTGTCTTTAGAATCCGATTTACTGACACCGAGTATTTCGTATAAATCTTTCATGCTTTATTCACAATTACTTTTGCGTGTCTGAGGACTCGTTCTTTATAGGTATATCCTTTTTCAAATACATCCAGAATTTCATCATCATGTTTTCCATCCTCCGTCTTCGCCATCATTGCATTATGGAGTTCAGAATCAAGCATATCGCCGGGTTCTCCAAAGGATGTTACATCAATATTCTCTAAGAATCGAACCATCTTATTTTGAACTAACTCTATCCCCTTTTTTAGTGAATCACGGCTTTCATCCTTATGGGCATCCCATGCATTCAAAAACCGTTCAAAATCATCGATGACAGGCAAAAGTTGCTTGATGATGTCTTCACCTTCGTATTTCAACAAATCCTGAATTTCACGATCTTTCCGTCGACGGTAATTATCAAATTCGGCTTTCAACCGGAGATGCTTATCTTCTAACGCCGCGTGCTGTAGTAATAATTCTTTTAACAGTTTTTCTTCTTTTGGTGCAACTTTTGCAGAAGCTTTTTTCTTTGTTGTTTTCTTTTTTACCGTAGATTTCTTCTTAGTTTCTTTTTTGTCAGCAGACATGTGTAATGATCTCCGAAAAATGTTCTAAAATTGTCTTAATATTTTTATATGGAATTCTTGTCGGACCCATGATCGCGAGTTTTCCGTTAAGATAGTCACTCTTAAACGGAGTTGATAGTACCGAAAATTGCTTGAAGTCAGAATCGTTGTTTTCTTCTCCGATGATCGTTGTATCTTCATTTTGAAAATCCGGAGAGATCAACATTTCCTTTATTTTCTGTTTCTCTAACACTTTCAGAAATGTTTGCATTTTATCAAGCTGTTGGAACTCCTGATGAGAAAAAAGGAATTGATTGGTCGATGTGTAAATTAAATTGTTGGCTGAAAGTGCAAAATATTCTTTTGGATGCTGTAACAATATCTGTACTACTTCATGATGATAAACATTCGTGTCTCTCAACCTCTGATGTACTGTAGACTGAATGTCTTTTAACGAATGACCGGTAAGATATTCATTTAAAATGAGATTGATTGTTTGTACTTCACTGGGTTCGATACTCATTTCAAGATTAAATACAATTGAGCGAAGAATCCCTGATTCCATCGCTAAAATCACCATAATCCGATCAGATGATAAAGGAATGCATTCAATGTCCTTTAAAATGCCCTGCTGTACTTCTGATACCAAGACCACGCCAAACAGTTTACTGGCTTTTGCCATCATCGTGGCTGTGGCTTGCATTAAATCTTCAATATTCGATGATAAATTTTCCAGTCCCGCTGACCATTCGTACAACGGTAAAGAATGCAGCGATGATACTTCCATTAAATTGTCAACGTAATAACGATATCCTAAATCGGTCGGAATTCTTCCGGATGATGTGAATAGATGTTTTATCAATCCTTTTGATTCTAAACTTGCTAATGTATTTCTGATCGTAGCAGAACTGACATCCAATCTATTTTTATTTTTCAGATAATCAGAGCCAATCGATCGGTTAGTCGAAATATATTCCTCAATCGTCAGTTTTAAGATTTGGGATTCCCTCTTCGTCAAATGAATGTTATTCTTTCGAATCATAACATAAAAATTAGGATGATTATTTTTTCTCTGTCAACATCAGAATTGTCGAACTGAACTGACAAACAATTAGATTAAACAAATTTCGACGCAGCTCTGAAACTACCAATAATGGAAATCACTGTTGAAATAATGAAAATCCATAATATTGTCGTTTGTTGAAGTATAATATTTACCGAAAATAGCTGAGATAAATAGACATTGCTCAAGTGAACCAGTCCCATTAATGTACCGATCGTAAATAAAGCTCCAATCAATCCATGGAGAATTCCTTCAAAAATAAATGGTGTAATGATGAACAAACGTGTGGCACCAATTAATTTTAAGGTTCGGATCAGTTCTTTCCGCGCATAAACGGTTAATCGTATCGTGCTTGAAATAATAAAGACAGTGATAAATAAAACGACGGCTGATAGTCCGACAAATGCTTTGACAAACTTTTGATAAAACCGTTCAATTCTCTGAATAAGTCGTCCCTGGTATTTTACAGTGTCTATACCATCTATTTTTTTTATTGATTGAATGATCGGTTTAACATTAAACAAATCAGCTTTGTTATTTCGAATATTGATCACCGCACTCGCAGGCAGCGGGTTATATCCCAACATGATTTGAATATCTTCACCGAATTGATCTTTAAATATTTTTATGGCATCTTTGGATGAAATAAAAGTGACACTACGAATCCCTCTGATCATTTTTAGCTCATTGATAATATTTTTGGATTGCGTATCATCTACATTCGATTTAAAAAAGACCTCAATTTTATATTTTGATCTTAAATACTTGATCAGAGACTCAGAATTATCCATGGTCAAGAATAATCCGCCAACGATTAATAAAGATAAATAGATTGAGAAGACAGATGTGAAAACCGTCAGTTTATGCCGGGATAAATTCTTAAATCCCTCTAAGATTAAAAATGCTAACTTATTCATTATCCGTTCCGCAGTATTCCATCATGAATTTCCATAATTCGATGCCCTCTCCCTTTGATCAAATTGTAGTTATGGGAAGCCATAAATATTGTGGTACCGGCATGATTGACCTTTTCAAACAATTTAATCAATTCAAAAGCAGTCACAGGATCCAAATTACCCGTTGGTTCATCAGCAAGGATGATATCTGGTTCTTTGACTAATGCCCTTGCCAAGCAGGCTCTCTGCTGTTCTCCACCGGATAATTCATTTGGTTTTCGGTCTTCTTTTCCGTCTAAACCGACTTCAAACAAAACATCCATCACCCTATCTTCGATTTCAGATGATTCCGTTCCTATAATGTGAAGTGCAAGTGCAACATTATCATAAAGCGTGCGATCGGACAAAAGATGATAATCCTGAAACACCATGCCAATATTACGCCGTAGATGTGCTACTTTACGCGGTTTGATTTTATTTGAATGATAACTGTCTACCGAGATCACACCTGTGTCAGGAAGAATATCCATATAGATCAAACGCATGATCGTTGTTTTTCCTGAACCCGTCGGACCGATTAAAAATGCAAAATCTCCGGAATTCAGAGTTAAATCGACATTATATATTCCGCTTTCTTTATTGTACGAATAGGAAACGTTTTTGAATGATATCATAGTATGAAATTACCGAATATCATTTATCGAAACAGCAGGAAAATAAATGCAATATAACCTGCTATTAAAATCAGTGAACTCAACCTGGATACAGGTTGTTTCATTAATCCCAACGGAATTAAAACCAATCCAAACGCGATCATAAACGGGATTTCAAGAGTCAAAATGTTTGTCGGTGATTCTAATGGTTTGATCATCCCAACAATTCCGAGGACGGACATAATATTAAATAAGTTGGATCCGACAATATTTCCAACGGAAATTGCGCTCTCTTTTCGAAATGCGGCAATTACCGAAGTTGCTAACTCCGGCAGGGATGTCCCAAATGCGACGACACTCATTCCGATCACCGCTTCACTGACACCTAATTTCTTTGCAATACCAACTGCTCCATCGACAAACAATTCTGCACCGCAATATAATAGAACACATCCGATAACAAACAGAATTAACGTCCATTTTGTTGCAGCCTCAACTTCGTCGGTGGACTCCATCCTTCTTGAAGGATGCATAATGCAGTATACCGTATATAGAACAATCCCAACGAATAAAACCAATCCCTCTATCCTTGAGATCATTCCATTGAGAATGAAAAAGATAAAGATGATAGAAACACCTAAATATATAAAAACATCGCGCTTCGATCGCTCGAAATGAATGGTTATCGGAAAGATCAAAGAACTCAATCCAAGAACCAATCCGACATTTGCGACATTCGACCCGATTACATTTCCGATCGCTATTGTTGATGAGCCTGAAATGGCTGCTTTTAAACTCACAACAAGTTCTGGAAGCGATGTTCCAAAAGCAACGATTGTTAATCCAACAACCAAAGGAGACAATTTATATTTTGCCGCGATCGTAACAGAACTTTTTACTATCCATTCGGCTCCATAATAAAGAAGCGTTGTTCCGATAAGTAAAAAAAGAATATTAGTCAGCATGATTCGAGTAAAGATTATGTTCGTTGATATATTCCCAAACCGGCTGAGTTACCATATAACGGATTGTTTTATTTTGCACCCATCGTTTCCGGATATTTGTTGAGGATATCTCAAATCTCGGAATATTAGCGAACTGGATATTATGAAGTATCCATCCAGGAATGCTGCTTGGTTTAAATCCCGGACGAATCGCAACGGTAACTTTACATTCCTTCAGAATTTTATCCGGATCTTTCCATGTGTGAAAATCAAGTAATGTATCACTTCCAATTAAGAAATAAATGTCATCCTTTTGAAGTTTCTTTTCCTCTTTGATCGTTTTGATTGTATCAATGGAATAGGAAACCCCACCTCTTTTTATTTCAAGGTCAGATAACTCAAAATGCGGATTTTCGGTAATCGCCGATTTAAGCATGTTCACCCTATGATTGACGGGTGTGATCTCATTTGACAGTTTATGAGGTGGATAATTTGCCGGAATGAATAGAATCCGTTCAAAATGCTCAGCTTCGCAGATCGTTTGAGCAATTAACAAATGTCCGACGTGCGGCGGGTCAAACGTTCCGCCAAACAAACAAATTTTCATTTCGAAGACCGAATCATTTTGTTTTCTGCTTCTATGATCGTTGCTTCGATTTGATCTTTTTCCTCTTGATTGAATTCTTCTTTAACGGACTGGTAGAATTCTTGCGCTGCCTTCGGATCATGTAATTTGCAATAGGATTCTATTTTTTTCATCTGTGAATCCTTTAGCAAAGGAGTATCATAATATTTCAATGCGAGATCGTCAAACACAAGAACAGCTGAATCATACGCACCTAATTTCATGTACAAGACTCCGGATTCATACATTTTTTCTGCGAGTTTATTTCTCAAGTCAAGGATCGTATCATTTGCGTCTGAACGAAATTCAGACTCCGGATAATCATCCATGAATTCTTGAAGCTTATCGATCGCACTTTCAGTGTAAGTTTGGTCATGATAGTACTTCGGAGATTCGTATACATACGACTCACAAACCCGCCATCTTGCTTTCTCAACAAACGGACTGAAACCCATGCGGCGAATCAGCCGATCAAACTCAGCAATAGCTAAGAGATATTCTTCATTTAAGAAATAAGATTCACCCAAATAAAAAAGAACCTCATCACTCATATCCGTGTGTGATGCTTTCATCGCCAGTGATTGAAATACTGTTTGTGCTTTTAAGTATTTTTTCTTTTCTATTAATTCTTTCCCGTGTTTGAGCTGCGCACCAAAATCATCCTCTTTTGGTTGATTCCCTGCACATCCAAAAACCAGGATTGCTACAATAGCTAATAATAAATGTTTTTTCATTCTTTCTCCTTCTTTACTCTACCACTTCATCGACAATGAAACACCGCCAATACCATATGGAGCAGTTTTATTATACATCAATCCCAGTGAAGTATCCAAAGATTTCTTTTTATTGTTATTTCCAGCAGTCCACACGGCTTCTAGGGCACTCACTACATGATTTAATAAGATAGAACTCACAGCGTAAGATGCCATATTCATGTACGTATTGGCATCATATCGTTGATCTAAATAATTCGATTTATTTTTGGTTGTAACGACGTATTTATAACCTTCTTCAATCTTTCTTTTTTCTTTTTCCCACAATTGAGCATTTGTAGAATCATCCCAACAGTCATCCCAACCGCCAACAAATTTATCATATTTCCCAATATTTTCGTAGAAATCTCTGTTTCTTAATACGAAAGCACCGTTGTCTATCCATCCTGAGGCCTCAGGTGTTGCCAGTGTATCAGAAGGATAATATATACCTTCATAGATGATGATAAGGTCATGCCCTTCTATTAAATTGAGTCCTTCCAATAATGAATCTGAGACAGTGGCAAATAATTCGGTTCCGGTAATCCAATCGCCCAAATCCCAATGATCGTCAGCAAAAAGTTCATATTTTTGTCGAAGATCATCAGCTTTCTGGTTCCATTCCCACCATCCTACGATACCTGCAATCTCGATGCCGGCAAACAACAATGGTTTCCAATAATGATCTTTATTATAGATTTGTCCCCATCCTGGGATAACCAATGAACGCATCATCGCCTGAGCCGGATACGTAGTGCTCGTGTCTACCGTTTGTTCCAGAGTAGTATCTGAAACGGCAAAGTTTGAAAAAATTGTTTCGAATCTATTATTATATGATGACAGAATATTTTCCCCAAATCCCGTCGCCACAATCATTATTACTGCAATAAATAATCTCATAGAAGTCTCCTTTTATCAATTATTGATCAAAATCCAAACAACATGGTAAAATACCATCTTAATTCTTGTCCGTAAGATATAGATGATTTTTCAATTTTATCTATCCCATAATGAGCTTCTAATCCTATTGCTGTAGGGTAATTATAAAATGAAAAACCATTTACTCGCCATTTAATTCCAATACTTTTTTTAGGATCAAATGTATTTTTTGTCCATGCGTCGCCTATTTGTCCCGTAAACCCTATAATGCTGTTTTGAGCGATAAACCATCCAAGAGCATAATGTTTTTCGCTAAATATCGGTATTCTGACATCGAATCCGCCGATGGCTTTATTTGATCCTTCAATACTGTAATATGAATAGCCTTTAATTCCGTCCATTCCACCAGCAAAATAATTAAAGAATGAATCTATTTTAGTTGAGTTAATCCATCCCAAATCCGAATAGGCTGAAACGGTCATCCTATCAGTATATGGAATTTCCAAGTGATAGATTCCGGAAATATTGATTCTTCCAAAATCATTTGCTTTAAATTCTTCAACTAACGTTCCTGCATCTGAAAAATCCAAACCGGTAATAAAGTCATTATTCTCATAAGCAACATCTACCTTGACTTCAAACCCGTTTGACGGATTGATGTTCCCGTCAAATCTTGGTTTGATCGCCGATAAGTCCCAATTTAATCCTGTAACTACACCTCTGTAATAATCGTAAGCGAGACCACCCGCTAATTGATCATCAATAGTTCGTTTTAGATATGCACGGTATCTTTGCCAGATGGTATAAAGTTCAACTGATTGTGAGCCAAAGATTGGAAATTTTAACCCACCTCGAAACGCTATCATTCTAAATTTAAGATTATCATCAATGGGAATAACATTACGATAATTAAACTGATCAGTTTTATTTCTTGTTAGATAAAACACCTCGGTAAATAAAGTCGGGTAAAATCTTTTAAACTCAAATAAAAAGAAAAGATCCAAATCGTTAACTGAATTAATTGAAGCACCGCCAAAAAGAGATAACCGATGTAGAATTTCACTTGAGTAAAAGAAAAGACCCGGCTTGACTGTGCCGTAATCAAACATAATTTTCGGAAGAATAAACATTGGTGGGAAAGCATCTTTATAAGCAAATGACGAAGAGGTTTCCTCCTCTTTAATATGTGAATTCAGATTAGTATTTCTGCGATAGAAATCAGGAGCATAGCCAACAGTCGAATCCGAAACAATTTTAATTGAATCGAGAAGAGCGATTGTGTATTGGCCGTTTTTATAGAGTGAATAGACAATTTGCCCGTTTTGATTAACATCCGGCATAAAAGCACCGCCTAAAACATTAGTGCAGTAACCTTGTTGATTATTTTCATTATGTTGATAATAAAGGTTAAAGATTCCTGTTCGGTCATCAGAATAGATAATTTCATTCTCAGATACCATCACAGGATCACGTTCATCCCAAGCTTGATTTACAACCATATCATTTTCGATTTTAGAATCAAGTGAAACTGTTGAAATATTTCGAAAATGATTTAATGTGTAATCAACTAAAAGGAAATTATGATACGGATCAATATCAATAGAGTACATTACTCTATGATCCTTATATTTTGTAAGTTGCGTAGTATCTTTAGAGCTTATCTTTAATAAATAAATATTCTGAACGCCATCTTGTGTTGCGATGTATGCAATACTGCTGTCCTCTTGAATATAAACCGGTGAAAATGCACGTGATTCCGTTGTTAACTTTTCTTCTTTCTCATCGTCCAGATCATATTCAAATAACTCATAATACTTCGATCCATATTTGTTAGGGTACTTTGATTTCTTAGAATAGTATAATAGGGTATCCGATCCCCATGTCACCGCACTGTGAACACCGGGCATTATTTTCTTTTGTTCTTTTGTTTCGAGATTATAAATGTATAGATCGGTTTGTGAGAAATAGTCATTTTCTTGATTTGATAGAAACGCAAACTGTTTTCCGTTTGGAGCCCAAATTGGATGCAGATTTGTTGTACCTTCTGAAATAAGAACTTCACCTTCCTGTTCGGACGATTTAATTGACCCCTTTACAGAAGAATATTTTTTATCTAATTCAATGACAAAATCGTTATAAAGTTGGTGACCGTTAATTCCTATGCTGTTATTGATCGCTCGATTAATCGAATAATTCAGTGGTTTTGATAATTCACTCATTATAGACTTTAACACATCTGGACCATATTTTTCAGCGGCATACCGGCATATAGCATATCCTGCATTGTACGTGGATTCGTTTCCAATTCCTTTTTTTCCAAACGTATTCATCTCGACAAAAGATAAAAGGTTATCATGGACGAAACGATCACGCAGAATCATATCCCTGTGAGAATCCCAAACATCCCAATCTGCGCCCTCATACATGTACTGTGCTGTCCCCTCAGCAAACCACGGCGGAACAATCGTCCCCGGTATCGGATAACTGACCAATGCGTTCGGATATCCATATAGTACGTCTTTTCGTTTTTCATTTTCATAACCCATCCACTGGATGTATGCACCGGGAATATTTTTTCCAAATTTCATCGCCTTTTGAATTGAAATGATGTGAGTAAACTCATGGGTAATTACATTCTGCAGCCAGCGATGACTTCCTCTTAACTCATAATCTAATGGAGATGACCAGATATATATTTTATTATCATAGAAATAGGCAGCCCCATTTGAAATATCATCTGTATCTAAGAATACAATATGTGTTTTGTTTTTAGGTTCATAATCATACAACCCGGTAACATGCGGATAGACTTTTTCAGCTATTGCGGCGCCTTCGCGGGCAGACATCTCTGTTCCATCATAAAAATGGACGAAAAAATGATCCGTCTCAATTGTTTCCCATTGAATCTCAGGATGATTGTATTCAACCTGCGAGAATAACGACGATATTAGAAATAAGATTGCGATCAAACGTTTCATCAATGAATCACCGCAATTTTCAGAACTGTGGATTGCGTCTTGCCATCTTTGGATGCTGTTACATGTGCAAAATATACCCCTGATTCAACGTCTTTTACATTCCAAATGATCTCATTCGGCATCATTGTTTTTGTATCTGTGATCTTGAGGGTTTCGATATAGTAGCCGGCAAGATCATACATTCTTATCTCAATCGACTTAGCTGATTCACATTGAACACGTAATGTGACATTTTCCTCGTAAACCGGATTCGGATACGCATAGGTACGGTCAGTATCCATCAAATCTACTTCAACTGATACCCAAGCTTCAGTTGAATCGAAGGACCGTGTATGACTTGCATCTCCATTGATATAAGCCCACTCATTTCCCGTAAAACTATCACCTGATTCAAACTTCCAGATTCGTTGAGTGGTCACGATATAACTGTATTGATCTAATTTTCCGATGTGTTGAATTGTCTCGTTTGAATATGTTGATATCTGATAGCGTATTTCACCGTCATAATTGATCACATAGAGTTTCTGACCATCATGGGATTTCACTACAATTTCAGGATGCTCATCTCCTATCAAGTTATTAACAAAGACGAGTTCATCAAGTGAATCAGTCATTGGGAATCCTGGCATTAGAATCAAATTCTTATCATAAGCGTAAAGATTATTATTAGAATCAACCGTGAGCAGTTCCGGTTTTCCATCTAAATTCAAGTCGCAGGCAGCAATGGATAAAAACTGTTTATCATCAATGATTGATTGAGTTTGATCGGTGTAATTGACAACGATGCCTTCGTGGATATTAACCTCCGCTCTCCACTTTAGAGTAAGTTCTTTTCTGTACAGATCGTACTGAGGGAATGCAAGAGAATCAACATTCCCGGTTTCTTCATTTAATACCAGTTTAACAGGTTCCGATAAAGGACCGATCACTTGAGACAAAATCATATTTTCAGTTTCTTGATCAAAAGTAAAATCATAAATGTAAGGATCATCAAGTGTTGAAATAGAAAGTCTATGTAATGAAGAACTTTTCAAAGTGAAAAATAATCCCCCGGAATATGTAAAGGGTTCGCTACCATTCATAAAATATTTACGAGAATCTAACTCGTTTATCGATGCCCACCACAATGAGTCTATTCCGCCGATAATATCCTTAATTCCATCATTATTAATATCGATAACAAAACGAATCTTATCAGTCGACTCAGGTAGTTCCTCAAACAATAACGTATTGGAGATATCAAAACTCATCGTATCATCCGGCAGAGAAATATTCTCGATTTTCAGATAGGTTGAGGATCCATCATTAGCTTGAGTGTTTGGATATGTATATGGCCCAAAGACCGGATACCGATGTCCGTTAATTTCCTCGTACTGTTCATTCCCTTTGAACCACATATCACCGAAATATCCACTGGAAGGGTCAAAAAACATATGTATCGAAGGATACCCTATATCCTGTGCGCCATCTGCCTCCTCTAAGTCTATACCGCGCCGTTCTCGGTCAGCATTGATGGAATACCAATCCGGTGTTGATTCGATCACGCTTTCATTAATATGCCAAATAAGCAGCCCTGATGTAGGCAGTCCTAAATCATAATTAGGAATCGAGGTGATCACATTTGTCTCATCAATTTCATAATCAACAGAATCAAACAGGACTTTATAAAATCCGGGATATTCACCGGTTTCACGCCAAATAGCATAACGGGTTGAATCAATATTCACATGTTCTTTGTACCAATTATTCCGATTCTCAATTAAGAAATATTCGTGATCATTTATTGGTACTTGAATAATTGAAGGATCAAGGTTTATTGATGCTAATTCCACTGATGAGTGAGGTATCATTATCAAGGGGTCAACCCAGCCTGCCCAGGTTCTTGTCCAGGCATCCGGTGGGGACGGAATTACACCTTGCCCGTTATTTGATCCCTGATCCATCAAACCGAAAACACCTAATCCGCTGTCTCCGGAATCGGTATCCCACAAAGGTGGTAAACCAATTGCGAATCCCACCATTAGTGCGAATGTGCCGGTTAACCCGAATTGATATTGGCATGGATCCGATGCAGATGAAAAGATGGACTCTGTTTCAGGAAACAATAAGTGATTTTGGGTCTCCGGAAGAACAATTCCGTGTTCTATACCTAAATACGGTAAACCCATCATCTCTCTATCAACATAGGTAGAAGGGATATCCTCAGGAGTAGGATCTAATGTGGGTAACGTAAAATCTTGTCCTATTCCAGCATGAAAGACCACCACCAAATCATAATTTTGAAAAGGAACTTCTTCTGCAGCGTCTAATGCATCACGAAATAGCTGTGTAATCCGTTCTTCATGGAGTTCGTCTGATTCACCATAGGGATGGTAATAGGACATCGGATTAGGTAGTGAATAAGATGAATTTAATTCTTCAGGATAAACAAAAGAATTTTCAAGATCAATACCGAAATTATTATAAGACACGGTTTGAAAATATGAGTTTACAGCTTTGAGCTGAGAAAAGAAGTAGTTGCGATTATGCGGCGGAGGATCAATCGTGTATTCAGCACATTCAATAGAATCATTCCCAAGCAGGAAAAGTCCATCCCCAGTCGTTCCTTCATTTTGATCTATGCTGAATTGGACTCGAATAGCAGCGATTTTCAATTGTCCGGTAATCGGTTCAGAAAATGAGTAACTTGTAATAATCAACAGGATGACTAAAAGTATCCTGCCTTTGAGACGAATCATAAACTATATTATTAAAAGGTTAAAATGCCCAGTTTAATGAAAATCGCATCGTATTTGTCAGCGGATGGCCAACATCGCCTGAGATGTATCCGAAATCGAAACCGTATTCGCCGAAGCGAAGTCCGACACCAACCGTCGGATTGGCAATCTTACCTGTTTTATCATAGTAGAAACCACTGCGGATGGCAAAATATTCAGAATACCAATATTCAAATCCAATGTTGTGGATCAGTTTATCAATCTCGTTTTTAATGCTTCTTTTATTAGCCATCCCTACTTCAATTTGAGCATATTCATTATATCTACCCCAATCATCATCACCAGGATTCTCTCCGGAACGAACCATCTCTCCTTCATCGGGGATTCCGTCATCATTATCGTCGTTACCCCATGCATATCCGCCAATCATTCCGTCTGCTGGTCTACTATCAGGAGAGAGGTCTTGATCTCCACCTAATAGCCAATCGTCAATCCAAGAGGTAAATATTGCGACATAAATCGGGTCAGTATGAGCATACTCTTTTTGTCCGTTAACATTATATTCTCCATTCGGATCTTCATGCCCTTCTTCATCGTACCGTCCGATATATCCATCACCGTCCCAATCCATAGCCGGATAAGATGAGACCAACAACTTATTAACATCATAGACTAAACTTAGTTTATTAAACTCAGTATCAATGAGTCGATAGTTCAAGCCAATTGTCAAATTCGTTGGCTGCGGATCAGCCTGAGCAGGATCAATAAATGCAACTTTTGGTCCAATATTCGTTACGGTGGCTGCAAAGTCAAGCCGAGGAGTTAATAATCCCTTTTTTAAATAGCCAACATCAAATCCAAAATCGAGTGAAGTTCCTTCGCCCTTTTCTGCTCCTGCTCCATATTCCGTTAAATGCTGATAAGATATTTTTGCATTCATCCCAACGGATGAAGTCTTCGACAATTGCGAACCATAGGACATTGATGCCGCTAACATAAAACTGGTGAATACTCCCTGATATTCACCTGTATCTCCGGTACGTGTTTGCTCACCTAAGTTCAAATAGATGAGATGTCCACCTAAAGTCCCTAAATGTGGTACATGCCGCCTAAAAGCAAAGAAATCATAGTAAAGATCATCTGCTAAGTTTGGAAGCCAGTTCACGTGCATAAAAGCGACTTCAGTCCCTTGAAGAAAACCTAATCCGGCGGGATTCCAATAGCTGGCGTAGGCGTCGTCAGCAATAGCGGTTTGAGCTTCTCCCATTCCACCGGCTCTAGCACCGGGAGAAATTAAAAGAAAGATTGCACCTGCCTCACCTTGACCGAATAACGACGCGATATTCAGTGACGCGAATAAAGTACAAACAGTAAGAAAATGCTTCATATTGAAACTCCTGAGTTTTAAGTATTTTTTACGGGGTGTCCCCGTCTCTTATTTATTGAACGAATATGTTAGCGTTTTCTGATGCATTTTCTCCATTTATCGGGAGCGAATATACCCTCCTTACGCTCGTCAGTCAAGTTTTGTTTCATTATGTGTATTTTAGATCAAAACTAAAAATTCAATCACGATAATAAATACAATGATAAAATCGGTAAATACGTAATGAGTAAAACCGCGATAAACCGGATTATAAAAAACGGTAATGTTGCTTTATAGATTGTAGGCATATCCTGATCAAATCGATAAGCTGTAAGGAATAAATTCATTCCAACCGGAGGTGTAAAATAACCTAATTCTAAGTTGGCAATAAATATGATAGCCAAGTGTATGGGATTGATTCCAAAATGAACGCCTATCGGTGCGATTAACGGAGCAACGACAATCATTGCCGAGAAAATATCCATGAAACATCCAACAATTAGCAAGAATAGATTCAAAATCAACAAGAATACGATTTTAGAAGATATCATTGACTTGACGGTTGTTAAAATCAAATCAGGAAGTTTTGCGTCGACGATGTAATTGGTTAATCCCATGGCGACGCCTAAAATAATTAGAACCCCGCCTACCAACGTTGCACATTCAATAACAATCCCCGGGATTCGCCTTAAAGATAAGTCTTTGTATATAAATATTTCGATAAACAGGATGTAAATAACGGTCAGTGCTGCTGTCTCAACTAATGTTGTAAATCCGGCAAAAACACCTGACAAAATGATGATCGGGATTGCCATTTCCCATTTGGCTTGGTTCACAGATTTGAAGATTTCCGTCACATTGAAAGGTTGTCTCTTTATTTTGTGAGATCGTCCCTGATAAATGGCCCATGCTGCCATGAGGACCACTAATAAAATCCCCGGGATCAATCCTGCAATGAAAACGTCTTTTACGCTGATCTTTGCAGTAACACTATAAATTATAGCCGGTAAACTTGGCGGGAATAATATTCCAATTGATCCTGAAACCGTAATCAGTCCTAACGTAAATCTAGTGGAATATCCATCCTTTTTCAACAATGGAAAAAGCAACCCACCTAACGCTAGAATGGTCACGCCTGAACCACCGGTCAAAGCCGTAAAGAAACTGCACAGAACAATGATAACGATCGGAGTTCCTCCAGGTATCCAACCGAAAACACTGGTGAAAAATTGAAACATTCGTTCTGAAGCTTTCGATTCAGCCAATAAATATCCGGCGAGTGTAAACAAAGGAATCATCGGTAATGTTGGCGAAATAACAATGCGGTAAGTTTCGGTCGGAATCGCTGCGATCGGGATAGAATTAGACCAAAATAATAAAGCGGCGAGTCCTCCTAATCCGACAAAGATCGGCGCACCAAAAAACATTGATACCAATATCACTATCATGCCAAACCATACAAACCACGATTGATCGACAAATGTATCCGTTATTGATAGTAAAAACCAAATCAATGACACCATTAATATTGAGCCGATATAATATCGATCTTTTCCGCTCTTTCGAATAACATGAAACGCAATCAAGGCAAATCCGACCGGCATTATTGTTTGAACAAACCATCGAGGAATATTCGGTGCTATTTCCATTGGATACAAATATTCCCATTTAATAAACTGTAAGCTCCCCCACGTCAATGAAATGAGGACAATAAACGAGATCGTTTTTGCAACCCAATGACCTGGGTGCGAATCATTTTCCGAATTAAAAAGCGGTTTGACGGATAAAGATAATAATTTGTTTTGTTGAGCTGCTAATACCGCACCGATAAAGCCAATCCACAATGTGAGATGCTGCACCAAAACGGAAGCGGCCGGAATCCCTGAAATATGGGTAAATCGAGAAATTATTTCAATCACAGGAATAAATACCATGGCGAAATACACAGCTAATGCGATGAGATCTTCACCTAACCTCAGACGATTTACAATAGGATGTGATTTCAATTTACTGTCTCTGATTTACTTGCGTATCTCGTTCTTGTTTCAACTGCATCATTGTATCAAAAATATCTTCAGGGACATATGCCCCACGGAGTCTTGGATACCATGATTCAATGTATCGATCCCACTCTTCTCTCTCACTATCCGATGGCGTGTGCACTTTTAAGCCGTATTCTTCCATAACATCAATTGCCTTTTTGTCTTCGTGTCTGTTCTCTCTTTGATGTTTTTCAGAAGTTTCACGCGCAATATCCATGATAATCTTTTGATTTTTGGCATTGATTTTATTCCAGGTTCTGATATCGATCACAATTGCAGCGGATAATACACCCCAGTTCAAATCAAGCATATGATCGGCAATTCCAAACCATTGTGAAGATAACGCATATATTGGAGGTGTCGCGATTGCATTCACCAAGCCGGATTGTAATCCGGTCAATACATCTGTTGCTGCCAATGGTACAGGATTAAACCCTCCCTTTTTCCAAAGTTCAGTTGATTTAAAATCACCCGACCATGTAAAAATCTTTGTCTTTTTCAAATCATCCGGTAATCTTACGGGTTCTTTCGCAAACCATTTTGCCCATCCGATATCTGCCCAAAATAGAAGTTTAAATCCGTTTTTTTCAATCCCCTTTACGAGCTGCTCTGATATTTTCTCCCGATACCAATCAACATCATCATAATCCTTCAGGAGCAATGGAATATAAAAAGCATACACATCGGAGTTTAATTCTGACAAACCCTCTAAACTGATGGCAGCGGCTTGGATTTGACCGATTCTCATTTTTCGAATCATATCCCGTTCATCTCCGACAACACCGCTTGGATATATTCTTAAGACAACAGAACCGTTGGTTTCTGCTTTCCATCGTTGACCCATTTCAACCATTAATCCATGCCAATTTGTTCCCTCAGGGACCAAGGTCGCCATTTTAATCACTGTTTTAGAAAAAGATATCGAAACAAGGATAATGATGATCAGTGTTATTCTTTTAAGCATTTTTACTTTCGATTAATAAAACAATTCATCTGTTTGCTCTAAAAGCCATTTTGCTCTGTTTTGTGCAATGACATTAGACAAGTAGAGATTTTTGTTCTGTTTTGGATTCACGGAAAGAGCCTTGTCCAGAAAAGTTACAAATTCTGATTTGTTTTGATTCTTCACAGAAAGATTCTCTGCATAATTTACGTATAAACTACAATCTAATCCGTTGGATAAAACCAGAGCCTTTTCAAAATGACCTATTGCTTTATTGAGTGTTTCTGTAGTTTGATTTGGAACGCTTAGATAATAGGTAAATAATGCTGAATGTAGAGTCCCGTGATTCCAGTCGCTGTCTAATATAACGGCTTGTTCAAGAAGCCATTTTACCTGAGGTAATTGGATCAACGCCATCGGACTTCCTCTCCCTGCTGATATTTTTCCACCGATAGCTGCCGCTGCCCAAAACAATATTGGAACATCGATCTTTTCCAACGAATGATTAACTGAATTTGACCTGAACCAATCTTCAAATTCCGGGTGACGAACTTTCAGGGCTGTTTTTGCATAGATTTCAGCTGTTTGAAAGTGATTTTCTGCTTTCTGATAGAGATTTATCGCTTCCGAATACGAACTGAAAACTTGACGGTCTGCTTTCTCAATGATAAATCCATAAGCATACTGAACATGATTCTTCGCCGCTTTGGTTAACAAATCGATGTCATTCGGATTTTGAATAATCTGCTTATCGTTACGCTCAATCGAATATTCAAAATATGCCGTAGACAAATCAGGATGGTTTTTTATATAGTATCCCGGCGTGCAGGACGAGATAAAAACCGCACATAAAATAAAATGGCCAAGGATAGACGTATCCCTGACCATTTTTTTCATAAATGCTTTTAATGAAAACTTACGATTCAAGTTCCCTGTATAAAACGAATGTTTTACAAAGCTCATTTACTTTCGACTTAACTGAATCTGTGACAGTTGAATCATCCGGATTCTGAATCACTTGATCGATCAAATTAACGATTGTTTTCATTTCATCACTGCCCATACCGCGAGTGGTGATCGCTGGTGTTCCTACACGAATACCACTGGTTACAAATGGACTCTTTTTATCAAACGGTACCATGTTTTTATTCACGGTAATTCCAGCTTTGACTAAGGCATTTTCAGCAGCTTTCCCTGTGATATTCTTATTCGTCAAATCAATTAGAATAACGTGAGTATCAGTGCCGCCTGACACCAATTGATAATCTTTTTTCTTCAATGCTTCCGCCATCACAGCAGCATTACTGACAACCAATTCGATATATGATTTAAACTGAGGTTTCAGTGCTTCGCCAAATGCCACTGCTTTTGCAGCGATAATATGCATGAGTGGTCCGCCTTGTATACCCGGCATCACCGTCGAGTCGAGTAACTCGGAGATCCTTTTTACCCGGCCTGACTTTGGAGCCACTTTCCCCCATGGATTTTCTTTATCTTTCCCCATGAGGATCATGCCACCTCTGGGTCCTCTTAGTGTTTTATGTGTAGTTGTGGTTACCACATCACAGAAAGGCATCGGTGAGGGATGAATTCCAGTGGCGACCAATCCAGATGGATGAGCAATATCCGCCATAAGAAATGCCCCGATATCATCGGCAACTTCACGGAATTGTTCAAACTCAATAAAACGTGGATATGCACTTCCGCCGCAAACGATCAGCTTCGGTTTATGCTCTTTAGCTAATTTACGGACTTCATCAAAATCAACTCGTCCTGTTTCCGGATGAACATGATAGGAAACAAAATTGTATAACTTTCCTGAAAAGTTTACCGGACTGCCGTGCGTTAAGTGTCCGCCGTGAGCAAGGTCTAAACCCATTACGGTATCGCCGACATTCAAAAATGTCATCAAAGCAGCCATATTGGCTTGAGATCCTGAATGGGGCTGTACATTTACGTACTCAGCTGAATATAAGAGTTTAGCACGATCACGAGCGACATTCTCAGCTTCATCTACATGCTCACATCCGCCATAGTACCGTTTTCCGGGATACCCTTCAGCGTACTTATTGGTCATCACACCGCCCGCCATCTCTAAAACCGACGGACTTGTGAAGTTTTCAGATGCAATTAATTCGAGTGTATATTGTTCTCGATCAGATTCTCTTTGAAGAATATCAAATAATTCCGGATCTGATTTTTGAAGAAAGGACATACGTTGTTTCCTTACCAATTAGATTTCTTATTTAGTTTCTCAGTAACCCAATTATAACATTCTGTTTCCGGTTTGATAAACCCGCGGCTTTTCACTTCAGGATCTAACATAAACCAGTTTGCTTTTGTGAAGAGAACTTCATTGTCCTTTAACCAATTCTTTGATTTGGAATAACGGTTGTACCCATTTGATTCAGCATCTTGAAAATAGTTATATGCCAGTGTCGCAATGATACGATCATCCTGAGAAATATCTCCGGTGCGGCAGTATTGGAAAGTCTTATAATAAACATCTCCTTTTTGTCCCAACGATTCCCCGGAAGATTTTGAGATTTGCACGCTCTTGTCTGCCCATTTCATTGCTTTTTCAAAATCAGACAATTCAACGTTGATGTTCGATATTTTGATTGCAGTGCGAATATCTCTAGGATCTAATTTGAATAACTCTTCAAACGATTTTGATGCTGAATTCAAATCATTGTTTTGATAATGAGCATCTGCCAATTTTTTCAACGCAATTTTGCTGGTGTTGTCTACACGAACGACTCTTTCCAACACTTTAACGGCTTCATCGGTACGATCGCTGTCAATCAAATTGTCGGCATATTCAATCCCGTAAGAGGTGTTGTCAGGATTCAACTCAAAACGCTCTTTCATAAAGCTTAACGGATCTTTACCACTGTTTTTGAACGCAACAACAATTTCACTTTGAGCAATTTCATTCTCAGGATCTTTTTCGAGGAGTTTGCGCAATACAAAGATTTGATCATCATAACGAGAGTTGTCACCGTATAGTTTGGCTAATTCACTCATGATCTCGATATCATTCGGAACCATATCCATCAGTTTTTCATATTCACCAATCTGCATATTTACTTTATTCTGTTTTTTATATGCATAAGCGAGTCGTTTTCTCAGCCCAATATCATCCGGGAGACTTTGCAGTCCTTTGAGAAGAACTACTTCCGAACTGTCATATTTACCAAGATTCTCGTAGGCAACAGCATAGTAAAGGTAAATTTCTGATGCATAATCGGTATCCCATTCATCACATCCAAGTTCAATGATCTCACTGTAGATTCTGGCAGTTGAGGACCAATCTCTATTCCGATAATATTCGGCAGCACTGCTCATTAATCTCGGGCATTTTCTTTCACGGAGCGAATCCAGTTTTGCGAGACTAATACCTCCGTCATCTTCGGATGCCGGCGGTGGTACACACATGCTTAGAAAGAGAGCAGCTAATAATATAACAATCAGTTTGTAGCTTAATTGCATTTGTTTCATCTTATCTTTGTCTCCGTTTTACGAACCATAGATCTCCGATACTCAGTCCTACACTTAGAGATTGGTTCAGTTCATTTTTAAATTGTAGGCCATCTTTTATAGATATGGAATAACTCAAATCTAATTGATTTTTCGTAGGACCAAATTGCAGTCCGATTCCAAAAGATACACCTTTTTCATGAATAGTATTTTCTACATAATTGGATGTATTTAAAAAATCATTCTTCATAAATAATCCAACCCGGTAATTTATATTTTTTAAAGCGTTTTGAGGATTTTCAGGGGCAAATAAACACGCACTGACATTGAAACTATTCGTTGATTTCAATTGCTGGTTAAACATGGAATGTGTAAAAACATTTGCAAAGTTGTCTTGCCAATGATACCATCCCACTTGATAATGAACAGCAGAATGTTTAACATCAAAACCCAGTTGAAAATCCATGGGAGAGACGACATTATCATAATCATATTCGGTTGGATCTAATGCTAAACTGGGTGATGGAAAATCCCAGGAATCATAATCACCAAGATCAGAACGGCTCGTGGTGGCATCCTCAAACGCTTGATAAACGTATTGATGAATAGAAATAGGACTGACCGCAGCTGAAACCGCAGCAAAGGTACCAATTTCATAGTTTTTGAAAAACAGTCGGTCACTTTGAAGATATAATTTAACCAACGCACCTTTATACATATTTCGTTCGTTCAGGATGTAATCCATACCATCAACGGTTGTAATATTGATTTCACGTGAAGATCCAAAAAGCATTTCAAATGCAAACGCCACCCTCTCCTTTTCAGTTACAGGGATGGAAAACGCAGATGATAATCTGTTGATTCCCCCAAAACCAAGTACAGTATTCTTAACCGATAATGTATCATCAAAAACAGAATCAATATAGGTAGTTTCAAATCCCTCTAAATTGTATTGACGATTTAAATACGGTGCTACGGATAAACCAAAAGAATACTTCTTCTTGATCGGGACAATAAAATGGAATGTCCCTAATCCTGACATATTATTTGTTACTGCCGGATCAGAGATTGATGATGTAGTTGCGGTATATCCAAAATTCAAGTATGTGTAAGGTAAATGATGCCATGTTACAGGGTTGGATATTGAAATCCCTTCTCGGTAAGAAGGTAACAATCCATAGGATGACGTTCCATTTGAAGCTGCATCCTGATTGAGATCAATCATCCCAATTCCATTTGTATTCAGAATGGATTGACTCATTCCAAATGAAATCAAAAGAACAGTAATTATTGTATTAGTCCGTAACCACATAGCGCACCTTCAGATAAGGATGAAAAGATCCATCATTGATAAATGAATAAATAATAAAAGGATTATTTTCAGCAGAACTTGATAACTGAAGCTGATATCTGTTCAGATGACCCATTTGGAGATAGGATGCAAAATTTCTCATTTTAAAGGTCAAGTAATGGTCGGTAGAATCCTGAACAGTTGTTTGTGCTCCCAAAAATTCAAGTTTTGTTGTATCCATGACTTCGATGTTATATACATCAAAATCAACCGAATCAGCTAACGGATAGGCTAATACCTTAAATCCGGGAATCAGTTGCTGATTTTGATCTGACTGTAAAATCAAATCAGCATCTTTAATCACCGTTGAATTGGATAAGGTTAACAGCGTATCCAGGTTGAAACTTAGAATAGACTTCACTCCTTTTGCTCTGCCAATTGTAAATCTGCCTCCAGTTTCTTCCCAGTCCAAAGGATTGACCACCGTCAATTTTTGTTTCGTGGCAAACGCCGTTGTTAAGGTATCAATCCAAGTTGAGTCCAGGTTAATATCTTCCGTGGTGCGATAATAACTTACTTCCATTTTTGAAGGATAGAATCCAACCACACTGTCTTGATCAATACTGCTGACAATTTTAAACGTATTTGAGTTTAATCGGAGTGAATCCAAAATAAACTCGTTAAATATATTAGTTACATCAATTTTAAAGGATGCGTTACCCAGCGTATCAGACTCAACTCCAATTTCACCTGTTTCAGTGACACTTAAACTCGGATCAACCGTAAAATACGAGGATTCAGATTGAGAAAAGAAATTCGTATCACCATCAGTGGAATAATAATAGACAAACGGTGGTGTCAGTGTATCAGCAGCATTATACAAACTCAGAAACAGATCGACATGATCAACATACATCCAAGAGTACCTTGAACTATCGACTGAATACAACGTATCCAGGAAAAAGGACGATTCAACAGAATAGAATTCTAATAAGGAATAGATATCAGAATACCCTTCATAATTTCCATAGAATAATTTATTCACACTGCCCATTTCAGGAGCAGATCTGAATGATTGAAAATACGAGGTAGCATCCGGATCAATCCGAATAGAATTGATTTCCCCATGTATGTCATCCGAAGGGAATGGTTCAGGATCTTTGATACAGCCTGCAAGGATGATTATAAATACAACCAACAAAATATGGCGTAATGATGTCTTAAGCTTCATTGAAAATTACCTGTTTATGTCCAAATACGTACTATCAGTCAGAAAGTTTCTGCAAAGTTGCTTCCAGTTTTTTAGCAACTTCGTTATAATCCGGGGTTTCAGGATCCCACTCGATTATATTTACTTTATCTTGATGCTGCTTAACTCCATCCAGCTTAAGTAACTCCGCGGATACTTGATTATCCGGAGTATCAAAGACGATAACCTGATCAGCAAAAAATGCTGCAACTTCATGACAATTCACTTCATCCCCTTTGAAACAGTCAGGTAATTTAACTTCAGCCATATCATAAGCATGTTTGGTGAATGTATCATATTCGCCTAAGGAGTGAACAATATGAACGGTTTTTATCCCTTGATAAAATTCACGGTCTTTATACAGTTGTTTGTATACCATCGGAATGAAAGATGTTTGCCACCCGCAGCCCAGCATAATATCCGGACTCCAAAATAAATGCGGCAGCGTCGCAAGAGATGCACTTCCATAGAAGGAGTATCTCTCGTCATTATTACTCAGGACACGCCCGTTCTTTGATTTGTATAGTAGATTTGTGAGCGGTTTGAACCATTTTTTATCTTCAAGAAAATATACCTGGACTCGCGTTTTCGGAATAAATGCACTTTTAGCAGATGTAACAATTTCTTCACCATTATATTTGAATGGGATTTCACGAAGCCGGATCACTTCACGTAAAATATATTTTCGTTCGCTGACAAATCCATATTTTGGCAGCATAGTCCTAATATCATGTCCTTTTCCTTGTAAGGCTAAAGGAACTTTGACGGAAAACTCACCCAAAGGTGACGTACTTGCAAATGGAGTGATTTCTGTTGTAATGTAAAATATTTTTAAAGCCATAATCAGATTATTCTATATTTAATTGTTTCAAGGTTTCTTTCGCTTTTTCATAATATTCGCTGCCGGGGAAATAATCTACGAGACGTTGATATTCTTCACGGGCTTTTTCTAAGTTGCCCATACTTTGATGTGCCAATCCGAGTTTTAACTGAGCATCATCATCTTTATCCGTCCCTGGAAACGTAAATACTTTCTCGAACTCTTTAACAGCACGTTTGTAATTCTTCAACGAATAATAGCATTCTGCCAGCCAATATTGACTGTTATCTGCTAATTCATTTAATGGATCATTCTTAACGAGATCGGAAAAACCTTCGATCGCTTCTTTATAAGCTCCGTTTTGATAAAAACTTAAGCTCTCAATATATCTCTTTTTGTATTCGGCAGGACTAATCGTTTCAGGATGCGACGGAGAGGCTGTACCGGTTTTAAGACTGTACATTTCGGTGAAACTGCTTGTGAGTGTGATAATTTTATTTTCAATCATCACTAATTGTGCTAATATTTCGAAGTTGGTGCTGTCAATGTAGGCCACTTTATCTTCGAGTACACCAATTTTTTTCTGCAAGGTATTCATACGATTAATTAACATAATCGCAACAGAGTCTGTTTGCTGTTTTGCTTTTACTGTAGCATGAAGCGTATTCCGCAGATCCGGGAGTAAAATTCTGATCTCAGTTTCCAAAGAGTCGATTCTTACTTTTTCCCTGTTTAACTTTGCATTCAATCGCTTGAATTCTTTGGCTGTATTGCTTTGTGCAAATGAAATAGTCATGATGACTATTAATACCAAAATTGATTTAAAGAGGCGTATTGAGTTCATAAATACCTTTTTCGTAATTATTTATTGACTAGAATTTACCGATTCTCTGAGGGAACATCAATATATTTAACGACTACCGTTGCGATGCTTTCCCGATGTTAAGTATTAATGCTATCATAATATAAGATGAGACTAAATATGAACCGCCCGCGGAAATAAACGGCATCGGTAATCCTTTAACAGGAATGAGTCCAACCGTCATGGCTGCATTGACAAAAATATGCGATAAAAACAATGTCGCAATTCCGACCAGTACCAATGAATAGAATCGATCTTTGATCGTAAAAGCTAACTTCACAATCTGTAAGATTAAATATGTAAAACAAATAAAGATAAGTAAAATGGTAATGAATCCTAACTCTTCTCCGACAACAGATAAAATAAAATCAGATTCCTGAACCGGTAAAAATTTCAAATGGGTTTGCGTTCCTTCGCCCCAACCTTTACCCAATAAACCGCCTGAACCGATCGCTGTTTTACTCTGGATGATTTGATAAGCAGCTCCCAGTGGATCAATCTCGGGTTTAAATAATGTTAATACACGGTTTTGCTGATATGGTTTTAATCCGTTCCAAAGGATTGGAAATAATAACCCGAGGAAAATATTCATAAAAAAAAGACCGACTCCGTATATGATCTTTGGTTTCGACATGAGAATGACGGCTCCAAGAAGGATCGCCCAAATGGTGAATGGAATTGTATGGAATGCAGATATGATACTGAATAACGGAGCGATTAAGATAAACAGGTGAAATGGTCTTGTCCCTGCCCAATACAGCATGGTGACAACCGGGGTGATCATAATGACCGCAGAACCCAAATCCGGCTGACGAAGAATGATCACCGTTGGAATAATTGCAATAAGAAACGGGATTATCATGGATGTGATCTTCTTCATTTCTAAATTATGGTCCGACAAATATCGAGCCAACACCAATACAATGATCCATTTTGCAAATTCGGATGGCTGAAACCCGACACCCCCAATACTGATCCACCGATAAGTCCCTGCGATACTTGGACCTAGGTATGGTAACATCACACTGATCACTGCGGCCCAATATAACAAATACGCATTGTTATGAATCCATTCTGTTGGGATTAGAAGTACTAATAGAAATCCGATGAGTGCAGGGATCAAAAAAATAACCTGCCTGAAAAAAGATGACCGGAAGATGTTATCACCTTGATGCAATGAAATACTGTACAATGCGATGAGCCCAATTCCGGTTAACAGCAGTACAATTAACGGAATTTTCAGATCAAATCCGGGTAGGTTACTTTTATTCTTGTTTACCATTTACCCCAAAACTGTATTTAAATATATGTCGTGCAATGGGCGCTGACGTTTCTCCGCCATGACCGCCGTTTTCAACTAAAATAGCTAATGATATTATATCTTTCGCTTTTTTACCGTATCCGATGAACCAGGCATGCGGTTCACCATGCGGATTTTCAGCCGTTCCGGTTTTGCCATATATTTTCAGTCCGTTGATCTTTGGATTGGCTGCCTTTCCGGTTCCTTTTTTATCGGTGATAACGGCATGTAAATATGTCTCTAATTTTGACCATGTTTGTCGGGAATACGTTGGAGAAACTGACGCCGGATTAATGTTATCTTTCACAAGATGTATCCTCGAAGCACTTCCCCTTGTTGCAATCAGATTGATATAATTTAAAATTTGCAAAGGTGTCACTAAGACTTCACCTTGTCCAATCACCATGTTCAGCATACTCCCCTTTGACCAACCCCATCTTCCGTAACGTCGGTTCATATAATCTTTGGTTGGAATCACTCCCCGTTTTTCGGTCGGTAAATCAATATGTGTTTTTTCGCCAAAACCGAACTGTCGACAGGTTTCCGACCATTCTGTGATCGACAATTTTTGAATCACTTTATAAAAATATACGTTGCAGGATTGTGCTATTGCTTCCTGTAAATTAACGTCGCCATGTCCTTCTTCATTCCAACATCCAAATTCTCGGTCGCCAAAGAAATATTTCCCAGTGCAGTTAGCAGTCCAAAATGGGTCAATTAACCTTTCTTCGATTAACTTCATAGCTGTGATCATTTTCAATGTTGATCCCGGAGGATATTGCCCGGTACTGACGCGATCTACCAGTGGGCGTCCCGGATCTCCGAGTATTTCATTCCACTCAGCAGATGTTACAGCACCTGTGAACAGATCCGGTGCATGTGACGGAGAGCTGACATATGCTAAAATATCCCCGTTTTTTGGGTTTGATACAACGGCTACACCGCGATAATCCTGCATCAGAGTTTCCAACAATTCCTGAAGCCCTAAATCAATTGTTAACTGAATGTCATTACCTGGGATGGGAAAAACCGTACTATAATCCTCAACTAACCCAACTTCCCTGCCAAAGGCATCAACTTCAATAAATCGAATTCCTTTATCACCTCTCAGATTATTTTCATTTTGTTTTTCAATCCCGTGCCAGCCGATTAAATCCCCAAGTTCGTATAATTCTTTCTGTTCAAGCGAATTATAGATATTGAGATTGACTTCATTAACATAGCCTAAAAAATGTGTTCCGGATATTGTAGTCGGATAAAATCGTTCCGGGAATTGAGTGATTTGAAGCCCCTGTAAATCAAGTTTATGTTCTTCGATTATACTGATTTGTTCAAAGGTAAGATCCTTAATAAGCCGTGTGGGAGCAAAACGGTTCCTGTAATATTTTTTAAAGTTTTCTTTTAAAAGTAATGAATCAATTCCTGTTAGATTTGAAATGGTATGGAACACCTTATTTTTGTCTTGTATTTCATTTGGGATAGCGGATAGGACATAGGTCGGCTTATTGTCCACCAATATTGTGTTATTCCGATCTAATATTAATCCTCTGGGAGCATTGATCTTAAGAGCTTTAATTCGGTTGGATTCCGCTTTTGATCGGTATTCACTCGCTTGATATATCTGAAGTTGGAAAAATCGGCTTGTTAAAATCAACATTAACAATGCGACAATCCAAGTGAAGACAATCAGACGTTGCTTTGGGACAACATTCTTTACTCGTAACATAGATTAAATTCGTTTCAGCGGATAAACAAATTGCATCACCCAAATGATTCCTAATGTGTAGGAGGATAATAAGAGCCATTTCTGGATCCACACAAGTAAATCAACGCTGAATAAGACCTGGTATTGGATAAACCCAAAAACGCCAAAATGAATCAGCGATATCAGAACCCAAAATACATGAAAATGTATAGGCAGTAATTGTTCTTGTTCTTTGGATAAAAATCCTGATAAATATGCGGTAAGCACATAGGTAAACGATGACAGACCGAAAGAGGATCCTGCACTGAGAATATCAATGAAAACACCCAGCACAAAACCAATGATCATACCCGGAAAGCTGCCCCTGTGTATCGAAATATATAAGATAAAAATGAAAATAAAATCAGGACGGACTCCTCGAATGGACATTAGGTCAGCGAAAACACTTTGAAATACAAATACCGTTAGAGCTAAGTATAGCATTGTCAGTCGCTTCATTTGACTTGCTCCGTGATAACAAAGACATTGATCAATGATGATAAATCGTTATAACACCGGGCTGAAACAATCTTTTGAAAACTTCCTCTTTCATCGGTCGTTCCAATCACCGCACCAACGGGTAATTTGCTCGGGAATATATCGGAAAATCCTGATGTGACAACCCGATCATTTACGCTGATATCGGCATGTTTATGAACCTCACTGATGATACAGTTATCGTCGTCGGTCCACTGCAATATTCCTGTTGCTCCGCTTGGAAATATTCTGACACTTATACGAAAATTGGCATCATTCAGCATTTGAACAACGGAACTATGTTCTCCTGCAATAAGAACTTTTCCTACCACTCCTAATGATGTGATCACCGGATTATTTCTTTCAACACCCGATGATTTACCCACATCAACGGTCATAGACATAATTCCGGGAGTAATTCCCTTGTTAATCACTTTTGCAGGAACTAAAGTCAGCTGACTTTCCCGTTTAAATTGAAGTAAATTTTCCAGCCGCTGGTTTTCTTTAGCTAAGTGTATCATCGATTCATTTTGCAGAGATAATTGTAGATTTTTCTCTCTCAGAAGAGCATTCTCTTCTTCAAGGATGACTGCGTTATTGATCCATGCAATTGGTGAATATAAAAAAGAAAAAGTGTCGATCACCTTTTCTCGAAGAAGATCGACATTATCAGATTTTTCAGTAAAAAGAAAATTAAGAGAAAGAGTTAACAGAATAACAAAAGCAATATGATGCTTATATTTGAAGAGTAGTAGATGCAGATTCCTCATCGGTCTACATCAATACAGCCTCATATTTTTTGATATCCTCAAGGACAAGGCCTGTCCCTCTTACGACGGATAATAACGGCTCTTCAGATACATTTACCGGAACCTGAGTCCGTTCACGAATCACTTGATCTAATCCTTTCAGCAAGGCTCCTCCACCTGTCATGATGATCCCTCTGTCTAAAATATCGGCAGATAATTCCGGAGGAGTTTTTTCCAAGGCGTGTTTTACGGCTTCGACAATAGCACTGACAGGATCTTTAAGCGCTTGACGAATTTCATCGGATGAGACTTCGATTGTTTTCGGAATTCCCGATACAAGATCACGTCCTTTGACTGAAATAGTTTCTGCACTCATTCTCATCGCTGAACCAACTGCTTTTTTGATAGCTTCACTCGTCGGGGCACCAATCTCAAGTTTGTGTTCGTTCCGGAACCAATGGACGATGGCTTCATCCATTTCATCGCCGGCAATACGGATCGCTTCTTTTGTAACAACACCATTTAATGCAATGACGGCAATTTCAGTTGTTCCGCCCCCGATATCAACAATGATGTTTCCGATTGGTTTACTGATATCTAATCCGATTCCAATAGCGGCAGCAACCGGCTCTTCAATCAAGTGGACTTCCAGCGCACCGGCACGCTCACCGGAATCTTTTACCGCTCTCCGCTCAACTTCTGTGACACCGGAAGGAACACAAATCACCATTTTGGGGCGAGCTAAACGATTCAATTTAATCTTACGGATAAAGCGCTGGAGCATCTCATCTGTCATGTTGAAATCAGCGATCACACCGTCTTGTAAAGGACGAATGGTTTCAAGGTCGCGGTGCGTTTTTCCGACCATGAATTTTGCTTCATTACCAACAGCAACAACTTTACCGTCATGCACAGATCGAGCTACGACAGAAGGTTCATTTATAATAACGCCTTTCCCCTTCAACCAAATGAGCGTATTTGCAGTTCCAAGATCAATCGCGATATCCCCTGAAATCCAATTAAATGTGTCTAATACTGATCTAAACAATCCCATAAGTAATTCTAATCAAAGTTAAGTGTGAAATAAACCATGTAATTTACACAGTATCTTGTATCATTCTCCAGCGAATATTCGTGCAATCCAAGGAAAAATCATTCAATTTCAATTCGGCTTTGATCCCCGATCATAAATCGATGCGTCGCCGGACGTTTCACCGTTCGGCGGATTTTCACATCATTTCCTAATAATGATCCTTCAATGCGTCGTTGGATTTGTTCAAGGCGGCAATCATTCATCAAAATCGAGTATTCAAGTTCGCTTCCATTGATCTCACAGCAGTCACCGATCGACGTATGCGGGCCGACATAACTATTTTTGACCACTGTGTTGTCTCCAATAATCACCGGTCCCCGGACAATTGAATTAACAATGTTTGAGCCTTTTCCGATCTGAACTTTTCCGGTTACGTTTGACTGTTGATCTATGTCTCCGTGACATTGACTTTTCAGAGAATCTAGTACTAGTCGGTTTGCTTCGAGAAGGTCAGATGGTTTTCCTGTGTCTTTCCACCATCCGGTGATCTCAGAATAGCTTATCCCGTATCCCTGATCAAGCAGATATTGATGTGCATCGGATATTTCCAACTCACCGCGTGCAGACGGTTCAATATTATTCACCGCTTCAAAAATGGATGAATCATATACGTAAATCCCGGTAACCGCCAAGTCACTCTTTGGATTTTGAGGTTTTTCTTCGATACTCACGATTCGTTCATTCGATATCTCAGCTACACCAAATCGGTTCGGGTCGGGTACTTTACTCAGAACGAGATGGCAATTGGTTCCGTTTCTTTGAAAATCGTCGATAAATTTCTTGATCCCGCCGACGAGAATATTATCCCCGAGATAAAAGACAAAAGAATCATCCCCGATAAAATCCTGCGAGATTTTTACGACATGCGCTAACCCAAGCGGTGCATCCTGTGGAATATAGGTAATATTGACACCGAGAGACTCTCCGTTACCGAAGATATCCGAGATTGATGTATCACCGGCATTAATGACAATTCCGATCTCGGTTATACCGGCTTCAATGGCGTAATCCAAGGCATACCGCAGCATGATCTTGTTAGCAATCGGAATTAAATGCTTGTTCTGTGTGTGCGTAATTGGACGTAATCGGGTTCCATGACCTCCTGCTGTGATCAATGCTTTCATGTTTACTTTCCTTTCATCCGTCCTTCTTTGCTTAAAGCATCTGCTCTTAAATTTTTATTTCGCGGTACATGGTCTAACGACCAAGTTTGTAATTGGTTCAATCGTGATGAAACTTTCGCATGCAGCACCTGCATCCTCGGGTTTCTCACTTTATATTCTCCGTTGATTTGCTTCACGACCAATTCACTGTCCGCGTAAATTTTTATATTGCCTAATTTCAATTTTTCAGCAACTTCCAGTCCTTTGAGTAAGGCTGTATATTCCGCTTCGTTGTTCGTCGCACCGTCCAAATATTCTGAAAATGAGTACAATTCCTCTCCATTTCGGTAAAAAACGCCGCCGACCCCGGCAGTTTTTGTATGTAAATCAGCTGCACCGTCCACGTACAATTCAATTGTACCTTTTGCGGATAATCGTTCTTTCAACGTTGTTAAAACTTTTTGTATTTCAGGATCAAGTTGATTAGCAATATCAAGATCCAAAAGAGCCGCTATGGCTTGTATTTCTTCTTCATTTAATCGAATCATAATTATAAATTACTTATAAATCACTATTCAATAAACATAATATGGTTGAGTTTTTAGAACGAAATTATCTTAGTAGTAATAACTTCTTCGTTTCAACAAAGCCACTGGATTTCAATTGATAGTTTGTTTTACGGATGATTATTTTGGAAAAATCTTATTTCATCGATAACCCCGGATGATATAGACATAGCTATTTGCATCACCTACAGCAATAAAAAAATCATCCTTTACATCAGCGGATAAAAAATCTACATTTTCATTAAATCTTGGATATTCAAAAAATTCCTCACCATTGAAATGATAGATCATGCTAAAATCACCCACGATGAAAATATCATTTTGTGCCTGTCCAATTATTTTTTGTGGTTCAAAAGACCAGCCTGCAGGGTAATAGTTTAGACGCTCCGCATTGCATTGTGAATTGTTAGGGGTTATATATAAACTCATAGCTGTGAGTACAAATGCATTTGTTGTTGAATTTGTATAAACACCATAAATATTTGTTGATATTGAATCCGGTATGTGAGTAAAAGCAGGTGTCCCTGTACATATTTCACTCCACTCAAGACCATCATAGTGCAAAACGATCCAAGGTTCACCGTAAGAATATGATAAATTACTACTCACCCAGATATTATCACCGCTGGTTCCTGATATTGAGCGCAGCCTAAAATCTGTACCACTCTCCATTAATGTAAAAACATCATTCTTGTAGGAGACAATTGCGCCGTGTCTCCCGATAAAGTACATCTCATCAGCACTAGGGCCCCAAAGGTTTTGCACGCTAACATTAATTCCAATGCTTGGCAGTCTGTGCATCGTCCAAGAAAAACCGTCCCAATAATACGGGCTTCCATAACTAGTTACCCAAATAGAATTCTCTGAGAAGTATTGGATGGAATACATCTCGGGACTGATTAAACTTCCCCAAGGTGTATATGCTTCAATATTAAATAATTCCCAGGTTTCCGTTTCAGGGTAAAAGCGGGCTGCGTTATAAGTCTTCCAACCGTACGCGGTTGTATCTGGAACCATTATCTGACCTACCGCAATAATACCACCATCATCGGTAATAGCTGCATCCCTTAGAATGCTTGGGTAAACCCCTAATGAATCAGCAATAAAAGTCATCGCATGGTCTGTTGTTATCATTACACATGCACTATCTCCATCCCATTCATACAACTCATCACACTCACAAGCCGTCGAGTCAGCATTCCATGAAGCGTTTTCAATGCAGCAACAGGCGGTGGTGTCATCTTCACAAATTACTGCCCCGGGGATGTCACATTCAAACGGTTCATCCTCTTCTATCGGAGGGTCAGGGCAGGCGAGGAAGAAAAGGATAAATATTAGTAAGACAAACCGAACGGATATTTTCGATTTCGACCCAAACTGTGATAGTTGATGTTCAAAGTTCATGATCCCTCGTATAATTGATGTTTTAGACTACAAAGTAATTTGAATATATCCAAGCGTGAAATGGATGAATGATTATTTCAGAAGAATCCCTTTTTTGTTCCGGTCATTTCGGAGTAATTTTTCGTCAACATTTTTTTGAAACCAACTTGAGCTATCTATGAAACGATCCACATACGGCTTTCTCGCTTTCGGCAGCATTTTTCTTTTAATGTACATGTTTGGATTATCCTTTTTCGAATCGGTTTGGTCTTTTCCTTCTCAGCGGGCCGTGCCGTTAATGGTGCTTGTTCTCGTTGGTACAGGGATTTACATCACCGTCAAATTAGGATTTCCGCAAATACGCTATTTTATGCATGGAGTACGCGTAACTCGCGGGATCTATGATAACCCGAATGATGAAGGAGATTTGAATCATTTTCGGGCGTTAGCAACCGCATTATCTGCCACTGTCGGTATTGGAAACATTGCAGGTGTTGCTACTGCAATATACTTCGGCGGACCGGGTGCATTATTCTGGATGTGGATCACCGCTTTCTTCGGCACCACATTGAAATACGCTGAAAGCACTTTATCCTTGAAATACCGTGAAATGGACAAACTCGGATTCACAGCAGGCGGACCGATGTATACGATTGAAAACGGGTTGGGTGTTCAGTGGCGATGGCTTGCAGTCGCATTTGCAGCTTTTGCTGTAATCTGTTCATTTGCTACCGGAAATGCAATTCAATCGTTTACTGTATCAGACCAAATATATTCGGAGTTTTCACAATTTATGCATCCTGAAAGCGTTCTGTTGGTTAAACACTCTATCTGGTCCGGATTTGATCTGTCCGTTTTACAAGTGATCAATGGGTTGTTTTTAGCAACTGTAGTTGCGTTGGTCATCATCGGCGGTATTAAACGTATCGGTCATGTTACAGGATTCTTAACACCTTTTATGGGAGTTCTTTATGTTACAGGAGCTTCATTGATCCTGTTCGCCTACCTTCCTTCAGTTCCAGGAAGTTTTTCATTGATCTTTCAAATGGCATTTAATCCGCCCGCAGAGATTGCCGGAGTCGGTGGCGGAGCGTTTCTTGTCATTATGAATACGATGCTTTGGGGTGTGAAACGCGGATTATATTCCAACGAAGCCGGGCAGGGATCCGCTGCAATTGCTCACTCAACAGCGAAAACGAATTATCCGGTTCGTGAAGGTGCCGTTGCCATGCTCGGTCCGTTCATTGATACGATCGTAATTTGCACAATGACCGGACTGGTTATTCTTGTAACCGGCGCATGGCAGCATACTGAATTTTATACAAGCCGAATCAATCCCGAATTTGCCGGAGATCTGCTGAACAGCAGTCGATTAACCGCTTTCGCTTTTAAAGAAGGCTTATCCTGGATGTTTGGATACGGAGATAAAATCGTAACGTTATCCGTTACGTTGTTCGCAGTTTCAACAGCGATTAGCTGGTCATTTTATGGAGATCGTTCCACGGAATATCTCTTCGGTGAAAAAGCAATCATCTACTACCGTTGGATTTTCGTCGCTTTCGTTTTCATCGGTGCCATTGCAAGCTTAGAAGCAGTTTGGGCATTCGGCGATGCTGCACTCGGATTCATGACATTCCCGAATTTACTGTCCATCATTCTTCTATCCACTGCATTAAAGAAGATGACAAAAGAATACTTTTCGATTGATCACAAACCGTATAAATAGTTCTCTCGAGTAATCAAATGTTACCACACGCTGCGGTTATAGAAAAATTACATTCCGTGGCAATGCGAGCTGCAGAGACATCTGCCGATATCATCATGGATGCCTTGAATCATCCAAAGGCCGTGTCGCATAAAGGACGTACAGACCTCGTTACAGAGACTGACAAGCAATCCGAACAAAATATCATTTCAATCATCCGTACATCATTCCCAAATCATGCGATACTGGCTGAAGAATCAGGCGGAACAACACAAAGTACTGATTTTCTATGGGTGATTGATCCCCTCGATGGAACGACAAACTTTGTCCATGGATACCCGTCATTTGGCGTTTCGATTGCTGTATTTTATCAAAACAAACCCCTGATCGGCATTGTGATGGAACTTCCGTCAAAACAATTATATACCGCGATCAAAGGACAAGGAGCTTTTTGCAACAATTCACCGATTCATGTTTCTGAGGTTTGTCAACTTGAACAATCATTATTGGTCACCGGATTTGGATATGTTCACGATGAGAAATGGCGAAATAATATGAAGCTGTTTCAACATTTCACGGACATCACACAAGGCGTACGACGACTTGGATCGGCATCTGTTGATCTCTGCCATGTTGCAAGAGGATATGTCGATGGTTTCTGGGAATATGATTTGCACCCATGGGATACCGCAGCCGGAATCTTGATCGTCGAAGAAGCCGGCGGAAGAGTTACAACGATATCAGACGAAGTCTACTCAATATTCGATCAATCCATTACAGCGTCAAACGGACAGCTGCATCAGGACATTATCAAGCACATTTCCTCTACGTTAGCCCAGCCATAATTGTCGGTCTAAACTGCGATATTGTATCGCTTCACTAACGTGCTGAATTTGAATGGTCTCTTCTCCGGCTAAATCTGCGATAGTTCGTGACACTTTCAGAATTCGGTCGTAGGCACGTGCTGATAGTCCTAATTTTTCCATCGCTATTTTGATCATATCCGACGTTTTCTTATCCAGTTTGCAATACGTTTTTAATTCCTTCGACTGCATTTGCGAGTTCGCATAAATATTGGCAACAGAATTAAATCTGTTCAATTGAATCTGACGTGCTTTTTGGATGCGTGTTTTAATACCTTCAGATGCTTCGCCCGGTTCAATGGATGACAGCTTTGCAAACGGAACGGCAGGGACTTCAATGTGGATATCAATTCGATCCATTAACGGACCTGAAATACGACTCATGTATCGTTGTATCATTTGAGGGGCGCATGTACAATCATTATGCGGATCGGTTGAATATCCGCATGGGCAGGGATTCATCGCAGCGATAAGCATAAATCTCGACGGATATGTTAATGAAATGGCTGCCCGTGATATCGTGACATGTCCATCTTCTAACGGTTGGCGCATCACTTCTAAAACGTTCTTTTTAAACTCAGGAAGTTCATCCAGAAATAAGACGCCGTTATGTGCCAAACTGACTTCCCCGGGTTTTGGCATTCCTCCGCCGCCGATTAATCCAGCATCGGAAATTGTATGATGCGGTGAGCGAAACGGGCGCGTTCCGATCAGTCCGTTCCCGGCCGGTAAAATCCCTGAAACAGAGTGAATTTTAGTCGTTTCTAATGCTTCATTGAGAACTAAATCAGGTAATATTGTCGGTAATCGCTTTGCCAACATGGTTTTTCCGCTGCCAGGCGGACCAATCATAATCACATTATGCCCACCGGATGCTGCCACTTCGAGCGCACGTTTTACCTGTTCTTGCCCCTTTACATCCTTGAAATCAATAGAATAGAATTTACTTCGTTTGAACATTTCATCTCGATTAACTGATACTGCATTGATTTTAGTTTCACCGTTCAAAATTGAAACGACTTCATTCAACGATGAAACACCGGCAACTTTAATCTCATCAACCACAGCTGCTTCTTCGGCATTTTCCATCGGTAAAATGACACCGCGTATCCCATGATCCCGAGCAGCAATGGCAATCGGCAGCGCTCCTTTAATTGGACGTAAACTACCGTCTAAAGCCAATTCTCCCAATAAGATGACATTATTCAAGTAGGAATCACTTACCTGACCGACGGCACTTAAAATACCGATCGCGATAGGCAGATCGAATGCAGACCCTTCTTTTCGTATATCGGCCGGAGCTAAATTGACCGTGATGTGTTTGAATGGAAAATCAAATCCGCTGTTTTCGATGGCGGCTTTAACGCGTTCTTTGCTTTCTTTGACAGCACCTTCCGGTAACCCGACCGTGTGATATTTAGGTAATTTTGATCCAGTGAGGTGAGCTTCCACTTCGACAATATAGGCATCGATACCTTGAATACTGCTGCTGAGTACTCTCGCGAGCATTCGTTTTTTTGACATAAGATTTTTATTTATAGGTTAAGGTTAAAGAAAACAAATAGAGATTATTCTATTTTAGGTCGAATTTTGTCATATTTTAAGTTCTCGTATTTTTCCCAAATGGTTTCACCGGACGCTTGCTGAAATCTGAATGCAAAGGATAATGCCTCATAAAACGGTCGATCCAGGAATTCCTCATGGCGGTAATATTCATCCACCCAACCAACAAATTCAACGATGTCAGTATCTTCCAGTTGATCAAAGATTCCAAAAACCAATTCAGCACGGTTATTATAATACCACGTAGTCAATTCGCTGTATCCCAACTCGTTTTTCAAACCGTTGTAGGTGTCATAGACCTGAGTTAGATATGAGAATAAATATACTTCTTTTTCTTTTTGAGAAAGCGTGCGCCAATATGCAACGATGGGTGACATATTTTCAGGCAGAGATTGAGTCAAACCGATACTCAAACAGAATAGCGTAATAACGATTAATTTAATTTTACTTATCTTCATGTGATGATTCACTTTCTTCTTCAAATCGTTTGATTAATTCTTCTAATCGTTCAATGGCATCTTCTTCATGTACTTTGCCTAATGTTTCCCCCCGATAATACAATAATCCTCCGCCTTTTCCAAAAGCTATTCCTAAATCGGTGTGAGTTGCTTCACCCGGACCATTCACCGCGCAGCCCATTAATGCGATCGACATCGGGGTTTTGATGTGGCTGAGTTTTTCTTCCATTTCTTCTGCGATTTTGAAAAGATCAACTTCTAACCTTCCGCATGTTGGGCATGCAACAATGGTGACTCCTCGCGAAGCCAACCCCAATGTTTTTAGTAATTCATAGCCGACATGGACTTCTTCCACCGGATCACCCGTTAAACTGACTCTGATTGTGTCGCCGATTCCTTTAGCTAAAAGTGAGCCGATTCCCACGGATGATTTGATCGTTCCGGATTTAACCGGACCGGCTTCGGTGACACCTAAATGCAGCGGATACTCAAATTCATCCGAAAATAGTTGGTTTGCCTTCATCATTAAGTTCACATCCGATGCCTTCAGAGAAACGATCAATTCTGTAAAATCATTTTCTTCGCAAATTCGAATATGACGACGAGCGCTTTCAACCATGGCTTCTGCAGTGGGATATCCGTATTTCTCAAGAAGATCTTTTTCTAAACTCCCCGCGTTTACACCGATACGGATGGGAATCCCTGCAGATTTGACTTTTTCAAGGACTTCTTTGACTCGATCAGGCGATCCGATATTTCCCGGATTGATACGAATTTTATCGACGCCGGCATCGACGGCCATTAATGCCATCCGATAATTGAAATGGATATCCGCCACAAGCGGGACATTCATCGCTTTTTTAATCTCGGATAATGCCTTTGCTGCGGGTTCATCCGGGACGGTAACACGAATAATCTGACATCCTGCATCTTCAAGCTTTTCTATCTGCGATATCGTAGCAGATGCATCGTGAGTCTTTGTCGTGGTCATCGACTGCACAGAAATAGGTGATCCTCCGCCAATGGGGATATCTCCGACGTATACTTTTTTAGTTTCTTTTCTTTTAATCATTGATGGATAAAATTACGGATAAAATTACACATGATATTTTATTTAACGAAGGGAGTCAATAAATATTCATCAGCTAAAATAATTGCTTTCGAAAAATTATCTAGTTCAATACAAGTTTCATATGCGATAACGGCTTTTTTCCGTTCGCCTTTTATATCATGTATTTTTCCTTTTAACAACCAAATATTGGCTAAAATAATGTCTAACTCGGCATTGTAATTATTGATGGCACGGTTTAACAATGTTTCAGCTTCATCGAAATTCCCATTGATGTAGTTTAACAATGCAGATTCATAATCAATATATCCGGAGTACCATGATTTTTCAATGGGTGTCAATTCCTTAAGGTATTCTTTAAGATATATCTCTATCTCTTTTGCCTTAGTTATGTTACCGGTTTGTATAAGTGATTCTAAGTAAATAATATTGAAGTAGTAATTCTTTGGAAAATGTTGAGCGAGGTTTTGGCTGTATGCAAGAGATTTTTCTGGAGAGTCCAATACCCACAGATACAAAAATGATAAAATACTCTGAGCCTCGATCCATGAATATTCACCATGCCGTGCTGCTTCTTCCATTTTAGCTAGACCAATTTCCTGATCGGTTTCAAGTCCATATAATGTTACAGCTGTTTTCACCAGAACATTACTGAGACCGGCATAATACTCTACAATTCCAATTGGCAACTGCGCATCAATGATCTCCGGATGGTGCTCATAAACATCTTTGATCACACGAAACCCTCTCCAAGCGTGATATAACGTGGAAATCCATTCCTTTTTCCCCAAAGTGATGCGGGCATTTAGTCCGATCGCTGATCCATAAAATAATTGATATTGCGGATTATCAGGGTATTTCTCGATCAATGCATCATAAATCGGCAGGATGATGTCCAAATCCTCGTCTAATTGGCGATATGTTGATTCGACATCGCTGTTTGCCTGACTATGAAGCCATCGTGCGGAAACCCACGTAAAATGCACGGCAGGATGCTCAGGATATTTCTCTTTCGCTTCGGATAATATGTCAATCGCCTTTTCTGTTTCATAATTATAAAAAGCGTTCACACCTTTTGTGATTAATTCATCAGAATTCGATTGAGGAAATAAAAAAGAAATCAGTACAGAATATAAAATAAAACGCGACAAGAAAGTTGGTCGATAAATTAGGATTTTTGTGAGGTTAGAATCAGCCATCCTTTAGCTTCATTATTTTCCGGTTTGAGTTCCATACTTCTATCCCACGCACTAATAGCCAATTGCGTTTCACCCATTTTCCAGTATGTGATACCAATCCCGAGATACGCAGAGGCATCTTTTGGCCGAAGTTCTATCACTTCCTGAAAAGCTGAAAGTGATTCTTTGTACATTTCTTTTTCACGATAATAATGCCCGAGTGATCTCATGGCACCCGGCAGCCATTCAAACGAGTTTGAATTGACACTTAGAGCTCGATCAAATGAGGTTCGTCCCAATGCGGGTTTTCCCGTTCGATTATATTCTACAGCTAAAATATAATAAGCTTGCGGCAATAAATTTCTTACCATCGGATGATTCGGCTTGTAGTGGAGTAAGTCTTCCCAAGAGGATGCTGCCCTTCCCCATTCATCCGCTTTAAAATAGGACAATCCCTGCATGTAGCGGCTGTCCACATCCCTGTGATCAAGACGGACGACATCTTCATAGGATAAGGCTGCGTAAATATACTTTTCTTGATCAAAATACAATTCAGCTAAAGCGGTGTACGCTTCAGGATTTTTCACATCGACCAAGATAGCTTTTTGAAATGATCCTTTCGCTTGATCGGTTTCGCCCATTTTTTGCAGTGCTTTTCCTTGGAGTAAAACAAAACTGCTGTTTTGAGGAAATGACATGATGGCGTCATCTGCTAAACGCACTGCATCTTCATACAGATCTTTATCAATTCTTGATTGAATCTCAGCTAATTTCTGTGCTGGGCCATCTGGATTTTTCTTAGAAGACTGAAGGAGAATTTCTTCTTTTATTTTTCGTTTTTTAGGTGTGTGTCCCATCATTGCCAACGCTTCAATCGTGGCTTTATGATCTGGGTCTATATCAATCGCTTCTTCAAATGCCTGCTTGGATTTAAGCATTTCACCGGTCGAATTATAAAGCGACCCGAGATAATAGTGGAAATCGGGATTTTGCGGATTCTTAGCGATCAACCGAAGGTACACATCCTTGGCAGAATTCCATTCATAATGGTTTTCATAATGAATACCAAGTTCCCTCTGCAATCGATAATCATTGGGATTACGTTCGGCAGCTTTCTCCAAATCTTTTATAGTCAAAAGCGGTATCGTCTTTAAAGAGATTGCTTGGTTCTTTGGAACAGGATCTAAATAGCGAGTTGCTCGAGCTAATTCACGAGAACTTGTTTGTAAAGATTCTGTTATTTCAAACAATTCACCCGACAGTTTTTTCGCACTAATTGCAGATTGCTTAGCTTGATTCTGTTTTGAAACTTTTTTATTATTACTTTTTTTGGAAGACGGTTTTTTACGTTTCTTCTTGCTACCAGGCTTTTTCTTTTTAGAAGATGTTTTCCGTTTTGAAGGTTTCGATTTCCTTTTTTTGGAAGATGTCTTCTTCTTTTTAGAAGGTCTTTTTTTCTTCGAAGACGGTTTTTTACGTTTTTTCTTTTTAGATGTCTCAGTCTTATCAGGGGACTGATCACCGTATAAGTTATTTCCGTTAGTGGGGAATCCGCTTGCTAAAATGATTAAGACAAGCAGATAGGAGATTTGACGGGTAAGTGTGGTTCTCATTGTGTCTTAAATTACTTATTGCTGAGTCGTTATAAAAGCACAAATTTGAATCAGTTATGAAATTACCGCTCAGTTGAGTTCAATAATATGTGAATATATACAAGATATAATTGCAAATTGGTAATATATTAAACCATAAACCTTTATATTTTATCGAAATCTATTTTCCTTGCCTTTTCAAAAAATATCTCTGCCTGCATATTATCACCCTGTTCTTCGCAAACATACCCAAAAGCATAATATACCTCTGGCTTCTTGTGATCTAATTCAATTGTTTTCTGAAACATTTCAACCGCTTTGTTAATATTACCTTGTTCACGGTATATCAAGCCTAAAGTGTAATATGCCTCAGGGTAATCAGAACCTATATTAATTATTTTCTCAAGCATTTCTAGAGCTTTTGTATAATTACTTTGACTATGATATAACATACCTAAAAGGAAATATGCGTTAGAAGAGTCAGGATTAAAATTATTGAGGTTCAATATCTACCCCTCTCTTTTGGAGTACTTACTATGCTATCTAATAATGCGGATGATATATATTGAGCGTCATAAGTTCCTCCATTAGTAATAATCTTATTATAAAATGATCTGAGGTGATTTCTTGAACCTTTCATTAGGTTTTCATAGACCATCAAGATATCAGAACTTTCAACTGACTCTGACAAAGTCATTATGTCATTAATATCCAAATCTTCAATTACAGCACCCACAATATATGCATTAAGTTCACATACGGAGCCTTCGTTAACCAAATTTTGAAATAATTCAGCTAATGTCTCATTCGTAAATATTCCTACATCATCCAAGGTTATGGGGTCTTCGATACCGTATCTATCTAACAGCACTTTAATTGCTGACTTATGCCGTTCTTCGCTATTAGCTATGTTATAAAAGATTCTTTCAGAATAAACTCCATATAATACCATATAGACATCTCTGGCTAACTTTTCTTCTTCACGTAGTAGAATTAATCCTTCAATTACCTCTTGTGATAACGAATCCGATGCAGGAATTGAAAGAACATCATCTACTATCCTTTGATTCGCCATGTCCATCAGATAGTATGGACTTTTATCTTCCTCATTCATACTTTCACATCCGATTGTGTAATATGCCATCATCCCAATTATGATCAATTTGCTTATATTTATAATTTTATTCATTGCTTTCTCCAATTTCATTCTATGGTTGTAATATTATTAAAAATTGTTTCCATGTCTTTTTCCATATCTACCTTTTCCGGAACCCATACCATCACAACGTCCACCAGAATTAAGACCACGTTGTCCTCGATGATCATTACCCATTCCAAAACCCGATCCTCGACTATCAAAGATCACTTTTTGATCATCAGTTAACATTGATCTCAATGCCATTCTATACTCAACACGATTCTTTTCCAATTCAGCTTCTTTTGCAGAAATCGATTCCAATGTTCTGTCTAGTACAACATTGTCAGGACTTGAAGCCTTCATCACTTGTTTTAATTCCAATCGTAATATCTTAATTTCAGCACGAATTCTGATATTCTCCTTTTGGAATTGATCACTGATTACTTCATGAGCCTGTATTTGGTCATTTGTAAGATTTAGTTCATTATTCCAAGATTGTTTTTTCCCTGCACCATAAAGTGTTAATGAAAACATGATTCCAATCATTAACACTCGCTTGATATTCTTCATTTTATCATTCCTTTTTCGTTAGTATGTTACTGAAAGTCCTATACTGTATGAGAATCCTTCAGTGTCATACAGTATATTATTTGATGAATTTCGCTTCCATCCTGCTTCTACCAAGGATTCAATTGATTTAAAAAAATCATTGATCGGTAAAAACCATTCTTTATTCCATGTTATATTTATGTAAATACCTTTATCTTGTCTTGAAGGATGGAGTACGATCCGTGAACCATCTTCATTAAGTGAATATCCCATTTCCTCAAAAGTATATTGGTACACATTAACTAAAGGGTATTCCTTATAGTAATATCCAAATGAAGACAATAATTTATTGAATGATGGCAAACGCCAGGTCATTTTTGCTTTAGACCAAAATCCGTCCCAGGTAAATTCATCCAGAATTGGACTATTAATATCCAAGGCAAGATTAGTATTTTCAAAATGATAAGCGAAGTTCACCTTTTTTGAAAATTCTACAGATGCACCTATATTACTTTTAATTGATTGACTTAATATTAAACTAGTTTGAATAAATCCTTTTGAGTTTTGTGAGACAACATTACGATTTAATAAATACACATCATCGTTAAAATCCTGCATGGCATATGTTGCGTTGATATTAACGCTAGATCGAGTATTAAAAGATCGTTTATATGATAGACTTATTTTTTGTTCTCGATCCCCTGCTTCAGGGACAGCATAATAGCTTAGTAGCCCCCTATATTGGACAAATATTAATTGCTGCCGTGTAAAATACTTTTTAGTTATGTCCGTAATTTTCTGTAATTTCAAAAAAGGGGTCACAGTTTTCTC
>CAYQZV010000006.1:4037-113692 GCA_964422145.1 uncultured bacterium | reverse complement strand
GCAGAACCAACACCAACCTCACTTGTTAATAAAGCATTTATTATAATAGAAACAATGCATGATATGGCACTGCTAATAACCAGCATTCTTGTTTTACCAGTTGCTAGGACCATGCTGGCAACCGGACTATTATGTAAAAACAACAAAAGTGTTACACTCCAAAGCACTAACCATCCAGATAAATAGGCATATTCTTCACCGACATATAATGTAATGAGCGACTTTGCAGAAATAATTATTGGGAAACATAATAATGCAACTATAATTGATGAATAAAGTGTCCCATTATACGCAAATTTTGACATTTTCACTTGGTCTTTCATTGCCACCATTTTAGAAACTTTTGGCAGAAAAATTGAGATTAAAGCTCCTCCTATGGATACTATGAATAATGGAAAAACCTCAATAATCCTGTATTCCGTTAATATATCCACTCCAGTACCAGAAAAGAGGCCAAGAATAATTGGTCGGGATTTTGTGGCGGTTAGCTGAAAAATGGATATAACAAAAATTGCCAAGCTGTATTTCATTATTTTAAAAAAATCGCTCCAATATTTCTGCGGGACTATTCCAGTTATTAATTTACTTCTCTTACTTTTAAAATAGTAAGGAACTATCATCATGCTATTTGCCATTATATATAGCAAAAAATACTTATAGACTGAAAGTTGAAGTGTTACCGTAATAATTATTACTAATAAGTTAAAGATAGATTTTATAATAGTAACTCTCTGTATATAAGATATTTGTTCATTTGCAGAAAGTAACTGTGTAAAAACTGATGAAATCCAGTTTACTATCGAAAACAAAGCCGATATAATAAGTAAAACCTGAAAAACTTCAAATTGTTCAGGTGTTAATTGAAACCAACTTTGACCAAAAAAAACAATTATTAGTAAAACAAAAGCATTTAATAAACCTATCAGACCATAAAACCCAATACTAGTGCGGCTAACCTTGTCAACTTGATTCAATTTTCCCTCAGCCATCCATTGGGAAAAATATTTAACTGCACCTATATGAACACCCATGTCTAAAAGCTGCATATAAGCATTTGTTGCCACAGCCAGAGTAATGACTCCGAAACTGTCCTTTCCAAAATAGGTTAATAACCAAGGTACTGAAAGGAACTTAATAGCCGAATCAGCTATTTTAGCCAGTATACTCCAAATAAATGAGTTTGCATAGTAATTACCTTTCAACATTTACCAGATTATTCAGACTGGGAATCTCCTTAACTAGATCTTTTTTTTCAAGTTCCCACCACTTTGTGGCTTCTAATTTTAAAATAACCTCATCTGAAAAACGTTTTCGCTTAAATTTTGCAGGATTTCCTACAACAATCGAGTAAGGTTCTACATCTTTAGTTACAATACTCCCAGCCCCAATAATTGAGCCATTACCTATATTATTAACTGAAGGTAAGATAATCACATCGCTTCCTATCCACACATCATGTCCGATGGTTAAAGTAGGTCTTTCTAATAAGTCTATTTTCACATGTCCCATAGCTGGATTATAAAGTAGCGGATGCGTTGTAAAAAAATTTTCAGGATGATTAGCTCTAAAAATTCTAACATGACCAGCAATAGAACAGTAATTGCCGAATTCGACTCCTTTGGGGATATTTGCTAAGTCAAAACAGCCTCCATATGTACCGTAACCAATTTTAATACTATATAGGTCTTCATAAATTTTTCGAATCGTTTTTGAATATGCCTGGCCTCCTTCAAGTTTCAGTATTTTTCTGGTAAGATATCTTCTGAGATATTTATTTCTAAACCTCTTATATAACCATAGCTTAAAATCCATATCAGTAATTATTTCTATTATAGTAATTATTTCTGTTGAAAGATCTTTTAATAACACCCAAAATGGCCCTAATTCCATTAAGGAAAGGGATTTTTCTCATCAAAAAAGGGAAGTTCATGTGCTTAAAGGTAAAGAGAAAACCGGAAATAACATGTATTGGCAGTAAACGCCAACCAGCATAGAGCCTGCGTTGATAATGATACTTTTGGATGAGGGCTAATTGATTCATATCTAACATCTCTTCTGAAACTGCTTCATTATCTTTCATCTTTTGGAAGATACTTTTCCCAAGAGCAGTACGTATTAAAATAAAGCTTCTGCCAGGCTTTTCAGTAAAATCAGGATATCCATCAATTGATTCCCATGCGTCACCTACAGAAATATCGGCTAGCAACCCAATGGCATCAGGACAAATTTTACATCTGAAATGCACTTGTCGACCTAATACTTTACCCCAACTATGAGTATATGAAGTTTTATACACAGATTTATCAGCATATTTTGCCTCAAAATTACCAGGCCAACCACCGCCTCTATATTTTAACGAAACTGGGTTCTCTGTTCGTCCAGTCTCTTTGAGTAAATCCATGGTCGCGTTGTAACTAGGGATTCCGGCACAAAATAATGCTATTGAAAAAACAATTCGGTCTTTATATTGTGGTTTTGAAGATATATAATTTTTTAAACCCAAAATATCACATGGTTTTCCGACAAAACAATATTTTTCTTCAGATTTACTAAGAATCGTTTCAATTTCATTTAACACTGATGCAGGTGCATATCTGGATGATGCGTTATTTATTACTTGAGTCCTTGTACGGGCTATCTTTAATTTATTATGCATAAAATGATTCTCATCCTTGCCTACCTGTAAAACAGCATCCACATACTTATTTTCCAAGAGATAAACACAAAAGGCTGTAATTGCACCACCCGAGCTTCCTTTGTACCTTATTTCTTCATCATTTGACCAAGCTATATTAGCACTTAAAACACGACCCCAAATATCCTTGGATGGTACACCATTGATATTAACAGCCGGGCATATCCTTGAAATGAATGTTTCAACTTTTTTATCCCTTTTTTCAGGATATTGTGGATAATAAAAGCCATTGGTTCTGAGGTTCATTTTGTACCCATTTTCTTTACCAACCGATTCACAAATACCGCAACCTATGCACAATTCATTTGATATTATTTTGTCTAACTTACTCTTCATTAATTAGTGTAAATTTTATCCTGCTATAATATATTCTTTTATGTTTCTTAATAATTCTTCAAGCCTCTTAGCAACAGTATTATTTATGCGTTCTCTAGTAATGTCTTTTAATTTTTCCCTTTCAAAAAAAGCTTTACGTAGCTTGTCTAATATATTAAAATTTGAGTATTTCGTCAAATCACCAACATAATGGTAATCTAATGTATCTTCAAATAAACCATTGAATTTCCTACTATAAGATAGAGGAAAAACTGGTACAAAACTGGAAAAAGCAGCAATACATGCATGCATACGAGCTCCAATAAAAAAATCTAAACCACTTATGTAGCTTTTTGCTTCCATAGGGTCTAAGAATAAATGTGAAAGTATAATTTTCTCACTATTATACGAATTAATTACTTCCAATGAAACTTCATAATCATTCTCTATACTCCTATTTATACCTACAACGTGAGGCACCAAATGTATTCTAACATTTTTCTGGGATAGAAAAAAATCAATAATCTCTTTAATTAGTTTTTGATAATCAACGGTTAAATTGAATTGATTATTTCTGGTATAGCCTCCATTCCATAAGAGAGCAGAAATACCTATCCCAACATGAACTAATTGTGCTTCAAAACTTTTTTTAGTATAAGGCAATAAAAATGCTACATCAATTGATTCAAGCGTATTAGGTTGTTTAGCGATAAGATTCACATAATCAAAGCTTTGTTTATCTCTTGCAAAAACCATATTAGCAGCTTCTATGCTTTTTTTTGCTTTTTCTTTGCAAAAAGATTCATTAAAAGGACCAATTGTTTGTGGTAGGAATAATTGTTTTTTTCTTAGAAATCTAAAAAGTTTAATAGGATTATTTATTTCATTAAATCTGTCCCTGCCATATATATCTGAAAAACTATCACCGCCACCAATATAGAAAACCAAATCAAGTTTTAGATATTTCAAGTAAGTTTTGAAGTTTAAAATGCTTTTTAGAAAAGATTTTGAACCAAAAATATTCGTTAAGAATAGATACTTTATGTATATCGACTTATTGCCAATTGTAAAGGTATCGTTTAACTTCCCTTTTGTTGGTTTTAAAATAAAAATATCAATTTTTAATTCATGATTTTCTTCAATTCTTTTAATCAAATAAAGAACTGAATAAATTAATGCTCCAACACCACGGTTACCATTGTCTGGGTCAGCTCCAATAATTCCTATTTTTTTATGCATACTCTAACTCTTTAATCTTATCAACAAGATAATCCACTAGAATTTCAGTTTCAACACCGCTGGAGTTAATCACAATCTCCGCATTTTCAGGGGCTTCATAGGGATCGGATATACCGGTAAACTTTTTGATGACACCTTTACGGGCCAATGCGTAAAGACCTTTAGCATCACGCTCTTCCATTTTTCAAGGGGTGTGTCCACAAATACTTTGATATAGCCGCGGAGTTTTGATATGATTACTTCTCCATCGTCCAGCTCCTATAACACAAAGTTTCTTTCCGTTTTTCAAATAGATATCTTCCTATTAACTGATTTTCTATGTCTGATTATATGTAGCTCCGCCCTTTCAGTCACATTTTGTAACTTACAAGAGCAAACACCTTCCATAAAGCCCAGCTTTGAAACTATACGAGCTTATTCAGAATATTCAATAAGGGTCATGACCAATTAAGACCCTTCAATAAATAATTTCGACATATTTTGGATTGATTTCTACAGAAACACCCTGCATAATGGAATCAATAAAAAAACTATCCGAAATTTATTTAAAGATCTTGTAACAATGCCTTCAAGTCCAGTTAATGGACCTTGTACAACTTTAATTTTTTCGCCTGTAGAAATTAAATTCTCATTCCTAACATCGCTAAATTCGTCTACAATTGTTTCAATCCAATACATCTGATTATCGGATACAACAGACGGTTCTCCTCTAATTCCAACAAATTTAACAACACCGTTTGTCTGCAGTACATTCAACCTATCTTGATTATAGTTTATATACACAAAAATATACCCTCGAAACAATGGAACTTCTATTTTTTTCTTTCTGTCACTCCATTGACTCAACTTAGTGATCATCGGTAAAGACGATTTAATACAATTATCTAGTAATAATTGATGTACTTTTCTCTCATGCTTTGATCTAACATAAATCACATACCATTTTTTATCTACAATCAAATCTGGATTCATAATAGATGCTTTAAATATTTATATCACTTCCATTTTCCCTAAATCAACTCAGTAATTTTATTTATATTTTCTTCTTCTATGTAGGGATGCATAGGAAGACTAAAATTCTATGACTAATATCTTCAGAAATAGGAAAATCCCCAACAGAGTAGTCAAGCGATTTAAATACCTTTTGCAGATGGAGTGAAATCGGATAATAAATTGCTGAAGGGATCTTTTTTCTTGGATATTTTCTTGGATAAGGCTTCTTTGTTTTTCATCTTTAGCTAAAACATAATATTGAGCCCACGCAGAAAAATATCCTTTCCTTGTCTGAGAAACTTTGACAACATCGTTTAATGTCTCTAATTCAGTAATTTTAGGACCCATTATATATTCTCATTAGGATTTATACCATATAGCTAATCGTTTTCACTTGAACCATAATAATGATAATCCTGCTGATAATAATAGTATGAATCATATGTATTTGTCTTAGAAACACTATTTAGTACTACTCCTGTAAGAGTTGTTTTTACTTTATTAAGCGCAGAAAGTGCACGTAAAAATGACTCTTTAAGTGTAAAACCGGCTTTTACAACTAATACCTTACTATCTACAAGTTGTGATATTGTAGTCGCATCTGTCACCGCTGAAGTGGGTGGTGAGTCAAAAAGAATTACATCCCATTTTTCTTTAAGTTTTTTTACAAAACTAATCATTCTTTCAGAGCCTAAAAGCTCAGAAGGATTGGGGGGAGATATCCCTGCAGTAATCATATATAGATTCTCTATTTCGGTCTTATGAATAAGTGAATCAATATTATTTTCATGTCCTGACAAATAATGAGATATTCCAGGATCTCTATTTATTGCGAACATACGGTGAACTACAGGTTTACGAAGATCTAGATCCACTATAAGTGTTTTTTTCCCAAGATTGGCAAAAGTAATAGCTAAATTAGTTACAGTGGTACTTTTTCCCTCTCCAGGACCTGGACTAGAAATGAGAATTGTTTTTACAGCTTCGTCTGCACTACTGTACAGTATATTTGTTCTAAGCATTCGATAGGCTTCCGAAACAGGTGATTTAGGATCCTCTCTTGTTATCATTCGTCGCTGTAGGATTTTACTGGTTCTATTTAAATTTATAAAACTATTAAATGAATCATCCATGGCTTTTCTTGGATTAACACTATGTTTCTCAGGAACTACATCTTTCTTTTTCCTTATATATTCCTGACCTACCTCAGGAATCACACCGAGTATAGTTAATCCTAATTTTTCAATATAATCTACTGATCGGACTGTATCATCCCAATATTCCTTAAGAAATATTAAGCCTAACCCCAATCCTAATCCCAAAATGACACCCAAAAGTATATTGTTTTTATGGTTTGGACTTACAGGTTTAGTAGGAATAATAGCACTGTCGATGATTTTGATGGTTCCCACTTCAGATGCTACAGATATACGAGTTTCCTCTAATTTTGTGCGCATTAACCCATATATTTCAGAAAGTACAGATCGATCTCTTTCTAGTCGGGCATATTCAAGTTGTTTCTTTGGCAACTCATTCAATTCCTTATCATAAAAGTGAACCAAGTTTTCATATTCTATTGAACGGAAAGTTAACATCGCAATTTGTGCTTCCAAATTTACCAATTGATACTTGCCGACAAATATTTAAATAAACTTCACTAGCAATTAGACACCCCCGGCCAGTGATTAAATTAGAATCAGGGAATCTCCCACCAGAAATATCTATATTGACTTTTTGGGCTATTTCATTTGACTCACCAATTTGAATAATACTGCCAACAAATTCACAATTATTTCCAATTGTTGTGTTTTTCCCAATATGAATATTAGGAGCTTCAATGTAGGTCCCTTCCCCAACTATCACATTCTCTTTTATATCTATTTTATTGCCTATTAAAACTGATCCCTCAGCAAGTATTACATTATTACCAATTTTGTAGCCATTTTTCCTATATTTATCTATTTTTTCCTCTGATGCCAAATATCTAAAGGATAAATCTTCAAGTAGATAATTAATAAATTTATTTTGTTTATCTAATAATAGGCATTGTCCAATTTTCGATGCTTCATCTTTATCTTTAATAAAAGACTTCAAATCTTTTTCTTTAACAATTCCTTTTAATCCGAGATCTTCGATTAAAAGCCCATGCCTTTTAGCAAATGAAATTGCTTTTTTAGTAGGTTTTATATATAATTCATTTTTTTTCATTTGGTTTTTTTGTGTATTGGTGAATTTTATTTTTTCATTCGATATTTCACAAACAAGCGAGCCTACATTAATCTCATCACCCTCCGATACAAAATAATTAATATATCCATCATATTCTGTTTCAACGTCGATAACTGCTTTTGTTGTCTCAAATGAATAAATTAATTCCTTTTTTTTAACAGTATCCCCGGATTCAAAGTATAATTCTAAAATTATCGCCTTTTCATCATTAACGTCTTCAACTGGTAAAAAATATTTGTTTATTTCTAACATTGTCTATAAAAGCCCAGCAATTTCTAATACGCGAAGAATATTTTCAATACTCGGTAATACATTTTTCTCAAGTAACGCAGAAGATGGAATTGGCAATTCTTCCGCACCGACTCGAACTATCTTTTTTTCCTTTCCAATTCCAGCTTCTGTTAGATGAGAAACAATTTCACTTCCCCAGCCATAATTCTTGGGTGATTCTTCAATCACAATAATTAATTTAGACTTTTCAACACCTTTAAATAAATCATCATAATTACAAGGTTTTATTAGAGAAGGGAAATTCGCCTGAACTGAAAGTTCATATTCTATTAATAGATGTATAAGTAAATTTTCAACCAAAATAGCGTTTCCGCCATGTGAAATAATTAATATTGTATGGTCATCAAATTCTGAATTCGAAAGATAAGCAATTGGATATGGCCCTTCTGAGTAGTCTAGAGATAGACCTTCTTGGCACCTTTTTTTATTTATAAGTATCCTCGGGTAATTCATTTTATATTCACAAAACACTTTGATACCAGGTTCAATTAAAACTGTATGTTTAAGTAACTCTCCAGGATTATGGTAGCATGTTGGAGACACTATTTTAATCCCCGGCATACTAGCTAAAATAGGCTCAAGACTTTGACTGTGTGTTGGCCCATATCCTCGGTGCCCTCCCATGCTTGTTCTTATAGTCACTGGCACTTCTACTTTATCGTTATACATCCATTCATATTTTAACAAATGATTTAATAGTTGGTCAGCCGCTAACATGATAAAATCACCAAACATAATTTCCACAATTGGTCGTAAACCACCAATAGCCATTCCGCCTGCCATCCCAATCATTGCTGCTTCACTAATTGGTGTGGAGATTACTTGTCTTGGGAAGTTAACCGATAGGCCTTTTGTAGTTTTAAATGCCCCACCATATGGGTCAATAATATCTTCGCCATATAAAATCACATCATTATTATTGGCTAACAAATCAAATAATGCTTTGTTTATTGATTCTACAAACTTCATTTTTTTAAAGGAGCATTTATCGCTCTACTTATTTCATTCTCAATATATATTTTGATTTGTTTGCTAATATTGTTTTTTACGATTAATGTAATATGTTGTTCAGCAATAATTAATGGATCATGTTTTTTCCACAGTTCAACTTCGTTTAAATCTCTACCATCATTACTTGTACTATGTGAAGAAAAACGGTATGTATTTAAAACTAGAAACAGGGGTTTATTATATTCCCTAACGGTATCAATCAGATTCTTACTAACGCTATTGATTTCTCTTACATCAAAAGTTGATATTTCTTCGCCTTGGATACCAAAAGCTTTGAATCTAGTTTTAATATCACCAGCCATCACATCTTCTATTTTTGTGCTTTGGGCATAGCGATTATTTTCTACTATAACTAATATTGGCAGCTTCCACTTAGAAATAATATTAAGTGTCTCGTACAAAACCCCTTCTCCAAGTGTTCCATCCCCTATAAATACCGCTACTATATTATTAGTATGAAAATATTTGTTTGAAAAAGCTAGACCTGCTGCCAATGGCAGAATGCCGCCTTGAATACCATTTGAAAAAAACCCATCATCGTAAATATGCTGACTCCCACCACGCCCTGCACATAATCCACTTTCCTTGCCCATCATCTCACACAACAGTCCATATGGGTTTTGTTTATGCATCAGATAATGTCCATGACAACGATGATTGCTAACAACTATATCACTTTTTTTTAAATTCGAAATGACACCTACCGCATTTGCTTCTTGTCCAATATAAGCATGCGTTGTACCAAATATTTTTCCTTCAGAGAACAACTGAAGAACTTTTTCTTCAAATAATCTGATTTGGAGCATGTTCTTGTATAATTCATTTAATAACATACATTACTCTTCAATCAATTCATCAATCAAATAGTTATTTTTCGCAATTCTACCAACAATATTATCCCAATCCATTGGTGAAATACCATTGCCAGGTCTCTTGATTGTTAGATTTTCAGATGAAAAAACATCACCCTTTTTTATTGGTTTTGCAGCTACAATAGATTTCCGTGCAATATTGATATTCTTTTTTTCACTTAGACTCGGATGTTTAACTCCATCTCCTAGTGCTACTTCAATATTCCTAATTGCTTTTACCATAGCATTTAATTCATTAGGCTCTAGACTAGCTCGATGATCGGGTCCGGGTAATTTTCTGTCCAGTGTAAAATGTTTTTCAATCACAGTTGCTCCTAATGCTACAGCTGCTATTGGAATCTCAATACCAAGAGTATGATCTGAATAACCAACCTCTACGCCAAATTTCTTTTTTATCGTTATCATTGCTTTAAGGTTGACATCTTCCATAGGAGTTGGATATTCAGAGTTACAATGCAATACCGTGATTTTTTTTAATTCTGTTCCTGAACTTTGTAGTATTTCAATTGCATCCCCAATCTCATCCATTGTTGACATACCAGTAGATAGAATAATTGGATATTTTTTCTTCCCAACGTACCTTAAATAAGGCAAGCTAGTAATTTCTCCAGAGGGTATTTTATAACGAGATTGTCCCATGGTTGAAATAAATTCAAGATCAGAAATATCAAACCCAGTAGTTAAAAATTCTAGCCTTTTGGATTTACACCTTTCTTTGAGTTGCAGGAAGCTATCTTTAGATAATTCCAGAGCTTTAAGCATATCATATTGTGATTTAAATTCCGTAGCATTTTTTTCTTGATATTCAGCCTTTTTTGCTGATCTTGTTACAAGCTTATCCGCTGAAAAGGTCTGAAACTTGATAATGTCAACACCTGCATCGACTGCAACATCTATCAGTTCATAAGCTTTTTGGATATCACCATTGTGATTCACGCCAGCTTCAGCAATAATTAATGTATTAGATCTTGAATTCAATTTATAATTCGCTGGTTGTCTTTTACAGATTTTCTTACAACTGATCCGGCTGAAATGATGCAATTCGAGCCAATTGTTATATTATCATGTACGACGGCTCTACTGCCGATAAATGTATTGTCACCAATTTTAACACATCCATTTATAATCGCCCCTGTTGAAACATGACAGTGATCCCCAACCACAGTATCGTGCTCTATCAAAGATTTGTTATTTACAATGCAATTGAGACCCACTTTAGAATGACTGTTGACTAAAGAATCATGCATTATAATAGTTCCACTTCCGATAACTGCATTTTTAGAAACATAGGCGCGAGGTGAAATGACTGTTGGTACTATAAATTTAACTTCTTGAAGTTTGTTGAATAGATTTTTTCTAACCATTGAGGATTTAATTTGTCCAACGGTAACAATTGCATACTGGTAACTATTTACAAGTTCTTCAAGATCATCATCATAGCCAACAATGGGGTATCCAATAAGTTGAGTCTTGTGACTATTTGTTTTTTCAACAACACCTGCAATAGTAAAAACATTTTGCTCTTCAATTACATCAGCACATGCATTTGCATGACCACCACCACCGATAAGTAATATTTTATCCATTTAATATTGAACAAACCTTTCTAATATCTTCATTTTTTAGACTAACAGAAGACGGTAAACATAATGAATTATTTAGAAGTAATGGTGCTTTGGTTATTTTATAATTCTGACATCCAATATATATTTTTTGAAGATGGTTTAAATGCCATATTGGTCGAGCTTGAATATGAGCATTAGATAATTTTTTTATATGATTATTAGTTGCAATTCCATTAGTAATCTGAAGAAGACTTAGCCAATTATTATTATTAGCATATTGGGGGGTACCAGCAATTTTAAACTCAGAGTCTTTAAAAATACTTGTATAAATGGTATATATTTCTTTTTTCCTTCTAATAAAATTGCTGAGCTGTTCTAGTTGAGCTACACCTAAAGCAGCTTGGATATTTGTAAGACGGAAATTATAACCAATTTCATTATGAATGTAAGTAATCTCATTATCTTTTGCCTGTGTCGTGAGGTACTTGGCTTTTTGGGCAAGCTCTTCATCATCTGTAAGGATCATACCTCCACCTCCTGTGGTAATAATTTTGTTCCCATTAAAGGAAAGACATCCCAGTTTACCAATAGTACCAGTATGCTTTCCTCTTAATTTTCCCATATTGTACATTGTGCCAAGACTTTCACTCGCATCTTCTACAATTGCAATATTACGTACTTTACATACCTCTATCAAGTCATCTAGCCAACAAGCATTACCCCAGATATGTACGGGAACAATTGCAGAAATTCTTTTACCTGATGATTTGTTATATGTAAAACCACCACGATACTCGGTTTTATTCTCAATGAACTGAATGGTTTTTTTAGAATCTAAATTATAAAATTCATCTGCATCCATGAAAACTGGATCAGCGCCATTATAAGCAATTGCGTTAATAGGTGCTATAAAAGTAAGTGTTGGAGCAATGACTTCATCGCCCTGCTTGACACCAGCGAGGCGTAGTGAAACTTGAAGTGCAGATGTACCATTAACACATGCTATTGCATATTTAGCTCCTGTATATTCAGCAATTTTCTTTTCAAAAAGGTCAACGTATGTTCCAGCTGAAGAAACCCAATTTGTGTCTAAACATTCTTTAACGTATTTCCATTCATTGCCGTTTAAATTGGGATTACAGAGAGATATGAAATTTACCATAATGTTATGTGTTATATGACAGACTGTAGTTTCCGTAAAAGTCGCAATTTGATTCAATATCTTCAAACACTCGGTTTTTTATCAGTGGTATAAGTTCTGAAATGCCATCTTCAATTGTAAATTTAGGCTCAAAGCCTAGAACTGTTTTAACTTTGGAAAAATCTACTCGATAATTCCGAGGATCAGAACCATGCTTTTGATATTTCACATTTCCTTCAGGGATTTGCATTAATATTTTATCAACAATCATCTGTTTTGTAGCATTATTTATATCACCCCCAGCATTAAATACTTCAAAAGAAGTATTAACTCTTTCAGCTTCCAAAACAGTTAAAATCAATCTTGCAAAATCTTTTACATGACAATATGGGCGCCAAGTATCTGCATCAAATACCAATAATTCATTTCCTATTGCTAATTCTCTTGTGAATTCACTAATTGTTAGATCAAAACGCATTCGAGGAGAAACTCCAAATGCTGTCGCAAACCGGAGTATTGTAGGGTTCATTTTCGTTTTACCAAACAAACCCAATAAATATTGTTCTGCTTTTACTTTTGATTTGGAATACAAAGATAGCGGGTTAAGCGGGTAATTTTCATCTGCTTTATCATTATTTTTGATTAAACCATAATTTGAACATGTGGAAATAAAAATAAATTTCTCAACCTCAATATCGGAACAAACATCGATTACTTTTTTTACACCATTGTTATTAATTTGAATTGATTCTTTATTATATTTCTTTGTTATTGGATCACCAACTAATCCAGCAAGTAGTACAACTCCGTTCACACCCCCAGCAATTTCTTTTAATTTATTACTATTATTCATATCCCCATAAACAAAAGTGTAGTTGGGATTGTGAATATGGTTCAGAACACAATTATTGTTTTTATATAATAATAAATCATAAGAAATAACACTATAGCCAGATGATAACAGGTGCTCTGACACAACATTTCCAATGTATCCTTCACCACCAATCAATAATATTTTTTCCAAAATATCTCCAATTTATTATTTAAATATCTCCAAAAGTGCTGTCAAATCTTAAAGTGTTCACACTAAAAAGAAATAATACTTTATTTATCAAGCTAAATATTTGTACAATATTAATTAATTATGATTATATTTCAAAACTTTACTTAAACGATTCTCATTATAGTAGCTATTTTTGATAGTTTTTAGTGTATATACTTTTAATGCCAGCTTCTAAATCGATTCTTTGTTTCCATCCAATTTCATTTAAAATAGAAATGTCCAATAATTTTCTAGGACTACCATCCAGCTTATTCTTGTTAAACACTAACCTACCCTTAAAACCAACTATATCTTTTAATAATAAACCTAAATCTTTAATTGTTATTTCTTCACCACATCCAATATTAACAAATTGTTTGTCATTATAATTTTTCATTATAAACACACTCGCATCAGCCATATCATCCACATGTAACAATTCTCTCTTTGGTTTTCCTGTTCCCCATATTTCTACTTCTACTAGTGTTGAATGTTGAATGTTAAATGTTGAGTTTTCATTCTTTTTATATCGAACACCGTATTTATCAAGAATATTCAATATTTCCTCTATTGTGGATTCCCTTGCAACTCCTTCTATTGGACATTTATCTAAATCTTTACGAAGAGTCATCCAGTCATTATTTTCAAGAGATTTCCCTAAATGCATTTTTCTTATCAGTGCGGGTAGCACATGAGATGTTTCTAAATTATAATTATCATTAGGGCCATACAAATTGGTCGGCATGACAGAAATAAAATTGCAGCCGTATTGGTCCCGATAGGCTTCACACATTTTAATACCAGCAATCTTGGCAACAGCATAGGGTTCGTTGGTTGGTTCCAATTTTCCTGTTAATAGATATTCCTCTTTCAAAGGCTGTGGTGCATTTTTCGGGTAAATACAGCTGCTGCCAAGAAATAATAGTTTTTTTACGCCATGCACGTAAGATTGATGGATAACATTATTCTGTATTTGAAGATTTTCATAAATAAACTGGGCTCGGTATGTATTATTTGCAACAATACCGCCGACTTTTGCTGCTGCAAGAAATACATACTCCGGTTTTTCTTCCTGAAATAATTGAATAACTGATAATTGGTCGGTTAAATCTAATTCTTCCATTGTTCGACCGATTAAGTTTTTATAGCCTTTTTTCAATAGATTCCGCCAAATAGCCGAGCCGACCATTCCGGTATGTCCAGCAATGTATATTTTTGAGTTTTTATTTATAGCCACCGAGTCCACCGAGCATTTTTTAAAGTTTGTGTTTTTTCTACAGCCACTGAATTCACCGAGTTATTGTTAAGTTTTGTGTTTTTTCCTTAGCTGCCGAGAACATGGAATATTTCAAAATACCAATCTTCTAAATTCTAATTTATTTTCTGAAGCAAAATTCAATAAGTATCCAACTTTTATTAGATGTTTTCAAATAATGAATCAGCTGTGCTTCATGTACGGGTAAAATTTTAGTTATAGTTTTTAACTCAAGAATTATTGAATCATTGACTACAATGTCTGCAAAATAATCACCAATAATTCTTCCCTTATAATTGACAGGGAGTGCCACTTGTTGTTTTGCTGAGAGTTTGTTTAGCCCAAATTCAATCATAAGGGCATTTTCATATATTTTTTCAAGATATCCATTTCCTAACTCCTTATGAACATCAATTGCAATCCCGATTATTTTGTCAGATAATTCTTGTTGATAAATCATTTATTATTTACCATCGATACTACCGAAAAGATTTTAGAGCCGGACCTTGTTTGTTTACTGCCAGACATGTCAAACTTTATTTAATAAATTTTTATTTTGTTTCTAAAGATAATCTTTAATATTTCTTTTCGGTGATTTCGGTGGTTAATCAATAACCGCGTTTCTTCACCTTATCCCAATCAGAATTGACCATCATTTTAACTAAATCGTTAAACGATGTTTTCGATTCCCAACCCAATTTTTCTTTTGCTTTAGATGCATCACCTAATAATGACTCTACTTCGGTTGGCCGATAATATTTTGGATCAATTTCTACCACTATATCTCCTGTGATTTGGTTGATTCCAACTTCTTTATCATTTTTCCCCTTCCATTCTATCATAATATCCAATTCTTTGAATGCTAATTCAACAAATTCCCGTACCGTATGCTGTTCTCCGGTAGCCAGAATAAAATCATCAGGAGAGTCTTGTTGAATCATGAGCCACATCCCTTCACAATATTCGGGAGCATATCCCCAATCGCGTTTTGCATCCAGATTCCCTAATAATAATTTATTTTGTAATCCCTCTTTTATTCTTGCAGCGGCTCGAGTAATTTTTCTTGTAACAAAGGTTTCTCCGCGTCTAGGGGATTCATGATTAAATAATATCCCGTTACAAGCAAATAAATTGTATGCTTCTCTATAATTCACAATAATCCAATATCCATACAGTTTTGCAACGCCGTAGGGTGAGCGGGGATAAAAAGGTGTTTTTTCTGTTTGCGGTGTTTCTTGTACTTTTCCGAAGAGTTCACTGGTTGAGGCTTGATAAAATTTTGTATCAATCCGTGTTTCTCTAATAGCATCTAAGAATCTTAATGTCCCAAGAGCATCCACTTGTGCGGTATAATCAGGGATATCAAACGATACTTTCACATGGCTTTGAGCCGCAAGATTATAGATTTCATTCGGTTCAATTTTTTCTAATAAACGATTTAGATTGCTGGCGTCTGTTACATCTCCATGATGAAAGAAAAACCGTTCATTAAATTGTTCATTATTAATGATATGGTCAATTCTACCTGTATTAAATGAACTGCTTCGTCGTATAATAGCATGGACTTCATATCCTTTTTCTAAAAGCATTTCTGCTAAATAAGATCCATCTTGTCCGGTAACTCCGGTAATGAGTACTTTTTTCATATTTTTTTAGTTAATAGTAAGTAGTGTTAGGGGTTAGGGGTTAGGTGGCAGGAGACAGGATACAGTGACATGTTACGCGTTACGATTCAAGTGTTGTTCCGTTAACCATGTTTGAGATATTTCAGTCACTTCATTCCTCATGATGATATAAAAGAGTGGTTTGTTCCCTGCCGCCTTCTCACTTCTCACTTTCCACTTCTTACTTCTCACTTTTTACTTTCCAACTTTTTACTTTTTACTTTTTACTTTTGACTCATTCACTATAAATCTGATATGTACCCACAACGGTTTCTTGATCTTTTACAATAACTGTGGAGATTTTTTTCGTCTTCATCACCTCTTCCACATTTTGGATCATTTCAGATGCCTGTACGATAACCGGGGTTCGTGTCATGTGGGCGATGATATTTAATTCCGTCAACGATCCGAATTTGATCAATCCGCGGCGTAAGTCGCCATCGGTAATAATTCCTCTTAGGTTTTCCGGTGTTCCGATCAGTGCCATCCCCAATTTGCCTTCACTCATTTTTACCAGCAATTCTTCATTAGAGATTTTTTCATCAACGAAAGGCAGGTTATGCGTGCGCATCACATCCCCGACTTTGGTTAGGAGTTTTCGTCCAAGATTTCCGCCGGGATGGAAACGGGCAAAAGCTTCTTTGGCAAAATTCCGCTGTTTCATCAAGGCGACCGTGATAGCATCTCCAACGACCAATGCTGCGGTGGTTGAGGATGTCGGTGCCAAGTTCAGCGGGCAGGCTTCTTTTTCCACCTGCGTTGAAATGATAAAGTCAGCATTCACGGCAAGGGTGGATTCTATATTTCCGGTCAGAGCAATGATCTTGATCTGGTTTTCCCTCAGAAAAGAGATGATCTGCAATATCTCGTCTGTCTCTCCGGAGTTAGAGACCGCAATGACAATATCTCCTTTTCGGAACATCCCAAGATCTCCGTGATAGGCTTCCCCGGAGTGGACGAAAAAACTGGTCGTTCCGGTACTGGCTAAAGAGGCGGCGATCTTTTGGCCGATCAAACCGGATTTTCCCATTCCTGTAACAACGACCCTGCCCCGGGTTTGGATGATCTCTTCGATCGCTTTTTCAAAATCGTCATTGATGGTCCGGCTGATCTTTTCTAATTCCCGGATCTCAATTTGAAATACTTCTTGTGCGTCTTTAATTATTTTTGACATCTTTTTAGTGATTAGTTATCCGTTATCAGTTATCCGTTTAGCAATTACTTGGTTTCAGAACTTAAATACTTATTAGGACATGTAACATGTGAATCGTAACACGTGACATGTTATTTATTTTTTAAATAGTTGATCAGCCCTTGAATCATCTGACGAATATCGGTGATATTTCTAAGAATGGATGCATGATCTTTGGTGTATCCAAGTCTTCTTGCAATTTCTACTTGTGTTTCAACTTCAGCAGCAGAACCTAAAGAAATATAAAGATACTGGATAAATTCTTTGTCATTCTTCCGTGCTGCTCCTTCTGCGATATTACTGGGTATAGAAACTGCTGCACGCCGTAATTGAGAACATAACCCATATTTCTCTTCAATTGGAAACATACTTACCATTTTATAAATCGTTTCCACAAAATCTAATGACTTTTTATAAACATCTAAATCTTTGTGAGATTTCATTTTTTTTTACAATTCTCACTTTACGCGTCATGATTCACGTGTTACGAGTCAAGTGTCATATCCTTAACATCCCCCTTAATCCCCCTTTCCGGCTCCTCCTACACAAGCCAGATACGCCGTGACAAGTAAAGGGGGACTTTTGCAATGATAACTAACAATCCACTTTCCTCTTTACGCATCACGGATCACATGTCACGATTCACGTGTCCCCTTTTACGTGTCACGATTGTATTCTTTATACCATTCAACAAACTTTTTAATCCCGGTATCAATATTGGTCGTAGGTTCATAATTCAGCATTTCTTTCGATGTCGCGATATCAGCAAAAGATTCTTTCACATCTCCGGGCTGCATCGGCTGGAAATTGATCTCCGCCTTTTTTCCCAACTCATTTTCAATGATTGCGATCATGTCCATTAGATTTTCGCTTTTGTGATTCCCAAGGTTAAACACTTCGCAGGGATAGTTTTTCTCAATCGCTGATCTTGTTCCGCTAATAATATCATCTATGTACGTAAAGTCCCGTTTCATATCACCGTGATTAAATACTTGAATCGAGTTACCGGCCGTTATTTTTTTTGTAAAAATATACATAGCCATATCCGGTCGTCCCCAAGGACCGTAGACCGTAAAATATCGCAATCCTGTTGTATGTAATCCATAAAGATGAGAGTAGGTATTTGCGATCAGTTCATTGGCTTTTTTTGTCGCGGCGTAGAGAGAAACCGGATTGTCAACTCGGTCATTCACACTGAACGGAATTTTTGTATTTCCGCCGTACACCGATGAACTGGAAGCATAGATCAATCCTTCTACTTTGTGGTGTCTGCAGCATTCGATTATATTTAAAAATCCGACCAGGTTTGCATCCATATGTGCATACGGATTTTCAATGCTGTACCGCACCCCTGCCTGCGCGGCAAGATTGACTACTTTATTTGGTTTGAAATCAGCGAATAACTTTTTCAGATTTTCTTTATCTGTAATATCGGTTTTACAAAAACGAAAGTTTTTGTATAATTCTGAATTGTGAATTGTAAACTTTAAATTATGATTTCCGATTCCGAGTTCATTAAGGCGGGCGTATTTTAGGTTGATATCGTAATAGTTGTTGATATTATCAATCCCCAATACTTCATAGCCGTCTTTCAAAAGGGATTTGGTTAGGTGAAAGCCGATAAACCCTGCGACACCGGTTATCAAAATCTTTGATTTTGATGATTGTAAGTTTTGGGTTTTGAGTTGTTCAACGATCATTTTTACTGAAGCTTGGGATAATTCGCTCTTTTTCACACAGTATGAGAACACTCATCTTTCTGTCATCCTGATCCTGATTTATCAGGAGAAGGATCTCAAGTGTTGTTTTGTCCACATAACGTTATTTGCTTCCGACCATGTTTGAGATTCTTCGTCCTTCGGACTCAGAATGACATTAGAGCTGACGGATTTGACTGAAAAAGTGATCATTTGAACCAATCCTTTGAAATGTCATTCCAATTAAGATTAGTTTCCTCAATAAGTGCAATTTTCTTATTCCTTAACCACCCTTTTATCTTTTTTTCATATTCGATTGCAGTAACTACATCATCAGTTTCATCAAACCAAACTAATTTGTATGTATTATACTTGTTAGAAAAACCAGGGATAAGTTTTCCCTTATGCTGAAAAACACGTTTTTCAAGATCATTTGTCATCCCTGTATAAATTACTTTAGAGTTACTTGCCATCATATATACGTAATAAGTACGGCTCATGGATATTTAATTGTCATTATGATTTTTGTCATTCTAAGTACAGCAAGGAATCTCATTTATTGGTCTATCATGTTTTTTTCTATTCAAAAATGCATGAGATACTTCAGTCATTATCATTCCTACAGTATGACAGTAGGGAAAATATTGTTCTGTCTTCGGTTTCCGTATTCCGTTTTTCATTTCAGTCATTACATTCCCTCAATATGATAACATACGTATTCTTTGTCATCCTGAGTGTAGCGAAGGCGTGCCTACATTTTCCTCCTTCGTTATACTTCGGCGGAAAGGTATTTCGGCAGCTAGAGATCTCAAGTGTAATTTTATTCATAGTATGTTATTCGCTTCCGACCATGTTTGAGATTCTTCTCCCGATAAATCGGGATCAGAATGACAGGAGTGAATGGAGTAATTACAAATTATAAACTGTAAATTATAAATTGTGTCTCTACTCCTTAACCCTTCTACTCATCTACCTTTTCTACCCTTTCAATTCTCTCACTTTTCGCTCGAATCTCCTGATCCATAATAATGTGTATAGTACTGGTAATAGTAGTAATAATAGGTATCATAAGACGTCTGTCTGGAAATCCCGTTCATGACAATCCCTGCCAACGGAACATTGATCGACTTCAATGTATGCACTGCTCGTCGATAAGCTTCTTTATGCGTTTCTCCGGCTTTTACCACCACAACCATCGTATCAATTTCACGGGAGATCATCGATGCATCTGTAACCGCTGCAATCGGCGGAGAGTCAAATAAAATATAATCCCATTCTTTTTCCAAATTTGCGATCAATTCCGTCATCCGTTCTGATCCAAGCAGCTCGGATGGATTCGGCGGCGAAATACCAGCCGGTACGATAGATAAATTTTCAATATCCGTTGAATGAACCAGTGAATTAAAATCATTCACTGCACCGGAAAGATAATGGGTTAACCCCGGATCCTTCTTAATCTTCCATATGGAATGCTGAACCGGTCTTCTAAGGTCTGCATCAATCAAAAGCGTTCGCTTCCCCATATTCGCAAACGTGATGGCGAGATTCGTAACCGTTGTTGTTTTCCCTTCCCCTGCTCCCGGACTGGAGACTAAAATCGATTTGATCGGCTTATCCGCCTGGGTATAAATAATATTGGTTCGCAGGCTTCGATAGGCTTCGGACACCGGTGATTTCGGATCTTCCCGAGTGATCATCCGCCTTCTCATCCGACTCGCAGAGGATTGATTACCCTCTAAAACCCCCTTCATCTTTTTCCGTTTTTTCTCATAGACTTCTCCGCCCACAACCGGGATGACTCCCAATACGGTGTTCCCGAGTCTTTCAATCCAATCCAGCGATTTTACAGTATTGTCCAATGCATCTCGTAATAAAATAAGTCCTACACCGCCGCCGAGACCAAGGATCAGCCCGATGAGTAAATTCATTTTATGATTCGGCTTTGACCGTCCAGTTGGTACGATCGCTGTATCCACGATCTGCACTTTCCCGGACTCGGATGCTACGGTGATCTTCGTCTCTTCGAGTTTCTGCCGCATGAAGGTATAGGTTTCAGCCAGTACAGACCGGTCTCGTTCAAGTCTTGCAAACTGAAGCTGTTTGCTCGGAAGCTGATTCAGCTGAAGATTGTATCGATCCACCAGTTTATGATATTCTTCTGATCGGGCTGTCTGTCCTGCAAGCATTGCTTCTGCGGTCAGCAGCTCGGTGATCAGCTCTTGACGATACTCAATCGGATCCGATACCGCTACACCGCGGGCAATGAGATTTTGTGTTTGTTCATCCAAACTTTCTTTCAGCGCATTGATTTCCTCACGGATATTCAATACCGCTTCATGACTCTCTCCGTACATGCCGCTGTTACGAACCAAATCAGCTTCTTTAGAGCCGATCTCCTGCCGGAGTGCAAAGACTCTTGCATTGATGGAATTCAAAAGCTGATCTGCCAGGGATTCTTCTTCCTTGGATAGCTGCTCACGTAAATACCGGATCTGTTCCTGTGCGATATTCATTTCCGCGATGGTATTATAAAGCTGGGCTTCGGCTGCCACCAATTGTTCCAAAAGCTGTTCAGCATTTCCGGTTAAATCAAAGATCTGTTCCTTCTCCATATAATCCCGAACCAACTCTTCTGCCTTGGCAAGTTCTGTTTCTTTTACAATAACCTGCTCCCGTAAAAACCCCAGAAGATTGTACACCTGGTCCGAGCTCCACTGTTTATCCTGCTGCAGATACATCCGGGTTATCGTATTCGCGAGTAAAGCCGATTCTTCCGGAAACGGGCTAGTAAATGTGATCTTCAAAATATCGGTATTCCGCTGATTCTCGACTTCTATGGTATTTTGAATCCGGCTTGCAAAAGCATGCTTCATCGAATCTGATAATGTGTTCTCGTGAACTGATGGATCGTTCTTATCCGGATTATAGAGACCCAGCGAAACCACTTCTTTTACCAGATTCCGTAAATCCTGTCCCGGAGGATAATAAACACGCGATCCGAATAAACTGAGGTTGTTTTTCTTTTCGGTTTTCCACAATTCGTCGACGGCAGCTTCCGCAACGGTTCGAGACTGGACCAGCTCAATCTCATTCGCGATCTCCGTTTGTCCCTGCATCCCTGAAAAATCAAAGACGGATGACATATCGTTTTGGGTTTTGATAAGGACGGTGGATGTGGCTTTATACTCGGGAGTTACCGATAAGGTATAGTATAGTGTTATACTAAATACCGCAAGGGTCGTCCAAAATATCCAGGACCTGCCCCGGTTCACGATACGGATCATATCTTGAAGGGTCAGCTCCGAGGCAAAGTCCTGGGATTCTTGATAAGTTTGTATTGAATTATTCATAATTTTTAGTTTTCAGTTATCAGTGATCAGTTATCCGTTACCGTATACTAACCACGAGTTATTTTATGGTTTAAGGGATCGTTTTAATCCGTTTAACAATTTTCTTGTATCGAGGAAAATACTGCTTAGTTCATTCGGGACATCATGTACAAGGGAAAGTTCTTTACAAAGGATAATTTGAGTCTCAAGCTCAGTCAATGAACCCAGCGCGATGTTTACAAAATTCCGCAACTCAGCATGTGAACTACGGCCTGCACCTTCGGCTATATTCGATGGAATAGAAACGGCAGCCCTGCGCATTTGAGATATTAGACCGTATTTTTCGGAGCCGGGCAGTTCATCTGTGAATTCATAAATCATCTTAGTCAATGCAATTGATTTCTTCCAAACATCTAAATCTTTGTGTGTCTTTACCATCCTCTGTCTTCACTTAACACTCTGATAACTGATAACGGATAACAGATCACTTTATTTTAATCTTTCCCGATAATACTGCATTGTAAAATAGAGATTCAGCATTGACATAAAGGTATTGACCGTTCTCATTTCTGCAAACACGAGTGACGTAAATGTTTGCGGAACGACAAAGGTATCATTGGGCATTATTTTAACGAAACCTTCCCGATTCCCGGTTTTTAAAAATCTTTCCATATTGATCTCGTACGTGAAATTCCCGTTTTCATCTTCGGCTTCCCGAAAGAGTCTAATCTTTTTCAAATTTGCGCCGGTTTTCGGTCCGCCCACCATGGAGAGCAGCGTTGCCAGATCAATGCCTTCATAAACCACGTGCCGCCCGGGTTTGTTTACATGCCCCCATACATTGACATTCATCAGGATATTTCCGTATTCATCGGTAAAATACCGTTTACTGGAAATTTGATGCTGTGCAGATCCGTTATAGTTCGGTGCTAATTGTGTTTGGGCAAACACAGTACCGAGAAAAAGCATAGATAAGATTATTAAGAGTTTTTTCATAAGATTTCCAAAAGTTAATGGGTTAATGATAATGACTAAAACTTAGATAAAGACTATAAAAGGGACTTAGGGGTTGTGTTAAATGAAAGTTGCTATAATTCATGCATTCGTCAATGATGTTATTATCTTTTTGCGAAATGCACTGGTTCTCTCTTAGATCGGAACCCGAAACAGATTCGCTCATTTCTTTGTCATCTTGAGTGAAGCGAAGGCGTGCCTGCATTTTCCTCCTTCGTTATACTTCGGCGGAAAGGTATTTCGGCAGCTAGAGATCTCAAGTGTCATTTTATTCACAGTACGTTATTCGCTCCCGACCATGTTTGAGATTCTTCTCCCGATAAATCGGGATCAGAATGACAGCAGTAGAAAACTGAATTATTCTTAATTGCGTTTTTACTCTTCTACTTTCTTCTGCCATAGTCCTGTAAACGCGACCAAAAAGAGCGTTTTGGTTCATGATATTCCCCATCACCCGGCTCAATGTATTCCCCATCCAAAACAGCTTTTGGATTCGTGGTTACCAATTGATTCGCAATGTCCTCACCGAGGTATTTCACGGCTATTTCAACGGCTTCTGCTAATTGAAAGTTCCGTTTTCTGTCATCATGAGCATCCGACCCGATGATATGACATAATCCCTGCCTTAATATCTCAAGGGACGCTTTTTTGGATGATTCCCCTAAAGTTCCGATAAGACTTCCGGCATCCAATTGAATGAGACAACCGGATCGGATAAACCGCCCAACCAAGGCAGGATTCTCCTGCACTTTTTTGTACCGCTCCGGATGAGCGATAATCGGAGTTATGCCTGCGAGGTTCAAATCAAAAAACATCTGCCAGCAGCTTTCCGGCAGCGTTCGAGTGGAAAACTCGATAAGCATATACTTTCCGCGTCCAAATGTTAACAACGGATTTTTGATCAATTCCATCAAATTGGGTAAATAAAAGACTTCCGCCCCTAAATGAAGTTGAATATTAATTCCTTCATTCTTCATTGACTCTCGGACTTGATTCATTGTTTCCGTTAAAGCGTCAATCTCGACCGGAACCCTATCCATTCTCGGGCTTTGAAAATGGACGGTATTTACGATATCGGTAATCCCTTGATCGGCTGCAGTACGAAGCATGCTCAGGGTAACTTCCATACTCGGAGAACCGTCATCCGTTGCGGGTAATATATGGTTATGAAAATCGATCATGAGTTACCTAATTAATAATGTGCAATTTATAATTTAGAATTTTTCTTTGTTGTCTTAATAATAGAGGTAAGTAGTTTAAATAGTTCTTCTGATTTTAAAATTAAATTATCTTTACCGATATATCCGCTTTCTTTTAGTAACCGTAACCAATAATGTGTTTCGTGGGCTTCTTTAAGTGAAATATTCAACTTTGCGATAAATTCCTTTTTACTTTGAGAAACTAAAGCTTCCTCTATATTGGCACCAATCGATGTGCCGGAACGTAATAATTGTTTTGATAAAATATATTCTTTCTTTACTTGGGTCAGATATTTGTATAAAGAAATAATTTCTAATGAAAATTGAAAACTTTTATCCTTTAGGATATTCCCTGACATTTTACAATTATAAATTATGAATTATAAATTTTAAATCATTTTTGATATAGCTCCGCCCTCTCAGTCCCATAAACTGATTAGGCGCGTTTCGACGCTCAAGATCTCAGAGGAAAAGTAGGACCTCTGAAAATGATCCTGAAATCAAAGATATATATAGCGGGCAGCAGGATGACTTTGCCGGATGGCACAGAATGGATGGGAAAATGGTTTTAAAATCACATTTTTCCTGAATTTGACGCTGACCCTTTTATTCATATCAAATCAATTTCTTGACTATGAACAGTGAAACTTACTAATTGAGCTTGCCTGGTGTCAACCTTTAAAAAACAAATAAGAGAGAAGAGAACACGTCTGTGATATACATCACAGCTTTGGTTTTTGTGATCTATAAATGAATCAAATCGTATGTGGCAGAAGTCAGTTTCTTGACTCAAAATCTCTTTTGAATGTCTTCGCGTCTACCGCATGAGTTTCGGCACTTTTGAGCATTCTGATCGTGAAATCGCCAATGTAACTGACATCGACATCCTGTGCGCCGAAATTACTTCTGACGCGGGTATTCACACCGCCGGACATCGACGTGGTCGTCTCAAATGTCAGATCAGAATCTAAGAATTCTTTTTTCCCGACATGTTTGTAGCTGTTATCAGCGATCACGACAAAATGCGAATATCCGTTCCGGATGGTTACAACAGCACAATGATAAATAAGATACTGTTGAACATCTTCCTGTCCCTGCTGATGGTTGCCCTCGAATGTCACCCGAACAGTTGTTTCATCAATTTTTTCTGCAGAATATCGATTTTCGGTATTAACCGATCCGGTTTGAACAGCGCATCCTGTGACAAACAGGACGGCACAAACGATCCATGTTAATCGTGTTGTCATTGACATACATACCCCCTTTTTGGTTTGGTTTAGTAGCGGTACGAATCCGGTTTGTAAGGACCTTCCTGCGGGATGCCTAAATACCCGGATTGTTTTTTAGTCAATTTTGTTAACGTTGCACCCAAATGATCCAAATGGAGTCGGGCGACTTCTTCGTCAAGAATCTTTGGAAGCGTATACACACCAATCTCCGGTTTCTTCTTGGCTAAAGCGATTTGCGCTAATACTTGGTTGGTAAATGAATTGCTCATCACGAAAGACGGATGTCCTGTGGCATTTCCCAAATTGACCAAACGTCCTTCAGATAGCAAAAAGATTTGATGTCCGTCTTGAAAATCATAGCGGTCAACCTGCGGCTTGATCGTTGTCCGCTCTGCATCATAAGCTTGATTCAGCAGCTCAACTTCGATCTCATTATCGAAGTGCCCGATATTACACACGATGGATTGATCCTTCATATTCCGCATGTGTTCAAGTGTGATCACATCGCAATTTCCCGTTGCCGTTACAAAGATACTGGCTTCCGGCAGCGCTTCGCCAACGGTGACAACTTCAAATCCCTCCATCGCAGCCTGCAATGCACAGATCGGGTCGATCTCCGTTATTAAAACTCGAGCGCCGTATCCGCGCATAGATTGAGCGCATCCTCTGCCGACATCACCGTAACCGCAGATACAGACTGTTTTTCCTGCGATCATGACATCGGTGGCACGTTTAATTCCGTCAGCCAGAGATTCACGGCATCCGTAAATATTATCGAACTTCGATTTGGTCACAGAGTCGTTTACATTATAAGCCGGGAAAAGCAGCGTCCCGCTTTCTTCCATTTGCATAAGACGGTGAACACCTGTTGTTGTTTCTTCTGAAACCCCGATCATGGTTTCAACCACGTTATGCCAATGATTCGGATCCTCTTCCAGCACTTTTCGTAATAATTCTTCCACAACTTGCTCCTCACGAACTTGAGTCGTAATCGGAGGCGTTTTTCCATGCTCGGAGTAATAGCTCTCCAGCTCAAACCCTTTGTGGATCAGCAAAGTTGCATCCCCGCCGTCATCTACGATCAGGTCGCAGCTTTGATCCCCGGGAAAGGTTAAAGCCTGAAGTGTGCACCACCAATATTCTTCAAGAGTTTCCCCTTTCCATGCAAACACCGGAGTGCCGGTATCGGCGATAGCAGCAGCGGCATGATCTTGAGTGGAAAAGATATTACAACTTGCCCAACGAACGTCAGCTCCGAGTTCTTTTAACGTCTCAATGAGTACTGCCGTTTCAACCGTCATGTGCAGTGATCCGGTGATTTTCAATCCGGACAGCGGTTTTTCACTTCCGTATTTTTTACGGACAGCCATCAAACCGGGCATTTCTTTTTCTGCTATCTCAATTGCTTTGCGACCGTCCGGTGCCAGCGTGATATCTTTTACTTTGTACTTCAGGTCATCTCCAACCATATTATTTCCCCACTATGTGTTTTAATTCTTCAATTTTATCTGTTTTTTCCCAAGTGAATTGATCATCTTCCCGACCAAAATGACCGTAGGCGGCTGTGGCGCTGTAGATTGGGCGTTTTAAATTCAAATGGTCAATAATTTCCTTTGGTTTCAGCGGAAATACCTGACGAACAATTTCAGTCATTTGATCGTCTTCCACCACACCCGTTCCAAATGTTTTGACCGAAAGTGATGTCGGTTCTGCCACACCGATTGAATACGAGAATTGGACTTCGCAGCGTTCGGCTAGTTCTGCAGCAACGATATTCTTGGCAATATACCGCGCCATGTAAGTTGCAGAGCGATCCACTTTGGATGGATCTTTCCCTGAAAATGCACCACCGCCGTGAGGTGCATATCCGCCATATGTATCCACGATGATCTTCCGCCCGGTTAATCCGGTGTCTGCTTCAGGTCCGCCCATGACAAACCGACCGGTGCCGTTCACAATAAAGTCCTTTTCGTACGGTAATCCAAATTTGTCTAAGACCGGAATGATGATCTTATTGATCACTTCCGATTCAATGAATTGATGTTCTTCCTCTTCACTTGAAAAACGATCCAGCATATCATCATGCTGTGTGGCAATAACGGTTTTTTTTACGGAGACAGGTTTCATCCCATTGTATTCTACAGTCACTTGAGATTTTCCGTCCGGTCTCAGCCACGAAAGCTCTCCGTTTTTCCGCAACGAAGATAATCTGCGCGTCAATGCGTGTGAGATCATGATTGGCAGCGGCATCAATTCCGGAGTTTCCGTGCAGGCAAAACCGAACATCAGTCCCTGATCTCCCGCTCCTTGTTCATGATCGCTTTTTTCATCCACGCCCTGAGCAATATCCGGGCTTTGTGAATGCAGCATGGAGAACACGCGGACTTCATCACTGTTCATCCCGTAGTCTGCATTGATGTATCCAATCTCTTCTAACACATATTTGGCAATTTTTTCTACTTCGCAAAATCCATGAGTTCGTACTTCTCCGGCAACAGTGATCATCCCTTTGGTTGCCAACGTCTCACAAGCAACATGGGAGTCCGGGTCTTGTGATAGCAGACTATCCAAAATTGCATCTGAGATGGCATCGCACACTTTATCCGGATGCCCCTCCGTCACGGATTCAGATGTGAATAAATGGTTTTTTATCATATTATTCCTTTTTCAATAAAAAAACCGGCGCTAAGTCCGGCTATGCACTAATTATCCTTTTTAGCTCCTTTTTTTAATGTCGCAGCAATACGGCTCAAATCTCGACGGAAGAAATTACATGTTTCCTTAAATAGAATACAAAGAATTCTTCCGATTGGTCCTATTGTGTTATTTCAGAGGTTAAACCCTTAAAAAGTTTGATAATTTTTATTTTTCATCCTTAAATATAATTCAGTAATTTTGCTGGCTTCATTTGATTAACAAATGAACATTTGACTCCGTAGCTCAGTTGGTAGAGCAGTGGCCTTTTAAGCCATTGGTCGAGCGTTCGAGTCGCTCCGGAGTCACGCAACTAAAGCCTTCATTTCTCATCGAGAGGTGGAGGTTTTTTGCAGTAAAGCAGCAGTTATTAGTTAGTATTTTTTAATCAATTCTTTTATCTTAATTATATACCAAGTCCCATGATAAATCGAGTCATGTATTCAGGTTTGTTTTCCTCTACACGCCCCACATTTCTAAGCGTTCCGACTGCAAACCAGAACCGACCTTTTCCATGAGAAACAGTAGGACCAACGTATGACCCGGATTCACTCGTTTTAAATTCGAGTCCAGCTTTTAACAGAGGATGGACAATATATCTTACGCCGGCATTCAATTTTATTTCATTTTCCCAAATACCGTGTTCATACTCCCTTTCAAAAACAGGATTAAGAGAAATATTAATTCTATCTATGTCCTTTGCTGCAATGAGTTTGAACTCAAATCCATGTTCAGAAAAATCAGGTTTACCCTTATATTCGAAATACAAGAGCGGGTCAAATAACCATTGACGTTTTTTCCCAAGTCGGTATCGTGTTCGAACTTTATATCCGCCATATTGTACACCTTCTCTCGGTTTCTGCTTAAAGTTATGGTAGATAGAAACGTCAAAGTGATCCGTCATTCCCACTTCCACTTCTATATTATGTTCCGTTGTCACGGTGCCGTCAAGTAAATCTTTATTTGGAGACGAAAAAGTAGTATAATGTTCAATCTCTGCTTCTCCTTTGTTCATTGTCATATACTCATATGTCCAAACATAAGATCGGTTATCTGCTCTGAGAATACTCATACTTAACGTCAGCATCACTAGTAGTAAGATTTGTTTTTTCATCGTTTCTTTCCGTTTTGTATTGTTATTGAGATTGTGTCTCATTAGAATTTACGAATTTATTTATTCAGATAAAATAATTTAATTTTCTGATCATTAGATAAACTCCAATTTATTTATCATGAGCCTAATGGATGATTTCTGTCTGGCCTTTTTTCAAGCATCTTCATTCATATTTCCTCCCGTTAAATCATTGGATTTGCTATTTTAAATAGGTGTAACCTTTTCTTAATATTAACACTAACTAATATAAGATGATTTTTGTTGATGTATGATCTAGTCATTCATCCCTTAAATAGTTAGCGCAATAAAATAAGCAGGAGTTATATCATGAATAAAAATAATTGGCTGAAGATAATTTTATTCCCCGGATTTTTTATCATCGCCTGTACGGCAAATCAAACCGGGAAGGCTTCAGAACAAGCACAGGTGACCGGAAATATTCAAAGCGGATACAGGATCATCGAATTAAACAAAGACCGTTCTAAAAAAGATCTTACAGTTTACCGAGGAGATTATATCAAAATACGAGCTTCTGAATGGGACACGCTCAGCATCCCTGCGCTTAAGATCAACCACGCATTTACCGATCATGAAACCTATGTTAAAATGAAAACGGTGGGTCAATATCAATATTCCTATGGGGATATTTCAGGGACGATCCATGTCGTCGAGTATGTCCAAAAACAATATCATATACTGTCTACTGAACAAGCTTATGATATGATCCAAAGTGACAGCATTTTGCTGCTTGATGTCCGCACACCGCGAGAATATCAACAAGCCCATATTGAAAATGCGGTGCTTATCCCTGTTCAGAGTCTGCAAAACAGATTACACGAACTGGAGCAATATAAAAACACGCCCATCGTGATTTATTGTGCGTCCGGAAATCGAAGTACGGTTGCATCGAAATTACTCATCGATGCAGGATTTAATCATGTCAATAACGTTCGGTACGGCATCAAAGACTGGATCAGAAAAAATCGACCGGTTGTATCAGATAACTGACATCTTTCATTGTAAAAAAAGAGCCCCGAAAACGGGGCTCTTTTTTGGCCATAGTAATGAAACTAACTATTTGGTCAAAAGCATTTTAATGGTTTGCACGTCAGCGTTTGCCGCCAATCTTGCAATATAGATACCGCTGGGCAACATCCCTCCGGTACTTGTGCGGCCGTCCCATACGGTAACATGCTGACCCGCATCTAAAGTCCCGCTTACAATCTCATCCACTATATTTCCCTGAATGTCATAAATAGAAAGATTGACTGTAGCTTTTTCACTCATATCGAAAACAATCTTTGTATCAGGATTAAACGGGTTTGGATAATTTTGATGTAAATAGAACTTTTCAGGGATTTGTCCCGCGTTAGCAATGGATGATGATGAGTGCATTCCTCCAGCTGAAGCAACAGCTTCTTCAAGTGTTTTATCTGGAATTCCGTCACTCGGATCATCATTATGGCATCCAAGACATGAGTATGCCGGGCTTAAGGAGGCTGGCCGTTCTTCGTCATCTCTGACGTTTAATCCATCTTCGGTAAACATGGATTCGCTATTCACTGTGATCGCCATTAAGTGTGAGCGAACATCCCCTTTATATCCGCTGGCACCGCGAGTCGTTCCGGATTTGGCAGCGTAAGGCATATGACAGTCCAAACACGTTGCGCTTGAACCGTGATTCGTTGTCGTCGCTTGTGCACTGTGACACGTTTGACATGTTGTCGTAATCGCATCACCATCCCATATCGTCCGTTTATGTGGATCATGGCATGTGGAACAATTAAATCCCATGTCTCCGTGGCGTGTTGCAACAAATTCATCCCATTGCTCATGGTGTTTGATAAACCCATTTTCTGAGTTGATCGGGCTGGTATAACTCCGATTATGACAGGTTCCGCAAAGGAAGTTCACGTCGTCACCATCCGGGTCCGGTGTATGAACAACACCATCAATATCCAACCCGCCGATGCTGTTATCAAGATGAGCAAATTCATAAACCAGATCGATATTTGCAGTCGTCGGAGCACCAATATGGTCCCCACCCGGGCCGTGACAAGATTCACACCCAATCCCGCCTTCAGTAAAGGTTCCCAAGTCTTCAACGCCAGGCAACCATGTTCCTTCTGTCGTTCCTCCGGTTGTGTGGCACTTGAAGCATCCGTAATTGTATATTTTAATATCGTTTGGATGATAATCCACCCAGCCGTGTTCTTCACCGCCGAAGAAATTGAATTGATTATGTCCCTCGCCGGATCCTGCTAACGAACTCCCTGCGGTTCCAATTAGATGACCGTCCGTACCTACAAATCGCGTTTTCCATCCAAATCCGCCGATGACTCCGGCAATATTGGACCAGTCAAGTGATCCATTTGCCAAATAATCCATCCACGTGGATTGAAAATTGGTCACAAAATCAGGATATTCCGGACCGGTATTCCCTTCCGTAATAGAAAATTTATACGGATGACCTGAATCGTTCCAGTCTGAGTAAATCGCATAGTGACATGTTCCGCAATTATCAGATCCAACGTAGTCTTGACCCCATATCATAGTGAAGGCAATCATACAAAAAATAAAACCTTTCGCTGTTGTTTTCATGTTCTCCTCGTTTCTTCGTTGAGTGGTTAATGAAATAAGTGTAGATTTAAAGAGTATTTCTCTGTCGAAAAATTAAGAACTGAATATTAAAGAACTATTAAGCTTGCATTAGAAAATTCTAATCTTTTCTGAAAAAATAGTGAAGGACTCCAATGAGGATATTAATTGTCGAAGATGATAAAACGATCGGAAATCATATCCTGTCTAACTTATCTGCCTGCGGATATAATTGTGACTGGGCAGACAATGGACTGAAAGCGAACGAATTGTGTGCCGTTGAGGACTATGATTGCATCATTCTTGACCGGATGTTACCGGACATTGACGGTATTGAAATCTGTCGCGAAATACGGGAATCAAATATCACCACACCCATTTTATTTTTAACTGCACTTTCAGGGGTTGACCAAAAAGTTCAGGGATTAGATTCAGGCGGGGACGATTATTTGGTTAAACCTTTTGACATGGATGAACTCATTGCCCGAATAAAAGCATTGGTCCGCCGCGGAGCATTTAAACAACAGGTGAAAATTACCGTTGGGAATATAATCCTTGATACTCAAAAAATGTATGTAAATGTAAACGGAGATGATATATCATTATCCAATGGAGAATTTCGTTTATTAGAATATTTAATGAGGAATACCGGGATTCCGGTAACCCGAACACAGATCCTTGAACATGTGTGGGGAATCCAGTCTGATTCTGATTCGAATATGGTGGATGTTTATATCAATTACCTTCGCAATAAAATTGATACGAAAGAAAGCGGCATACATCATATAGAAACTATCCGGGGATACGGGTATCGTTTCATTGAGAATGATTGAACTGTCTATATCAAAACGGATCACACTTTGGTCTGTCATTATCGTTTGTTCGATTATATTTATTTTTGGAACCGGCTCGCTTTATTATATCAATAAACGATTAAAGGGCGATCTCATTAATCGGTTAAGCAATGAGGCGGATGATGTTTCCCGGTCTCTAACTTATGCTCATGGACACTTGCATGTTAAAGAGGATATTGAATGGGAAGAGGCTCATCATAAGCTGAATACCGAAGACCCAATCTATGTTATTATTGTTGATAAAAATGGAAATGAATTTCGTCGCTCGGAAAATTGTATTGATATGGAGATCGACATTAATCATCGTTCTTTTTCAAGAATGAAAGAGAGGACAGGGGAAAAAGATTTAAATGATCAAAACTGGCAATATCTCTCTTCACCTTTATATTTCGCTAATGGTTTTTATGGATGGATTATCGTCATAAAATCTCTGGAATCAATTGATCACTTTAAAAAGATGCTGACACGGATTTACTTCATTGGTCTTCCTTTGATGATTTTTCTGGCCGTTCTCGGCAGTTCGACACTGGCAAAGCGTGTATTGGATCCGATTCAGCATATTTCCCAGAAAGCACGCGAAATTCAAGCAGGCAGTTTGGATAAACGCTTACCTATACCGAAGACAAAAGATGAAGTCGCACATCTGTCTCAAACGCTTAACAGTATGCTGAAACGAATTGAGGGTGGATTAGATACGATCCGCCAGTTCTCCGCAAATGCATCCCATGAATTAAAAACTCCTCTTGCAATTATCCATACACAAGTAGAACAACTGATAACCCAATCTGATCAATTAGATAAAGATTCAACCGTAGAAATTCGATCAGAGATCAAAAGGATGTCCCAAATTGTTGATGATCTTTCGATATTATCTAAATTGGATTCCAACACAATTCAAATTCAAAAAGCACGATTATGGATCAATGATATCATCTATGATGAAATTATCCGGTTTAAAAAAGTAGCGGATCGAAAAAAAATTAAATTAGTTCCTCATAATTTGACATCAACCGAACTCCATGCCGATGAATATTGGTTTCGAATATTATTATCAAACTTAATTGATAATGCGATTAAATATTCTCCGGAAAAAACGAAAGTTGAAATTTCAATGAAGGCGGAAAATAATCGGGTCAATATTGTGATTCAAGACGAAGGACCCGGAGTATCCAAAAATGAAATCTCAAATTTAACCGATCGTTTTTACCGCTGTCCGACAACTCGGTCTATCCCCGGCAGCGGACTTGGGCTTTCCATTGTTCAATGGGTTGTCGATGCACATCATTGGAATTTGAATTTCCTCCATAATGAACCCAAAGGACTGAAAGTCATTTTGACACTGTAGGGCTTTCTAATTTTCATGGCACTATTTTTTGTCATAAATTCTTTATTATGTTAATCCGTTTCAAGAATAATCCCGTCATCACCCGTCATAATATCCCAAATTTGGGTCTGCATCTCAACGATGTCTCCTCCGTCTTCAATCCAGGGGCAGTTAAAACCGCAGATCAGTATCATTTGATGCTGCGTGTTCAAAACCGCGGTCGTGAAACCTATCTGATGATGGCTGACAGTGATAACGGATTCGATTTTATCATACGGAAGGAAACCATCCATTTTACAGGGATCGAAAACGTGGCGAAAACTATTTACCATATTTATGACCCGCGAATTACACAAATAGATGATACTTTCTTTGTCATGTTTGCCATGGATGTTGATTCAGGCTGCCAATTAGGGTTGGCCAAGTCCAAGGATCTTTCCTCTTTTGAATTTATGGGAATCATGAGCCAAAATGACGTTCGAAACGGTGTTCTTTTCCCTGAAATGATCAACGGAAAGTTTGCCCGTTTTGACCGCCCGAACCAAACAGAAAATGACGGGGTCACCAGCGGAGATACGATCTGCTTGTCCTATTCTGAAGACCTGATCCATTGGACAATTGACTCCGAAGTTCTGAATGGCAGACTTCATTATTGGGATGAATTAATCGGAGCGGGACCTCCGCCTGTCAAAACTAAAGATGGATGGCTTTTGATCTATCATGGCATTGCAACCCATTTTCAATCATCAAATATTTACCAGGCCGGAGCGGCTTTATTTGATTTAGATAATCCTGCCAAACTCATTGCGAGATCCCGATACAATATCCTAGAACCCAGAGAATTATATGAATTGACCGGACAAGTTCCCAACGTTGTCTTCCCCTCCGGGATGATCGTTGAAGAACAGGATACGGACGGCTTTGCCTTAAGTGATAGCCCGGTGAAACTATATTATGGTGCTGCCGACACCTGTGTAGGGCTGGCGGAAACAACCGTAAAGGACTTAATCAATGCGTGCGATTTTTAAATTTGGTATCATCCTTTTCATTCTGGCTGCAAAAGGAGTCAGTGAATTCCCCATACCGCAGATTCCGTTTGAGCCGCAAACATACTTGTGTTACAAGGCATCCGCTCCGCCCATCCTTGATGGAAAATTAGATGATGCAGTTTGGGAAAAAGCCGAGTGGACACAATCCTTTGTGGATATTGAAGGGGATTTGAAACCCTTACCGTTTTTTGACACGCGCGTCAAAATGATTTGGGATGACACGTATTTTTATTTTGGCGCTGAACTGGAAGAACCGCATATCTGGGCAACATTAACCGAACGGGATGCGGTTATTTTTTATGATAACGATTTCGAAATTTTTCTTGATCCGGACGGTGATACGCATCATTACTACGAACTGGAAGTAAACGCCTTTTCTACCGAATGGGATTTGCTTCTTCTGAAACCCTATAGAGATCAGGGCCGCGTTGCCGTGGATTCTTGGGATATTCAGGGACTGATCACAAAAGTTCATCTCAACGGAACTTTGAACGATCCCACCGATATCGATAAAAACTGGTCAGTGGAAATCGCCATCCCGTGGAACGTCCTTGAAGAATGCGCTCCTTCAAAAATACCAAAAGACGGTGATCAGTGGCGGGTGAATTTTTCCCGCGTTCATTGGGATCGGAAAATTGAAAATAATACCTACGTGAAATTAGAGCAGCGAGAGTATAATTGGGTGTGGTCACCTCAAGGATTAATTGCGATGCACTATCCGGAAATGTGGGGATTCGTTCAGTTTTCTGATGCAGCAGTCGGAAGTAACAGATCAAAATTTAAGTGGGATACAATCGAAGATGCAAAATGGATTCTGCGGCAACTGTATTATCAGCAAAAACGATTCAAAGAAAATGAAAATCGATTTACCGATGACGTGCCTGTCTTATTCCACGAACCTCTACCAGTTGATCCATTTATCTGGCCGCCTAAGATCATTTTGACTTCCACCGGATATGAAGCTTCGTTATTCAATCCAAAAACTAATGAGAAGGTGTTGATCCGGGAAGACGGCAAAACATGGAAGGAAGGGAATAAATGACACCCATTGATTGGGGAATTGTATTTGTCATCCTTGCCGGGATGATCTATTCGGTGCAATCCGGAAGAGGTTTGATGAAAAGTGTTTCTGATTTTCTTGCCGCCGGACGATCAGCCGGGAGATATGTCATCAGCATCTCCAGCGGTGTGGCTGGTTTGGGAGCCATCACCATCGTCAACTACATGGAAATGAACTACATTGCAGGATTTTCCATGTCCTGGTGGGGTATGACGTCAGCATTCGTCATTTTGATTATTACCGTTTCCGGATGGGTGATCTATCGGTTTAGGCAAACCCGCTGCCTGACACTGGCACAATTTTTTGAATTACGGTATAGCCGAAATTTCCGGATATTCACCGGACTTGTAGCCTTAATTGCCGGTTTGATTAACTTTGGAATCTTCCCAGCTGTCGGTGCCAGATTCTTTATTCATTTTTGCAGACTCCCCGAAACTTTCTCTATTGTTGGAATGACCCTCCCTGTCTTCCCGATTCTGATGCTGGCTTTATTGAGCCTTTCACTCTATTTCGTTTTCACAGGCGGTCAGATTGCTGTCATCATTGCGGACTTTTTCCAGGGGATTTTTGTCAATATTGTGTTTGTCGTCATTATTGTATTTTTATTCTTTACCGTAGACTGGACACAAATCCAATCTGCTTTAGCGGATACACCTCGAAAAGAAGCGCAAACAGAGATCAGTCAACTGCAGACAACCAACGAATTTGAACTCATGCCCGAAACGGAACAGCAAGAGATAATCACACAAATCCAGGATAAATATCAAAACAAATCCAGAATCAATCCCTTCAAAACGAATCATGTAGAAGATTTCAATTTCTGGTATTTCTTAATTGGAATAATCGGCATCATGTATGGAACAATGAGCTGGCAAGGGACTCAGGCTTATAATGCATCTGCGAAAAGTGCACATGAAGCAAAAATGGGAAGTGTCCTTGCCGGGTGGCGAGGGATGCCTCAAACCTTGTTTTTCCTATTTATTCCTATCGTTGCATATACCATAATGAATCACGCTGATTTTGCTCATATTTCGAGTTCCGTCAATTCAACATTAGCTTCATTAGATTCCAGTGCGATAAAAAGCCAGGTTCGCGTCCCGTTAGTTCTATCCCACATTTTACCGGTCGGACTTGTTGGTGCATTTGCTGCCGTGATGCTGGCCGCATTCGTCAGTACTCATGATTCTTACTTACATTCATGGGGCAGCATTCTTATTCAGGACGTGATTATGCCGTTTCGCAAAACACCCTTCTCTCCCGAACAGCATATGCGAGTATTGCGGATGTCCATTGTCTTTGTTGCTGTTTTTATTTTTCTGTTTAGCTTACTGTTTCAGCAGACACAAAAGATCGCTCTTTTCTTTGCCATTACGGGTGCGATCTTCGCTGGAGGTTCGGGCGCTGTGATCATCGGAGGATTGTATTGGAGACGTGGAACAACAGCCGCTGCCTGGACAGCCATGCTAACCGGAGCTATCATTGCCGTCAGTGGAATTATATTCAAACAAATATCCAATGACTGGCTTATAGATCAAAGTCATCTTGCATGGTTGAAAAACAGCATCCTAGCTCTAAGGTCTATCAATGGGCAAATTTATTGGGCAATCGGAATGGGAGCTTCTTCTTCACTCTACATATTGATCTCATTACTTTTCCCAAGTAACAAATTTGAGTTGGATAAAATGATCCATCACGGCAAATATGCCTTGAAAGAAGAAACCAAAATCATCACGAAAGTCCCTGAACGGGGCTGGAAAATGCTCGGAATGGGTAAAGAGTTTACTCGTTTCGATAAATTTATTTACCTTGTCAACTATATATGGACATTTGGTTGGACGATTGTATTCGTTATTGGAACGATTTATAACCTATCCAATGATGCATCGGATTCCAGCTGGATGAACTTCTGGCAAATCTTTCTCATCATTCATATTGTCATTGCTGTGATCTCTATCATTTGGTTTACCGGTGGTGGATTTATCGATCTGAAGAAGATGTTTAATCGTTTACGAACCATGGAGCGTGATGACATGGACGATGGGTTTATACCATCAGAGGAGAATTAAAAACGGAATGATCACCGAAAAAGAAACTCAAATCCTTATCGATCGAATTCACCGTTTTTACAAACGTTTAGGATCGATGCTTCTCATCGAAACCATCCCGTTTAACGCAACATTTTCATGGTCAAAAGAAGCTGTACCTTTTGAGCATCGCTTAGCCGGAGACTTCAAACCGATCAAAGAAGGGAACCCCTGGGGGAAAGCCTGGGAAAGTGCATGGTTCCATCTTCAGGCAAATATCCCTGAGATGTGGAAGAATCAACCTCTCGTTGCTGAACTGGATTTTTCAGGTGAAGGACTGGTTTTTACTCCCCACGGAGTGGCATTACAGGGGATCACAAACGGATCCATTTTTGACCCCAACTTTGCTCGCACCCTTGTTCCTTTAGCCATCATAGATTCGCAGGACTCTGTTGAATTATGGGTCGAAACTGCCGCCAACAGTTTATTTGGTGTTTACCTCGAGACGGATCCCGATGAAAATGATCCAAACCGCTATGGTCATTTTGATGCGAAAGTTGAGAAGATGAGATTGGCTATTTTCGATGAAGATCTGTGGCATTTTATACTGGATATCCGCATTTTACTCGGGTTGATCAAACGCTTGGACAAAGATAGTGTCCATCGAGCTCGAGTTATTCGAAGCCTCAATGAAGCAATAGATGCTTTTGGCGGTGACCGTAAAAACACAAATCGATCCCGCTCAGCATTAAAGAATGAATTGGATAAGCCAGCAAATGCATCGGCATTGAATGTTGCCGCAGTGGGTCATGCTCACATCGATACCGCGTGGCTATGGCCGGTGAAAGAAAGCATCCGTAAATGCGCACGGACTTTTTCCACTCAACTGAACCTTATCGAAAAATACCCTGAGTATATTTTCGGAGCATCACAACCTCAGCATTATCAATTTATCAAGGATCACTATCCTGAGATTTACCAGCGGATCAAAACCGCTGTAAAGAGAGGTCAGTGGGAATTGCAAGGAGGTATGTGGGTCGAAGCAGATTGCAATCTTATCAGTGGAGAATCCATTGTGCGGCAAATCCTCCACGGCAAGAATTTCTTCCTCGATGAGTTTAACATTGATGTTGATAATCTTTGGCTTCCCGATGTCTTTGGCTATTCCGCTGCTTTACCTCAAATCCTGCAAAAATCCGATATCAAGTATTTTCTGACACAAAAACTTTCCTGGAGTCAATTTAATGAATTTCCACATCATACATTTAAATGGAGAGGCATAGACGGATCAGAGGTTTTGACTCACTTTCCACCGGAAAACACATATAACAGCGAACTGGATACTGAATTTCTTATCCCTGCTGAGTGCCACTTTAAAGAAAAGGAATTCTTGAATGAGTTTATCAGTCTTTTTGGTGTCGGAGATGGTGGCGGCGGACCTAAACCGGAAAATATTGAACTCGGTAAACGTATGGCTAATCTTGAAGGTGCGCCTAAGGTTGCTTTTGAGTCAGCAAAAAATTTCTTCAACCGGATTGAAAAATATAGCGATGATCTTGAAACCTGGGTCGGCGAACTTTACTTAGAATATCATCGCGGTACATATACAACCCAAGGTCATGTTAAAAGAGGAAATCGCCAATTAGAACAGAAGCTAAGAGCCGTGGAGTTTTTATGGTCATGTATTCCGCTGGTTCATTACCCCGAAAATGAACTGGATAGAATTTGGAAGAATACACTTCTGAATCAATTTCATGATATCCTGCCGGGATCAAGCATTACAGATGTTTACAAAACCACAATTAAGGAATATAAAAAATCACTATTGTCATGTGAAAATTTACTAAAAACCGGTGCCGATAAACTGTTTCATAAATCAGATGATTCTTTGGTATTAATGAATCTGTTACACGATACGTACTCAGGCACTGTGGTTCTTCCGAATGCCTGGAATGGTTTTGGTGTCAAAGATCAACATGGGGACCTTCTTCCAACTCAAAACGAAGATGGTAGAACAATCGCATATGTAACTGTCGAGCCCTACTCTTTCAAAACATTTTATAAATCAAAGACGCAGACACCCAACCTTGACCAGCCTAACCAACTTATCCTTGAGAATGAATTCATTCAATACAAGTTTACCTCAACCGGAGAGCTCTTAACGGCCTTTGACAAAGAGATTGGTCAGCCTATTTTGGCATCCGGACAAAAAGGAAACATATTTACATTATATGAAGATCACCCAAATAATTGGGATGCATGGGATATCGACTTCTTCTATCGAAAGGCGTTCATTGAAAATGCAAAATCCCTACAAGCGAAACCATTAACCTATGGGTCTGTAAGACAGGGAATTCAATTTGATCTGTCGATTGGAAATTCAACCATTTCTCAAAAGGTTTATCTTTCCCGAAACAATAAGCGATTGGATTTTTCCACCACGGTTGATTGGAAAGAGAAACATAAAATGCTGAGAGTGGCTTTTCCAACAAATATTCGTTCGGAGAACGCATCGTTTGATATTCAGTACGGATATGTGAAACGACCAACTCATAACAATACATCATTGGAAAAAGCCAAGTTTGAAGTGGTCGCCCACAAGTATGCAGATCTTTCTGATCATGATTACGGTGTAGCTGTATTAAATGATTGTAAATACGGATATCATGTAAAAGATAACTTGATTGATTTGAATCTTTTGCGTTCCCCGACCAATCCCGATCCAGATGCGGACATCGGGCAGCATACATTCACTTATAGTTTATATCCGCACACAGGAGATCTGATCCATTCTGATGTAATATCCGAGTCTGCTCGATTAAATCATCCTCTCATTCTTTTCGACGGATACCGTTCTGATGATGTTTGTCCCCCAGCATCTCTCACCGGGGAAGGCTTGTCTATGGAGGTATTAAAAAAAGCAGAAAAAGATGGCTGTTTAATCCTCCGTATTGTTGAAACACTCGGTAAAACAAGTACCGGGACATTGTCCTCGATATCAACCAAAACGACTTGGATTAAAACCAATTTGATGGAACGAAATGATACTGAATCTTTCCAAGGACAAACATTGACCGTTCACCTCCAACCATTCGAAATTCAAACATGGAAACTACAAACAAAATAATGGTGAATTACCTTTTTGGGGTTTTACTGATCTTTTCTCCTGTTTTCGGTTCAGAGATATTTCCTGTTTTCGAAAACAATTTAATCCATTTCACCGTGAATGATTCTGTGCTGCAAACGCACGAATCTTCGATGGTTAAATCATTCGATAACGGCAGGGAGATTCAAACCGTTTTATCCTTGCCAAAATTTGAGAATGTGAAAATCACAGCGAAAGTCTATTTGCACCCCATTCCAAAAGATGAACTTTCTGTTTATGATAAATGGGATCGTGCAGGACATGTGCGGCTGATTCGTGAGGATGAACCCGATGTTGAGATTATGAAATTCATGACCGCTTATGGCGGAGAAACCGAGTGGGAAGCAGATGTATCTCATCTCGCTCTGCTTCTCCAAGGAGATTGCAGGTTCGCAGGATGGATTGACACCTGGGTAACTCCAGGCTGGTATATGGATTTCACCCTAACTTTTGAGCCATCGAATAAACCTAACCCGACCTGGGTCAAACCTGTCTTTTATAAATTATCCTACGAGTTGAGTGACCCGGGAGAAGCGGGACTTGAAACAACCGTCATCATTCCGGAGACATCAAATACGGTTCAATTTTACTATAATGTATCTGGGCATTGCACAGATGGTATGGGTGCCGATGAGTTCGTGTCTAAATACAATGTATTTTTTGTTGACGGAAAAGAAGTGCATCGTTTTCTTCCCTGGCGAACAGACTGTAAACAATTCCGTGCGATTAATCCGTATACCCGAAGATGGTCGAATGGAACGTGGTCTTCTGATTATGATCGTACGAATTGGTGCCCCGGGGATAAGGTTGACCCGCTTCTGATCGATTTAGGAAGTAATTTAACTCCCGGTAAACATCAAATTAAACTGGTCATCGAAGATGTCCGCCCCAAGGATGAGAACGGATATTACGGTTACTGGCGGATTTCGGGTTATCTCTTAGGTTGGTAGACGGTTTATCTAATTATGAGGGATTCGTCCTTCCCCGAAATAATCCAGAATTGAGTCGATCCCATAGCAGTATTTTGAATACCCGCGTTGAACAAGTTTGAATTTTCGGATCAACTCCACTGTCCAATACGGTACCATAGTTTCTACCTTAATTTCCAGAACAACGAGAGAATCTGCGCTCTTTGATGTGATCGGATCATCGTAATAACACATCTCCTGATCATCATAATCTAACCCTATTTCCCCATGAAGGTTTCGACAGCGTAAATGGCGATCCAGTGTGATTCTGCCATAGGATTCCAATTCGGTCACATACGGCTCCCGATGATATTGAACATGAAGAATTGGTTCAGCTTGATGCCAGTATATTACATCTTGAAATGTTTCCAGTTGAGATTTGAATGTCGAATTCTTCGATCCGTTTTCATGCAGGATGGTCAATCCATGCCATTCTTCAGCGGGCATTGAAAATCGCTGCTTCCAAATCGTATTGACATTCCGGAATTTGATTTCCGGCCAAATGAGGCCGTCGGCTTTTTTCCCATAATATCTGACCCGGGGTTTATATCGCGTCAGTTTCCTGAATTTAGTATCATAATAAAATTGATAATTCGGTGTATCAAAATATAAGTTATTTACGATGTATCCTGATTCTCCGGGAGGGACATTTTTATCCTTCGTAAAAATATCTTGTATAAAATCACGGATCTCACTTGCCAGATTTTCAGTGATCGTATATTTTAATTCGTAGCGTTTTAATTTACTGGATTCATCCTGCAGTATTATATCATCTTTATTCAAATAATTCTTCATGGCTCTCTATGCCAATTGCATAATATAAATCGATCAACGCATGGGCAAGATCTCTTCGCTTTGAACACAACAATTTTTCATCTTCAAGAATAGTCAATTCCATTTCAATGACTTCATCCGGCATCAACACTTGGTGTTCTTTGGATTGTTCAATGACTTTCTCAGCGTTTTCAATTAATTCATTCGCATAAGAATGGAAGTTTTTCCAGTCCAACAATAAATCTTTATAAACTGTATAAGCCCACTGCACTTCCTCTTTTATGGACTCTTCCATTGCTTCTAATTCGTATTCTTTCTTTTTGACGGCAAGGTTTGTAGCTTTGATATTTCCGCTATTCCAGTTCAATAATGGGAGACTGATCCCGAATTTAATTTCACCCCAATCTTCTTGAGGAAATTTTTCCCGATGATAAGTAAGCTCGGTGTAAGTTACCCAGGGAAGCCGTTTTAATTTTTCATTGTAATTTTCCTTCATCGTCAATTTGATTCTTTGTTGTACAAGTCCGATCTCGGGACGATTTTTATATGCCAACCGAATCAATTCATCAATACTTTGAGTGATTTCAGGAAGAAGGGTCTCTATTAGAACTGCATTCTCGGGAATACCGCTTTCATTTGAGAGTTCTTTACGAACGAGATTTTGTTTTTGTTTTGCCCGAGAATAATTATTTCTGGCTTCAGCTTGCCACATTTTTGCTTTTGTATAATACACAATTGAACGGTCACCAACTTCCACAAGTTTTTCTATGATTTTAATCCGTTCAATTTCTTTTTTCATACGCTGATCGGCGAGTTCTGCTTGCCGATCCCACATCAATACTGTAGCATAATCTCTTCGGATTCGAGCGGTTAATCGTTGGCGATATCGGTCTTTTCTTACTTTCCGTTCCCAATGATTTACCGCCGCTCTTTGTCTTTTCTCTCCCAGTTCTCCAAGTTCGGGGAGAGACCATCGTAACCCGACCTCAAGCTGATCAAATCCAGTGGAATAATAGCGGCTCGAGATATCCCTGAAACGTAGCTCCGGGTTGTTGAGGAAGTTGCTTCTTTGATGTTTGTATTCAGCAATCTCTTCGTTGGTTATATAGGATTTGAGTTTTCGATTATATTCTAAAGCTTTATCAATAACCTCCTGCTCGGATAACATCGGGGTTGTTGTTTGCCCAGGGAGAACTGAAAACACAATCAATAATTGACTGATTAGAATCAATTGTGTGCAACCTTTGAATTTTGTCAGGATATTCATCTTACATGAGTCGAACATTCACTACTTCCCCAGGGATCAATTGGTGATCGTTCGATAATAACACGCGTACCTTCCGAGCCCAAAACACTTGTCCGCGAAAAGAGACACGATCGGAAGCCTGTGAAAACCCTGGATGAATGAATGTAATCTTTCCTGTCGTGTTATAGATTTTTCCGCGTGATGAGAAAATTCTAACATCCATATCCATTTTCAACTCTATGTCTGAACTCTCAGGAATATAAACATCTAAAAAGTTTGTTATATTCTCTTCAACAATAATCACAGGGTCAAATGATCCGACAATATTCCCCGGTAAAGCTGTTATTTCAGTAATATAGCCGTCACACGGAGAAAGGATCGTTCGGAGTGTAATACGGTGCTCGGTTGCGGCAACTTCTCGTAGTAAGGATTCTTGATAGTCCAATTGCTCTAATAACAACGATTTTGAGATGCTGTCAATATCTGTTGTCTCCAGTAATTCTCTCGATTTTCGGGTGGTTTCTAATTTTATTCTGTGAGAGTTCTGATCTTTACTTTGTTCTCTTAAATAACTGGCGAGGGCATCCCGTTCAATAATTAATGCAGATAAGTCCCGGCTGTAGCCCAACCCGGCTTCTTCAGCCTCCTGCAATCGTTTGATCTCAGCATTTAATCCGGTGAGTTCGGTGCTTTTGGCTTCGATCATCGATAATCTATCAACCAATTCAGCGGCTTCATTGTCCATTTCCAAAAGTACTCTGCGAGCCGTTATCGAATACATATCCCGTCGAGCTTCTGCCATTTTTTGTAGATTGGTTAATTCCTTTTTTAAATAACCCAGCTGAGTGGTCAGGTCACTGATATCGAGCATAGAAAGAAGTTGGTCCTTTCTCACTTCTTCGCCCACTTCAACAGCCATGGATTGAATCTTCCCGGGTTCTTGAGTCCCAATTTGATGAGATTTTCTCTCTACAATGCCGATAAATTGTTTATCAATATGCCAAGTGCTGAACAAATAAATCACAACCAAGACAGCCAAAGCCCAAAGCAGACTGTACCAATTGATATAATGAGTCTGATTCATGTGAAATGATTTTAAGAACTTCATTATACCTCCACAGTTGCTTCTTGATTCATGTAGGTAATTCCGCGAATTCCATTTATTTTTTCAAGTTCCTGAACCAATTTCTGATTTGCAGATGAATCTGAAAATTTCACTTGGTAGGCATAATCTACAATCTTCCCTTGTGCAGCATTTCGCATCGTCACCAACACAAAATGTTTTGTATAAGATTGCAGTACCTGTGTGACCTCCATAGAAGTCTCTGATCCTGAAGGAACCTGGAAACGGATTAAACCGTCATGTCTGCGCCGTGTTCCGAAAGGAGAAACGTACAGCGCAAAAACCACCGAGCAAAACACGGTCGTACCTATAATGGCAGTAGCATAACTTTGGACACCCGCCGAAACACCGATCCCGAGAGAAGCAAAAACAAAAACCAAATCCCGCGGATCTCGCAAATTGGTACGAAATCGGATAATCGCCAACGATCCGACGATACCGATACCTCGAGCAATGTTATCACCAATCGCGATCATCAACAGGCAGGATACGATACTTCCGAGGATCATACTCTGAACCAGTCCCCGTGAGTATGATAATCCCTGGAAAGTTCGTTCATAGACTAAAGCTATAACGCTGGTTAATGAAAATGCCAGTAAAAATGACAGTAAAGCGATCTGCCATTCTAATTGTTCGAAACCGTAGTTTAATAATGTTTGCATAATCTCTTATTCCAATTCTGTATAAGCACTGTTGATCTCTCCGGGTGTACCGTATCCCTCAGAAGCTTCCCAATTCTCTCCCAAAGAATTATCTAACGACGGATGAACCAACTCAAGCGTTGGGCCGTCACCATCTGCAGAAAGCGGCCAGGGAAGAACATCATTATATTCCACAGCATCTACTAATTCTCCTTGAGGATTGTAAAGCCGCACTACTTCTCCACCACCGCTGAAACCAAAACCTAAATCTCCCACATACTTCAACATATTTGGGAAAAAACTGACAAAACTTACTGTGTTTTTACAAAGGACAAGATACTCATTTGGAGGAAGAAGTGTGTTTACGTCCATCAAATAAGCATGATAATCATTTTCATCTTTTAAAATCCAATTGCCAAGATCAACTGTATCGTCAGAAGCATTATAGAGTTCTACCCAATCGTCCGGATCAAACACGTCAGATGAGTTATAATTTATCTCGTTGATAATTATACTAATCGATCCTTGGTTAAGTAAATTATCAGCCTGTTTATCTTCACAACTCATTAAGAATAATGATGTAAGGAATAATATATAATGTGCAATGTTAACTGTGTTCATTCGAACCATCTAATTGTAACTCCCATTATCCTTATGTTTTCCATCGTATACTTTATTATTTGTTATCCTATCCCTGCAACCAGAAAAATGATTGAAATCCGATCTAATTTGTGAAGGCATTTTGAGATATTTCTATTAATTTAAGACCACATTTTATGAGGAATCCATGACCGATAAACGCATCAGCTGGGAAAACTATTTCATGAACATAGCGAAAGAAGTCGCAACTCGATCTACCTGTGATCGAAAACATGTGGGCGCAATCATTGTCCGCGGGAAGACCATTCTTTCCACCGGATACAATGGCAGTATCCGCGGTTTACCTCATTGTGATACGGTTGGTCACGAAATGGAAAACGGGCATTGTGTTCGGACGATCCATGCCGAAGCCAATGCGATCGTTCAAGCCTCCCGCCATGGAATACGAATTGAAAATGCTGAGATCTATATTACGGCTTCCCCTTGTTATAATTGTTTTAAAATGATTGCGAATGCCGGTATTAACCGTATTTACTACGGAGAATTCTATCGCGATGAACGGATTATTGAACTTGCAAAAAAATTAGATGTTGAATTAGTCCATATTCCACCAACAGAATAAAGATTATAATTTTCAGATCTTTATTCCGAGCTCAATATAGAACCCGATACTTCAACCCTTTGCCATAATCGATGGATGGCCTTTAGAATTTTTTGTTGAATATTGATCGGACTGACAACATGTTTTGCGTGACCTTTTTTCATCAGCCAATCCGTTGTTTGAAAATCTTTGGATGTTTTATGTCCGGTATACTGCTCAATAACTCGTTTCCCGGAAAATCCGATATTCCCGGCGTTGATCTCAAATAAACGAGACCCTCTTGAGCCATAACCGATTGCCACACCGCCCAGCGTTGGGTCTGTGATGATGGTAATCACAGGAATTCCTGCGCGTTCGACCCGTGTAAGTGCCACATGTGCTTTCGGGATACTGACCATTGATGAACAGCCCTCATGCATCCTCGCACCTCCTCCGGCTGCCTTTAACACCATAGGACGACGACTTTCTAATGCACGTTCCGCAGCCCGCCAAATTTTCTCACCCGTTGTCATACAAAAAGAACCGCCTAAAAATCCAAAACCGGCTCCGCAATAAATAACCGGCTCTCCCAAAATGGTGCCATCACCGGTGATCATCGCTGTTGCAAGCCCCCTTGTTTTTTGCGTCTCATCTAGTTTGGAAGTATATCCCGGGAAGTCCAAAATATCTTTGTCTATGATATACCGTGTTTCATCATGTTCAATAAACGAATTTTTATCGAGGATCAAATCTAAATAATCCCATGCAGATGGTCTAAGATATCTGTGCCCGCATATTTCACAGACATAGTTATTGGATTTAAGAAATTCAAGACTGACTGGGTCATAGTGGTGGATGTGGCGATTAGAATAACATCCTTTATGTCTAGAAATAAATCCGGATGAAGTTGATTTGGGCAGCCGTGATACTTTTTTTTGAATCGATTGTATGACTTTTTCGGTCGTGGTTTCCCATTGTCCGATCTTCGACCACCGTTCAATCCTTTTGGGGAATATCTGATCATGAGGAAGTTTATTACATTCTTCCACATAGTGCTCCATACGGTTTTTCAGAGACGATATTGCTTCTTTTTGGAATCGATGGGCAGGGCCTTTTGGTTCCGGAATAATTTCATCAACAATCCCCAACTCAAACCCTTCCTTCGACGTGATTCTTGACGCTTCAGCGGCTTCATTAGCTCGGCTTCGAGTATGAAATAGAATAGAAGAACACGCTTCGGGCGTTATTACCAAATACGTCGAATATTCCATAGCCAAAACAACATCGCATCCCGTTAATGCGATCGCCCCTCCGCTGCAAGCACGGTTCATAATGACCGCTAATGTCGGGACAGAAGCTTCTGCGAGTCCCTGCATGGTTTCACCGATTCTCCATGCAATACCGCCTTCTTCAGATTCTTCAGTGGGATCCGCACCGGGAGTGTCTACAAAAACGATCAGCATCCGTTTTTCTTTATTCGCGATTTTGATGGCCCGGATTGCCCGCTCATAGGATGCAGGTGTCGGCATTCCGTGATTCCATTTTTTCACTTCTTCCGGGTCTTTCATTTTCTGAACGAGCTTAGTATAATTAGAAGTTGGACCTGTTTGTTGACCGATCAGCATCACCGGATATATCTTTTTCCCAATCTTCAGGTTTGCTAAATAGGTTTGGATTAAGCAGGCACCAACAGCTTTACTGGGAATACAACAGGGTTCCACATCTGAAAAAATGGAGAGATAATCTAAGAATTTAGGGCGTTCAGGATGGTAGGATAACTTATACTTCTCATATTCCGTCAACTGCGAAATCGCTTCCGGAGAATACGTAAACCCTTTTTCTTTCTCAAAGGGGAGATAATAATGTTTTTTATCTATTGACACGAACCGATATTTACAATCTTTGTCTTATCTCAGGAATAAAACCACTCTGAAAGTTTGTTTAATGAACTCTATTATTACAATAATCTTGAGAATTTAAACAAACTTTTATCAAAATTCGATTTATTTCGACTTAATATTTTCAGCAACGATTTCTGCAATATCACGCACATTCACCGCATCTTCCTTTCCACGTACTTTAATTGCATCATCCATCATGGTTGTGCAAAAGTAACATGCCGTAGCTACGGTGGATGCACCGGTAGTTAGCACCTGATCAAATCGAAGGTGATTTATCCGATCTCCTTCTTCTATTTCGTGCCACATGTTTCCGCCACCGGCCCCGCAACAAAAACTCTTATCTTTGCTTTGATCCATTTCGATCAGCTTGGCTGATGGGACAACTGATTTCAGCACATCCCTGGGAGCGTTATATTCCTTATTGTGTCTGCCTAAGTAACATGGGTCGTGATAGGTAATATCCATTTCCGCATTGCTTACGGTCAACTTCCCTTCAGAAATCAATTTCTTCATAAATTGCGAATGGTGCTCTACAGAATAATCCCCGCCAAAATCAGAATATTCGTTCCCAAGTGTATGAAAACAATGAGGGCAGGTAGTAACAATACGGTTGAATTTGTATTGATTAAGTGTTTCAATGTTTTGAAGTGCCATGGTTTCATACAAGTATTCTTCTCCCATCCGTCTGGCTGAGTCTCCGGTACACATTTCTTCTTCGCCGAGCACACCGTAATCTATGCCGGCTGCTTCAAATATTTTTACCATGGATTTCGCCACCTGCTGATTTCTCGGATCATAAGCGCCTGCACAACCAACCCAGAATAATACATCCGTCTGTTTCTTCTCAGCCATAATCGGTAATTCAATTCCTGCATCTTTTGCCCATTTTGTTCGATCACTTTGAGAGAGACCATAAGGGTTTCCCATATTCATTGTCTTTTCTAAACTTTCATTCGCCTGTGCAGGAGGTTTCCCCTCGGACAAAACTAAGTAACGCCGCAGATCCGTGATCGTAGGAACGTGATCAATCAAAACAGGACATTCTTCCATGCAAGCTCCGCATGTTGTACAAGACCATAACGCTGTTTCGCTGATCACATCACCCGGGAGAATTTTATCATGGTCTTTTGCATACAGTGTATCCCGTACATCGGTAATGATTTCCATTGGAGATAACGGTTTCAAGGAATTGTTCGCAGGACATACGCTGGTACACCGAGAGCATTCTGTGCAAGAGATGCTATCTAGCAGTTGTTTCCACGTCAGTTCTTTTACCGTACTGCTTCCTAATGAGATATTCTCAATATCGGCGTTGGGATCTTCCATGAGTTTACTTACATGCATGGTGCGTACGTTCCCACGGGCATCTATATTTGTGAATCCCACATTGACCAATGCAGCTACGGCGTGAAACATTTTTGTTAGCGGTATTATCGCAATGATCAAAAACGAGGTCAATGCATGCCCCCACCAAAGGTAGGGTTGTGCAGACTGCCAAGTTTCTTTTACCAGTAGTTTTGAAAGTGGATATCCTATAAAAGAAGCGGATGCGGTGATCGGTTGTTCAATCGCAAGACGGGAAGCCTCTGAGAAAAACCCGCCAATATCTAATAGCATGATCATCAAGATTAATCCTGTATCACCCAAAACATATCCCCTGCCTTTAAAAGCGTTTTGGGGCAGTAACTCGGGTTTCTGAATATGGCGTCGATATAATGCCATCAATAATCCGACAAATAAAATCAGCCCTCCTAAGTCATTCAGTGCCGCAAACCAAGGTGTATCCATTGTGGGTAAAAATGAGGTGAAAAGCCCCCATTTTGTAAACATATCTACTCCGGTCGCAAAAATGAGTTCGAACATCCCCCATCCTATGAATAAATGCATGAGTGTTGCATATCCAAACCGTCTTCGATTGACTCTCCACTGACCGATTCCGTAGATCAATACATTTTGTATTCCTTGAAAAATACTATTAGATGGCTTGTCTTCTTTTTTCCCAATATTAATGAGAAAGAATCGGCGAAGATTAAATAGAAATATTGCGATTGCCGAGATGCCAAATACATACATAAGATTTGGAACCTGATGCATCCCATCCATAGTCTACTCCTTTTTCCTTGTGATTAGAACTATCGGAGCTTTAAGAGGACTCCGAAGTTCAGCTTTTATTCCGGTGCGTTAAACACCAAAAGATTTTTATCCAACGGCTTCGGTTAATTTTGGTAAGATTTCAATAATATCTCCCACCACTCCGTAATCCGCGATCTCAAAAATCGGGGCTTCCGTATCTTTATTGATGGCTAAAATATTCTTAGATCCTTTCATCCCGACAATATGTTGAATCGCTCCAGAAATTCCCAATGCAATATATAGCTTTGGTGCTACACTTTGTCCTGAACTTCCAACTTGCCGGAACGTCGGCAGCCAGCCCGCATCCACGATCGGACGTGATGACCCAACTTCAGCGTTCAATGCTTTTGCTAATGCTTCGACTAGAGGAATGTTCTCTTCTTTTCCGATTCCTCGCCCTACCGATACAATTACTTCAGCTGTAGAAAGATCAACACCGCCGGATTCCTCCGTAAATGGTTCTTCGGAAACCGTTTTGATCATAGAATCATCCAAGTTCACTTGAACGGATCGCAGATTTGCTTCTCCAAAGGCAACTCCATCTGCAGGATAAGCCGCCGCCTGGAAGCTGACAAGGGCTGTTCCTTCTGTTTTAGGAAGGATATCACTCATCAATTTTCCATTATACACCATTCGGGTAAATGCAGGCGTGCTTTCATCGGTTTTAATCATAACCACATCTGAAATATACGGTATTTGTAATCGAACACTGACCTTTGGAACCCAATCGCGTGCTTGATACGTGTATCCCATCATAACGTATTTGGGCGTTTCCTGTTCTATGATCTGCTTCAGGGCTTCCGTATACCCGTCAGCAGAATACTGGGATAAAAGCTCATGTTCAAGAGTCAATATTTCGTGCACGTCTAGTTTTTTTGCTTCCTCAGAAACAGCATTTACGTCACTGCCCAAGATCAAAGCACTCATACTCAGGTTTAGTTCTTTCGCCATGGATTGTGCAGCCGTAACGGCTTCCAAACTCATGCGGTGAATTTTTCCTTCTTTTGTTTCTAGTACAATCAGAATATCCATTTAAACCTCCTAAAGAACTTTGGCTTCGTTTTTAAACACTTCAATCAAGCGCGTAACAATCGCTTGAGTATCCCCATCAATCATTTCAGTACGTTTATCTTTATGCTGAACATACATTTTAGACATGGACTGTAGAGCGTCGCCGGGGTTAAGTGTGGATTTATCCACGGCCTTGATCTCTTTGCGTTTTGCGCTCATAATCCCCTTTAAAGATGCGTATCGGGGCTGATTGATACCTGATTGGATCGTAACACAAGCCGGGAACGGGAGTGTTACCCATTGGAACCATCCGGATTCCAATTCTCGTTTCACTTTGATGGAACCGTCCAATTTATTCGTTTCAACAACCATTGTAGCGGTGGACATCCCTAATAATTCTCCAAGGATCAAACCAGTCTGTCCGGTACTCATGTCATCGGATTGTAATCCACAGAGAAGAAGATCGAAGGCCTCATCCTTGACGGCTTCATGAAATAATTTGGCAAGAACATACGGATCAGAGTCAAATGGGGTTGACTCAATAATATGAATTCCGCGATCCGCGCCTTTTGAAAGAGCTTCCCTTAGAATTTTGGGGGTCCGGTCTGCGGGTCCTAAACTAACAACGACCACTTCACCCTCACCCGATCCTTCGCGAATTTGGAGTGCTTCTTCCAAGGCATAGGAGTCATTCTCGTTCATTTCAAAGTTTAATGATGTTTCTTCGATCCATTGTTGGTCTGCAGTCAGTCTCAACGATGAATCACTGACAGGGACCTGTTTAACTAATACACCTATTTTCATCAATATCTCCTTTAATACGGATTAAAATAAATTTTTATGCAAAACTGCTTATTAATAAACCGACTGGTCGGTCTAGTTTACGAGATTTTCGGTATTTATTCAAGATGATTTTGTCTTTTATATAGCGTATCATAAAAAGAAATCCTTTATAATCTCGGCGTTCATTCACGAAAACTTTCATCTTTTCTTTTAAATCATATTCCAGTAATTTTTGAATGACATTATGAACACGCTTACTTTATCTATCTTATCCGGGCTCCTTGTTATCATCGGAACCGTCATTCTTCTTTGGACGTTGAAACATTGGATTGAAACCCGTAAGTAGCGATCATTTTGCTACAGCCTCTCCTTTTTATTTACGAAAGCTTTTATTTCACCAATGTGCAACTTTTTAAGATTATAAAGTGAAATCGAATGATATTTTTCTAATTCTTTTATTTCTGTTTCTAACAATAATCCTGCTTCACACATTACAGCCATAGATGCAACCGGGCAAGCTCTTTGGCTGCCGTCAAGCACCTTTACAGCCACCCCATATACTTCTCCATCCGGCATGCGTATACCGATTCCCTGAACGGCTTCACCCCCACCCTTCGAAACCGCTCTTCCCTTGGTTGCTCTCATAAAATCTGTATCAAATCGATCTTCCCCTGCAATAAGATAGGGATGGTTTGTCATCGCCGAATAAACCGTATTCAATTCGGGTTGTTCAGATACCGCTAATTTTTGAAACAGCAAAGCCAACGTACGCAAAGATAAAAATGGCGTCGGAGCAGAACAACCATCAATAGCGAGCGGAAAATCTTTGCATCCGGTTAATTCTCGCACATAATCCATTATGCATGTCTGCACAGGATGATTCGGAGAAACATAATTGTTCAGAGGTGCGTTTAAATGTTTCGCTAATGCAAGCATTCCTGCATGTTTTCCACTGCAGTTATTGTGCCACGGTTCGGCATCCTTTTTTTCTGAATACAAACGAATTCGTGCATTTTTATTGTAAGGATAGTGCACTCCGCATTCATAGTGTTTGCTGGATAATCCCAGTTTATTAATCATGGCTTTTGCGGTTTCCACATGGATATCCTCGCCAAAATGAGACGCGCACATTAATGCCAATTCATTTTCTCCGAAACCAGCAGAATCAACCGCACCTGCTCTCACAGAAGCAGCTGCCTGAAATGGTTTCAATGAAGAACGAATACAGGTTAAATAATCAGGATCTTCTGAAGAATAAACAATTTGACCTTCTCCGTTTACAACGACTCCATATGCAATATGTTTGCTTTCTATCCATCTTCCTCGGGTGACTTTAATGATAATAGACATTGTTAGGCCTTGTCATAAAATTTCTGAAATAAACGCGAAACGAAATCCCTTCGCTTTTAGCTTCGGGATTTCCTCTCGGAGGACTTGCAGTGTTTCTCGTTTCACATGTCCGATTCCCACGACAAACTCTGAACTTTCTGCAAGCTGCACTAACTCATTCAATTGTTTATAAATCAGTCCCGGATCAAAATCGTTATCCAAAAACACCTGTCTTTCAATGTAAGGGACGCCTGCTTTTTTCATTGTGGATTCCGCAACGGTTTTTGCACTGGTTCGACTGTCCACAAAATAGGCTTGATGTTTTGACAGCACGTCTGCAACGATGTGCATAATTCGTTGATCTTCTGTGGCTTTAGATCCTTGGTGATTGTTTAGTCCGACCGCATCAAAGATTTCGAAAAATGCCTTTTCTACCCTTTCTTCAATCTCCCGGCTTATCATATCTGTATTTAGCCGAAATTCAGTTTCTCCTCGCGAATTAATGTGAGATTCCATTGGCATATGCACAATTATTTCAAATCCCGCTTCTCCGGCTTTTTTAGAGAAAGATCGACTATGTTCATGCCCGGGAATAACTGCAAATGTTAAAGGGGCATCTAAGGCTAAAAACCCATCCGAGACTTCATCATTCCGATATCCAAAGTCATCTATAATGATTGCAATGGTTCCTCGGATATCCTGAACTACTTCTGAAACCGGTTCTTCACCAATGAGTGGAGTTGCCGGAGATCGATCTCTTTGATTGAATAAGTAAAACCCGATAAAAACCAGTACAATAACACACGTGATAATAATATAAGTAAAGCGATATTTTTTGGATTTCTGAGACATTACTATGGCAGAAGCACAGAAATATCAATCAATTGCGGGTTACCTAACCCTTGCGATCCGAATCGAATCCCATATCCTATTCGATAGATGCCTGAATGAATACGAACTCCGGCAGAGACCGTCGCTAATTCTTGTGATATTTGCGTCCCTAACTGCAGGGATAAGAACCGATATTCAAGCTCATTGCCCACACGATAGATCAATCCGGGGACATGTTGTGAAGACTCAATCGTTGCCATGACTGTATTCATCCAACCATTCCCTTGGAATCGAGTATCTCCTCCAATCAACAATCGGATCGGCAGCTTCGGTGAGGATTCATTCAGAGAGGTCATCGTTCCCACATTTAAAATCGATAAACCGACTGATCCGTTTTTCCATGGATGAGATAAAACACCTAAATCAACAGCCCAACCTCCGGAATGGTCTGTGTGCATCTGCATTTGCAAATGGCGTAACGTGACGCCGTATTTTAATTTGCGAGTTTGCTTTGAATAAGACAGATCGATTGCAGCACCATAGGTTCCGAATTCCGCCAGCGGATCATCAGATGGACTTAATTGTCGCAACTCGAGTCCGTTTAATCCGGCATATCGAATGAATAAACCAACTGTCCCGCCAAAGTTACGGGAGCGTAAAGAAAATGATGATTGAGCTACGTCAGAATACCCTTTACCGTACGCTACCGATAAGATAGGTTTTGGTCCGTCAACAAATAATCCGGCAGGGTTACTCCCCGCGAAGGACGAAAGAGGATGAGCGCCCATTGCCAACTCTTTTGTGTGGGTTGGTAATGACAAAAACTGTGTTCCGATACCGTAATGCAGATTCCCGGCAAGAATTAAAACACCAACAAGACTTCGAAATAAATGAGATTTCATGATCAGTATCCGATACACTTAAAAAATGAATTCGCAGGTAAACACATGTTCAATCCCGGCAACCGCTCCCATTCGAAATGCATAATCTAAAAAGGCTTTCTTCTTATTAAACAACTGGTATTGCATCCCGCCGCCAACGGATATCCTTGAGTTGCCGATCCCGCCCCGCAAGAAATAATTGTCGTGAAGAGTATGCTCCGCACCGATTCTGACATCAATGCCCAGCACGGATTGATGATCAGTGATCACCGCCACCTCACCAACGATATCAGTTTCCCATTTCTTCATCCGGAATCCTGAACGATATTGGGTCGGGAATTTCTCCTCATAGATCATCCCTTTTTCAAAGATACTGCCAGTATTCCATTGGTATCCCGAGTTCAAATCCTGAACCATGATCCCTGCCGCAAAATCTTCACCCGATTTGATCAAAATGCCTGCATCGAATCCAATTCCTTTCCCCGCAATACTGCTTGAGTTCATCGGAAGCTGCTGATCAAGGATTTTAATACTGACTCCTACACCCAGCCATTCGATCACCTGCTGGGCAAAGCTGATGTAGACAGCATTTTCACCGGTTGACAATGTTTCGGTATGAACACCGGAAGTCGTTCTGCCATCGATATTATTTACGCCGGCATTGACCCACATGATACCTAATCCCGCTGTTGGGGGAAGTCTCATCGCAAATGCAGATCCAATAAACCGTCGATCAAGCGGAAGCTGCTGATGTGAGAATGACACATGGCGGTCTTTCAGGAACGGTAATCCGGCTGGATTATGAAAAGCGGTAAACCCTCGATCAAGTTCTGCACTGAACCCTCCGCCCATTGCAATGGATCGTGCTGTGGTCCCCATGCGTAAAAAACTGCCGGAATACCCTGCATAATCACGACCGAATATCTGTCCTGCATTGGTTAAAAACATAATCATGGTCATCGTAGTTAATATTTTTTTCATCTTCAACCTCACTTAACCACGATCAATTTCAGCCAATGATCACTCGGGGATTGATTAGCGGATTCTGAATATGTTAAATTAATGAAGTAAACACCATTATCCACACGTCGGCCATTTTCGTCTCGTCCATTCCATTTTAATGCACCGCTGTTTGCATCCCTGCGGTCATAGGTAGAATAATAGACCCGCTCCATAGCAAAATTATATACACCCAATTTTATCGTATAAGATGAGACTTCATCGATATGAAACCGAACATAACCGTCGCTTTCCATGACGTTATGTATATTCGGAGAAAACGGATTTGGGTAAGCATAAATACCGGGATAATTTGTCCGGTAAATATTCCAATTCCCGCCATAAATATCGTCAGAGCGCCCAAGCCCGTCTGATGTTCCCATCCAGATGACCGGCCGTCCGTAATAATCTCTGCTGTCCAAAAAGACGGAGAAAACATCCTGACTTAATATCTCATCGGTGGCTAAGTAGGTTGTATCAACCGCAGCCGGATAATTGGCCCACGTCTCACCTACATCCGGGGAGATCCATAATCCGCTCTCTGCACCGACAAACACATAGGAATCATACGCATGAACATTATAAATCCTTTCACCGCGAAGCGCTTGAACCACATGCCATGTGCTGTCATCGTTTGTATAACTCAGACCCCGTTCTTCACCCGGGCTGTCTGCATTAAGTGTTACAGCCCAAATTGTCCGTTCGCCTTCCCAATATTGGCTTGTAATACTGACCACAAAATTTCCACTTAATCCGTCCAGCGGATAAGAGTAGTGATCCCAATCGATACAGCCGTCCTGTCCGAGAATTCCCCGGTTAATACCGTTGGCAGTTCCGACCCAAATTGTATCGCCGTATCCGGTGACCGAAAATGCTTTGTGATTATGATTTCCGTTATCTCTCGGGTCTCGAGGATTTAGATAATAATTGTTTAATATTTCATTTCCTAAATTATCCACCGAATAGGCGGTGTCCGCACAGGTGATCAAATACGGTTGTGAATCTTTCGGTAGAGGGACCCGATCCCAATCTGATCCACTGTTCAAATCCAACCTTCTCAATCCGCCTGCCCATGATGTCACCCAAATGTACCCATCGGTAAATGCAGCGTCATAGGTGATATTCATTCGGTCTGTTGTAACCGGTAACGCTCTGAATATTCTTCCAGCATAAGGGACCAGACTATCACCGACTGCATCCACGGGTTGAGGATAGTACGTCCAAATGATGTTTTCATCCAACGCGGCATCAGTAAAATAAAATCCGGTTCCAAACGGTGTCTCACCATCGTTGGAAATTCCGGCACACAAGAACTGGTCTCCCTGGGCTGCCAGTGCAACAATCCCGTCTTGAAATATAACCTGCTCACCGCTCAGTAACGTTAATGTGTCCATGGCAAGGACTGACAAAGAATCTCGCAAGACAGCCAGTCCCTGACCTGTGCCGATCCATACTGTTGAGTCACCTTGTAAACGAATATCGTAAATAGAATTGTTTTTCAATTCGTTCGTGATGACAACGGAATCTTGGTTAGCCAATTTAAAAATCTGCGGTGATAACGACTGCCCGTTAAGAATTACGGTACATAATAACGCGGCGAAAGTTCGCCCAAACATCTTCATTCAACCACCTCCAAAGTTTTGACCACAACTTCACCATATTCACCGGATTGATCTTTAACATAAAATTCGGCTCTATATGTCCCCAGTGGATTGTCACTCCCGATCGTGATCAGCCGTGAATAAATTCCGTCAGATGAATAATCATCCCATAAAAACATCTGCTGGTTTTTCACTCCGTCATCATACAGTGAAATCGGATTCCCATTATTCGCCCAAGTTGAGTCCGGTTTCTGGAATAACAGAAAACATGATTGAAGGTCATTCAGACCGTTCGCATCATGAACCATCACTTTGATTGTATCCACAACATAGGTTTGAGGTTGTGAAGGTCTTGGCAATGTATCCGGGAATGAGACACTGAGAATTGAAGGGCGGATATTCCCTAATTGATATGATTCATTATTCAAATTCTGTAAAGTGCCATATTGGGTGATAACATCGAGATATACCGTTCCAATTGTCGACGGTGTAATGCTGTTTTTCAATACGGTTGAATCATTAGAGACTTTCACTGCGAAATGACCGTCTCCGGGTAAAATATCGCCAAATTGTCCGCTATCATTCAGGCTGATCGTATCCGGTTCATTATCCAATGATGTACAATACCATAGGATATCTACTCCTGAAAGAGACGATCCCTGAAAGGTTGAAGCCGCATAAACTTCAAAATATAATTCTTGAGTTGATTGTAGAAACTCAAATTGGGTTTCACAGAACCATAACTGTTCCGGAGTGTCTTTTGATGGGCATCCTATAAAGACAAGCACAAATATGAATAATAGTAAGTTCCTCATGTATGGAAAATATGAATAGTGTTGTATCAATTCAATCCTTCGTTTTTGTTTTGAATAATAATTTATCACCGAATTTTCCTACTGATTTATTGTATAAATATATTCGATGACCACCGCCCCGACTTGCTCCAAACTGGATGCCGAGCAATGATCGGGTGTGTCCTGATGTGTATGCCAATAGTTTCCATACCGATTCGGATAATCAAAATCAATAATATCAATTGCAGGGATTCCTGCAACCTCCCAAAGCGGTATATGATCATCATACACAGTTCGTCCCAGCCAATGTTTAAATGCAGGGCGTTTTTGTTTTTCGGCGATATCCCATAGTGCTTTGACTAAATTCGGATTCTGCTGCATCGAGTTCCGTTCGACCGGAATACTCAGATCTGAGTCCCCAACCATATCCAGAATGATCGCCGATTCAGGTTTTGCGATGGGCAGGTTTTCAGCAAAATAGCGTGACCCCTGTGCATAACTTTTTGGGTTGCCTTCTTTCCCGAGATCCTCACCGTCAAATAGCACAAGGCTCACGCCAATCGGTGGCGGATAGCGATGAAAGACTTCAGCACATTCCAACAACACAGCCACGCCGCTTGCGCCGTCGTTGGCACCAAGAATCGGTTCTTCCCTGCGAGCAGGATTCGAATCCCGATCTGCCCAGGGACGAGTGTCCCAGTGAGCACCCAATAAAATCTGTTTTTCTGCTTTCGGCTGAAATTGTGCGATGATATTTGTCAATGAGTAAGTTTGCCCAGTACGCGTTTCGGTATATGTGAATGTTTGAGTGAACACAGTATCCGCAACGGCTTGAAGTTTCTGAAGATAATATTCTTTGCAGACTGTGTAGCCTTCAGACCCGGGGTTTCTTGGTCCAAATGCACATTGCTGTTCCAAAAACTGAAAGGCCATATCACCCGAAAATTCCGGAATACTCGGTTCGCATGCCGCGAGCAGGAAAATAAAAAGGCTCAGTTTGTAAATTGGTTTAATCATAAAGACTTAATTGATATCGAACTATCCGCTGATGGCAATATTTACATCAAAACCGAAATCCCGATCGACTTTATGTCCCATCGTTTTCGAGTCACTTTCCCGGTATTCATATCGAATTCCGCCGCTGACTTTACTGGTAAACGAATATGAAACCCGAGCTCCGACAGTCCACCCCGTATTAAATTCCTTTGGTGAAAGTGTGTTGTTGTCTTTGGTCGCCATGGTTCGGCTTTCATTCATATCCAAGTTTAGCGTGAATCCCATGGAATTATCTACTTCCCAATTCTCTATAAACGGTAACGGGATGGTAAATCCGCCACTCAGATTATACCCTACGCTGGCATTCAATGCTTTATCGGTTCGAATGGACAATCCAGTTTGAACAGCATCCAAAGATCGGTTATAATTCTGTCGTACAGAAATCGATACTCCTTTAAGTGTCCTTAATGTCACCGCAACCAATGGAGAAAAATTAGCGTTTGTCGATAACTTTGTCATCGCTGTTTTGTTTTGGTCAATAAAACTATTAATGTCAAAGAAGTTAATACCGGATACTTCAACGCCTTCAAACTTCCATGAGACTGATTGTTTCCCGCTGTAAGCATGTTCAATCGAAACCGATTGAGCAAATGATTTGAGTAAAGGTAATTTTTCCAAACCGCTCATTCTCAAGCTCCAGCCAAAGAAGGGGAATCCTTTATCCATCTTTTCACCAAAAGAGACATAATCCCTATTGATGGACCGAGAATCTATGCCGGTTCCCCCGCGTGAAGTACTGACATTTTGAGCATAATTCAATGAAATGGTGACTCGACTGATGGGTTTTATCCCCGAGCGGAGTGTTAAATCACGACTTAAATCCCAGCTCCCGATATTGGTCCCGACATTGGGTGAATATGCCAGCCCATGATCTTCAAGCCAACCATATCGATATCCGGCAGGGATGGTTCCAAGTACGCCGTTTCCTCGCTGACTTCGGGTTTGCTTAAACGTAAAGCTGATCGGATCAATTTTCTTGGTTAACGTATGGATATAGGTCAAAAACGGACTGTCTTTTTTCGTTTCTGCTTTTTCCTCCTGTTCCGGGTCTTTCTGTAAATTTCCACGACCTCTGCGACCGGCACCTCCAGTACGTCTAGATGAAGCCGGCGGTTTATAAATTAACTCAAAAATATTCGTAATATTTAATGACAGATTTGACGACAAAGACAGCTGTGACCCTATATTAGCCCCATCATCTTCCCTTCCTTTGGACTGGCTCCAAGAATAAGATGACGAATAATTAAATGTCGGTTTAAACCATTCGCCCAGCTTGGGGTTAAATGTAGCTGACATATTTTCATTTTCTGACGTCACAACACCCGGATCTAAATCCCGGATTGCCATCCAAGCATATCCCCGATACTCATCCATATCACTTTGAGATGTGTATCCGTATTGAGTGCTTAAATTATCTAACGGTTTATAATCCAGATTGAATCTTCGATTTAAACCTAAATTATAATCATCCGGTGTGATCCCACCAATTCTCGCCTGTTTTTCAACTAATTTTTCGCTGAAATCGATACTGGTGTTCAGTCCGTTGGGTAAATAATAAAACTGAAATTCGCTTAAAGACGATCCAACCCACGGGACTCTTTCCATCCATTTTAAGGGTCGAATATAGTTATCCTTTCCAAAGGATACACTATAGCTCAATTTCCCGGTATAAGTTTGTTGTTGATTCTTAGAAAACGATGTGTTTGACTGATCTGTTTGACTCGCACTAAACGTTGCCTGGATCGGGTCTACCGTATATTTGATCAATGGATTCTCAGAAGGCGTACTTTTCTTAATGCTGGTATTAAACGACAGACTTTGTGATCTAGAAATAATCGAATCCGGCGGGGTTTCTCCGGTGAGGATATCTGTGTCCGGATAATATTTCGGTCGGTTCACCACATTGGAGAATGACGTTGAAAGCGGGATGGATACATTAAACCATTTCGGTAAAATCTTATGAAGTTTAAAACTTGAGTTGATCCGGAAATCTTCGCTGGTTTGGTTAGAGCCAAGCCGCTGTTGAAGCACATGAAAGTCAGCATCCTTTCGACTGTAACTGATTGTGGTATTCCCCAAATCCGCTAAATTAAACTTTGATACCATTCTCATTGCAACACCGCGATCTTTTTTCACACCGCTTAATCGGAGTTCATCCAGCCATATTTCTCCGGAAATATCCGTCTCTGCGGTGTTCCGAATTCCTACATTGATGTACTGAAGTCTATTCATCGCCGGCTGCCCTTGGATTCTGACTCGTTTCCCCGTCCGCTGGCTGTCTGCTCCGGTGAAATAATAAAGTTTGACATAACTTGAATCGATAAATTCATCGGTGGATCTGAATTTGGTCACTGTCTCTTCATTTTGAAGTTTTAGTTTGGTCAGCCAGTTTAAATCCAGATTAATCGAATTTCGGCCTTTCTCTTCATCCCAGCCGTCATAGATAGGCTGAGAAATTTCATAATAACTGTCTCCGCGTCCAAACTGCATGAAAAATTCAATGTCTGAATCATCAAACCCTGCATTGTCACTGCTGCCATGGACGTACATCTTCAGTCGGTCATAAATTAGAAAACTTTTCGCCCGATCACCCGCGAAGGACATTTCTGTATTTCTGGCAGCGGCTTTTTCACCCGGTCCAAGATTGTCAAATTTTAAAACAAGTGACTGTTCTTTTGACCGAATTTCATTGATTTGATCGTATTCGCCTTTTACCCCTTTAGGCGGTGTATAAACATCTGCATTGTCTTCCGTATTGATCACGGTCACCGCAAAGACACTGTCATCTTTCACATAGTTCACCGTTCCGGAATCTGCTACACCAAGCTCCGTCCAAATATTTCCGACGATCTCCATTTTTGCAATGGACAATCGGGCCTCTCCGTCTTCGACATCGGACCAGACCAAACGCAAGTTGTGAATCTCTGTCCAGTCATTGACCATCCCGCCGGATACAGATGTGTCAGCTAATGAGAAATGGCTTAAAGGAATTCGGTACAGTTTCCATCCAGTTGGTGTCCCGTCTTTAATTGTTTCTCCGGCAAGATAATCGATCGCATCAGGATGATTAGGGTCAATTGAAAAACTTTTCTTGAAATAGTCATTCACTTTATCAATTGAACCCGATCTGTCTAAATCTTCTGTATCAGGATATTTTCCGCCTTCTTGGATCTTATTCCCGGTTCCGTTACCTTCGGTTCCGTTGACATGACTGTAATCCGTGCTCCCCTCGTTATAATACCAGTTGTCACCATTCGGGTCATTCTGATCAACATCCGAAGACCTATTAATGATTTGGCTCTCCCCTGAATTATAATAATCTGAATAAGTCAGGGAATCTAAACAACCGCCCCATCCGTTTTCATAATCATCAAAACACCCATCCAGACCTGTATCTTCATCATCTTCTAAAAAACCATTTCCAAGTGTCAATCCGGATTCAGGTCTGTCTTCTGTGTTTAATCTACCGTCCCCATTCTTGTCTTCACTGATTTTTCCCAGATCAATTTCAAGCTTACCTTCGGTTCCTTTTAACCATATTTCGAAAAACTTACTGCTTGTCTGATCATAGTCTCCGGAATAAAGTGATGTTGTAAGTCCTGACCAAACATCCGAACTTGCGATACCCATATCATCCTGATGGGATCGCTTTTTTTGATGCATAACTAGGATATCTGTGGTCTCATTCTGTGCGCGTACAGATGTGGACTGGTTCGGCCAAATATCTTTTGTACGGACTTGAGTAAACGGATTATACCAATACATTCCTGCACGATTGATCTCTGGAAACGGTTCAAGTGTAACAGAATCCAATGGAGCAGAGGAAGCTTTCCAATATCGTCTTTGGATCGGCGGGGAAGTGGTCCGTTTTGATCCTTCAAAATCATCAATAAAAGCAACTCCGTTTGGATCTCCGGTCTCCGGATTATTGATCGGATTGGGATTCGGGATCACTTGTGCTATTTCACCTTCAATAGAAAAAGATGACATTTGCTCGGTATTTATGATCGGCAGTTTATTAATCGCCCGAGTCACATTTTCTAAATCCCATTCGTAGCGGCCATTGATATCCCAAATGAAATTCCGTGTCGGTTCGTATCCAATCTCAATTTTCTCATTCATGATTGATTGATTAAAGAATAATGCTGTAGCGCCGATAAATGAGTTTTTTCCTAAATCCATTTGAGCGCGGCTTCCCAGAATCACTTTTTTATCGAAAGAAACCAACTCGTGCTTATCATATTTAACCTCAACATTGGCATTCGGATCAATATCATTTAAAAAAACAATGGTCCCGGAGAAATTATCAATCTGGTAATCCTTCCCTCTGACTTGCTTGGCGTTATTAACAAAAACTTCCTCACTGCCTTCTACCAGCATAAATCCCAAATTGATCGTTGAACTGACATTGGTATAATCAACCTCGATCGTAAACCGGCTGTCAGCCCGGATATTAGTCATATTGGATGATTCGTACATTACTCCTGAGCCAAGCTGATCGTTTAATAGGGAGTTCGTTGCCCCCCCCTCAAGAGAATCAATAGAAACAAAAGGATGTAATGCGGGGAAATGCAGTTCTCCAGATGCCAAATTAACAATATTTCCATTTTCAATATCAACTATTTCATCCGGCTGTGATCCTCCGTCTTTATCCTCGATATCCAAGCCAAATTGAGTGATGTACGGTCCGTTTGCATTTCTGTCCTGAATCGGAGATGTCATATTATACATCAACCGAACGGCAAACCCTTCGGGATTAATATTGGATGCTCCTAAATAATATATATTTTTGAACATCAAATCCCATACAGGATGAGAAGGGGAATTATTTTGAGGTTTTAACATTTTTAAAACCAAAAGAGAATCTGTTTCTGTAATGCCGTGCCCGACAGTTACCACAGTATCTCCCGTTTCATTATGTACTAATGTGAAATGACAAGCTAATACTTCCTGACTTCTGTTTTTCATCCGGATATAACCTAGATCTTCAGACAAAATATAGTCAGAATTTCTCTCCAGCTTAAGATAGCTCCCTGGTTTACTGTAATTTGGGTTCGGATCACTCCACTCCGATATATCTTCGGGCGGGTTCCCCGCATAAGCCGTTCCTTCATCCGCACCCGGATTATTGGAGTTATCAAATTTATAGAGTTCGAAATTTTTGATTAAAAGACGATTCCCATAGATGATATGATTCCCTTCCTCATCTAAAGGATAATACGAAGCGATGGTAAACGGGGTTGGGGTTGGATAGTCATTACTATTTGAATCAAACCCGTTTCTGTACCATTCATGTACAAAGAAATACTGATCTTTTACATATTGATAATCTTCAATACTTTGTGTTTCAGCCTGTCCACCACCTGACCATTTCTGCTGCTCTTTTTTTGTCTGCTCGACTGAAGCAATGGTTGTAATATCGACCGGACCTAATTTTGAAATGGCTTTTAATCCGAACAATCCCTGATTGCTTCCTGAAAATGTTACAAACTGAGTAGACGGCAGGGATAAAGAAATATTCCCGGCTTCAAAACTCTGCAGAATCTCATCTTCTTTTCCTTCATATTGAATTCGGATATTATTTTCCCAATCAAAATCTCTTTCGGAATCCTGATCCATTGATACGGTAATGCGATCTCCGATCTTTCCTTCGATGCTGAGGTTTTGTTTTTGATCAAATTCGATATGGGTATTCTCAGTTTGATTAATACTGGAGCGGACCAATTCCTGATCCTGAAACACCATTTTACCGGAGATGTTCACATTCCCTCTCACCCGCAGGGATGCTCTCCCTAACTTTCCAAGATCAACCCCAACAACTTCTAGGGTATTGGATGGTCGACGGCTGTCTTTTTTACCGGATTGTTTGGTTTGAGTAACGTGTTCAATAAACTTTAAGTGACGGTTAACCATCAACGATTTTTGAAAATACCATTCAAGGGAAGCTGAGAACGGAATCCTGAGAATATGGTCATCCACAGTTTCGGAGAAAGTAATGGAAGACCAGTCCGGAGCGATACTTAAATCAATGACCCTTCTGCCGTAGGTGACGTCGAGCCATCCTTGCGGAGTTCGAAGCGTGTCTAAATAGACACCAATCGGTTTTGGAATGTCGGGGAACGCGCTAACAACGTATGGAGAATAAGGCACGTAGCTCGCTGGCAGAACGTGTTGTCCCGGCGTAGAGGATTGGGACAGCAAAATGCTGCACCATGCCAACCAAATGGCATTTTTGACCAACTGCCTTATTTTCAAAGGATATCCTATTTTTAAAATTGATTTTTGTGCGATTATGTCACACGTCTGTTAGCCGTTGGTCTCGATAAATCTCCTTTAGTCTTGTTCAAAAGTATCTCTGAGAAGTTTACGAAGATTTTGCAGTGCAAGTCCACGATGACTTATTGCGTTTTTTTCTCTGTCTTCCATCTCAGCAAATGTCTTATTTAACTCGGGGACAAAGAAAATCGGATCATAGCCAAACCCTCCGTCGCCCCTCATGCGGTCGGTAATAACTCCTTGAACACATCCTTCTGCTTGAAGTTCCGTCCTTTCATCGAGATAGGTTACAACGGTTCTGAATCTCGCCGTTCTCTGTTCATCAGAGATATCTTTTAAATCAGAAAGTAATTTTATGATATTATCTGAATAGGTTGCGTTTTCTCCTGCATATCGTCCGGTATAAACTCCCGGAGCCCCATTCAGCGCATCCACTTCGAGTCCGGTATCATCGGCAATCACAGGTAAGTGGGTAACCTGATGCACGGTTTTAGCTTTGATCATTGAATTTTCTTCGAGCGTAGTTCCGGTTTCATCAATCGATCCGATCTGCGGGAAATTTTCCAATGATATCAAGTGTAAATCAAAATCCTGGAGAATTTCCCGCATCTCTGCTAATTTATCAGGGTTGTGTGTGGCAACAACCACAGAGGGAGTTTTGTCATTCGGTGCGAACATTAATCGCTTTATCTCCCCGCATCCCAAAGTCGACGTCGAATACAACTCTCTGACCTGTTCTCAGTCCACGGTTCTGCAAGTGTTGACGCAGTCCGCTAACATGGACGAAATAATCATCACCGTCATCACTGCTGATGAATCCAAATCCTTTTGATCGATCGTATTCTTTTACGACGCCGTGCTTCATTTTTCTTCGACAATCTCCAGCAGCTCGACTTCAAATAACAATGTGCTGTTCGGGCCGATAGTTGGGTTCGGACCTCTTGCACCGTAAGCCAAATCAGACGGAATATATAATTCCCATTTTGATCCAACGGACATCAGCTGCAGAGCTTCGCTCCAGCCTTTGATCACTTGCCTTACACCAAATGTTGCAGGTTCACCGCGCTCAACTGAGCTGTCAAATACCGTATCATCCAATAATCTACCGGTGTAATGGACTTTTACTCTGTCTTTATTGGTTGGGACAGGTCCGCTTCCTTCGGTAATCACTTTATATTGAAGTCCGCTTTCTGTTGTTTGCACCCCTTCTTTTTTTCCGTTTTCGGCTAAAAATTCTTCACCGGCTTTTTTATTTACATCTGCTTTTATCCGGTTCATCTTTTCTTGTTTTTCACGATGCTCCGCTTGATACGCAATGCTGATCTCTCTCATTTGAGATTCGGTAAGCGGAGTTTCATTTTTCAAATAGGCATCGGAGAATCCTTGAGCGAATACATCCGGTTCAATTTCAACAGCCTGAACATTAAAACTTCTTCCGACATCATAACCGATACTGTAGCTGACAGAATCTTTTTTTGTCTCTAAACTAACAGGCTTGCCTATATTGCTGTCTGATGTATCTGAACATGCCATCATACCGAGCACAATTATAACGATAAGTATTTGTTTCATGGTAACCTTTTCCATTTTCTTGTTAAAACGTCCACAACTCTTCATGGTCGCGGCGCGAAAATTACATAAATTTTATCTACGATATTTCAATAAATGTTGTAAATATGAATTTGCCCATAGAATCCCAACGATGGTCTTCGCATCTGTGATCTCTCCACTCTTAACCATTTCAACTGCATCGTCTAATGTCGTAGGGATGATTTCAATAAACTCATCATGATCCATTTGCTGCTGAGACGCAGTTAAATCCTCTGCAAGAAACAGCCAGATGCTTTCATCGCTGTATCCAATGCAGGGGTGGATTTCCGTTAATTCCGTCCACTTTTCTGCCCGGTATCCAGTTTCCTCTTTTAGTTCGCGCCGAGCGGAATCTTTTCTGTTCTCTCCAGGGTCTAATTTCCCTGCAGGGAGCTCAATAAATTCCTTTCCAACCGAATATCGGAATTGGCGGATGAAGACAATCTTGTTATCGGGGAGAACCGGCAGAATGACAACTGCGCCGGGGTGTTTTATATATTCTCGGATGGAGGTGCGATCGTCGGGCAACCGCACCTCGTCCCGCCAAACATCTAAAAGGGTGCCTTTGTATATGTGCGTCTCGGAGAGCTTGGTCTCCTTCAAGTCAGACATCCTTTGTTAGAAATCAGTCGTTATTTTTTTTGAAGATCGATGATCAGCTGAATGTATTTTTGTACGTCATCTTCAGCGATTTTATCTTTAATCACCGCACGGACAACTCTGTCCTGATCCACAAGGATGATATTGTAAGAATCTTCTTTTAGATTCCATGATTTCCGCAGCTCTGCATCATAGTCAAATAAAATCGTCGTGTCAAACTTTTTGGCTTTTGCACCGGCAATCTTCCGGATAAGAAAATCCGGTTTCCAAGTTGCTGCACAATCGACAATACCGAATCCTTTGAACGTCGCACGATCAATGGTTTTCAAACTGTCAATGGCATATTTGACGGCACCATTAAAATGCTCATTTAACTCTGATTCATCCGGATCAACATAATTGATCTGAAGGATTTTCCCCGGCCAGGAATCCATTGTGAATGCTTTTCCGTCAGCATCGTTGAATGTCCATTCAGGGGCTTTTTCACCCACAACAGCCTGGGCGTTTAATCCCATGACAGTAATGAGCGCTATGAGTATAACTACTATTCCTCTTTTCATTGTTCCTCCTTAATTAAAAATATTCAATGTATGTGATTTTTAATTCCCGGTTAAAATATTGAACTTTGTCTTTATCAAACAGCAGATTGTTAAAATCAAATTCTAAGTGCAAATGTTCTACAAAAGTCCATCGGATCGCTGCATTCAAATAACCACCGCGGTTCAGCGCGATTGTTTGAGCTGTCATATCATTTTCATTTAATGCAGCATTATACTCGATCAACAGCGATAATTCCGGATTGAATTCGAAATCAGTCCCAAAGAACAGATTCAGATCTTTATCCTCATCTTTGACCTCTAAAAAATTATAATTGGTCCCGGCATGCAATCCGAAATTTCCAAAGGGTGATTTCCAATTTTTGCTGAGGACTAAAAAGAGTCCCTGGGCTTTGGTATCATATCTTTGGAGATGATCTTCATCATGATATGCGCCGGTCCCTTGTGTATTCAATCCCAAAGAAATCCCCGGCATTGAAACCGATTCATCAACAAGGCGATATTTGATATTGGCTTCAGGACGCGGATACGGAACGGCTAAACTGTCGCCGATCAAAAAACTGGCACCGTAAGACAGCCCGAATTGAAACCGGTCGGTAATTCCAACGGCTAATCCCAGCGTAAGCCCGCCGCCTTTTTGTAAACGGAGGTCAATGACATAACTTCCGCGGACTAATGTCCCTGCAGTTGGGAGTGTGATGAGATCAACCGGGGGCGGATAGCTGGTTGCTTGAGCCTGTAAAAACGTACAGGCTGCTGTGATCATAATAATAGATAATTTTGTTCTCATACGATTGTCTTTTATGAAAATTATGCAGTCAATTTACCGTACATCAATTTTATCTACAACAAGATAAAATGCTTTAATTCCCGGGAAAGATATTTTCTCCCCATTTGGATGTGATCGTTTTTATGGTCGCCGACGGGATCGTCAACACAGATTCATCATTCCTCATTCGGATGATAAATCCATGCTCATTTTGGCCCAGATACTCAATCTCCAAAACCTCTCCTGTATTTAACACCATCACATCCCACACGGTTTGAGGAATTCGTTCAGGGATCAACGATACGACTCGGGAGTCTCTGAGATCATCCAAAATGATTTGTGCTTCATCCAAAATATTTCCTGATTTTGGAAAGTCTTGGTGGTAAAGCTGATCTTCCGGTGCCATTTCTAATGCAACATGACTGACTAAACTGTCTTGCCGATTATATTCCCACACTTGTCTGATTTTAGGTGGAGTTACCGTTTCATATACAAACCTGCGAAGGACTACATGACTCGGTAATTCCTTCCATACTTCTTCCATGATCATTCCGGTTGACTCATAAATGAAAAGGATCTGACCGTAAGATGTTCCGTCTATCAGATAAAAATCTATTCGGTGTAGTTTTCCTGTTGGGTAAAATAAAAACTGGGTTTGCTGCCCTGAAAAATATCCTTTCTGACTTGCCTGCTCCATGGTATACCGGAATGCCTGACTCCACGGTTCGTCGCTTCCGAACTGAACGATCTTAACTAAGGTTTTCTCAGAATCATAACATATTTTCTGTTTCAACAGATGTTCAGATGTGTGGGTCAAAACTTCTCGTTTCAAGGTATCATGAGATGCTGAAACATGAACGATAAAGATCGGAAGATTATCCTCATTGTATGATACAATCAAATGCGATTGCTGATGCCGATCCGTGGCCATCATCGTAATGTCGGATAAAAAATCTAAATCGTTTTTAAAATATTTGATGTAAGCTGTTTCCTGTGATGTTTGTGAAAATCCCAGTGAAAAAAGTACAGTAAAAATGATGATGTATTTATTCAGTCTCAATGCTAAACCTCCATCCAACCGGAAGATGATCGGAAATATGTGTATCATATTCCGTCCAGCCGTTCTCTAAACCATCATCAATTTGTATGGTTGTCACGAAGGAACTTTCTGATTCAAACTCATCAAATAATTCGTTCGTGATCAATATATGATCAATATGGCTGGGCCAAGTCGGATACGAAAACCCTGATGTATGTCCTTCGGCTATACTCATATCTACAAATTTAAACGTATTTGAATTAGAAATGAAATTCCAAAATACATTATCCGATTCTGATTCATTGATCTCATCATTAAAATCACCCAGAACGATAACCTTGGTCGAATCCCATGAGTAGTCAATATATTCTTCTAAAAGGGAATTTGCATCTCGGCGTCGGGTTTCTTCATCCCATTCGTCAGATTCAATCTCTCCGTTTCCGCAGCATTTCAAATGATTATTGATGATCACAATTTCATCTCCATCCACCCTGACTCTAAGAACATACGGTTCTCGCGGAAATTCTCTGTTATCATTCACATAAATTTCAAATGGAGGTTGTATAATTTCAACCTGACTACTGTTTACAATGTACGCTAATTCCATCCCGGTTCCGCTCGAAGACCCGGCACGATACCCGACCCAATGATCATCTGAAAGGTTGTTTAGTCGGTTTACAATCTGTTCGAAAGCAACTGAGCTTTCTATCTCTTGAAATCCCGTAATATCCACATCAAGCCCATGGATAAGATCGGCAACTCTATCAGCTGTTTCTGAAGATTTTGGGAAGGTCTCTAAATTCCATGAGATGACTTCAAATGTCGAGGATGCTCCAAATGATAATCCTAAATTTTCAGGAAGATCATCTTCGGTTTTGGTTGGATATCCGCAACTGATAAGGATTACCAGAGATAATAAGACAGTCAGTGCAAAAAGTGATCTAAATCGACGATCCATCTTCACCATTAATCAGAAATGGGGATACTCCAAAACACGGGACGGTGATCCGACAAAATCTCCTCATAAATCTCCCATCCGCCGACAATATCTTCAATACGCAATGTGCGAACATCACCTCCGGATTCATGCTCATCATAAAACCCTTTTGAGAACAGGATATGATCTAAAATACTGGGGACGATCCATTTGGGATACGATGCCTGCGACGTATCACTTGCAATCTCCATCGTGGCAAACTGAAAATACTCCGGATCATCTAAAAAAGCGGTGAAGGATTGATCCATTCCTTTATCGGTAAGTTGGTCGTTCCAGTCCCCGACTACAATCACATTCTCATTTTTCTGAAGAACAAATTCTTTTAAATAATCATGAAGTTGTTCCAATGATTTTTGTCGTCTGTACAAACCATCTCCGCAGCATTTTAAGTGAAGGTTCACTAAGGAAAACTGGCGCTGACTTCCATTAGATTCCCAGATAAAATCAGCCATGAGCGGGGGACGTCCTGCAAAATAATAATCGTTAAATGTAAATGGTTCGTATTGCCCTGTGCACGTTAAAACATCTTTGCGATAGACAATAGCCTGATCCATAAATGAAGATTGTTCACTTAACACGTATCCATGATCGGGGAGGTAATCCATCAACGTTGAGAGCGCCCGAATGTTTTTTATTTCCTGTAAAGCAACAATGTCCACACCCCACTTTTGTATGATCTCCGCAGCGGCTTTTAGCGTAGTATCACTTGCGGCGGGAAACCATTCTAAATTCCATGTGATCACCTCTAATCGATCATCATGTCCTAATTTCGGAACCGTATACATATCCAGTGTTTGTATATCATCAACAGAAGATTTTTCTTTTTCAGCGTATGGTCGGGACGTTTTGTACTCAACCTCTGCATGCTCAACCCAATTTTGGATTGCCTTTGCCATGTCACTGTTCGGCGGAATATCATCTTCAAGTAAGGTAATCAGCATCCCACGATCGGTCGGATATTCATATCCGGAAACAGATTTTGAGTCTTCATCGATCAATAATTCTAAATGACCAATTCCGGTCAAATTCCCGTAATTCTGCAAAATCAAAGTGTGATGTTTCGGATCTTCCCACGGATGGTCATATCCTTTAGCAATACCGCCGGTAACCATGACATCAATTCCTCCAACACGATGAGCTAACTCCATGGCATTCAAGCCTTCAATCTTTTCTTCAGGGGTATCGCCTTCTTCTAAACTCAATATCAGTGCATCAAACTCATCTTCTCTGTCATAAGGAATTCCCAAATGTGCAAGAGAGATGATGATATCCGCACCATTGGATTTCGCTTCGCGAATCAACTCTTTCATTGCGGTGATTTCGGAACGAAAATGGAATCCCTCTGTATTTTGAGGAAGGGTTTGATTCGGGATTTCCGTTTGTGTTAATCCAATGATTCCTACAGTAACCGTACCTATTTTTTTATAGCTGATCGGCGTCAGCCATTCCGGTGTTTTGCCTGATTGTTCATCGATGATATTTCCGGAAAGGATTGGAAAATCAGCAATCTCTGCCCATTGTTTTATGTTGGCTGCACCTTGATCAAAGTCTTTTAATCCTGGAGTGATAGCATCGTATCCCATTTGGTTCATCCATTTGATCATAGTTTTACCGCCATCCAGTGTTCCAAGCGGAGTTCCCTGGAAAAGATTCCCTGCATCCAATAGCAGAACATGTTCGCAGTTGCGTTCTGCATCCTTGCGCACATCATTGACATATTGATATGCACCGGCTCCTCCGCTGAGCATCGGACCGAATTCGGGATTCATGAACCAAGCCGGCGTCTGATGAATCGAACCGCGGATGTCATTGGTAAAAATGAGATGGAGTTTTGCGGTCTTTGCGTTAAGATCGTTTGTGAACAGCAGAGCACAGATTAATCCGGTTAGAATAGTGGCTGAGTTTTTGAGTTTTTGTGGATACATCTTCACCGATTTACAGTTCATAGGTTAACGAAAATGCAGCAGTTATGTTTGACTCCTTCACTTGATCAAGCACTTCCAGCTCCTCGGAAACCGCTCTGAATAAGTCGGGATAATAATATTGTACCGATCCAAAAGTCATCCCAAAATCAAATACGGCTTTCCCCCAACGATATGCGCTGCCTGCCGTGATTTTTGTGGTTTCAAATTCCTGCCCAAGCGGTGATTCTGAATACACAAACCCGAACCGGAATGGAATTTTGTTTTGAAACACATGCTCAATCCCGCCATGGATTTCCCATGTTTCCTGAAATGTGTATGGGACTTCAGTCAATTCTTCGGTATCAGGATAGAACACGGCTTGTTCAAAGTCAGACCAGTCACAATAATGGACTTCCATGACAGCTTTTGTTACAATCGGATTTGCCAGCGTCGCATCAACCCCGATTGTCAATTTCTCCGGGAGTGTCATGATTGCGTACCCGGTTTCCTCGATACTGGTTAAATCTTTATAACCCGGAAGCAGTGTCCATTCATCGATTTCTGGAAGACTCCATAAATCTTTTAATATTATTTCCGTCCCCGATTGATATGACATTCCGATCGTCAACCCATTTTTTGGTGTGAAAGCAATCCCGGTTGTGTAAATCGTAGAACTTTCATCAAGTGTAATCTCGCTTTCTCTGATGAATGTTGAATCAGATGCCAGTGCATCATCCGGGTCTAATACTGTAATCCCGTACCGATCCTGAATATCTCTTCCATCTAAGAGATGGACGCCGATTCCCCATTTTATCCCTGAAAAAACCGGCACACTTAATCCGATATCTGTTGATATGATCTTTCCGGAACGGTTTATCTCATGATATCCTCTCAGCGGATCACGGTTGTATGTCCCGGACGGCAAGCTTCCTCTGACTTCTTCAGCATAATCGTAGGTAAAATCCCAAAAGACCGAACGGGCTAAACCAAGCACCGCATTTTTCGGCAGGGATATTAATAATCCACCGTCAACATCAGAGTACCAATGCCGATTCGCAGCATAGGTATTGATCATGGCAACATCATCAAACATATCATAGACAGGATAAGCTCGCTTTTCATCAAACCGTCTAAGGCTTCCGTTAACGGTGACGGAAAACCGATTGTCTGTGTGCAGCATTGCCGGATTTGTCCACAGATTATCCGGTCCGGTTGACGTGGCTGTTCCGGTCATTCCTAATGATAACGATTGAGTTGATCTCGACCCAAAACTCGGTGGAACCACCAAAGAAAAATAAGATTGAGCTGATACCAGTGATAAAATCATTATCAGTCCGATGGTTACCGGTTTTAAGTGCGTTTTCAGATGAATGTTCATATTATCTTTCTTCATGTTTTTACCCGCTTAAAAAGCGTAGTCAATTTGAATTCTTATATCGGATGACTCTTTCAATCCGTTTAATCCGGGCATATTAACCCTCACGTAAGCTTCAGAATCTTCCGGTGCAAAGGCATAATTCGTCGTCGCTAAAGATGAATCCGTCGTCCATTTGACCCTCACCGCCCAATGATCTCCGATTCTTGAGAACATTGCGATCCACCACCGTAGTGCATCGGTTGACGAATCGAAGATACGGAAATCAGTATCTTCAAAATTCCAGACAAATCCATTGTAAGCCATTACCTGCCCTAATACTTTGAATCGATCATTTACATGATGGGTAAGTTTAAATCCTATGGCATCTCCGCCCGTTCCAGCACTGCCGACCAATGCGGGTGCTCTTCCGGTGGACGGGTCAATTGTTAATCTCCTGCGACTGGTAAAATCAACTGTTGAATTGGAATAAATAAGCTCCAGACTGTTGTATCTGGACATCCGTAATTGTGCACGGATCAGTGTTTCTCTTGAATAAAATCTGGACGGATCCATTTCATTATACGCTGAACGTATTTGCCATTTTTGGCGAATGTTGAATCGATAATTAAATACCGGTCTATACTGAAGTTTGACTACCGTCCGGTAATATCTTGCCTGATCGGCATTACGCGTCCATGTATCAAAATCTGTGGCAACAACAAACTGACGATGGAATTGATACCGGCTTGTAAAATAGATACCGCGTTCAGCCTGAGGCTGCGCAGATGCGTTGTATAACAATCCGAAGATTGGGTCTTCTAAATAAAATGTGTCCTCAAAAATCGTTCCTTTATACCGCTGGTAATTTGAAAAGGATCGCTGATACGGGTTATCGAATTCAAGATCATAGTCACGATAGACCAGCAGCATGTTCAAACTGTTGAACTGCAAATAAGCGCTGAACACAAGCGCCCGCGGATCGGTGGAAAAGTCACCTACAATCCCGTCTTTATCCAGAATACCGTATTCACCTTGAATGGCCAGATTCTTGATTACTGTTGTGAAGTCAATCCCAAATACCCTTCGCATGGATAAGGCATCATCCCAAAGCGGTGACTCTGCGGACGAAGCATACATCGCTGCAATTTCGGTATCAGCTGTATTACCGATGGATGTCAGAAACTTCCCTTCGGCATCTGCTGCAATTACAGTTCGGGTGATCTGCGGAGAGAGTTCGCGGTCATATAAACTTTCATAGGATGAGAACCCCACCATCAATCCCGGTGAAAAGGTTAGTCTCAAGTTTCCGCCGTAGGTCAGTTCATTCACCTGATCCATCATTGGATAAGCCAACTCTCCCGAATAACCATAGTTTATCCGCGGAGATAAAGTAATCAGGGATGAAAACGTGCTGTCAGCGTTGATCACGGCATCACGTGAATGCATTGAGACAAACGCAAATCCGTGGACCATCCCGGAGGACGCTTGAACTGCTAATCCTTGCAATGCATATTCGTGTGTGCTTGACAAGTCAGGAAAAACACCGACAACCCGACGGCTCCAACCGTACCCGGAGCGTCTCGGAGAGAAGAAATCTGTGCTTTCAAATACAACACCCTGTCCCATCGTCGCGGAAAAATCCCCCAAGATCAGCCGATTAATTTTGATATTGCCGAAAGTTAAATTCCGAAATGTGAGTGCAAATTTACCATCAGGGACTTTAACGGAATTGAACAGCTTGGTGTATCGGTTTTGTTCACCAAGTTGACGATGATAGGCATATCCGAATTTCCAAACACTGCCGCTTGTGTATAAAAACTTGTGCTGTAGGTTCCCGGGATATCTGCCGACCGGCATTGTGATATTTGCTTCTTCATCGAATGATCTAGTTGAGGGAATCGTTTTATAGATCATGTTATACCAAACGTGGGGGGATTGAGTCAGATCGGTTTCACCGTACGTGAAAAAATCTGCCATGTTTTTATATCCCCAGTAGGATAAATTCGTCGCCCCTCGTAATGCTTTCGGATAATCGATACTGCCTTCTTTTTGACGGTTTAACACAGCTACCGCATCCACCGGACTTACATTTTGCAGGGACATTAGATCATCATACGTCGCATCATTGACATTGATCGGTTCAGCCAGCCTGTCCAGCCAGATTTCGATCAAGCCTTCGTTGGCTCCTTCCGTGCTTGTCCAGTTCTCGACTTTACGATATTGATCCTGAAGGCGGGATTCCGTTCCCTTTGCCGTTTCAGTTTCTAATGACACCAGCGGTTTCAGTATGTCCAGCGTGTGAACATCTATCTCGGGAATATCCAGCAGATCATATATGCTGGTCACCGGCCCCTGGAATAATACATAATCATGTAGCGCTTCGGCTTGTTCAGCAGAGATCGGCAACGATTGAATTTCTTCAAACGCCGCTTGGTTCAGCAGAACTTTTTGACCAAAAACCGCTGAGACCAGGATCAGAATTGAACACCATTTTTTCATCAAATGTTTACTCCAATTGTGACCTGATGTGTCAATGAAAGTACCGGATGAGTCAGTAACCCGTAATCCAAATGGACACGATTTACACTCAAGCGGAACCCGGCTCCGAGCCGATTCGGATTGGAATGCACACCGGAGTACAGCGTCAATCCGGGGATTAGTTCATATTCTAATCCTGCACCGTATTGTGTCGGATGTCCGGCCGATCGGCGAAGCGAAAAGGTGGTCCAGACTGTGGCGTATGGTGAATATGCCATCCCGATCTCGACGGTCTTAGGTAAATCGATCAATACTGTTTTTCCGAGCTTCGGGCGATTGATATTTTTGATCAATACTCCCATCCAATGCCGGTTTCTTAAACTTGCCTGAAAACCAATATCCACGCCAAGTGTTTGGCTTTTGCCTAAATCGATACCGTCCGAACCGTCTCCGCTAATTCCGGCTGACTTTCCGTATTCAACACTTAAATATTTTGTACTGAGTCCAACCGCTAAGGTCGAGTTTCTATCTTTCTGGACATAAAATCCATAATGAGCAGACAAAGCCGTCTCTTGTGTTAGCAATGCTCCGCCGGCTGAGACAGATAGATTTTCAACTGAAATTCCTCCTGCACCACTTTGTCCGATGGGAAGAACCGCTGCGGCCATCGAATGCGGGAAGAAAGACAATCCGGCCGTTTGCGTATACGAAACCGCCCCGGTGATTTGGTTGACTCGACTCAACCCGGCAGGGTTTTGAAACACGGCAAACGCATTATTTATACTCGCAACATTGCTTCCGGCTAATGCCATTGACTGCGCTCCGTGATAAATTTGTTCGGTTGTCACCTGAGAAAACATTACCGTCGGGACAATCACGATGAGTCCAATTATTGTTCTGATCTTTTTCATTGTATTTAAATTTTTCATCGTCCTACCACTCCAATCACGACCGGTGCAGTGTCCGTCGTTAATTTACCGGTTCGTGTATCCGTCACCTCTAAATGCATGATATACACTCCGGGCGGAACGATTCGGTTGATCTTATCACGACCGTCCCAAATACCTGTTTTGAAAAATGATATTCCCCTGAATTCATCATACAGAGTTGTGATGGGTCTGCCTGCGAGATCAAAAATCCGCAGTTTAATTCTCGCATCTTCCGGGAAACTAAATTCATACGCAATTTTTTCTCCAAGTTGCGGTACAAACGGATAAGGTTCAACTTTCAGATAAATATCAAAATCGCCCGGTGTTCCTTCTAATTTTTCCGTGATATCAGATGCATAAGCAGGCTGAATTTGACTCGCTCCGCTATATGAACCACCGATACCGCTGACCTCAATCAATGTCCCGACTTGGAGTAATGAATCCAACACAGGATTAACCAGATTGAATCCATCATCGAATAAGATTCCGGTTGAATTCCATATTCTCACAGTTGACTGTGCGCCGGTTTCATCCTGGATGGTAATGTTAGCTCCGGTATTGCTCCCGGACGGGTCTGATCGTTCAGTGATCTTACCCCAAATTTTGACGAATGCGTAATCATATTCCAGCGAATTGAATTCTTCGATCGTAAGATCAACCACTGGGACCTCAGCATTTTCTTTTAAAATTTCAATATCCGAATAGATCAATTCCGGTTTTCCATTGTATTCGTCTACTTCGGCAACAACCCGAACAGAGTCACCCCGATGGAATGAAGTATCCAGCGAGGAATTATACAAAATGATCCCGCGTTCGGATTCATCCTGCAAAAACGCTTCGGTGAAATTCGTACGCAGTTTTCCTGCAGGGATGGTGACCACACCGTCTATTTCAATGACTTGCCCGACCCAATTATCCAAATCAGCCAATAACTCGGCAATGGACATATCCATCGGCGGTTCAGTAACCATTGTTGAATAAACATTGGTGGAATCTTTAAGTCCTGCATTATCTTCGGCACGAATATAATAAATGAACTCTCCGGTGGTTCCAAAAGGTTCAAAATTAACCGAGTATTGACCTCCTTCGGAAAGATGCATTTCGGTCACGGTTGTTTCTCCGTTAAATGTGGTAACGGCTTCAACACGTGTTACCAATTCGTCATCCACAACCATAGCACCGATGGTGAGTGCGTCTTCGCTGGTTGGGTTTTCGGGAGTCAGCGTAATTTGGGTGATTTCCGGTTTGGTCGAAACCAACGGACGGACTTCCCAGGTTTCGTTTAGGTTTTCACTGGTTTCATCGTGTCCTGTTATTCCATTTCCACCGGATGTTGTTTCAGTCCCTTCGCGGTCAATCCGCCATAATTTCTCTTCAACTCCGTGCACCGGCATAAACGATTGATTCTCAACCGGCGTATCATTTAAATAGGTGCTTATCCCTGTTTTATCAATCGCATAGGAGTTATCACCCCAGAGTAAATAATCGACATCCTGTACAGCTTCGGATACACCGTCCCAGTAGAACAAGATCAATGTTTCCGCCGAGTTGGTCAGTTTTGGTGCTGCAAGGCTCCCCAATGTGGATGTTGTTTCATCCACAGAGAGCATATCATCCATTAACGCCAGATCCGCATTGATGCCGTACGTTTGATAATACCGTACCGAATCTCGAACAGAGAGCACCAACCTGTCTCCGGCTGAAAGTATCAATCCTTCAGGGAATCTTGCGATAAAATCAGATGAGTTCCCGCTCCAGTAATCCGCACCGGACGGCAGTTTATAATATTTTTCATCTGTGCCGACGTCTGTTGCATCCGTGATATAATAATCCGTCAGGTCAATATTTTGTTCAGTCGGGTTATAAATCACCAAGTATTCTCCGTCGCTGGGCTGTAACACAACTTCAGAGATCAGCAAATGGTCAGCAGCGCTGAGCACAACGGCAGGGATCAATAATCCGAACAAAAAGCTAAATCGGTTCACACAATTTCCTTTCAATCTATCCGCAGACAATTTTGCCTGCATTCCTTATTGTTATTTTAATAGGAGAAGTTTATTTGTTTTAACACCCTGTTCGGTTGTCAGTCTATAGAAATACATCCCCGACGCGACAGATTTTCCGGTTCTGTCCAATCCGTTCCAAACTGAATGATGAACACCAACCATTTTTGTATCATTGACCAATGTGCTTATCTCATTCCCCAAAATATCATAGATCACTAATGTCACATTACTTTCCGCAGGGAGTTGATACGTAATCGTTGTTGTCGGATTAAACGGGTTCGGATAATTCTGTAAAAGTGTAAATTGATTTGCAACCGGCAACTGATCATCAATCGCAAGTGAAACGATATCATCCCCGTAAGCCACTAAGGTTTGATGTTCTTCGTAATACGTTTGATAATTCCCGACGCCGGTAAAACGAAACTCCAAACCGACCGGATAGTCAAATCCGTTCAATCCGGTCGAATTCCAGATCAGTACTTTTGTAGCGCCAGTGCCGTCGTCTACGGTCAGCTTTGCGCCTGTAGTGCTGATACTGTCCGCTGCTGTCACTTCACCGGAAAATGTGATGAGTGTGCCTTCCCAATCGGATGAATTGGCTTGCACGGTTGTGATGGAAGCCGCTTCGGGAATTGGATTCCCAGTTGATATCGTCTCGTATGCAAAATCCACTAATTCGACGGTTGTATTATATTGGTCCACAAATCCGACAACCGTCAACTCATCACCGCGAACGATATTATCGATCAATGTCGGTGAGTACAGATTCAATCCCCTGCCGGAATTATCCTGAATGTATGCGCTTGTCCAGGACGTAGACAGCAATCCGGGACCGATCGTGACGACCCCGTTAATCGTTACAATTTCGCCTTCTAATGTACTCATTGAATTATGAATCGTCGCAATATCTGTCAGTGTTGAGCTGGCTATCAACCGTGAATTCACCACCGATTCTCCCGTATTCCCGGCGTCATCTGTTGCTGTTATTTTGAATTCAAGCAAACTGTTTCCTTCTTGTGCGGGAATGATCCCCATCCATACGTCGCCGGATTCCTGCCACATTTCAGTTTCGTTGAGCAATGAGCCGTCGGTTCCGAACATGATTGCTGCGGTAACGATATTTCCTTCAACGGCAATGAGTTCGGCTGTGATTTCAATTTCAGATACTTCTGTAAGCCAAGCCGGGTTGACATCCATGACGGCAATAGATGGTGCGTTTACATTTTGACTATGGACGTCTAAATCATCCCAGGAATCTTGCGGGTAGAGGATCCACTCGGAGTCTGATTCATTGGTTCCGGCAGATGCAGTCCAGTTGCCTGCATTTCCGCTTAAAACGGTTGGTTTTCTTACGATAGTATGGTTCTGAGTTCCGTTGGATGTCCCGGCGACGGACCAACCGCTGCCGGGATCTCCGCCTAATTCTCCAATGATATCAACTATGACATACGCACTTGCGGTTGCTCCCGCTAATGTCAGAGCCATTGCATCGTTGCCATTGCTTAAAAAAGTAAATGTTTGATCACCGTACGCTAAAATTGCCGGATCCGCGCTGGGATGGCAAACTACAAATATTTCTCCGGGATTAAGAATGGTCCCTGCCGGAAATTCCACATTATTCGGATAATCAAATTCCCCTTCTGTATTACATCCGTTGCTGCAGGAAGAAATGGAATACTGACTCAAATCAACACTGGATTCAGACCCGTTAAATATTTCAAGATACTTATTGTTAGAAGATCCTTCTGCCCATTCACTGAAAAATAATTCCGGCAGATCCGATCCGGTGACGGAATATCCATATTCCTGTGATGTCACGACCGAGCCATTCCCTGAAGTTGCTGTGAACGTGAATGTAACCGCAGTCCATCCAGCTTGTGCAGGAATAATTGCTGAATACACATCCCCGGTCACTGCCATCGAAAGGTTTCCGCTTCCGCCGTCACTTACGGCATAGGCCAATGTTACGTCAGTTATTCCTGATTCATGCGTTACCGTCACTTGAATTGTTACGTCATCAATATCCGTCGGGTCTTCAGGAGTAATCGTTGGAGTTCCGATCAAAGCACCGGAAGCATCTGCGATCACATCCGTTGCACTTCTCGGATTCACACCGTATTCGCTGTAACTAAAATCCACACATCCAATAATATAATCAAAAGATTGACCTTCCACAGGTGTGTAAGCAAATATGCCGTCATCAATTTGACAGGGACCTGATCCGTCATCCACATACCATTCGCCGTACGAATTTGGTAAGGCAGTCACGGTTACATTTGATAATCGTATCAGTGATCCTTCCCATGCTTCTCCGGTATTGGAGCAGCCGTTCGCCAGTTCTCCGGTTGTAATGTCGGTAAACTCTACCACATTCTCGGATGATGTTACGGTAAAATCAGAAACATCTGTTAACTCGGTAAGTCCATAATATTCAGCAACTTCTGCGGTAAGATCCAAGGCATCGCCAACCGATGGATTGATACTAGAGTCATAAACATAAATTCCGTGCCATTCCCCCGCTTCAGACTGCATATAAAATCCACTGCTGCGGACACCTGTAACAAACCCGCTCGTGGTAACCGTTTGTCCGGAATAAGAAGATGGATAACAATCGCTGCTGCTTCCGGCATCCTCAGTATATTGGATGGTATAAATAGAAGTTTGGGCAAAAAGTAAACTGAAAAGTAAAAAGGTTGATAATATTTTTTTCATAATGAAATCCTTAAAATTCGTTTTTAAAATGCATTGAATTTACACGGGTTTACGCGTGAGAACCGAGAAGTATTCTACTTCAATAATAGGATCTTTTTTGACTCAATTTTATCGTTGAACACAAACTGAATAAAGTATATCCCGCTTGAAACTCCGTCGGCATTCCACACAAACTCATTCGTGCCTGAAATCCATTCATCTTCAAAGAGGATTTCAGTTAACTTACCGGATATATCATAAATTTTAAGAGAACCGAATTCATTTGTTTTCACCGTCAATTGGATGGTCGTTACCGGATTAAACGGATTCGGATAATTTTTCAACAGAGAAATGTATTCCGGTGTAATCACTTCTGTTGATAGATCGCAATTCCCGCTCCAGATACAATCGGCCCACTCCGGATGATCAATAAACGGATTTCTGTTTTGCTGAATGGCAAACACAGCATTATTCCGGTCTGTCTCTTTTTGGCTCACCGGGTCATCATGATGCCAATCCAATAAAAGTGACACCGCCCACGGCTTGATGTCCGCTCCGTCTGTCATCGGAGTTTCATCCCAGCTTGAATCTTCGGTATGATACCGTGTGGACATATAAAAGTAGGAGCGGGCAAAATCGCCTTTATATCCGTCAATCGGTTCAAAAACAACACCGGTGTATCCGGAGGTCACATTCGGACCAAGCTTACTTCCGTTCATTGATGTCCATGTTGGGTTGTTCACTTCCCCAAATGGATAATTGCTTCTTCTCCCGTTCACATATCCGTCCGTGGGATAGATGTGAAAGAGATCGGTGTTCATCGGATACGTATCATTTGCCCAGCTTTTCGGCCAGGAATGCTCACGGTTATAACAATCGTTCTCACTGTTGTAATTTCCGCACTGATCGGAACCAAACGTGTATTCGTAAGGCGGGGTGCCGCCGGGGATGTCTGAATACATGTCCCAGACTTTTCCGTTCGGTTTATCATCCGTGGACTGAACATGCGTCCATAACGAACTATAGCTCTGTGCCTGATGGTTATCGATGATCTGATGTAAAGCGAGCCGAAGAGCTTCACTTTCCAATCCGTCAGCGCTTGAATAATATCCCGGCGGGGCTTGGGCAATGATCCATGAAACACAAATTGCGTAAATCAGGTGTTTTTTCATGGATTAAAATTAGACTTATTTTGCTATCAGAGTAAACTGAACGGTGAAAATATCTTCGATGATCTTATCACCCAAACTCGGAAAAAACTTTCCGGATTTATATTGAATCCCGTATTCGGTTCGATCAACCTCTACGCTGCCTTCAGCGGTATACTTGTTTTCTGACTTTTTTATGATCACCGGAAAAGAAATATCTTTTGTTACCTCTTTAATGGTCAGCGCGGATGATACAACATGGCTGCGCCCTGCTTTTTTATCCGTCACCTCTGAACTTCCGCTGACGATCAAAGAAGCCAAAGGAAAAGAAGGCACATCAAAAAAGTCTTCATTTTTCAGATGGTCTTCTAATTTTTGTTTCCATTTGGGAGATTCTACGTCCAAGTTGGCAATGCTGTTCATGTCAAATATCAACTCTCCGTCGATCAGCAGATCATCCTGCATCACTACCCAGCCGCTTAACAGATTCAGCGTTCCGGTATGTTCACCGGCTACTTTTCGGCCTGTCCAGGAAATGTGAGAACCTTCAACATCTACCCAAAGGGTGTCATTTGCCATCGCACTGCAGACAATGAACATGAAAAGGGTGATTGATTTTTTGATGTGTGGTATGAATTTGATAATTACCTCTCTTCTTTTGTGATGATTTTAAATATTCTTACAGAGAAAAGGAAAGGGAAAGTTTGAAATCATTAAATAATCAAAAATCCTATTGATTGCAGGATTTTAATTTGTGGGCCCACAGGGATTCGAACCCCGAACCAACGGATTATGAGTCCGCTGTTCTCACGTCAATAACAAGGCAGTTGTGTCCTCCAAAACCGTATCCTCTATTGCGATTTTACGGTGTTTTTCCTTGTTCTTTGTGAGTATCGGAAAGTCTGATTCCAGCCTTGATGATTTATACTCAGCATACATCTCTGTGACCATAACAGAACTATGTCCTAAGTCCTGCTTCACACAGTAGATATCCCCAGTTTGAAGATATCTACGAACTGCAAATGTGTGCCGTGTATTATGTAAGTGATAACCATCATCAAGACCTGCATCCCTAACAGCCACTTTAAATAGCTTTGTGACCTTTCCAAAGAGATTATCCAACGAAAACCCTTGTTTTACCCATTCTGCTTTCATTGTCATCATTTCTTGCCAAATACAGAGTAATTCGGGGGTTAAATGTATCTCTTTCTCCTTTTTTGCTTTTGTATGCTCTTCTGGTATGATTAACCATTCTCCGTCCAAATATCCAAAAAACGGTTCAGCCCTACGAACTCCAGTTGCTATATAGAATCCAAAGATTCGTTTCATTCTTGAATCCAAATTCTCTAACTCGAGTATCTTGCAGATATCTCTTTCAGTCAGATACTTTGGTTTTGCTTTCGGAACTTTCAGCATCGTTATCTTTGGCATCTTATCAAGATACTCACTTTCAACGCACCATTTGAAGAACGTTTTCAGATTCCGAAGTTCAAGGTTTACACTGGGTTTTGTCATGGGTTTCTTTTTGTTCAAGCAGTAGTCAACATACCCATTTCTCCCATGGATATGCTTATGAGCAATACTATTAATTGAACAATTAGAACCCTTGAATCTGACAAAGTTTGAAAGTGTACACTCCAGTCGTTTAATACTGTTCTCTGTTAATCCTTCCAATCGTTTGAATGACAAGTATTCATTAATCACATCATTCAAAATCTTTTTCTGGATTTGAACAGCACCCGCTTCGTTCATCCAAGGGAAGGAAAATCTCATCCCAGCTTTAATGTCCGATTCCAGTTTGTTTACTACTGATAGGCGTACTCTTGCTGTGGTTTTATTTGAAGTTCGTAATGGTATTAGTTTCTCTTTTCTTAGGTTGTTATTCCACCATTGAACTCGAGCATACCACTTTTCCCTGCGTTTTTTAAGTGAAGCCATTTTCAGCTCCTTACGCAGAGGGTTAGCCAGAGACAGGTTACCGTATATGCTAACGGAAGAGCTTTCACAAACCCTATTATCTCTGATGTGTATGTTTGTACTGTAATGCATATTCTTAATCGTATAAAGTTAAGAATGGAGGGAATAGTTTCCAAATCAAACACCTTTATAGCACTAAATCATTTATGAAAATTTTTTATTCAAAACAATATACCATAATTCTTTAGTTGGTATACTCATTAATTAAAAGTTCACACGCCGTTAAATCCCCTTGTTTGAACATCTGGTCCAGTATGTGTAATCTTTCACGGTAAGGTAACTCTTTCAATTTCCGCTTCAATATCATATACCGGGTTCCGCTTTTTCGGCTACTTGTATACTGTAGTTTATGGCATTTCCTACATGCAAAGTATTTAGTATACAATGGTAGATATACAATATAAACTTTCTTCCCGCATTTCATGTTTGGGCATATGAAATAGTAGCGCTTACCTCCAAAATGAGGATGTGTGCAAGTTAGAGAAATCCCATACTTAACGGGATCACTATTGTGAACGTAGCTTAAATATATAATCTCATTTTCAAGATCTGACTTCACAAACACACTAAATGATTTCCCAAATTGGTTCCATACCTTAATCCCTGATCTCGTGTTGTTAAGATATCCTTCATTCTTTAACCATTGTATGGATAAAGCCAAGGTTTCTTCCACCGCAGGTGTTTGTGCGTAATTGTATCTTCCCATATTTCGAAACGAACCGATTTTAATGATTAAAACCTTAGGAGGGGTTCAAGTGCGCCGCATCGGGTTTTTTGCAACCTCTCTAGTTCCATCATAGCTTGATAAAATTGTTTCTCAATCGCCGTCTCATATCGCAACAGTTTCTTGAGATCTTCTTCAGGCAATAACCCATGTATTAACGGTATGCGGTCTCTTTTCAATTCTTGATCATGTAATTGGGTTTCTACTTCTTCTGCGGTTTTTTTATACCCTGACATATATTCCTCGGAAATATCACAAAACTCTTGGAAGCTCGGTTTAAAACCCTGATCAAGAATCCATTGATGAATGTCTTTATTTTCCTTTCCTATCCAACCGCAGTTATTATCAGTCTGCTTTTCATAGAAGTACGCTAATTGCTCCCAACAATGGTTCCATTTACAATCATAATATTTCGACAGAGGGTGATCTAAGCTTATACTGAAATCAACATTAAGCTCTTCCAACAATGGTTCATACGCTTTGGATATTAATTTGAGCATCTTCAATTCATCTTTCAAATGGCCAATATTAAACTCATTATAAAATGTGTCTAAATTGGATCGTATTTTACCCATCTCGTATCTCTTTGCTCGACGGAGTCTCCAGTAGCTTACAGCTATTTTTTCCACTAATATGCTCTCCATTGATCCCTCGGGATTATAATAGTGATTCAACCCGGCTAATAGGGAGTCAAAATCTTCTTGTTTTTCCTTCCCGTCTCCCGTGTTGATTACGATAGCTTTCGCCAATAAACCATGTTTCAACGCATTATATTTTGATATTTCCTTCCCTTGTGGTGATTTAACACCTCCCTTTTTAGCATTTTTACGGTTTGCTTTCATCTGTTTTTCTGTAGTCATCTTATTCCCTTTCATTTATTATATTGTTTATTCTTTTGTTTGTTAGTTATCATAGTTAGTAGAGTTACTATACCTCAAGTCAGATTTATTTTTTGTATAAATTCCCCGAGGTAAAGTGTCGGTAACTTCAGTAACTTTAGTACGTTTCATCTTTCAATATCCTGCCTTTTAAATATGTTTTATTCCCCGTTCCTTTCTCTATGATTTCACCTAAGTTTTGTAATTCAACTGAGAATTTCCTTTTTGTTAACAAAGGGATATGATAATGATTACAAAATTGAATATATTTCGCATACAATTCTGAAAACAAAACTGTACTATCACTTTGGAACTCGGTTTCATCCTTTAAAAAGGTTTCTACGCTTGATGACCGGATTTTGAATGTTTCTGCCAGCTTATTAATCTGAGCTGATTGAGTAAACCCTCGATTGTTTAATAATCTTTCAAGCCCTACAAGGGCAAAAAGAAAGATGCCGTTTATTTCTTCTTTCAGTTCTTCTACTAAATATGGATTCTCAGGCTTTATCTTGTGTTTTAAATCCTCATTGAGCTGATCTATTTCATTCTGTGATAAGAATCTTTGATGGAACGGGATTACCATGAATCGTCTAAAGAATGCAAACGATTTGTCAGCGGATTGAGGTAGTGAGTTTGCTGTCAGAATGTGTTTGGCTGTTGGGTTGAAATCGAATGCGGGTTGGTTCTTTCTTTGGGCACGAATACAGTCCCCTGCTATAAGCTGCTTTACTACGCCATCCTTAAAATAGGCGTTTGTTCCAATTTCAGCTGAGATATTTAATAAAGAATCAGAAAGATCAGCTGTACTGAATAAATCTTTCCCAATGACTTCAAAGTGAACATTTGATGTATGCCCCTTTAATAGATACTCTATCACCTCAATTAGGACGGATTTCCCATTGCTACCGTCCCCATAAAATAACAGAGCTTTATGAAATGGGATTGACGAATATAAGCAGTACCCCATGAACTCTTGGACTACAGAAATTAGCTCAAGGTCAGGTTTCCCTTCATCATTGATAAATACCTCAGCAAGGAACTGCTCAAAACGAGAATAATCAGAACTCATATCAAACTCAGCGTTAATTTGATGTGTTGAGATGTAATCAGGGGCATGAGGTTTTAGCTCCATTGTTTGTAGATCAAACAACCCATTTTTACAATTGATGATGTTTGGATCTGAATTGATTTTTTCCTGTAAAACGGGATCATCAAGTGAGTTTTTTATAACTTCCAGCGTTTCTTTTGCTTTTGCTTGTCTGCTGTTAAACACCTTCAGCTGTTTGGTTATTTTATCAAGAAAATAACGATCACTGTATGCTTTATATATCCCCTTATGATACTGTTTTAATTGCTCATGATGAAAAATCAAATGTTTCCCTCTCATAAATATGGCTGCTTCAACTGATGGATCAAAGACAGGCTTACTGCCTGATATCTGTCGAGACGGCGGGTCATCATTTTTATCTTCTGATAACATGGTATTAAACTCAGAAATCAGTTCTTCTTTCGATTTATTCTGAGAGAAATGATCTGTTATATCATATTTCTCAGGTTTGTTATCCCATGTAACTTCTTTCACATTACATTTTGGAATTTGTGATAATAATCTATTTTTCAATTTCTCAGATCCAGTTATCCCTGCTTTATCAGTTGAACAAGGTCGAAGTTTTCACACCTCTTTAGAAAAGTACTCCAATTGGTTTTCACCGATGATCATATCCTTAATAAAAGTGGGAGAGGAAAGCGGCAGATTAAAAGAAGTAACTCTTGAAATAAATACCTATATGGATTCGCAGGAAAAGTATTTGAAAAAAGTGAAATCCGCGCTAACCTATCCGATTGTTGTCATTGGTGTGGCAATACTCACCGTAATATTTCTTATGATGTTTCTCCTTCCTGTTTTTGCAGAGATGTATGGGGATATGGGCATGGCTCTTCCTGGGTTTACTCAGGTTTTATTAAATATGGGGAATCATTTCGGATGGGTTCTTCTTGGTGTTTTTATCACTATAATATTCTTTGGATTTATTTTAAAAACCTGGATGAATTCCAATTCCTTTAAAGGAAATTATATAAAAAGATTACGAAAAACGCCCATTATTGGATTGGTCATGAATCAATTGGTCTTAGTATATTATCTGAAGATCCTTATCACGTTACAGGAGAGTGGGCTGACTTTATTAAAATCATTAGAAATATGTAAATCTATCGCTCGGTCTTCTTTTACAAATGGCTTATTTACATTTATCATTCGTCGGATAAAGGAGGGACATTCTTTTTCAACACTCATCACACAAATCAATATCGTTGAACCGGAATTTGGCCATATTTTATCTATTAGTGAAGAAACCGGGGAATTCCTTGGTGCTTTCAATCAAATTCATGATACAATTTCTTTGGATTTGGAAACCAAACTTGAATCAGTAAGCTCATTACTAGAACCCGTTATTATTGTTTTTCTTGGACTTCTTGTTGGAGCAATTCTTGTTGGGATGTATCTGCCTATTTTCGAATTATCTTCAACCACATCTTTTTAATTATGGAGTTAACTATGAATCATCATCTATTGAATAAACGAAGCCAATCAGGGTTCACCTTAACGGAATTATTAGTCGTATTAGTCATTATCGGTATCTTAGTTCTACTTGCGGTTCCAAAATTTACATCGGTGATCGGGAAGACAAAAAAGACCGAAGCCAAGCTAATGCTGAAACAGGTATATTTGTTACAAGACTCATACCGTGATGAACATGATCGATATTCAAACGATCTGATCGCGATTGGGTTTGAACAGGAAAAACTGGTTACAGAGGGTGGTGAGGCGCGTTATCTCATTGAAATTACCGAAGCAACAGATTCAACCTTTACAGCCACAGCCACAGCCGTTGTCGATATAAATCGGAATGGAGTTATGGATAAATGGCAGATTAATGGGGAAAAAAATTAGTACAAATACTGTGAATTAATTAGATTATTCATTAAATATATATCTCAATTATTATCAAACATTGATTAATTGATTATGTGAAATAAGATCGCATATATTAATCACATTCTTAATCATTACATGCTAATTAATACGCTGCGTTGAGCATTCAGAAATAATTAGAATTTGTATTGTGTTTTTAAAGTTTAAAATCAGACTATGACTACTCATCTTAAAACAACGAATTGTTATGCCAAAAATTCCATTTCATCAAAAGAAATCGTCGTTGAGATCACTAAACCTACTCGAATTTACTTTTATTCTCTCAAGTGTTAAAGTATCACTTTCAATAATTATAATATCTTCAAAGTAGAATCCTTGGGTCATATATCCAATTTTTTTTGATACTCGTTTTCCTGTTAAAAACGTTATGGATATATCATATGAACAATCTTTACTAAATGAGTATTTAAGTTCGACAGTCTCATTAACCTTTATATTTTGCACATTAAAGGAACCTTCATCAACCTTAACAACGCATGTAGAAATTACAAAATCTGAGTTATTAATTAATTTAAGTTTTCCATTGAATTCTGAATCACAAGCCCCTAGAACCATCAATAAATATATAAGGCGATTTAATTTTATTTGGGGAAAAGAATTAATCGATTGGGTAAAACTTTTCTTAATCGTTTTCATTAACACTCTATAAGAAAGCAATATAATGTTCTTGAATTTCATCGGGATCATCTTCATTTTTATCTTGGTCATCTTTTTCTTGAAAACCATCATACTCAATTTTATCCTTAGTGTTCTCATCTAATATATCCAAATTATCAGGATTGATCTCTCTATTTTCATTAGCCGCATCTCTTCCCTCAGCATTATTATTAAGATCCATGAGGGTTTCATCTAAACTCCCACCTTGCAACAAATTTTCAATTTCATGTGCGATACCGGAGCTCCAGGCAGTAAATGAATTAGTTTCTAGTGTTGTCCTCATTTGCCAAGTAGAATGTCTCATAGCATCATTTATATCATTATGACCTTTATGTGAACCTAGTAGTTCTTCACCAATCTCATAGCTTCTTTGATAATTTGCGTAAAAATCCCACCAGTCACCAACTTCCTGACCATTTCTATCAACGAATCTTAACGGATTATTCGCAACTCGTACATATGGACTGATACTTGGGTACTTACACCAAAAAGGGTCAATTTGTGTGAATCTTCCTTCGTCATTAAAATATCGGGATGTATTATACCATAAGTCAGTTTCTAAATCCTTTTCTTTTCCTTCATATGTAAATGTATTTTGTTCATTAGTCCCTAAAGCAGTTCGGGTTCCACCAAATGGGTAATAATCACGACTCCAAATCAACGTGCCTGTTCCATCTGATATCCTTCTCACCGAGCCAAGATAATCGTTGTGAAAAAATTCTTTCATCCCGAATGAATTACATCTAGCAATTTTACCTTTACTATCATAAATATAATGATATTTTAATTCAAAATCATTATCATACTCTGAAATTGGGTTATCTCCGTTAAATATTGTATGTGTTTTTTCATTACCAACTTGTTTACCTATTCGATGACCATGTGTGTTATATGTATACACAATTTCACCAAATTGAGTCCCAGAGACTGTTTTTAATCTGTTTTTCCAGTCATATGTATACATATATCCTGACTCACCATCAATAATCAAATTTCCTATTTCATCATATTCATGATCTGTCGTCGACCCATCAGGTCCGTTGTTCCCTAATAATCTATTCGGCTTATCAACATCATATCGATATACAGTTTCTGATTGATTAAACAATTTATTTATTCGATTACCCATAATATCATAGCTAAACTCTAATAATGAGCCTGGGCTTGCCATCGGAGAATAGCTAACCGTACTTAGCCTGTGTAATTCATCATATGTATAATCTGCTTCCTTTAACCAATAACTAATTCTCTGTATTCGTGCAGATGTATTCAATAAAGCAGTTTCAGTGAAGAACGTAATGAGTTGATCATCAACTGATTCAGGAGGTGGAGCTTGTTTCATCCCAAGTAAGCTGACAATCTGCTTTTTAACATTTTGTCTTATTTCCTCAGAGGATAAAACAGATACCGCACTTACACTATCTATAGAATCTATCGAATACGTTTTTTGTATAAACAATTCAGCTTCTTCAATTATTGGAGATTTTAACAACATCTCTTTGGCTTTTTCTTGGTAAAAACTTTGTTCATCATTTGCAAGAATGTTTGTTAAAACTACACTGGTTGGTGTTAAACTTCCAAGTGAGGATTCTAAAGTAGATTTTGTTCTTTGTGTGGGATCAATAGACAGCACTAATAATAATTCACTTTGCAAGATTGATATCTCAGGTAATTGAGTTAAAACTTGAATCATGTTCTCATCCGACCACGGGTTATTCTCTTCCATACTCATCAAGTTTTTGATATCCTCGTTTGTTTCTTCTACATATCCTCCTGACTGTATTGTAAATGGTAAAAGAACATCTTCCCAAGGGGGAAAAATGCCCGAAACAAAACGCCACTCATTCTTTAAATTATTATCAAGATAATATTCATATTTCAAATCTATGTTATGTGTTTGCGACCCATCAATCATAACAATCCTATTTCTGACATCTGGAATATAGGTATAGTGAGCCCCATTTGCAAAATAACGATGAGTTAAGAACCCGTTTGGGTTGTATGTAATCCCTTGTCCCGATAATCCATCTAAGTATCCCGGAATCGACTCAAGCTGGCCTAATTGGTTATAAACATATTCAATTTCTGTGCCGTCTGGATATGTGATCATTGTTGTTTTATCCGCTGAATTATATGTATGGGATATACAATATGCAGCTCCTTCAATATTTTCTACAACATTGGTTACGTCTTCATACACAACAGATGCAGAAACCTCTGTATCCTCTTCAAATCTCTCCACAACCATCTCGATTATATCACCTGCAAACACTTCTTTAGAGACGGGGTGGCTATTGACGATAGGAATAATTTCATCATTCACTGTTATCCCAGCGCTTGTCTGTCCAGAGATAAGTCCTTCTATTGTACACACGATAGTTTGATCGTGGCTTATGATTATTGTTTCACTCCTTTGTATAGGATTCCCTAAATCGTCTAAACATATAGCAACTTCAGCAACTGTTTCTGCAATTTGATAAACAATATTCACCTCAGGATAAATGTCTTCATGAATGATTCTTCCTCTGGCATCATAATGATATCGTGTATAGTTCATATTTTCATGGTCAAGGATGCTTGTCAACTTTCCCGTACTATTACTGCTTTCAACTTCATCATAATAATATGTTTCTTTGACTGTTTTCTGAAAATTACTTCCTGGTTCTTCCTCCCCAGAGATGTGTGCAATTCCGGATTCTATTTTACGATCTAATTCATCATATAAGTGATATACCCACCCCGTATCAACTTGTTCTCTTCGGTAAGCATCTTGTTCAAAAATGAGATTCCCATTTTTATCATACCGATATTTAGTGTAACCTTTATCAGGGTTTAAACTCCATAACATATTACCTAGCCCATCATATCCGAAAGTGCTTTCCGATGTATCTGGATGTCTAATAGCTATCACATTACCACTTGCATCATAATCATAACTTGTGCGATTATACAATGTATAAGTATCATTGCTAGAGCCTAAGTATTTTTCTTCTTGTCTTAATTGATTAAAAACATCTATATATTGTACCACTTTCTTATTGGTTTCATTTATATATGATTGCTTTATAATTAATTCACCAACATTTGTATATTCGATCGGATATTCGGGAATGATTGATTCTATAGAATATTCAAATCTACGTTGAGAGTCATCCGTAAAATTAATATCTGTCAACCTCCCCAATCCATCATATTCATAACTTGTAATATTATTAACATAATCAATTTCAGTTACAATATTACTAAATGAGTTATAATGCCTGATACTTGCGGTTTCATTACTTGGGTACGCATGTTTAAACATTCGACCATATAAATCATAATATATTTCTTCGATGATATCATTCAAATAATCAGAGTCTTGTTTCAAAATTACTTCTTTTTTTATTCCCTCCAATCCATCAGATGAATAATTAATTTTTTCCGTAAATCCTCTTGTATCTTGGTAGTTGATTGGGAAATCGTAAGGTTTAATTATTTTGGAAATTCCAAGCCATGTATCATCATAATCTTTTCGAGTTATATATCCATTTTCATTTAAGTTAAAAATAGTGTTTCCATATTCATCATAGTCATAAAATTGGATTTGGCCATAAACTCCTCCACTTTTCTTTTTACTAATCGCAATAGGAAATCTACCTATATTACTTTCGTTCAAAAAATGTTGAACAATATGACTGCTCCCGTCTGTACGTAATTCTTTCCCATAAACAGTGTTCTCGATTTGCCCATAGTAATCAAACCACGAATATATATAAAACTCTTTATTTCCGTTTGGATACCCTTTCTCTATCAAATTTCCGATACGTGTTTCAAGCATATACGGGTTATCAGGTGTTGTAGTTCGGGTCCAGTATTTATAGCTTGTCTCCACACTATTAATCCAGTTGTCATTTATTGCATCATAAAAAGTGAATTGGGCATAACCATTATTATCATAGTCATTGAGATAAATACCATTTCTCACGCAAATAGTTATTACATCTCCTGCATTTACATCGATTACCCATGGCGTATCATACATATGAGGTAAATATAATTCATCATTTATTCGGATAAATGATCCACTATATAATCCTGACACTAGAAATTCTACTGTTTGATGTGCTGGTATTATAAAAGTTTTTAAATAGACATCTTTTGCAGGTAATTCACTACCAAACACCTCAACAAGAGTTGGAATATCAGATAGTTGATTTTCTTCAATTGAAACCATATCCTTAATTAAACATACTTGACCACTATTTTGATGTTCATTGTCTACAATAGCATATTCCCACTCTCTAATTGATTTTACCTCATTTGAATTAGAGTCCCATACAATTTCTATCTCAGGTATATTAGTTTGGTATGGAGGGGCATCTGGGTTCCATTCACTAAGAGGGAATTTTTGTGAATAGTTTTTTAAAAAAATATTACCAAGGGCATCTTTTTTCATATATTGTATAATGGAATAATCACTGCCAAGAATATATTCGAAGTCAGTTGTTGCTTGACAATCGTTAGCTAAAATAATGTGTCGTTTAGGAAGCTTACTAAGGTAATAACGATATTCATTTAACATTGAATTTGAAAATATGTCTTCAGTCCATTCTATTGTTTTTTTCCATAATGGCACCGTGTTTTCCCCCTCAATCGATTGATCAAAGTATTCAACGTCCGTGTTAATAGTATTAAGCGTTGATATTCCTCTTAAGAATTCCATCTCTCCAAACTGAGTATCTAAGATGACTATATCGTCCGGGAATATTGAAACACGCTTACAACCAGTTTGAAATGAATATTTTTTTACAACTAATTCATCTGATAAATTTGACTGAGTTGTTAGAATGGTTGAGATTTCATTAGAAGGATGATGATAAAATATGCCTTCATAAGAATAATTTCTGTTAAAATTATAATCATAAGTCGTAGTTGTTAATGTTCTATTCTGATTTCCATGGATATGCGATTCTACATAATCCCCGAACAAAGGGTCTTTCTGTTGTAATGGTTGATTTGACCTTAACTTGGGCAAGTGATAATTATTAATTAAATCTGGTAAAGCAACAACATCGGGGTTCAAAACATCTCTATCGTATAATACTGTAACTCCCCATGAATCTTGTTCATCAATATCCACATAGTCAAATTGATTAACACCGCCTGGATAGCTATCAATGTTGGTTAAATTATTGAAATAAAACTTAATATTGTCTGGTCCGTTATCAGAATTATCGTGAATATTTTGATAACTTCGAACAATACTCTCTTCGTAGTTGAAACTAACAATGGGGTAATCAGGATCGTTTTGCAGACCGTATTCAATTCTTGATATTAAAGGAAGCGTTTCATCATAACGATAAGTTTCAAAATGTAAGACATGTTCAGATTCAAAATTGTCACCACACATAATACGGGTATTAATCAATCTATCTCCGGAAAACTCATACGTAAAAGTAACAATACTCTCTTCATCCCAATTAGGTATTATTCTACTAAGTAATGGCCTACCATATCCCGAAGGATGATTTGAATCATATTCTAATTGTATATAACCTGAATATGGGAAAACAACTTGATCTAATAACCATATTTTTCTCATTTCTGGTTCACTTGTACCAGCATCTTCCCAAATTACATTTTGAGATGCAATATATTTATATATCATGCCATCATTCTTATATAAATAAACATCACCTTGGTCGGATACAAATCCTTTCACTTTATCATTACATAGATATGGTTTTAGATAACCTGTGGATGGTAAAATCCCTTGTCCATATAACTCTTCAAAGTTGCTATTGATTAACATTAACATGCGCCCATCTCCTTTAAGAAAATGGTACTGTTGGAAATGTGACCAAATATCTTTAACATAGTGATATCCATCAACTAATAACGAAATTTCATTGTTCTCACCAACGTCATTATTATCAATATCACTATTCATAATATGTGTTTCAAAGTTGAAAACTTGGGCAGCCATACCATTAATACTTAATAACCATCCCGGCATACTAATTGGTAAAATTGGGAATTCATTTTGCCAATGATGTATATCACTGCCATTTCTAGTGGTATGTTTTAATGACTGAATATAATTTAAATTAATTTCTAAGCTGTTACCACCTGGACCAAGTAATTTTAATATTTGATAATTGTATGATAAATCACCAGAATAAATATCAATGTTTATATCACCATGGTTAACTGTTGTACTATTTTCCTTTTTATGATCAATATATATATTATCGTTATAGCTTGTTTCTGGGAATATTTCTAAATAATCTTGTCCTATTAAAGATTGTCCAATAAGCATTAATGTTAACATCATGTTTTTTAGTAATGTTTTTATCATTGTTTTCACCTCTCTTGTTATATATTAAGAAATATTTCATAATTATAATTTTACCCTCCACAAATTGTCGTGATAACGGAATATAACGGAATCATTTTTCACTTCCGTTAGCTCTCCTCCATTCAATGAATCTCCAACGTGGAGATAGTATGTATTTTGATCCTGCGATATAATTGCAATTGATTCTGCCCCGTTTAATAAAACACCTTGTAATCGAGTGTTTTTATACGGATTCTTAAGAAATTTCTTTGCAGGTTTGTGTGCAGGTTTTTCTTGAGTAGCAGTTGATATTTCATATGTATCAAAAGGATTTCTGATACTCTTATTATATACAAATTTTAATCTTTCTAAATCCATTGGATCCGTATGACTAGATGCCTTTTGTATGACTTCCACAGTTTCGGGGATTTCATCTTCACTGAATTTGATAAATCGTCTGCCAGTGAAAACCCATATGGTTACCACCAAAACAATCAGCGTAGTATTAATGAATCGTTTTTTCATCCTGTGAATACCGATTTCATAAACACAATTTTCAGTTCACACTCTAATGTGTTTTTCTTTCCATGAGAAAAACTTGCTGAGTGTATAAACGTTCTTTCAAGTTGAGTTTCTATTCGATTAATCAACCGCATGATATCATTATACTCTCCTTGAACTTCCATATGAATTTGTTCAGAAATGATATCTTCTGATTCAGTTGTTTCGTCTGGTTTGATTAATCGGATATTTGAAACACCTACTTGATTTCCTAATTGATGTAATGCGCTGATCCGTTCATGGGATTCATCATACACATTCTGTAAGGAGGTAAGATCTGATAATTCTTGTTTAAAAAGTCTGTTCTCTTTTTGTAATTCATCCAGCGTTGCGTCCTGGTCACTAACGACTTTTAACTTCTTTGAGACCTGATCTAAAATAGAATCTTGATTCTGATAATAAAATCCAATGCTGGTACATAAGATAATAAAGATCATGTTAAATAGGATCCACTGGTGTAAAGATGATATGTGTTTATTCATAAAAGGATACCTCTAATACAAACTGGGCATATTCTTTTTTATTCCGTGTGATGTTTTCTAACTGTACTGAACCAACGTCCGGATTTTCTTCCAGGATCTTCAACATATTATATAATGCAGGTTCTGCCGTTGTATTCCCTGTGATCGTTGTTTGATATCCTGATTTTTGTTGATTGATCTTTAATGAGGTAAAGGTAACTTCCTTTGGAATAGCTTTCTCTAATTGATATAGTAGGTAAGCTATGGTAGATTTTCTGGATTGTACTTTCTTTAACAGATTTAATTCAGATAAAGTTTTTGTGTTTTCCTTTTTTAACTGTTCCACATTTTGAAACATGACCTGTTTTGTCTCAAATTGCATTTCTGCTGCATTTAGCAAGACAGCTGTTCTTATGGTTAATCCTACCAATAGGATAAATAAAATGCATAAGACAATACCTGTTAACCTTAACCATGGAATCATTCCATCTTCTTTGTCGTGCTTTTTCAAAACCGAATACTGCTCTTTGTCGACATGGTTCATTGGCAGCGTTAAACCAATGGATGCGTTGTCTGAGGGTTGATCAAAGCTGCAATGTTCTCCTGAACCGATATAGATAACACGATCATAATACTGCCCTAAGCTATCCTCCAAACTCTGTATAATATGCTCATCGAGGACAGAAACTTTTATTGTATCCTCAAAATCGCCTTGATGCAAACGTTCATACTGTACATATTCTTCATCCGTATTTGTAATCGGTAAGCCTCGTTGGATTTCTCTTCTTATGGCCTCATCTTTCAAACCTGGAGATATAAAAATCTCTGTAGTTGAGATATCACTTGTTTTAAATAGCATAACCAGCAGCACCTGTTCGGGTGCGTTGGCTCTAAGCGATAATTGATCAAGCAAAGATTCATTCTCTATACATTCAGAATATACTTTGTTCTCACGGATTCCTTGCTTTTCAAATAGGATGAGTTGAGATTTCGGATGATCATAATATATATATCCGATGAACCTTTTTGGGAATATTTTATTAATTATCTGTGTAAATAAATTATTCATTTCACCTGATTATTTATTGGAATCTCCGGGGTATCAACTGCAGGCATATTAAGATGCGGCGTTAAGTAAATGACAAGTTCGCTCGTACTTTCGTCTTCTGTGTGTGATCGGAATAGTCTGCCAACCAATGGTAGGCTTCCCAATAATGGGAATTTGGTTTTCGTATCATTCTCCGTGGTTTGTATTAATCCGCCTAAAATGATGGTTTCCCCATCTTTTAAACGAACGGTGGAGTCTAATATTCTTGAGCTGATGGTTGGAGGAACATTCGGATCAAATGAACCTACAGGCGTTGAGAATTCTGGATGGATTTCTACGGTAATTTCTCCGTCTGTACTTACCCAAGGAATAATCTCCAGTTTGATTTCAGCAGCAACTTTTTCAAATCGTTGCGTTTTCTGAGAGGTGGGTTGCCCTGTTGTAGGAATAATAACCTCAGATTCAAAGATATAGTATTGTGTGGTTGAAATAACCAGACTGGCTTCATGTCCATTGAGAGTAGCAATATGGGGTTTACTCCTGATTTTTACATATCCATCTTGTTCCATGGCTTTCAATTGCATATAGAAATCCACTGGAAGTTTTCCGATGTTCTTTGTAAACATTTCCGGAAGACTGACTTGAGCCTGAGCTTCCAGCCCGGATCGATTAATTGTTCCCTCTAAAGTTGGAAAATACTCAAAATATGTGCTTTCGCTTAGATTCTCATCCCGTCCCAATTTCAACTCGAATTCATTCATTTTTGATACTTGGTAATCTACTACTAAAGCTTCTATCATAATCTGCGGTGTGGATTTATCAATGTCTTCTATAAATGACTTGGCTTCAGAAACCATATCTCGGGTTCCAATCAGCATCAGACTATTCAATTCTTTTACTTCTTTAATTTCCAGATCATGCTTTAGTGAATTGGGTAATAGTTCTTCCACCCCAGATGATTTAATGTGCTTTAATTCTACCAACTCTCGGGTGGCCATTCCTTGCATATGTTTATCTCCGATCACATACACACCTTCATTTAATCTGAACGTTGCTTTTGTATTTCTTAATACCAAGCTAAGTGCTTGTGCTACTTCCAAATCTTCAGCTTTAGCTGTAATGGTTCCAGAGATTTGTGAATAACTGATCATTGGAATTGAAGATTGATCAGCAATCTCTTTCAATACAGCCATTATCGATGCGTTTTGTAAATCCAGAGATATAGTACCATCTTCAGAAAAACTAACCCATTGCTCTCCCAATTGTGATTCTCCCGGCTTCCCTGCTAAAGAAGACCGGTTTACAAAAAATATTCCATCCCGTTCTTTAACTTGAAATCGATTGTGACGCAATAAGGTTTTAATCCCCGATCTAATCGGGACGTTTATTAGATGTCCATTTATCTGATCTTGTATGGATGGATCAATCAAAATATTTTGTCCCGTAACGGTAACAAGCGAATCCACAGCATCCTGGACAGGATAATCTTTACATAAAATAGTAAGAGTTGTGTCATGTACTATAATCTCTAAATGCTCATTCACCCTATTTTCTTCAAAAACCTGAGTGTTCGGTATCACAGTTAAGATTTCATGGGACCAAACAAGTTTAAGATTGTACTCTTCTGCTAGATACTGAAATAACGTCCATACTGTCATATTATTTAAATGTAGAGAGACTCGATCTCTTACACCTGTGTCTATCACACAATTCAGATTATTTTGAATGGCAACACTTTGAAGGAATTCTCTTAAACCGATTTCAGGGAAATTGATAGTTTCTATGGTGTTATACCATCCTGAATCCGTCGGCGGGATAAACTCATCTACCTCTGATTGAGTATATATCTGATTGAATACACAAAGGGTGCAAACCAATATGATCACTTTACTTTTATTGAATAACACGGCAAACCTCCTCTTGTGTCGTCAACCCAAGGTTGTATTTTTCCATTCCGGCTTTTTCTAATGTCATCATAGACTGTATTTCCTTTAATTCGCGGATTTTATTGATGGAGGATCGATCATGGATATGATTTTGAATGACATCACTGATCGGTAAAAATTCAAATATTCCTTTTCTGCCATAAAACCCTGTTCCATGACATTGATCACAATTATCATTCTTTGACTTTCCACTGCATTTTGTACAGGTTAAACGCACTAATCGTTGTGCAATCACGAGTTTCAATGTCGCCGCTAATAAATACGGTTCTATTTCCATATCCATGAGCCTGACAATCGTGTCCAAGGCATTGTTTGTATGGATCGTACTCAACACTAAATGTCCCGTTAAGGAAGCGCGGATGGCAATTTCGGCAGTTTCTGTATCCCGAATTTCCCCGATAAAAATTACATCCGGGTCTTGACGTAAGAATGAACGAAGAGCATTGGCAAATGTATAACCGATCTCCGGTTGTGCTTTGGTTTGATTAATCCCCGGAATCTCATATTCAACAGGGTCTTCAACTGTCATAATATTTACGTGCGGACTATTAAGTTTATTCAGCATCGTATATAGGGTGGTTGTTTTCCCTGATCCTGTTGGTCCTGTAACCAGAATAATCCCTTGTTTCAGTTTGAGGGAATCTAAAAGCATTTGCTTTTGAGTTGGGTTTGCACCCAGTTGATCCATCGAGATTTTCTGGCTTTCTGGATCTAATAACCGCATGACTATTTTCTCACCATATAATGTCGGAACAGAAGATACGCGGATATCAAACTCTCTATCTTTTAATGAATAGCGGATCTTCCCGTCTTGGGGGCGTCGTTTTTCTGCAATATCCAATTCTGCCAGTACTTTTATGTGGCTGATTAATCCATTTTTAATATGAGAAGAGACTTCGGGACCATTATGTAATAAACCGTCTATGCGATTTCGTATGAGAATATTATTCTGTCGGCTTTCAATATGGATATCACTGGCTCGATGATTTAATGCAACCGTAATCAGTAATTCTAGTGCTGTAGGTGGGGAGTTCTTTGATATTACATTAATAGAATTCATTTACATAACATTAATAGCCTCTTGTAGTGTTCCAAACAGATTTAATCCATTAATAATTTATTTTTTCATCCTACAATCACATTATAAACAATTTTTTTCGAATCTAAATCTATTTTGATAAATGGACTAGGGCTGGGCATAGGATTCTCAAAAAATGAAAAACCAATAGTATAAACATAAAGAGATTGATTAATAAGTGAAAAAACAAAAACATTATTCTCCAGCAATTCTTTTTCTGGAATTTTAATAAAATCCGATATTAATCTAATAGCCATTATTATCTTATCTTTATGATTAAACACAGGGTTCCATTGATATTTTGAGGGGTTGTTAGTTGAGATATATTTAAACTGTGTGAATTCAAATAGTTTTAATTGATTGAAACACAAAAACTCGGGCTGTATGATTGTGTATGTCAAAGAATTACTATTATAATCCCAAAAATGTATATTTCGTTTTAAATCTCCTTGAAAATCATTAACACTCATATTTCGTTCATTATTTGTTATAAACTGATATTCTCCTTCAAAATCAGATAGTTGATTTTTCGGCCAAGTATTTATATTATTAGCTTTCTTTTGAAAATAAGAAAAATGGTTCATTTTATTTCCTCTCTGATCAACGTTGCAACCTATTAATACTGATAATATTATGATTTTGTAAATTTTGATATTCATCCTATTCTTGTCCACTTTCAATGTTTTTTAAATGTTAATGATTCAGCTAGTCTTTGTAACCAGGATTTCTTTTCTGTTGACTCTTGAAGACTAAATAATATTGGAACTTCACAAGCAGAACTAACATTTCTACCAAGAGAAGTAGCAGGAATCCACTCCGTATCAAGTATGGCCTTAACCACTATCTCATCATAATCCTCTCGTAATGAGACAATAATTTCTGGGCATATTGCTTTTCCCGTTTCAGAAACTACAAACCAGACTACAACCTTTCCTTCTAATTTATTAACGGTTTTGGGGCCTGGATAATTTATCCTAGCCACCAACTGGTGGTAACCACCAGTTGGATACGGAAGAGATTTGGTTATAAAAAAATCCTTTTGACTTCTGGTATCTAAGTAATAGTTTTTTAAACTATCACAGTTAGTAATAACCTCTTGTGCGAAACTTAAATTGGGATACAAGAAAACAACAGTTAGTAAATTTACCCATGTAATAAATTTCTTATATTTCATATTAATATCTCCTAGGTAATTTATAAATCAGGTGCCACCACTTCTCAGAATATCCTATCTTCCCAGCACCAGTTGGGCTAACATAATATAAGATATCCCCCGTCTTGAAACCATAAGTGTCAATTTGAGACATTATGTCGATGCCATGGTTGGGGAACAAGCCTTGGTTTCGATAAGTGCTTTTCAAAGCACGCAGTTCTTCTGCATCCAAATTGCCCAAGATATTTTTTCCGGATTTTAAACCACTTTTATGTATCTGCTCATGAAATTTTACCAATTTAAACTTGTCGTATCCATTATTGAAAGCATTTTCATTATAGGTTACTTGCCCTGTTTTTGTGTTAGTGACTGCTGATTTGGTGACCGGTGAATCAGAAGAACTTCCTTTCCACCCTTCAAATGACTTATCATCTAAACTTATAAAGTTTGCCTCAGTATCCCATTTATCCAATATTTTTTTGTACCCTTGTTCTGTGCCATCATTCCACGAATCAAATAGGGTCTGATTATTAACAAATCCATCACCTCCTAAAAAATTTTTTGTTGCCTCACTTGAAAGGAACCCACCAATCCCTCCTGCAATAGCTCCTGTTTTGAAACCATCATCAAAAGCACTCCAATCTTTTGCAGTTAACGACGCATTCAATCCACCTGCGATTCCACCTTGAAAAGCTCCAATAGCAGTATTTAATGCCCAATTAGCAGGAGTGCCACAAGCTCCTATGAGTCCACTTGCAGCCCCAATTGCAGCATATCCAATCAAATCCCAACCATCTTCTATATTCTTAGCATTAAAAAATACATTTACAAATCCGCCTATTATCATCGCCTCAATGATAAATTCACCATCTGGATCTACCATGACTATGGGATTATTAGCAGCATAGAGATACGGGCTGGCAAACTGTCCTGCAGGATCCATCGCATAGAATCTCCCCAGTTCAGCGTCATACATCCTGGCGCGGTAATTCATTAGACCTATCTCGTTGTCGTCTTCCTGCCCTGTGTATGTATAGGATATCCCATTTGCATTCACATCTGTGAACGCTTCAGAACCAAATGGACGATAAACACACGAGGTTACGATTCCTCCTGTTTCATTAAACACAACCCGTGTACTGCCAAGATGGTCTTTTACATAGTAATTCGTGTCTGTACTGCTCTTTGAAGCGACTAAACCTGTAGCCCCATAAATGAAAACTTGTTTGGTCTCTGTAAGGCTTGTCCCTTTTGTGTATTCAACCAATGGGTATTCATTCTCTCCGTGTAAATACAATGTCGATAAATACTCCCAATGACCACCCGGAATCATCTTACCTATTATTTGTGTGTCATCATATCCATCATATTGGCCCATGACTTCATCTGTTTTGGAGGTCGTCTTAATGTATTTATCCTCTTCTTCGGGGTTTTCTGCCACACTGCGTACAGCACTTTCTAAATAGTAACTATATTCCTTAAAGACCCTTCTATTAGCCCCATCATAGTGAAAACTAAGATTATGAAGATTCTTTTCAATCCGTGTTGTCATCTGAGAATACGGATCATACTGAAGTGCCTTGATATACTTCGGATTCGATACGGTGACATTTCCATTCGCATCGTAGATATAGTCATCTCCGGAACCATCCGTATTTTGTACTTTATTTGTCCCGGAATGATAGGTGTATGTCTTATCTCCTTTAGTTAAGATATTCCCATTTGGGTCATAGGATATATATTCCAGTTTATCATCTATTATTGATTGCTCATAACCGGTCATTTGTCCGTAATTATCATATTGATAACGGGATTGAGTCGTCATCTGAGTTCCGGTTACCCTTGTGAATGTTTCTGTTATATTGCCAATATTGTTGTCGTAACGAGAGATGCCATCCAAATATCCATGGATATAATCAATGTGCTCTTCAAAATTAGTTCCTACAATATCGGTTAGCCATCCTTGTGAGTTATAGGTAAACTGACGGGTTTCAGTTTCGTTTAACATTTCTGTATTCATGCTGCCGTCAATGTTATATGTATACATAGCATATTCTTCGGGATTCGCTTCACTCCCCACAGAAATCAGCTGCCCTAAATGATTATAGGTATAAACAACGGTCGTTTCTCCATCAGGGTAATGTATCTTTGTGACATTCCCCATTAAATCATATTCATACTGTGTAGAATAAACATTGGATTCATGGTATTGTATAACCTGAATATCCTTTTGAAGTATGTTTCCATATAAATCGTAGGTAAAGGTTTCGATGACTTCTGAATCTACAACGTCATCATTATTTGTTTCCACTCTCCATATTCTGCCCTTCAGGTTTTCAAATAGCCCGCTTTCTCCATTTCGATCATAATGATATTTCTTTCTCCATGTTGGTTGATCACTTGGATAATCCGGAAAGTTATTCGCATCATTTTGCAGATTCTCAAGTGTCCCGGTAAAAACAAAATATCCTTCTTCAAGTACGCGACCGAGATCATCATATTTAAAATAGTTGTATCTGTTTCCACTAGCACCTAAAGCATCCTGCATAAATCGTAACTGGCCATTATTCTCATTATAAATATATGTACTGGTTCCGGCATCAGGTGTGGTCTTTGTTTTCATCCGGCCAAAATGATCATAGGTCATTTCAATTTTGAAATTGTCATACCCCAAGATGGTTTCATCATAATAGTTCGGGAGATATATTGTTTCCACGTTTCCATATTCATCGTACACGTAAGTTGTCGGCGTTGTTTCATCCTTCAACTGTTTAAGCAATGTTTTACCAAGTTTATCTTTTATCACAACAGATGTTATATCATCAGAGTTCGTAATCTTTTGTATTCTGTGAATGGTCGGATCAAATCCGATCTCTACATATACATCTCCGGCATCGGGAGTATATTCGTAAGTAATTTCATGTCCGCTGCCTATATTAAAATCACTCCCGGGTAAGCCTTCTTCAGTTACACGCGATAAGGGCGTATTATCAAAGATTTTACGCGTGTAATTAAATCCCCCGTCATCATCGTGAAAATCATTCATTTGGCCGTCATATGATCCATTAGCCCAATCAAATGATGTCACTAGTTCAGGATGATAATACAACGTGTGGCTGTCTAACTTAATGGGTTTGAAGTTTACAGCTTGACGACCGAGATCATCATAGTAAGGCATGGATAAAATCACGCCATCCCCGTCAATCGTCTGAGACTGAATCACTTTACCCATTCCATCTGCATATTGTGTAGAAATAATCGGATTATCGAATACAACAATGTCATCAAATGTGACATGGGTTCCATTCTCCCCTGTATATAGCTTTAAAGCTCCTTGCTGAACACTTTCATGATCTAAATCAAAGACCTGCTTACCATCAACATAAAGATAGAGTTGGTTTCCATTTACCCACGCTACCCAGTCTTCTCCAAGAGGTATGTTTGAGTCTTCAGCAATTGTTACTCCGTTGATTCGTATATCATATTTGTCAAAGCCATACCGAACATGCATATTACCAAACATGATCCCTAAATCTTCAGCACCATTAAGATGTTTTACCTTACAGCGGACACCATAGTTTTCAGTAGGTGAATTGACTAATAAGAGCCGATCTGACTGGTCTGCCCCCGTGTGTTCTAATGCACCTTCTTCATTTACTATCCAAGAACCATACGAGGATGCATCTTCTTCCCAACCGTCTATGTCTCCATCGTTAAAGTTATCATATATCCCACCGTTTTGTGCTGTGATGGTTAACACACTATTTGGATCCAGAGGATTATATTCATCACCATTCCCCTGTCTGGAATAATAAGGAACGGTCAGATTATTTACGTTTTCATCCGGGCCAACCGTAGCTATTACACGATTGAAATCATCATAAATGTAACGCATCGTTTCACCGCTATTCCCAAGTTTAGCTGTAACCAAGCGAGTCTCCGGATCAATTACTGTTGCTGAGAACCCGGAATCTATTGGTCGGAAAGTTATATCATCTAAATAGCACGGGATTTGATTTGAACCATAATTTCTAACAATGGCTTGCACCTGTACTAAACTACTTATCTCAGAGAGGTCAAGACTCACTTCAAGGTGTTGCCAATTACCCGCTTCTTCTGCGACGTAAAAAGCTTTAGAATTACCTGTTGGATAATGCCAACCCGCCGAATCTTCATATTTCAATTGAATATTAATCTCATCATGAGTTTCCGGTGCCCATATCCAAGCTGAAAATACATATGTGTTGGATAAATTTAAAATAGATGCGGAATAAGCTTTACTTACAGCATAATCATAAGGATCTCGACTCATGAATGAAACAATCTCCCATGAATGTTCACCGGTATGGACTTGTTGGCTATTCATACTTTGGTTATCGGCTATCTTAGTCCACCCCACAATAGAGGTTTCATCTTCATATCCTTCAAAATCTGC
>CAYQZV010000006.1:0-3937 GCA_964422145.1 uncultured bacterium | reverse complement strand
CTATCTTAGTCCACCCCACAATAGAGGTTTCATCTTCATATCCTTCAAAATCTGCTTCAAGCATATTCGCATTAGAAAAGACAGCTTCAGGTGTTAATTCAGTTGAATCCCACTGAATAAACCTGTGGTTACCATTTACATCTATGGATTCATATCCTGATCCAAAAGAAGTTCTCTCTAATACCTCAGATGTTTTTATCCAACCGGATGTTGGCTCATCTCCAGACCAGTCTGTAAATATACTGCTCCCTGTTCCATCCCAAGTGTACGATTTTTGAGGAGCCCATTTGCCTTCACCCCAATTTTTCCACACGGAAGCGGAAGATGCAGTTGTGGTAGAAACTCCATCTCTTGTATTTGTGGTTATCGTTTGAACCACAGGAGCTTTCATATTAACAACACCGGGATAAACATCTTTAAAGTGAGTAAAAGATTTTACAAATACATCTCCGTTACTGTTTGTTGTTTGGGTTTGAACTAGATATCCTGTATTCTGATCATATGTGCTTTCCACAGATGTCACTACATTATCAGTTATCGATTCTTGTCTTGTCTGACGAACGAAATATCCTTTGTCAATTGCGACTCCATCATCTCGAGTGATATCATAATCATAAGCTGTATAATCATTTTCTGTCCTACTCACTTCAATCGGAGTGCTATCTCCACTGTAAACAACCGTCTTGTAAGGCATACCCATCATGAGTTTATAATGGGTGTAGGCCTGTTCAAATTGCGGATCGGTAGGAAGACAGGGTGAAGAAAGATCAACTCCATTAATAAAATAATTTTCAGTATATCCGTGTCCTGATCCTATTCCCCCAGGATGAACAGAAACTTTATTGTATTGAGCCATAGTTCCCGAAGGATCATACGTTGCTGTTCCTTCATTATAGTCAAAGTATGTTAAAATGGTTTGGCTGCCATCATTGATTTCTATTGAGGTTACTGGTAAATCATTTTGTAATCCTTCAGAAGAATTATCAACTATTCTATGTAAAACTAACGATGTGGCTTCAGCTAACTCATCGGCTTCAAATGTAACTAAAGTATTTCCGATACAAAGTCTTTCATTTTCATCTATTCCTACTCCGGTAGAGAATCTTCCAGTTATTGATTCATTTAATAAGCTTGAATATTTACCGTTCTTTATATAATAAAGTTTTGTTGTGGCGTTACTAGTTGATGCTGCAATAAAATTAAATCCTGACTTTACATCTTTAATAGTGTTATTGTTTGGTATTAATTGAGAATCCCATACCCCATTAAACTTAGGGAATGAAAACGATAAATTATAATTTGCATTTTTATACCAAAGACAATAACCGTTATTTGCATATTCAACATATCGTTTTTTATCTGTGATACCATCGTCAATACTGGTATATGTGCTTAGATGTTCAGAGTTAGGATTCCAATACTTTCTAATATATTTATTAGTTGTTTGGTTCCCGTCTTCTAAAGAATATCGCCAATAGGTTAGCACCCCAACTTTTTCACCTAACGTAACATGAGTTAATTTAGATCTCGAAGGTAATTGGAACCAACTTTCAAACCAATTAACTGCCCTAAAACAAAATAATGGGATGGTAGGTGAAGTAGAGCCTAGGTCATCTAAGCTGATTGACATAATTTGAGACATATATAGTTGCTGTTCAGGATGATCCACACTAAATATTTTCGAAAGTTGAAATCCTGAATAAAATTGATTCAAAAACCCTATCTTTTCTGATGTGCTCTCTGTTTGAACACCAATCATATTCTTATTGATATACCAACCGGCATAACCAGAACCAATATTTAATCCCAAGCTAATACCATTAAAATTCCATTCTCTAGATTCATCCATATACCAGGTATCTAATAAATCATTTAATCCTCCATTCTTATTATGTACAAAAAAGTGATTTTCACTCCCTTCTATTGTTGTAGGTGTATAGTCTAACGGAAAATACTCTTCTTCCCAACTTATATCATTCCAGGTATATATTCTTACACCTTGATCCAAGATTTCTGACGAACCAAACCACTCACAATCTGTATGTCCATCAGGGTCATCTAACCAACCCTGATAAGAATCTTCTTGATTGAGAGAGTATAAAATAGCAACATAATTATCACCAGTTCCAATCTTATCAAACTTCTCCCAAATCGTTGTTAGTTCATCATCGCATTCACCAGGATTTGATATAGATGTACTATCATCAATACCAATGATACTAGTAGATAACCAATTATCATTTTGATTATTCTTATGGATTAAATGAATCTTTGATATACCCTGTTTAATTACAATAAAATTGTTACTTAATTTAATATCAACCGAATAGGGGAAGGTATAGCTATAGACATTCGTCCATTCTCCAATCCATTGGTAAATGGAAACTTGCCTTTGATTACCATTTTCCCAAGTAACTACTACGTAATCAACTCCTATATGGACTTTTGGATTAGTATAGTTAGGTGTTGGTTGAGTAACAACAAATTCTCTATTTGAAACTTCAATCGTTTTTTCTTCATAAAGATAAGTGGATATTCCGCCTTGTGGATGGTAGATTGTTTTTATTGCCCCAAAATGAACTGCAGGCACATTTGTCTCTTCATTATATCTACAGTATTCAAAATTAATTGAAGGGAGGGGGTCTCCATCCGGGTTTTTATGGACAATATCTGTTAGATAACGTTTATATAGATCTGCTCGATATACAGACTCATCTATTTCAGGATAATTATTCTCAATTGTCGCAAAATCAAATTCAAATTCAATCGTATTTATTAGATTGCCATTTTCATTAAAAACATTTAATTCATCCAAATATTTGGTTTCAATTTTTTCTTGATAAGCATCTCCAGGAGTATTGTAGAAATAAATATCACTATCACTATCATATATTGGAGTAAGCGATTCAAATTCATTATTTGCCATGTACTCTTGGTGAGGATCTTGAAATTCCTTAATATTTTCATCATAATGTTTATCTCCATACATAAACTCTATCGTTCTATTATAAACATCTGTTATTCTTTTTATATAACAAGCTTTTGTATGACATTTATTGGTTGTCTCCCCCACATATTCTTTTACATTATAGTATTCATACTTTACGTGATTACCCCACTGATCTTCGATGCTTGATAAATTCCATGTTGTTACGAATTCTATTTGCCCTGTGGATCTTACACTGTTCCCAATCCAATTCTCCCATTTTACTCCAATTTGCTTAGAATCTTCAGTATCCCCAAATATTTGTTTTATACCAGTATCAGTTGTTATCTCCCAATGCCCTTGATCTCCAAAAGCATCAAAAATACCCATAAGATAATATTTTATTATTACATTTGGATTATTTTTTAATTTATATAAATAATATAAGTACCCCTGTCCTATCCGTATTAATTGTGATGATGATCCTCCTGAGATTAAATAAAAGTCATCATCATGGCGCGTACCTGTGTTTTTATGATCCCGAACAATTTTAGGATAATCTAGATTCCACCCTAAACCAAGCACTCCTGTTGGAGCTTCAACATTCCATGTATCGACTTGATTTTGAATATTACTGTTATATACAGCGGTTACATTAACATCCATTCCATTTGGACCGGGAAGTGTAACCAGATTAATCGGAAGATTTACATCTCCTGTGAATAAATTAACACTGTTAGATACAGCTCCTTTTAAATCAGGATCTAATGCAAATGTTTTAATCTCCGGAGCTGCTGAACTCGTAATGCCGTCTCTTGTAGTAGTTGATGTAGTTTTTGGTTCGTCCTGAGCAATAATAATCGTAAACAAACTAATGGTGATAACAAAAAGTGTTCTATATGTTGAATTTAACATGATAATTCTCCTAGTTCAGTTCACTATAATAAATGGTTATAAAGAGTTATGTCCGTAATTTTCTGTAATTTCAAAAAAGGGGTCACAGTTTTCTCT
>CAYQZV010000005.1:0-115939 GCA_964422145.1 uncultured bacterium | reverse complement strand
CCAACTTCACTGACAACAGTATTACCATTATCCGTTAAACGGTGATATCCGCCTTTTGATCCCTTTTCAAACTCCCCATGAACAAATCGAACCTTGCCTGCCTGATTATCATCCTTCTCATAGCTAAAATGATTGGTCTGATCTGCTGACAACAGACCGAATATTAGTGTTAAACCTATTAATGTTCTTTGCATATCCTGCATGTTTCCCATTTAATTAATATCAACTTGTTTGTATACAACAAAAAGCGTATCCAATATTATCTAATCAGATTTGCATACAATCTAAGGTAATGATATTATACAAAACAATAGGTATATAATATTATGCATTTTATGTTTATATTCTTTCATGTTGATTTTGAAAAATAAACTTAGGATATTACATTACAGATAATTATTCCTAACTTTTATGTTCTAGTTAATATCAGAAATCAATTTCTTGAAATGATAAAAACACATTACAAAGCATTTATCCTGATCGTCGTGGTATTTTCATTCGGGTTTGCCGAAGGACTTTTATCAGACTATTATCATACGTATGAGGAGATCCAATCTCAGCTTGAAGAATGGGATACAGAGTTCGGATCAAACACATCTCCCTCTCCGGCTTATCCGGGAAGCGGAATTATTTACCATACTGAAACGATCGGATATTCTACATTAGACCAATTACCGATTTATGCAGTTTGCTTATCTTATAATGCTGATCTTGAAAATGATAAACCTAAAATCCTGTTTTTAGGACAATGTCATGCAGAAGAAATATTCGGCGTTGAGATCACGATGGAACTCATATGCCGGTTTTTAAATCCGACTCCTCAGTATCCCATACAAAATATGCAGGCTATTTTACAATCCTGTGAAGTTTGGGTTATCCCAACCTATAATCCGGAAGGTCTTCGTGTTGTACACGGATATCAATCAGACACGACGTTTATCCAGGATGTTTCCTTCCGGAAAAACAAACGTGATGTGAATGGAAACAATATGTTTGACTTTATCGTCGGTGTCGGGAACGATTCAGACGGGGTTGATCTCAACCGTAATTTTGATCTCAACTGGTTCTTAGGTGATGGTCCCTATCAAGAAGATCACTCCGGTGGGGACTATCAGTCCCATTATGATTATTACAGAGGAGCCGCCCCTTTTTCAGAATCAGAAACGCAGGCAATCCGGGATTTTGCTCTTGAAAAACAGTTTTTCCTTTCGATCGCCTATCACAGCTCTCGTTCCGGAAATGTGGCTGAGAAAGTCATTTATCCTTGGTATTGGGCATCAGGAAAAAGCTCAGCAGACTATGGAACAATCGCAGCCTTAGGGGGAGGAATCGCAGGATTAATTCCAAAAGAAGCTGATGTTGGATCCTACACTCCAATCCCGAGTGTTTCACGAAGAGGGAATACCCATGATTGGCTATATGCTGAAACCGGATGTATTCAATATTTGATCGAAGTTGGAACTCAAAATATGCAACCTGATGATTCAACGCTAGTGGATGACACTATCGAACGAAATCTTCGAGGGGCTTTTCATCTGATGAATCGAAGTTTTGGTTACGGGCAGGGAGAATTTGCAGCCGAGTCATATCAAGTGACCGGAATTGTTTCTGATTCCGAAACCGGATTACCCATCCCTGGCAGTATTGTCGATATTTCTGAGTTAACAAGCCCCGTGATTAAACCGAGAAAAACGGATCAGTATGGGCGGTATCGACGTTTATTATCTCCCGGAACGGTAACGCTTAATATTTCTGCCAAAGGATATTATCCTTATACAGAACTTATTACACCCAGCAGTGTCGTTCCGTTAGAAGTCGATTGCTCATTGGATCTGCTGCCGGAATACACTGTGACCTTCTCTGTTACGTCGCCAAGCTCCTCAGAAGGTCCCTTCGATTTATTTATTGAGGATCAATTTTCAATCGATACCCATACGATCACCGATGGAGACAATGATTTTATCCTTCCGATAAATGAATATAAAGTGCAAGTAAATAGTCCATCGACACTTCCACAGATATTTTCATTTGAACTAACAAATGATACAACAATTACACTGGATCTTTCTCAAAGGGAAATATTTTATCAGGAATCATTTGAAGACAGCCATGAATGGACAGTTGTTTCCGGTGACTGGGTGATTGAAAACGACGGTACATTTTTATCGCAAACCGCATTATTATACCCACAGGGAGTATCAACAATTATTTCTGAACCAATTTCTGTCCCTACAGGACATCCGCTGGTTTTAAACATTGATTGGCAATATGAGGTTGAATGGGAATATGATTCCATTATGGTAGAAATAATCGGGAATATCGACACAACAAACTTCTTATGGAACTACCCAAAGTGGGAACGGCATGAAGAAAACGTTGTGATTGAAACCGAATCAGATACCATTCAAATTGGTTTACATCTAATAACGGATACCTCACTCCGTTATCGCGGAATCAGACTTTATTCTGTCTCACTCCTCTCTGACACAACCACGTCCAATTCCATAGATAGAAATGAAATTCCATCCGCTTTTTCAGTATCACCGGTATATCCGAACCCATTTAATCCGATGACGAATATCCAGTATCACTTACCTTATGAATCACATGTGGATATTTCCATCTATAATTTACTGGGTCAACACATCACAACGTTGGTTTCGAAAAAACAAAACGCAGGAGAAAAACACCTCATTTGGAATGCAGGATCAGCATCCAGCGGTATTTATTTCCTGCAAGTCACTACCGATCATCACTCAACAACTCAAAAACTTATCTTACTAAAATAATCTCAAAATCATCATGACAAAATCCTTCATAAAATTTACCTTACTGACATTCAGTCTCTTTTCCGCAGTTTCAGCCGATTCTGGTCACATTCCTTTATCGAAATTATCTCGATCCGAATCAGAGGTATCCTCGAATTATCAACGCGGTGAATACTTGATCATTTTACCGAACAATGCATTACTCCCCTACCTTGAAAGTGAAGGTCAAGGCGGTAATTTCATCGCTTTTAAAGAATCACAGGGGTATGATGTATCCGTCATTTCGCTGAATGTTGAGGGGCTATCCTCTGCTATCGACATTAAGAACTTTTTATCGACGTATTATGAAACACATCCTATGCTGGAGTATGTTTTATTGATTGGTGACGTGAACGGTAGTTTAGTAATTCCGACCTTTTTTATTCATTCCGTAAATGAAGATGAAGAAGATGTAACAGATTATCCCTATTCGTTTTTTGATAATGACCCCGGTTCTCCCACATACGATATTCTAGATCCAGCTTTTTTAATTGGCCGCTGGTCCATCCGTAACCCAGGTGATTTGATCAACATTAAGACGCGAACGATCCAGTATTCTAAAATGGAATACTTGACATCATCCGATATGGAATATCTGACTCGCGGATTACTCGTCGCAGGGAATTACAAAACATCAAGTGACGGAGGAGAAGTTCCTCCGCATACATGGCCGGTGACACCTGTGTGGACATCCTATTGGCTGATGGATCGCTGGATAGATTACGGTTACACTCAAATTGATACAGCGTTTTTCCACGCCGGATATCAGGTGAATGAAAATCCGACAATCGTTAATGCTTGGTCGGCTGGAGTCGGTGTCATCAACTACCGTGGATGGGGCAACTCCCACGGCTGGCATAAACCATCGTTTTATATCGAGGATATCAATTCCTTAAATCATGGCTGGAAACTACCCGTCGTATTTAGTCTTGTTTGTAATACAGGTGATTTTGGGGCCGATATCGCGCCGCAAACCGGTCCGTCTAAATGTTTCGGTGAGGAATTATTAACTAAAGGAACTCCGACAAATCCAAAAGGTGCAGCAGCCGTTGTCGGACCTTCTGACCTTGATACGGATACAAAATTCAATAATGTGTTATGCGGGGCGATGTGGGATGAACTTTTAGATGAACGGCTGTCAGAGATCGGTCCGGCATTGTTTGAGGGAAAACAGGCGATGATCCGGGAATTTCCGCATCTGACCGAGAGCGGTGGTGTTATTGAATTCTACCATCACATTTACGGTGTGTTGGGTGATCCGAGTTTACCGGTTTGGCTTAACACACCTGAAGAATTGTCTGCATCAATCGAAAGCAGTGCTAACCTGAACCAGTCCCATCTTCACACAACGGTAACCGATCAAAGCGGGAATCTGCAGGGATTGGTTGTCGGTGCGTTGATTCACAATGGCAATCTCATCGCAAAAGGAATTTCGACTCCTGACGGTAATCTCTCCATTGACTTCTCCGGTGTGCCGGTCGGCTCTACACTGGATTTATACTTGAATAAATCCCAATTTATACAAAAACACATTTCATTGACTTTCATTCAGGATAACGGTGGCTCATACACACCTGATCTGTTTGTCGATTTTGATGTTTCACCAATATTGGAAGACAGCGAATCTTGGGTTTCGGCAAACACATCCGAATCCATTTCGCTTCGCATCAGCAATCCGGGATCCTTTTCTTTAGACAATGTGGATGTGTCGCTAACATCATTGGGTGATTCAATCAATGATATTTCTACATTTAACACCACAATCAATATTCCTGAATTTTCAACCGTTGAAACCAGTGTGCTGTTAACCGGGACTGTCGGTCATATTCCGATCGGATTTCGGTTACCATTCTTAGCTGAGTTTCATCTGAACGGAGAATTGATTGCTGAAAATACATTTAATCTCCTCGTAGGACCGGTGGATGCCAACAATCCAACCCCGCCTGATTCATACGGCTATTGGGCGTATGACAGCTATGACTCTTATTATGAAGAAGCGCCCTCTTATGAGTGGGTTGAGTTGAATCCTGCTCTTGGCGGGTCCGGCGTTAACCTTAATTTATCCGATGATACGCAAACCAATACCGATATAGGTTTTTCATTCTCATATTACGGGCAGACATACTCAACAGTCACCGTTTGCTCCAACGGATGGCTTTCCTTCGAAGAAAGTCCGGTGCCGTATTTTTGGAATTTTTCCATTCCGATGTCTTTAGGCCCTCCGGCGATGGTTGCACCGTTTTATGATGATCTGGATGACAATAACGGGACTGAACCATTCAACATCTTTGCTTTGTCAGAATCGGATCGGTTTATTATTCAATGGGATCAAGTATCTAACGGTGAGGATGATGAATTCTGTCCAAGCTGCGTTAAAGAAACATTTCAGGTCATTTTATTGAATCCGAGTAGTTATCCGACAACAACCGGAGACGGTGAGATCATTTTTCAGTACAAAGAGATTCATGATATTGATGCGAACGGGAATTTCAGCACGATCGGGATCGAATCCCCTGATCAGAATGACGGAGTTCAGTATCTATTCTCCGGGCAACTTTTTGCGGGGTCATCACCGCTGGAAAATGAATTGGCGATCAAATTCACTACAGATGCACCGACGGAAGTCCTTTCGATTGATGACAGTTGGTCAAATCACATCCCGGATGAATTTGCATTAATGCCGGCTTACCCCAATCCCTTCAATCCTTCAACGACGATCTCGTTTACCGTTCCGAACGGTTTGATCCGGTCGAACGTAACGCTAACGGTGTACAATATCCTTGGAAAACAAGTTGATGTGTTGGCAAATGAACAATTCGATCCGGGAACCTATCACCTTACATGGAATGCATCTTCTTTCTCCAGCGGAGTTTATTTTGTGCAACTGACCGCAACGGATATTCAAACAACCCAAAAAGTGATTTTACTCAAATAGGTTATCTATGCATTACAAATTAGTTTTTGTATCGGTTCTTATTTCCATTACACTCGTTAATGGGCAAGGCAGCGAAGACATTCCGATCGGAGACACACTGACCGTTGTTCAGCGACCTATTTTAAATATCCCCGAAATTATAACACCAGGCGAAACCATGGATATCCTTTGTCTTGCAGACGAATCGACATCCAATTGGCAAGCGCAGCTTTTGTTTAACGAAATCACCTTGGATCTTACCCTTCTCTCAACGAATTACGATCAAGGCACTGATCTTTGGACGTTGACGGTGAATGTTCCTATCCCTGATCTTTATGAATTGTATGACCTGAAAGTGACAGCATCTAACGATCTCATGGATATTACCCGAAACTCGGTTCAGCTGATCCCTGAAGAACGAGATGAATATTATTTCGTACACATTACCGACACGCATTTACCCGTGAAGATTTACTGGTCGGATGATCCTGAAGCGGCACTCAACGATACCACCACAATGATCGCACTGCGAAAGATCATTCAGGACGTTAATTTGATCAATCCTGAATTTGTTCTGATTACGGGAGATGTTATTAATGAAGGAGAATTAGAAGATTATGGGAACGGACGTGTGTACACAAAAACAAAACGCATTTTAGGAGAATTTGAAGTTCCGGTTTACCTGATCGCCGGGAATCATGATCTTGGCGGTTGGGTGGATACTCCACCGACTCAAGGAACTGCACGCAGAAATTGGTGGCGTTTTTTTGGATGGAAATCTTTAGAGTTCTCACCAACATATACACAAGATTATACATTCCATTATGGAGATATAACGTATATCGGAATGGAATCATACGTTAATTATGATTCTTTCATGTATGATATCTATGGGTATTACAGTCTGATTCCTTCTCAATTGGATTGGTTAACAAATCAATTAGAGAATATCCCGGAAGATAATCGACGTGTTTTATTTATCCATCATGATTTTTCCGACCAAATTAGTCTAGGTGGACAAAATATTGAGATGATGCTCTCCGGTCATGTACATAGTAATTGGGACGATTTTACTCCACCGTATAACATTAAGACACGAGCAGCCTATCCCGATGGTGAAGCTTATCGCGTCATTAAAGTAAATCCCGATGGATTTGAACCGCAATACGCATCCTATGCTTCTTATTACGGATCAGATAATTTAACCATTGCGTTCTCTCCTTCAAATAACGGATCAAGCGATAGTGTGTCTGCAGTAATTCACAATGATCAATATATGGATTTCGAGCATGCAAAAATCAAATTCATTATGCCGCATGATACAACACCGCAGTACACCATTTCAAATGGAACGCTGCTGCAAGTGGATACATCCGGTGATGTGAATATCTGTTACGTTAATACCGTTATCCCGGAGAATGATGATGTGACTGTAACCATTGTGGTTGAAGGATCATCAGGCTCCGACCCAAGTGTATTTGTACGTTCGTTTGAACTTCATCCTGCTTTTCCAAACCCATTTAATCCTGCAACGACCATCTCATTTACCGTCCCAAACTTGATCACTAATTCTGATCTTTCATTGGATATTTATGACGCTGCAGGAAGACAGGTCCACACTTTATTTTACGGGTCAGCTGAACAGGGTGAGTATACCATGGTTTGGGACGCTTCCCAATTCCCCAGTGGGGTATACTTCGTACAAATGACCGCTGATAATTTCCATCAGACTGAAAAATTATTATTGTTAAAATAATTTTCAAAAATGCATAAAATCAATCAGCCCATCACAGATATAATTCGCTCAAGATATTCATGCAGAGGATATCAAAACCGACCTATTTCAGATGATACTCTTACTGAATTATTGACATACATCAATCAAAATAGTATCGGTCCACTTGGAACAAAATCTAGAGTTCATTTCGGACAAATACAATCAGGATTATCGATCTTAAGAATGTTGAATACTTATGGTTTTATCAAAGGAACGGAAGAATTCCTAGTAGGCGCTACAACCAAAAAAGATGATCAGTTTCAAGTAGAAGAATTTGGATATGTCGTTGAGAAAATTATCCTCAAGGCAACCGAATTAGGTCTCGGTACTTGCTGGATGGGCGGGACATTCCGGAAAAGTGTTTTCAGTAAATTAGTTGAACTCAAAGAAGACGAAAGTCTCCCCGCCGTTATTGCTATCGGATATCCTAAGGATAAAAAACGCCGGACAGATAAAATGATCCGAAAAGCCGCGGGGTCAGATCATCGTCGTCCCTGGGATAGATTATTTTACTCACATAATTTTGAAACACCGCTAACATTAGATGCGGCAGGTATCTTTTCAACGGCCCTTGAAATGGTTCGACTGGCTCCTTCCGCTTCTAATAAGCAGCCATGGAAACTCATCAAGGATGGCAACCGCATTCATTTCTACTTACGCCGAACTAAAGGATATAAAGACCAGCCTATTTTGGTTCGTACCGGAAAAGAGGGTGATCTTCAGCGGATTGATATAGGGATTGCCATGAGTCATTTTGAGTTAACGATGAACGAAAATGAATTCTCAGGAACCTGGGTAGCCTCAGATCCGAAAATCCTACTCCCGGATGATCTTACCGAGTATAAAATAACTTGGGTTCTTGATCCGGTATTATAAAATATACAGAAAATTAAATATCATTCGTACCAAAGTCGAATAAACTTCTGAACCCATTTCGGTAATGATTGAATTCCGCTGTACCACCATGGCTCTGATCGTAAATTAAATCGATTTTCAACCACAGAAGTAATTCGGCTAAATGTTCGTAGTCCTTCCGTCCCGTGTACTCTTCCTATCCCGGATTCTTTAACTCCACCGAACGGTAAACTCCCTATCCCGTATCCCGTTTGAATATCGTTAATTGTAACCAATCCGGCTTCTAAAGCTCCGGCAATTTTTCGACCTCTCTTCTTGCTGGAGGTAAAAACACTCGCAGCAAGTCCATAACGACAATCATTGGCTCTATTGACAGCATCCCGGTCATCTTTTACTTTGAATACTGTAATCACCGGACCGAATGATTCTTCCACGGATATCTCACTATTTTCATCCGGCTCAATAACTAACGTGGGTGGACAGAATTGCCCCTTTTTGTTTTTAGATGATTCTAAAGTAAAGATCTCATGACTAAATGATTCTGCATTTTCAATCTGTTGTTTGACTTTCTCTAAACCGATTGACATCGTCATCGCACCAATATTATCATCGTCGCTTTCTCCACAAGTCACGGTGAGCATTTTCTCTTTGACCTGTTGAATAAAAGGATCAAAAACTGACTCACAAACAAAGACGCGTTCAACGGAGATACAGGTTTGTCCGGCATTGGAAAAGCCTCCCCATACACAAGCATTAGCTGCTCGCTCTAAATCTGCATCATCCAATACAATCATCGCATCTTTTCCACCTAGTTCTAAAACACATGGTTTCAGTTGTTCACCGCAAGATGCTGCGATGATCTTTCCCACAGCGGTACTTCCCGTAAAACAAATGATATCCGTATTGTCACTGTTTATTAGACTTTTCCCGGCAGCTGCGCACCCAATTATAGTTTGAAATACAAATGGATCGTCGGCAATCTCATTAAATACTTCTTTCAGAAGAAGCCCGGTCAATGGTGTCTGTTCAGATGGTTTTAGAACAACGGTATTCCCAGCCAGCAATGCTTCAATAACCGGGGAAAGCGTTAGTATAAATGGGTAGTTCCACGGGGAAATAATCCCTGCCACACCATGAGGATGATATTCAACCCAACTCTTTTTGTATACATACCAACTTGATGAGCGTTTTCCCCGAGAGAGAGCTTTATTTACCTGTGCCGATAAAGTCGAGATCAAATCAATACCAACAAATACTTCCAGCATCGCATCTTGATGAGATTTCCCCGTCTCAGAACGGATGATATCTAAAAATTGATCGGTTCGGTTTGCAATCGCTTTGCGATATGCAGTTACAAGCTTTTTTCGCAGCTTTATTGTGGTATTATTATAATTCTCTGCTGATTTTCTAGCTTGATGAAGTACAGCTTGGATTTCATCCTCTGATGATAATGGAATATCTTTTAATGATTCCATTGTTACAGGATTATAACACAATAACATTCCATTTTCTATACGTGAACTCATAACAATATTTTCCGAATTTATTTTTTATCAGGGATGTGGCTCATCGCCCATTCTGCAAGGGTTGTAATCGTCAGCGATGGATTGACACCCAGATTTCCCGGGATCACCGATCCGTCAATCACAAAAAGATTTTCTTTTCCATGGATTTGAAGTTTCTCATTCACTACCGAAGTTTCAGGGCTATTCCCGAGGATACATCCGCCAAGAATATGAGCCGTTGTCGCAGTATCAAGAACGGCTTCAGGAAGTGAACTGCAGGCTCGACCGTTCATTTTTTCAGCCATCCTTTCGGCCAGTAAGTTCGCCTGCGGTATGTACGATGGAATTGGATCCTTTGTATTTCTGCGGCTGACTAAAGTCTTTCCTCCCAATCGAAGCCAAGATCGTTTTAACGTTAAACTCAAGTGGTTTTCCAATGTTTGCATCACCAATAATATCGTGCTGTGTTTTGCCCATCCGAACGGATACAAATTCCGAGCTGTATTCAACGGATACCGAAGAACATTATACAACCATAAAACCCATCTCGGTAAATATTTTGTTCCTCCGGTTAGAACGGTTCCAAGATTTCCCATCACGTCCTGTCCTGCTCCATACCGAACCAGTTCAACCTGTGTATCTGTATCGAGCATTGCCTGAGATGCAATCGCAATTCCTTTCGAATGATCAACATCTTTATCATGGGATACAACTCCCAATAACGCTTCAGAATTTGTCCGAACAATGGCCCCGATCGAGTTTGGAAGTCCGCTTAACCCTTTGCTTTGACTTTGCTTCAGTAATTTGACCGTACCCAGAACTCCGCCTGAAAAGATAATATTTTTCGCAAAAAATGTTTTTCGATTGCGAGATAATCCTGTGCTTTTATGGGTATGAACCTTATAAAGATCAGACCGCTCTTCTGATACAAGAATCGCTTCGGTCTCCGGGAATATTTTTACTCCATTCTTCTCTGCAAAATATAAGTAGTTCTTATCCAGTGTATTTTTCGCATTCTCTTTACAACCAACCATACATCCGCCGCATTCTATGCAGCCGGTTCTATCCGGACCTTTTCCGTCAAAATACGGGTCGGAAGCGGTTTCTCCGGCTTCTCCGAAATAAATCCCGACTTCTACGGGTTCAAAACTGTTCGGATAGTCAAATTCGTTAATGATCTCTTCCAAATAAGAATCAGATATTGTTTTAACGGGAGGTGTGACCGCCCCCAGCATTTTTTGTGCTACAGAGTAATAGGGATGCAGGCGTTCTTTCCATTTACCGTCATCCCATTGTGCTAAAGCCTGATCAGATGGAACAAGTAATGTATTGGCATAAACAAGACTCCCGCCGCCGACGCCCGTCCCATGCAAAATAAAAACATCTCTCAACAATGTCATATCTTGAATACCGTAAAGTCCGCATTTGGGCATCCAAAGGAATTTTCTCAAATTCCAATTGGATTGAGGAAAATCTTCTGTTCGATACCGCTTCCCTTTTTCAAGAACGGCAACGGAATAACCTTTTTCGCTGAGTCGCATAGCGGAAACCGATCCGCCGAAACCTGACCCGATAATGATATAATCAAATACAGAATCAGATGAAGAATTCATTTTAGTTATTTGCTAAATCGTCTTGAAGTAATTGAACAGCAATGGCAACAGAACCTTCTCCGGCATGAACACCCAAAGCCGGTCCTATAAACGTAGAGATGACCTGATCACATTCAGGGATTGCTTCAAAGCTTCTTCGAATATTCGCGATTTCATGTTCACAGTTCCCATGAACAATTCCAATGCGAAATGCCGTTCCGGATGGAATCTTTTTCTTAACAAATTTCAATAACTTATTTGTCATATTCTTCCTTCCGCTAATCACTCCTGCAGGTTTGATTCCTTCTTTCTTAAACGTCAAAATGGGAGTGATATGCAAAAAATCAGCTATCTTTTTAACGGTCGGAGAGACTCTTCCACCGCGGACAGCGTTGTCCAAAGAGGCAAGGCCAATGTAAATATTTGTATTCTGGGTCGCTTGCTCAGCAACAGTCAAACTTTGTTCAAAACTGAATCCCTTTGAGAGAGCTTCCGCAACCCGCATTACAATCAACCCCAGTCCGATTGAACCATTTTCAGAGTCTAGAACCGACACATTCCCTTTCGAAATATCTTTTGCGGTTACAGCTGATTGAAATGTTCCGCTTAGAGCAGCCGGGAGATGAATAGATAAAACATTTTCAGCATCTTCTGAAAATAACGCTGAGTACATTTTTGAAAAATCACCTGGGGGCGGTTGAGAAGTTTGCGGATGAATATTGCTTCCTCTCAGTTTCACCCAAAACTCTTCGTTCGATATCGTGATTTTGTCCACAAAATCTTCTTCACCGAATCTAAGCCTGACGGGAACAACATTGATATTATATTGATTCAATACTTCATTAGGAAGATCACAAGTGGAGTCCGTTACGACCGTTGTTGGAATATCTTTAGATTTTCGCACCGTAACTTTATAGTTTTCGCTAAGATTTTGATTCTCCGTATAGAATTTTTTCCGCCGGATGTTCCCGGTATGAATAAAAGCGTCAATCCCTTCCAAAATGTGAACGAACCCCTGAGCACCGGCATCCACTACATTATGCGCTGCCAACACAGAGAGTTGGGATGTTGTTTCTTTTAACATAGATCTTGACTGTCTTAGTGATTGTCGTAAACAATCCGTAAAATCTGAAAACGATTGACTTGTTTCTTCTAATTTGTTTGCCCATCCATGGAAAAGTGTCAGGATGGTCCCTTCTTCAGGATTTTCAATTGAATTTTTTGCTTTTTCTGCCGCTTTTTGAAACGCGAGTGCAAATTTCTTTGTGTGGACTTTGTGTTTTTTAACTACTTCCTCAGCAAATCCAAGAAAGAAGTGATAGAATAGAAATCCTATATTTCCTCGTGCTTCTTCTTGAGCGATATCAGCTATACTTTGTGCCATTTCCCCCAAATCATGTGTGATCTTTTCCCCAGCTCGATGAACGATGGCTTTAAATGTAGCGATCATATTTGATCCGGTGTCATAATCCGGAATGGGAAATACATTCAACTTATTAATGGTTTCTTCCAATGGAATGATATATTCATAGCCTGCGACGATACAATCATAATATCTATGGCCATCTACATAGGTGATTTCAAGGGGGTGTTTTTCCATAATACGAGATTCTCTTTTGGTTAAATTACATGTAAATCAAACAAGTTACAAGGAATGTAAAACAGCCTGAGGAGAGAACTTTTGTCCCCAGGCTGTTTTGGGTAAATGTGTATAGATAAGATGAAATCCGTTATTTTGAGAGCAATGACACCATAATCGCGTTTTGAGCATGCATTCTGTTTTCGGCTTCATCAAAGACGATAGAATACGGAGCTTCCAACACACCATTGGTTACTTCACGTCCACGCTCTGCAGGAAGACAGTGCATAAAGAATGTCTCTTTTCCCGTTGATTTCATTACATCTTCCGTCACTTGGAACTGGGCAAAGACTTTCCCGCGCTCTCCCGCTTCAGCTTTCTGCCCCATCGATGCCCAAACGTCCGTGTAAATTACATCGGCGTCTTTAACGGCTTTCTTTAAGTTATGTGTGATCTCAACGGATGAAAAATCACAGTCCTGGACTTTTTGTACGGTTGCTGGATCGGGTTCGTATCCTTCCGGGCAAGCGCATACAAATTCCATCGGCAGTCTAGTCGCTAATTGCAGCCATGAATGAACGATATTATTTCCGTCACCAACATACACCACTTTCAGATCATCCAATGATTTGCGATGCTCCTGAACGGTTAAAATATCTGCCATGATCTGGCATGGATGATTGTAATCCGTTAAACCATTGACAACCGGGCTGGTTGAATATTCGGCTAGCTCTAAAATGTGTTTATGTTCAAACAACCTTGCCATAATCATATCATTGTACCGACTGACTACACGGGCAATATCCTTTACAGCTTCTCTTTTCCCGATCCCGATATCATTGGGGCCAAGATATAACGCATGACCGCCCATCCATGTAAACCCGGTCTCAAAAGAGATGCGGGTTCGTGCAGACGGTTTGGCAAAAATCATCGCCAAAGATTGATTCTTAAACGGTTTATACTCTTCATGATTATAAAATTTAGCTTTGATCTCTTTTGCTAAATCAAGAAGCCCTAAAATCTCATCTGCACTCTGATCCTCAATGTGTAAAAAGTGTTTTGTCATTTTCACTCCAATATTATGATCGTGTTAATTAAAAATTATAAAATATACCGACTCAAATCCTGATCCTGAGCGATATCTTTTAAGCGGTCTATCACCACTTCACGAGTTATGGTGACCGTCGTTTGATTTCCTTTACCGTGATCAAATAAATAATCATCCAATAAGGTTGTCATGATAGTGTGTAATCTCCGGGCACCGATATTTTCGGTTAGTTTGTTCACATCCGTGGCATATTTAGCAATGGTTTTAATCGCTCCCCTTGTAAAAATAAGGGCAACGCCTTCAGTCTCTAATAATGCCTGATACTGCTTGATTAAAGCCGTTTTGGGATGAGAAAGAATCTTGATGAAGTCCGACGTAGTCAGTTTGTCCATTTCGACACGAATTGGAAAACGCCCCTGTAATTCCGGAATCATATCGGATGGAGTGGCGACATGGAACGCGCCAGCAGCAATAAACAGAATGTGGTCCGTCTGGATGATTCCGTATTTTGTGCGGACAGAACTTCCTTCAACAATCGGTAAAATATCGCGCTGAACTCCTTCTCTGCTCACATCAGGACCCGCACCGCCGTTCTTCCCGGCGATTTTATCAATTTCATCTAGAAAGATGATTCCGCTATTCTCGACACGTTCTTTGGCGAATCGTATCATTTCATCCTGATCAATAAGACGATGGGCTTCCAGTTCTTTTAAAACTTCTCTGGCTTCTGACACCTTCATTCGGCGTTTCTTCTTCCCGCCTGGGAGGACAGAAGACAACATATCCCGGATATTGGTTTCCATATCATCAATTCCACCAAATGGTCCCATAACTTGCATCAACGGTGTGCTCTCATCCGAATGTTCTACTTCAACTTCCCGGGACTCAAAATCGCCATTTTTAAGTTTTTTCATTAACCGTTTTTGGTTCCGTTGAAAACGCTCTTCCGCTTCTTCAGATTGACGCCGTTCTGCTGTGACTGTTTCTGCAGGGAACAATAAATCCAGCAGACGTTTTTCAGCCATTTTCCCCGCTTGAGATTCCACTCTTTTCTCAAACTCATTTTTAACCATGTTCACAGCAATCTCCATCAGATCACGAATCATGGATTCAACATCGCGTCCGACATATCCAACTTCTGTGAACTTACTGGCTTCAATTTTCAGAAACGGTGCATTGGCGAGGTTGGCCAGCCGTCGAGCGATTTCTGTTTTTCCTACTCCGGTTGAGCCGATTAAAATGATATTATTCGGAACGATTTCATCTCGCAGGGGTTCAGTTATTTGTTGACGTCTCCAACGGTTTCGCATTGCGATTGCAACTGCTCTTTTTGCTTTTTGCTGCCCAACAATGAACTTATTCAATTCACGAACGATCTGTCTTGGTGTCAGTTCATTCACTACCTATCCCTCCAGTATCGTGATTGAATCATTCGTGTAAATACATAACTCTGACGCAATTTTTAATGAATCGGAAACAATCTCTTTTGCATTCATCGGTGTTTTTTTATGGAACGCTGTCGCAGCTGCTTGCGCATAACCTCCGCCGGAACCGATGGCAATGATCGGACCATCAGGCTCGATGACATTTCCATCTCCAGATAAGATAAAACTAGACCGTTTATCCATCAAAGCCAAGAGTGCATCAAGGTTACGAAGGTACTTATCCATCCTCCATTCTTTGGCTAATTCCACCACGGATCGTTTTAAGTCTCCTTCAAATTCATCCAGTTTTTGTTCAAATTTCTCAAACAAGGTTAATGCGTCGGCAGCGGCTCCGGCAAATCCGCCAAGGATAATTCCGCTTTCGGCTTCAAAACTCCGAACTTTGACTGCTTTCTGTTTGAGTGCCATTTCACCGAATGTGACCTGACCGTCTCCTCCCATGGCGATCTGATTCTTCTTTCGAACGCCGAGAATCGTTGTTGATCTGATTTTTGATTTCATCCTTTGGATTATTCTCCCTCTAATAATAATTTAAATAATTTTGTATCAGATGGGAGGACTAACGTTGTTTGGTTATCTAAGGTCTTACGATATACATCTAAAGTACGCAAAAATTCGTAGAAATCCGGTGCGGCACCAAATGCTTTTGCATATATTTCTAAAGCTTTTGATTCTCCAAAACCGCGAATTTCTTCAGATTCTTTATAAGCGTCAGCCAAAATGATCGTTTTATCTTTATCCGTGGAAGCACGGATTTTCTGAGCTTCTTCTTCTCCCTCTGAACGAAACTTATTCGCTTGACGTTTTCTTTCTGCATCCATTCGAGCATAAATCGATTTTTCATTTTCGCTGGGAAGATCCACACGCTTGATTCGCACATCTTGAACTTCGATTCCGTAGGCTGCTGCGGATTGATCACTGGCATCGGTAATTTGTTCCATAATCAATTCTCGATTTTCAGTGATAATCTCTGACATATTATGCGTTCCTAATTCACGGCGTAATTCAGAATAAACAATATCATCTAATCGAGTGACCGCTGTCGGAATCGCTTGGACAGTTTGAAGGAAAAGGAGAGGGTCAACAATGCGCCATCTGACATAATTATCAACGATTAATGTCTTCTTGTCCTTGCTGAGGACTTCTTCCGGCGGAACATCGTACTCCAATAACCGATTATCAAAAACAACTGCATTTTGTATAGGAGCAGGTAATTTGAAATGCAAACCGGGGTTTTGGATCGTGCGAACGGGTTTTCCAAATTGTAAAATTACGACTTGTTCAGTCGTATCTACGATAAATACGGTAGAAAATATGACAAGTACCGCTAATACGATTAAGGCAATAATTCCTTTTTTCATTTTTTACCTCCTTTGTTGGCATCCCCTAGATTTAATAGATTGAGCAGGTTGCCATTTTGTCCGTCAGGGACAATATATTTTTCGATCCCAGGAAGTACCTCTTCCATGGTTTCTAGATATAGACGTTTCTTTGTAATCGTTTTTGCTTTATTATATTTTTCAAGCATTTTTACAAATTTTGCAACATCTCCTTCTGCACGTTTGATACGGGCTTCAGAAAATCCTTCCGCCTCTCGAATCATCGCTTGAGCTTCTCCTCGAGCTTTTGGAATGATATCATTTCTATATCCTTCCGCTTGGTTGACCATCCGATTTTTATCTTCTTTTGCGGAGGCAACATCTTTAAATGCCGAAATGACCTGCTGAGGTGGAGATACATCCTGGAGTTGAACGGCTACGATAAATATCCCCGTTTGATATTTATCCAAAATTGCCTGCAACAACTCTTTTGTTTCTTCTTGAATCATGAATTTTCCGGAAGTTAAAGCTTCATCAATTCCATGGCGACCAACAACGGTTCGTAATGAGGCTTCTGACGCTTCTCTCACGGTTAATTCCGGTCTGACAAATTTGAATAAATACGCGATTGGATCTTTTATTTTGTATTGAACGATCATTTCTGCATCGACAATATTTTCATCTCCCGTAAGCATTAAACTTTCTTGTTCAACAGAGCGAACTTGATTGTTTCGAAGGGTTCGAAATCCAATTTCTACACGTTTGACTTCGGTGACTTTTGGGGTATCGACGACTTCAATCGGATACGGAAAATGATACCGCAGTCCAGATTGAACAACGCGAGTAACTTTACCGAATGTTCGAACCACTCCGACTTCATCGGGTCCGACACTGTAGACACCGGTTAATAACCATAAAACCAAGGCAATCCCAATCACGGGAAATACACCGAGTTTTAATATTTTTTCAGGGATATTTATTTCTTGATCCCCGACCACTATACGTCTTGCTGACATATTTAACTCCTTTCGGTTGAAACGCTCATTGGCGTTCTGTTTTCTTTATCAATAATAAGTACAATCCATTTGATCGGATGTTCCAAGTAATGTTCATTCTCATACATCTTACATTACTCGTCTTAATCTCGCGACCGGAATATTCATTTGCTCTCGATACTTTGCAACAGTCCGTCGAGCAATTGACATGGACTGTTCTTCTAATTTTTTGACTAAGGTTTCATCATTCAGAGGACGGTGTTTATCCTCTGCATCAACAATCTCTTTTAAAATCCGTTTGATGACGTGGTTACTGATCTCTCTGCCGTCATGCAATAAAACTTTGTCCGTAAAAAAATACTTCAGCTCAAACATCCCGTACGGTGTGTCTGCATACTTACCACGGGTAGATCGGCTGATTGTTGAAATATCCATTTGAATATCTTCGGCAATATCCTGGAGTTTCATTGGGGTCAGATTGTGGATATCTCCATTGAAAAACTCAGGCTGCCTTTTGATGATCGAATACATCACCCTCATTAATGTCTCTTTCCGCTGGCGGATCGCCTCTATAAACCATTGGGCTGTTTCGATTTTACTTTTGATAAACGAGTGAGCTTTGATATCAATTTGAGCCTGTTCTTCCATCATGGCTGTGTAATCCGGGCTTACTCTTAATTCTGGTAAACCGCTGTCGTTGGTCAACACAACCCAATTCTCGTTTTGTTTTCTCACAATCAAGTCAGGGACGATTATCTCATCTTTTGAAAACCGTATCCCTTCGCCCGGCTTTGGATTGAGATGAGAGATAACAGATATTGCATCGGACAGTTCTTCTTTTGAAACATGAGCTGCTTTTTCAATGGCTTCAAATCGTTTATGCGTAAATAAATCAAAATGCTGGTGGATGATCCGATAGGCAAGCTCATCTTTCTGATCGTCCAATTGGATCAGTAAACATTCGCGAAGATCCCTGGCGGCTATCCCCTTCGGGTCCAAATGCTGGACTAAGTTCAGAATCGGTTCGACCTCTTCTTCAGCTCGGTTAAACCGGTCGGCAATCAGAAGGAGTTCAGTACCTAAGTATCCTCGCTCATCGACATTCCATAGGATCTCCTCAGCGATGACTTTATCCGCCTCGGAAAGATCAAAATCATCCAGCTGCTTGACCATGGTTTCGATAAAATCCTGCACTTCAGGTTGAGGAATATCCACCCGTTCCCGATTGCGATTGATCGAAAGCGTACGTTCATATTCATCATCGTCGGTTGAAAGATCAAAATCGGTTTCGGTCGTTTCTTTCTCTTTCTCGGGTTCGTCCTGATCTAAAACAGGATTCACCTCCAACTCATGAATAATGGCTTTCTCAAGATTGATATTATTTAACTGCAGCAGTTTGGCTTGCAAAATCTGCTGAGGAGATAACGTCTGTTTTTGAGATAGTTTTTGAGATAGCTTAACCATTAGTCCAGTCTGAATTTTTCCCCTAAATATAATCGCCTGGATTCTTTATCCTCTGCCAAATCTTTTGATGTCCCAGACTTTAGAATTTTCCCTTCAAACAATAAATATGATCGATCCGTAATTGAGAGGGTCTCCCGAACATTATGATCTGTGATGAGCACACCGATGTTTCTATCCTTAAGAGAATGCACAATGGATTGGATATCTTCAACCGCGATCGGATCAACTCCGGCAAACGGTTCATCCAGTAAAATGAAATCAGGATCCATTGCCAGTGTTCGGCAAATCTCTACTCGCCTTCTTTCACCACCGGACAGACTTTGTCCCTTGCTCTTTTTCAGATGCTCAACGCCCAAATCAACCAAAAGCTGCTCGACTTTTTCTTTCCGCGCTTGTTTGGATAAGTCCGTCATTTCCAACACAAGATTCAAATTATCTTCAACCGACAGCTTACCAAAAATGGACGGCTCCTGAGATAAATAACCAATCCCTAATCTTGACCGTTTGTACATGGCATGATCGGATATGTCTAAATCATCTAAGTAAATGTTGCCCTGAGTTGGTTTGATCATCCCTGTGATCATATAAAATGTTGTGGTTTTCCCGGCACCGTTTGGACCTAAAAGTCCGACAATTTCGCCTTTGTTTACATTTAAGCCGGCATCCTGAACTACCCAGCGTCTGCCGTATTTTTTGTAGAGATGTGATGCTCGTAAAGTTTGATGACTATTTTTCATATTTTCTTCCTGTAACTCCGGACGGCTGAAGGATGATCCAATGGTCCATATTGATATCCGATTCAAATCCGATTCCATATAAGGTGTCATTTTGTATCGTGGTTACCATCACCGGATCATCGGTGTAGATCATCTCTATTTCATGATCCCACGAAAGTGTGTCGGTGTACAACGTCACCCCGCTGTCGGACTTCACAATCACATTACCGAACGCTCGCATAAAACTTGATTTTTCATCGACCATCGCAATTTGAGATGTCAGAACCGACGAATGGATTTCTTCTGCGTCATAAAAATCGACCGTCACGGAATCATCCAATAAAATAGATTGTTGGTCATTATATTTTTCAAGATGACCAGCCTGAACGTATGCGCGTTTTACTCCTTCATCGGTCAATGTGATGATCGGTGACCAACTTTCCTGATCCGGGAAACCGATTCTAGATTGACCTTTTTCTCTCGGAAGATCAGAGGTACAGTTTATCAAACTTAACATCATCAAGCAAACAATCGTATATGAAAAGAATCGACTCATTTTTCTTCATTATCGTGATTCTGCAAATAATCTCTCAACCGCTTCACTGCGGCATCATACTTTCCTTGTCCTTTAACAATCCATTCGATAGCTTCTTTTAATGCACCGCTTCCACCGACGGTTTTTGTCACATAGATCGCTGCATCCTTCGCTAATTCATGTCCATTCTCTACCGAAATCGGGGCACCGACTTTTTCCATGATAACCAGATCAATCAAGCCGTCACCGATATAAGCAATTTCATCATCGGATAATTGATATTTTTTCTGCAGTTCTTCATAAGGCGGTAATTTGTTCAGCGTCCCGTTATAGACATCCTCGATGTTTAATTCATCTGCGCGGGCTTGTGTTGCTTCGGAATATCGCCCTGACAGCAAAGCGATCTTCAAATCTGCAGCTCGGGCCAGAGCAACACCGGCACCGTCTTCAACTGAGAACCGTTTCATCTCAAACCCGTTTGGCCCTTTATAAACGGATCCGTCAGTTAATACACCATCAACATCGGATATGATCAGTTTGATTTTTTTTAATTTATTCTGTAGTGATTCCATTAGTGTATTACATCCCAAATTTGTTTCGAAACCTTTAACAGTGATTCCAGTTGATCTAAAGGCCATTGCGTATCAGAATCGGACAACGCTTTCTCAACGTTATTATGAACTTCCAAAAACAAACCGTCACATCCTGCTGCAATGGCAGCGTTAGTCATCGAAGGAATATATTCTCTTAATCCGCCAGTCGTATTCCCGGCATTTCCAGGTGATTGTGCACTATGAGTCGCGTCAAAAATTACCGGGAAACCAGATTCTTGCATTATCGGGATTGATCGCAAATCTACCACCAAATTATCATACCCATAAGTACTGCCTCTTTCCGTCAGCATTAATTGATTATTCCCGGCATTCATAGCTTTTTCAACAGAGTATTTCATTTTCCATGGGCTTAAGAATTGTCCTTTTTTAATATTGATCGGCTTCCCTGTTTTCGAAGCAGCAACAACCAGATCCGTTTGGCGGCATAAAAATGAAGGGATCTGCAAAACATCTGCAACTTCTGCTACCGTTTTTGCCTGAGAAGGATGATGAATGTCTGTAATTACAGGGACACCGATTTCTGTTCTCACTTCTTGAAGAATGGTTAATCCTTCTTCCATGCCAGGTCCTCGGGGAGAGTCAATGGATGTGCGATTGGCTTTATCAAATGAACTTTTATAGACGAACTGAATGTCCAGTTTTTCAGTGATTTCTGCAATCGCTTTTGCCATCATTAATGCATGATCCCTGCTTTCAATCACACAAGGACCAGCAATTAAGGGAAGTTTATCATTCCCAAAAATTACATTTCCAGCTTTTACTGTTTTTTTCAAGTGTCCTCCCTTTTATTGATTAAAGAGGCATTCACAAAATCTCGGAATAACGGATGAGCTTTGTTCACTCTGCTTTTTAATTCTGGATGGAACTGCCCAGCAACAAACCAAGGATGATCCGGTAATTCTATGATCTCAACCAAATTTAAATCCGGATTTACGCCGGTAATTTTCATTCCGTGTTTTATCAAGCGTGATCGATACCGATTATTTACTTCCCATCGATGGCGATGGCGTTCGAATATCCGTTTTTTTCTGTAGGCATTGTAGGCTTTTGAATTTCGTTCAAGGATGCATTCATAAGCTCCCAACCTCATGGTGCCGCCTTTGGCTTTAACGGCGCGTTGAGACTCCATCAAATCAATGACAGGATAACTTGTTTTTTTATCAAACTCAGTACTGTTCGCTTTCTTTAATCCGCACACATGTCTCGCAAAATCGATGACCGCCGTTTGAAGTCCAAGACAAATACCTAAATACGGAACTTTATTCTCTCTAGCATATTTTGATGCCATTATCTTGCCTTCCGATCCTCTGGAGCCAAACCCGGGAAGCAACAAAATCCCGTCTGAATCTTTGAATGCGGTTTGGGCATCTTCATCGGTGTAAATATTATCAGTTTGCACCCACTTCAAATGCACGCGCGTATCGTTTTCAACTCCGGCATGGATCAATGCTTCGATCACGCTTTTGTAGGCATCCGGGAGTTCAATATATTTCCCGCACATAGCAATTGTCACTTCTTCCCCGGGATTTTTATAATGGTAAATAAATTGCTGAAGTTTTTCGACATTGGTTCCATCCGTAAGCTTGAGCCGCTCAGCAATGATCTTGCTTACATTCTGTTTGTGCAGGGATAAAGGAACTTCATAGATGCTCTTTACCTCTTTCCCTTCAACAACATGATTCGGTGGAACGTTACAAAATAATGCAATTTTTTCCCGTACGGATTTGTTCAAGGGGTAATCCGAACGACAGAGAATGATATCCGGTGCTAAACCAATTTCACGGAGTTTCATCACGGAATGCTGTGTAGGTTTCGTTTTCAGTTCTTCACTGGCTTTCACATAGGGAACTAATGTTAAATGAACGATCAAATGATTATGATATCCAACTTCAACGGATAACTGTCGAATGGCTTCTAAGAAAGGAAGGCTTTCAATATCACCCACCGTTCCGCCGACTTCGCAAATCACAACATCATATTTTTTCGGTTGGTTCACCGCTTTGATCCGCGATTTGATCTCCTCAGTGATATGAGGGATGACCTGGATGGTCGCTCCGAGGTATTCCCCTGCTCTTTCACGATTTAACACCGTACTGTAGATCTGTCCGGTTGTAGCATTATTATTATTACTCATATCCTCATCAATAAATCGCTCGTAATGCCCGAGATCCAGATCCGTTTCTGAACCATCATCTAAAACAAATACTTCTCCATGCTGATAGGGATTCATCGTTCCGGGATCAACATTCAAATAGGGATCGAGTTTCATGATTGTTACTCGTAGTCCGGCATTTTTCAGCAGATAACCAATCGATGCCGCTGCTATTCCTTTTCCAAGTCCGGAGATCACTCCGCCCAAAACGAATATGTATTTAACAGGATTTTTTGATGGCATAGTTTTATCGTTTCTTACGTTCTGTTTTTAAGTATTCTAATAATAATGTTAAATCTTCTTGAGTATCCACACCTCGAAAAGGGAAATCGGTAACAATCACTTTAATCTTGATTCCATTATCTAAGGCTCGTAATTGTTCAAGATTATGTTTTTTTTCATTTTCCGAAGGAGGTAAACTAGTAAATTGAAATAAAGTTTCCTTTCGATACGCATAAATCCCGACATGGTGATACCAACCCTGAATTTCTCCATCCGGGAGGTGTCGCGTAAAAATTGTTGCATTATTTTCTTCGTCAAGACGAGCTTTTACCAAATTGGGATCATTTAAATCTTTTTGAGACAAAACCGTACTGACTGCCGTAGCCATTTGGACATTTGGATTATCGAATTCATTGATCATGTTATTAATGATCTCCGGATTAATCATCGGTTCATCTCCTTGGATATTCACAATGATATCCGCGTGGACATCTTGGACAGCTTCGGCTATTCTATCTGAACCGGAAGCATGATTTTTAGATGTCATGACCACATCCAAGCCATAAGGATTCAATGCTTGCACAGTTTTTACATCGTCAACTGCAATGATAACCTCATCCAATTTCTTTGCTTTTGATACTTTTTCAGCCACACAAGCAATCATGGGTTTCCCAAGGATTGGTGCTAAAATCTTTTCAGGGAACCGCTGCGAATTCAGCCGTGCCGGTATAACTCCGACGGTTCTCACAAAACGCCTTCAATCATTTTAGAAGTGCAAAAATGGAGATAACTGTCCCGGGCTGACATAAAATGACAGCAAAAATATTGAATGATTTGATTGGAATAAATCATCTGTTGATCAATGAAAAATACTAAGCGAATTTAGTTTGAAATACAACAAGGAAACAGGGAATTTAACGTAGACAAACACTCCTATTATGAAAAGCGGGACAATAAATTGCCCCGCTTTTTTCTAGGAATGTTTGATGATGAACTTAATGATTTACGGAAGTTCTTTTACATCATCATCATTTTTCTTCTGATACTTATAGATCAACAAAAACGCTAATCCCAATGCAAACGGAAGCAGTCCCCAGATGGCAGGTTTAATATCCTGGACCTGCACCCAGATGGCAATAAAGATTGCAAATCCAACAAAGGACCAGATCAGGCCCAAATGTAAGTAATTTCTCTCTTTGGGTTTCGGGAACGGAATGTCAGCCCCTTTCTCAATGGCAGCGATAATTTCTTTGCTTAATAAGCTTCGTTTTTTAAATGTAAACCAAAAACCAATAAGCACCATTAGAGTTAAAGACGTAAACGTTACAAATGCATTTGACATAATCATAATTGCTTCATGTTGATCCATTTTTTTACCTCATTATTTAATTAAAATTTGTTAAACTCACCTATAAGACAACCATACAATTTAAATTGTTGCAGAATAATTTTATGCAACAAAATCAATGATAATGGTGTCTAACAACTGTTAAGAAAACTTTTGACGAATATAAGTGAAACTGTTTAAAAAAGGGATGAACGATGCTGTTTTTACCGGGTTGGTCAATAAATATGGTCAGCAGATCTATAATATTGCTCTGTTTACCGTCCAGGACGAAATGGCAGCCGAAGATATCACTCAGGAAGTCTTCGTCAAAATTTATTTAAAATTCGATCAATTCAGAGGAGATGCTAAAATGTCCACCTGGATTTACCGAATCACAAAAAACACCTGTTACAACTATCTGAAACGTGACAAAAAATATCGAAATATGGATGAAATCCCGATGACTCTATCAGACTATTCAACACCCGAAAGCGACTTTCTTCGATCTGACACCCACGTTCGGGTTCGCAACGCTGTCGGTTCGTTACCCAAAGATCAGCGGCTGGCGATTTCTTTATTTTATTTTCATGACCAGTCCTATGCAGAAATTGCTGAGATTATGGACATCCCTCAGAACACGTTAAAATCTCATATTCATCGGGCAAAACAAACATTAAAAACGGAATTAACATTATGAAAAAAGAACACGTTAATTTAGACGATCTCTTTGATCAATCAATGAAAGAGATGCCTTCACATGTTAAAAGAAATATTGAGCATATTCCAAATTCACATTTAAAGTGGGACTGGACATCCATCTTATCAACTGTTTTTCTGACACCGTTTATCATTTGGGGGATGATTAAATTATCCCCGATCGTCTTACATCTATTCACTTTGTATCATCGGTTCAACCTTTACAGTTCTGATGATATCTCCCTCATATTATCCGTTCCCCTCAGCATAATTGTCATGGGTTTAATTGGCATTACAATACCATTTGTATTTCGTTTTAGGGAAGACTATCACATTAAATAAATTTATCTGATAAAAACACTTGCGCTGATAAGTGATATAGTGTTACACTTTACCGTAACACATAAGCAAATAATATGAAATTAGACTTATCAGGCAAAACTCCCATCTATCTTCAAATCGCAGATTTGATCCGAAACGCGATATTAACCGGAACGATCTCAGAAGGCGACTCGATCCCTTCCGTTCGTCAGTTAGCCGTTGATTACGGGATCAATCACCAAACCATTTTAAAGGCGACTCAAATCCTAATTCAAGAAGGATTAATTGAGAAAAAACGCGGACAGGGGATGTTTGTGACTTCGGGGGCAGTAAACACCTTACAAAAACTTGAATCAAAATCATTTATGGAAAAAGAACTTCCTGATTTTGTAGATCGTGCAAAATCTTTAAACATGAGCAAACACGAAATCATTGAAATAATTACTAAACAATTTGAGGGATAGAATGAATAATCTAGTCCAATTAAATAATGTTAATAAACAATACGGAAACACAAAAGCTCTCGACGGTGTTACGCTGAATATTCCCGAAGGGAGAATTGTAGGGTTGGTCGGACCAAACGGAGCAGGAAAAACGACATTACTCCGATCTCTGACCGGCTTAATTGAATACGATGGAAAAATCTCCATCCTTGGGACAGAACCAAAAAGCGACCGCCCCCAACTCATGAATAAAACCGGAGTGATTCACGATATCGCCATTCTGCCCCCGTGGATGACGGTGAAACAAGTGCTGTCATTCCAGGGAATGGTTCATCCGGGATTTCATCGTGATCAATGTGAAGAGATGATTAAAACCACTGACATCACCTTTAATAAAAAGGTAAAGCATCTATCCAAAGGAATGAAAACTCAGCTGCATTTAGCGATCGTGCTGTCGACGGACACTCAATTATTGATCTTAGATGAGCCGACCCACGGGTTGGATATTATCTTTCGGAAACGACTGTATTCATCGGTATTAGAAGATTATTTCGATGATACAAAATCTGTGTTGATTTCAACCCATCAAGTAGAAGAAGTAGAACACATTCTTACCGATGTAATCTTTATTGATCATGGGAAAATAATCCTATATGAGTCTATGGAGAAATTATTGGAGAAATTTGTTTTACTCACCGTGAATAAAGACCATGAAGAAACGGTATTGAAAATGAATCCATTAACAAAGAATAGACTGCTGGGGAAAACGGTTTTCCTTTTGGAAAACCCTAACCAAACAGAGATTGAAAAACTGGGTGAAGTATCAACCCCATCTGTATCTGATATTTTCATGGGATTGATTGGAGGTAAGTCATGAACCACTTTATCGCGATGCTCAAACGAGAATACTGGGAATGGAGAAAAGTCATCTTTTGGACGATCGGTGTATTTTCATTTCTGCTGTTACTAACACTGATCCCTTTGAATCGTTTAACAAACGAAATGTTATCTGTGGACAATTCTGATATGCAGGAATTGGCGACTGCATTTGAACACTGGGATTTAAGCGAAGAAGAACAGGAAGCCCTTTCCAAGTATATAAAAGAAATGGAGAATGTTCATTCTAATATAGCTTTAAAAACTCAAGAAAATATGCTAAAAGTATTAGTAAAAAATCCGATGATTATTGTGAAGGCGTACTCCCTTGGAATCATAACAGGATTCGCATTTATCCAATTAATCGTAGTCTTTATCTCTCTCTTCTACTTTTCTGATTCACTTTACAAAGAGCGGTCAAATGACAGTACATTTTACTTCCGCAGTTTACCGATGTCTGATCACAAGATCATTTTATCAAAATTGGCTGCCGGCGGGTTCGGATTCATTGGTTTGACTGTGATCATGATGCTACTCTTATTTGCATATTCTCATTTCGCATTAATGGTCTTAGACTGGGACATTTGGAAAATCTTTTCAGAACCATTAAGCCGGGTCAATATGGCGGAACTGTTTTTTGACTGGGTATTATATCAAATCGTGGTGTTCATTTGGTCCAGTCCGTTTATTCTGTTCTTGATGCTGGTGTCAGCTTCAGTGAAAAACAGACCGTTGATCATTGGGATCGGGTTACCTATTTTAGCCAGCACTACCTTGACAGTGATTTTTGGTGAAAATGCGTTTGTAACACAAATCATAGATGTTTTTGATGCAATAGAGAAAATGACTGAAAACCAATACCCGATCGAATATATCTCCAACTGGACTTATTTTTTCTCTATTCGAACATTCATGTCCATCCTTGTAAGCGGTGCACTGTATTTCGCCACTTGGAAAATGTATCGGAAAAATATATCGACGAACTAATACATCTTTAACTAATCGCTGAAAAGTATTAACAATGAAAGTGAAAATTTTAATCAACCATATAAAGGAGTATAAAATGAGAATATTCATCATGTCTTTAATGGTGTTATTAATGGTTAACGTAACTGTATCTGAGCCCTATACCGCCTACAGGTCCGTCCATCCAATAGAAGACAGTCAGTTCGTAAAAACCGAAGATCCGCCAATTGGACAAGCAGTAATTTATGTCGGGCAGTTTTTTAATCATGGGGTGTATGAAGAAACGGCTTCATTAATATACATTGATGGAAAATATATTGGACGTGTTGGCAATAAATCTTTTGTATATACTATTGTTGAACCCGGTACTTACAAAATCACTGCAAAGGGTTTATTCGAAGGGATTGAAACAATCAGAGTAAAAGCAGGTGAAAAATACTATATTTCACAATGCCGATCCATAGGACCCTTACCTTGGTTTGGATATTGGCTTGACAAAATTGAGCTGGAAGAAATTGGCGGTAAACGATTTAATCAATGCCAGTTGAGCACAGATTGTAAAACCCGGTTTTGATTTCAATCTACTGATGATCCGTGTATATTATTCTTCTTTTATACCGACGACCATACCCCAGACTGTTAAGCGATAATTGAATCCTAATACAGAAAGATTATAATTCGTGGTGAGTAATAAATCGCCTTTCTTTGATTCAACGGCATTACGATAAGCTTCGGTGAAGTCGGGCATGTAAAACGGTCCGCCTGAAGACTCGCCATAACCAATACCTAAATATTGAAATTCTGTACCGGGCATCATGGCAGATAAACGCGTTAACATAGTTGAATCTTGAACAGCTATGATTCTATCATATTCAATTGAATATGTTGAATTTACATTGTTGAATAAAACAGTGCTGCAACTAGTGAGAAACAACAACAATGGCAATATTGCAATTTTAAATGATTTTCCCATATTCTTCCTCTAATATTGTTACGATACTTACCTATAGGACAACATTATCACGTATTTTGTTGCAATGTTTTTCACCACATTCAAGCATAGGAGACACGACATTTATGAAGAATCATTTCAATGAGTTGAAAACATGGAAAATTGGTGTTACATTTAACAAATGATTTTATATGTAATTGATTGAATAATCAAAAAACCCAGGAGATAGAAAATGAAGCATCTAATCCCTTTCATTCTGATTTTGTTCTCAATCAGCTGTACAACAGAGCCTACGGTTACGATTAAAGGACACTTCTCTTTGATTGACGGTAAACCGGTCACAAACGGAAAAATCATATATAAAAGAACTTCAAAAATTGTAGATGATCTAAAGAATAAAATTAATATTACAGGTACAAATGAATTTGAAATTAATTTAACAATCCGAGACGAATATGTATTTACTTTTGCTCATCAGGGTTATGCTTCTCAAATGTTATTTTTAGATTGTTATTTAGAAGACCTCTATGAATTCAATGTAACGCTTGATCATTATTCGATGCCGGATACAACACAAATTGGAATCGTAACCGAAATAGACGGTCTTGATATTTCTAAGTCTAAACCCATGACCCGTAACGGAGATACATGGACTATTGATATACCGACGGATAAAACCTCCTTGAAATATCAAATATATATAGGTCACCGTACTATAAATGGTGAGGATAAAATTGTAGATTGTGATGACTCCGGTGATTTTATTAGCGAAGTGAATGTGACGAACGGTATTGCTCATATTGAATATACTTTACAGCCGGAATATTTTACGGGTAATCCTATGTACTACGGGTTTACAAATGTGTTAAATACATCGTTCCCCATCGGGGAAATGAAATTTAGATATTTATATCCCAAATGGGTTCCAAAACTGAAAGAAAAAGCTGCCGCTGTAGATACAACACTAGATGGTCTTGAACCGCTCATGGATGAATTGAGGACTATCATCGGGACCTCAGACAACCAATCAGACAGTCTTTATTTTTATTACATTTTCAATCGATATTTTTGGAGTTGGACTGATGAATTTGATAGAAATCAAGACATTTTGGAAAAGAAGGATGATTTAGAGTTTATGGCGTATTTACCTATGCCCGGAATCATAAATTATATAATGAAATTATATCCATTCACCGAAGATGGAGATTCAACTGACATTCGTCAAAAACATGAAACTTTTTTCACCAATCTTCTTGAATCTGATATTTCACCTGCAAAGAAAATCTCGATTCTTTATAATGTAGCTTCATATTATCGATATACAAATAAAAATAAAAGCAAACAAGATTACTGGGGGAAATGGCTTATAGAAGACTATCCGGATTCTTATATGGCAAAGAACATAAAAGAGCAAATGGATATGGATAGTATGCTTGGGCATCCGGCTCCGGATTTTACTTTGCCTGACAGATATGGGAATGAAGCCAGCCTTTCATCTTACCGGAAGAAGTTAGTTCTGTTAGATTTTTGGGGAAGGTCTTGCGGACCATGCGTTGCAGAAATCCCAAACATGAAAGCAACCTATGCAGAACTGGATACATCGAAAATTGAGTTTATCAGTATTTGCATAGATATGTTTGAAAATGAATTAAGAACGTATACCGAAGAACGTGAAATGAGCTGGGTTCATCTGTACGCCCCCGGTTACGAAACAGACGTGGCAAAAAGTTACCATCTTTCATTTGTCCCGCATTTACTTCTAATCGATTCAAATGGGATCATTGTTGAAATGGATACAGGACTGAGAGGAGACAAATTGGGACAAACGATCGAGAAATATCTGAAATAAACAGGTGACTCTACTCGATAATACACTAGAGAATAGCAACTAAATGTATTAATTAAATAAGAGGATGTTATTATGTGGAAAATAGTATTATCAACAATGCTTTCTATCTTCATATTTTCAGGCTGTACATCAAATTCGGCTGTGCTTAAAAATGTATGGTATCGTTCACTGATATCTATAGAGAACACGAGTCAACGAGTAGATGCTTTATTCAACGATGAAAAAATTCCTCTTCCAATATTGAATGATTCTTTATATACTGAACTTTCATCTCATCTTGACACATATTATCAAACTCCTGAAGAATATATTATCAGTAAGTTTACTAATTATGATATTGTATTCTTAGGAGAAGCGCATTATATCAAACAAAATGTCGAGTTAATTCACAGGATAATTCCAGAATTATATGAAAATGGTATTTATAATTTAGGAATTGAATTTGCTAACCGAGAGGATCAAGATTTAATCGATTCAGTTATTTATGCTGAAAATTATTATGATGAACTATCTAAGATAATTATGGCAGAAAATCGAACGTGGGGTTATCGTGAATATCTGGATATTATTAAAACCGTCTGGGAATTAAACAGCCAACTCCCAAATTCTGCCAGAAAATTCAGATTAATAGGTTTAAACGGGTCTGTGGATTGGTCCCATGTAAAAACTGAGGAGGATTTAAATAATCCAGATATAAGAAAAAAGGTTTGGGGTAAAGGACTTGATTATGCAATGGCAGAAACTATTATCGACGAACTAATTGAAAAAAACGAAAAAGGACTCATATTTGCCGGTTCCAATCATACGTTTACCAAATATTTTCAACCAAAAAGATATATAGCAGGTAATCCTCCTAAAGAAATAATTGAACTAAATAAAGAAAGAATGGGAAATCTTGTTTATAACACAATTGGGGATAAAGCATTCACTATTTATCTTCATGGACTTTGGCCTAACGCAAAAGGATGGAATGAACAATATGTTTATCCAGTTGATGGTGTAATCGATGCACTGATGAAAACTCAAAAATACCCGGTTGGATTTGATGTTATCAACTCTCCGTTTGAATATTTAAAAGGTGATTCGTCCTATTTTAAATATGGATATGACGATTTTACTCTATCAGACTTTTGCGATGGTTATATCTTTCTTGTACCTTTTCCAAAAATGAAAAATGTTCAATGGATAAAAAACTGCATTAATGAACATAATATTTCAAAAATAAAAACTCTTATTAAGAGTCCTGCGGCTAGGAATGGGACAATTAGTGACGAAGTTATGATTAACTATTTAAATTATACAAAAAGCTATCGTTTAAGTCGTGAAAACAATATTGAGTGGCATTATCGTATGTTTGAATAATATAATATTGTTTTATTATTTGAAAAATGAAGAAAACAAACCAATTCATCACTCTTGTTGTTATATTAGTTAGCTTATTTCTTCCCAGCTGCACTATTCTCAATCATATTCAAGTCTCTCGACATTTACCAGAATTGCATTGGACTCTTGTTCCCGGCGGGACATTCGAAATGGGCGATTTTGAAAACAATTCTAATAAAGATGCCATCCCTCTACACAATGTAACACTTCCATCTTTTTATATAAATACATACGAAATTACATATGCTCAATATGATAGCTACGCTGACTTGATGAATCTACCCAAACCTGATGATGAGGGATTTGGCAGAGAGGATCGAGCGGTAGTTAATATTTCATGGGATGAAGCTAAAGCGTTCTGTGAGTGCTATAACGGTCGCTTGCCAACCGAAGTGGAATGGGAATTCGCTGCTCGAGAAGGCGGAAAGGAAATATTGTTCCCTGGTACAAATCTTAGAGGTGAAGTAGATGACTTCATCCGCCATGAAATGAATAGTGTTGGATACTCATATTATGTAGGAAGTAAAAAACCGAATGGATTGGGTATCTATGATATGGGAGGAAATGTTTATGAATGGATTGGTGATTTTTATCCGGAATACCCGGATTCCAATGACACTCCGGTTTGGGTCAATTATGATGAATATACCTTGCGAATTATTCGCGGCGGCAGTTTTTGGTCACCTCCGACAAAAACGTATGTAAGGGCTGCAAAATTTCCTGAATCCTCAACGATGGTCGGATTCAGATGTGTGAAAGATATTGAATAGTTAAACCAAGGATTTTACTACTTTTCTTCTCCGACGAATTTATCTTTCTGCTTTTGGTAATAGGAATCTTCCGGGTTGAACTGAATACATTTTTCAATCTCGACTAAGGCTTCATCCGTCTTGCCTAATTTCCATAACACTTCAGCTTTGGTGTCGATATACATATGTTTTCGTTCGTCATCGGATTCCTGATCAACGGCAATCGTTACTTTATCCAGCGCCAAATCCAGATTCAACGCCAATTCGCTCATGCGCCAGGCGAATCCATTCAACATACCCGGGTCAGGATTATCGTATAAACCGATATATCTGACAAACAGATCGGCTTCCAGCTGAGGATTATCTTTCGCCCTTCGAACAAGTGACATCGCATTTTTTAATGCGGTCTTTGCATTTTCATTCCCCGGATTTTTATCAGCGTATACGATCAATGGAGACGGATCCTGACTCTCCAATGATGAATATAACAAAACTTTAAAGGCGGCCATTCCCGCAGAGTCGATGTTAGCATCTACAATAGATTGAGCAGTTTCTTCGGCTAAATCCGTTTTCCCCATAGATTCATATTTCAACGCCAATTGATAAACGACGGAGAAATTTTCAGGGTCATTTTTTGCTAACTGAATCAATGAAGGAAGTGTATTCTCCCCGTTTTTAATTCGTTTTAATTCGTTTAAAAAGATGTCCGGCGGCCTGTAACCGACGATCCGATCAATTTCGTTCCCGTCGGAATCGGTAAATACAATGGTGGGAAATCCGCTGATCTTGAAGTGTTCAGCTAATTCGATGCCTTCCCCTTTTTCAGCGTCAATCTTTAAGCTGACTAAATTTTTCTGTGCAAAGGTTTGTATATCTTTTTGTGAGTAGGTATCGACATCCAGTCGATCACACCAGCTTCACCATTCGGTTTCAAAATCCAATAAAAGCATTTTACCGTTCGCTTGGCTCAGCGCATCCTTGTAAAGCGTATTCTCCAGCCACGGATACTGATCGTTCGCTCCGCAGCCAATTAAAAACAAAACAGTAAAAACGGAGATAATTCGAGATTTCATGTATTTCCCTTTCATATGTAATCGTAAAGTTCGTGATTATAAAAACGGAATTCAATATGAAATGTTCCGATTGAAAAAGTCTGTGAAGAACATCGGATATTTTGTCGTAAATTGTTTTAATCAGATTGTAAAATTCTATATTTAATGAGGTTTTGATGAATCATAATAAAACAATCATTCTATTCTTGCTTGCTCTGCTGATAACCGGCTGCTCTCGGATGCCGATGCATCCGATGTTTGGGCGATCAAAAATGGTACTTCCCGAAGAAGCGGCTGAGTATCCAAAACTGACGGAGCGAAATCGACTCATCGGGGAATTAACTCCATTGAGAACTTGCTATGATGTGCATTATTATGATCTGAACATTTCGATCGAACAGGAAAACACTGAATTGCTCATTGACGGGTATGTGGATATTCATGCATCCACCGTCAATGATGTTGAAATCCTGCAATTTGATTTGGCAAAAAATATGTCGATCACGTCCATCGTTTTTAATGACAAAAACCTAAGTTGGGATCGAAAAGAAGATGCAATATTTGTCAACTTCCCTCTCATTTCCAAAGATGGTCGTTTTCACTTTCGAGTCAATTACCGCGGAAAACCGCTCGTAGCAAAACGCCCTCCATGGGACGGCGGTGTGGTGATTGATACCGATAAATCCGGTCGCCCGTTTTGGGGTGTTGCCTGTGAAGGAGACGGTGCCAGTCTCTGGTGGCCAAACAAAGATCACCCAACAGAAGAACCGGACAGTATGGCTTTGAATTTGACGGTGGATTCATCCCTGGTTTGCGTGATGAACGGCACTCTGCGCAAGGTTGAATCACACGATAACAAAAAAACCTGGCATTGGTTTGTGTCTAACCCGATCAACAATTACAATGTGACGTTTAATATCGGTCATTATGTTGAAATTCAAGATACGGTTCATTCCCTCGGACACGTTCAGCCAATGAGTTACTGGGTGGTTGATTATAACAAGGATGTCGCAACCGAGCATCTGAAAGAAGCGCGGGACGTCATCCGATTTATGGAGAAATTGTTTGGAGAGTATCCATTTTGGGATGATGGATTCAAATTGGTTGAAACACCGTATCTTGGGATGGAACATCAATCCGCTGTAGCATACGGGAATCAGTTTAAAATTTATGATAATTCGGTTCGTACTATGTACGGAAGTTTGGACTATATCACACTGCATGAAACTTTCCACGAATGGTGGGGAAACAGTGTCACCGCAGATGACGGAGCGGATGTGTGGATCCATGAAGGATTTGCCACGTACTGCGAAGCTCTCTATATCGAAGATCGTTGGGATTATGATCTCAGCATTGATTATATGCTTGATAAACGGAAATATATTCGAAACCGAAGAGCGATCGTTGGTCCGCGGAGTGAATATTTTTGGGGATTTGAAGACGCATACAATAAAGGTGCTTGGATACTGCACACACTAAGACATGTGATCGATGATGATCCGTTGTTTTTTGATCTGATTAAATCGCTGGCTGTTGAGAACAGACATTCGATCATCAGCACAGAAGATGTGATCGCATTTGTAAATGAAAAAACCGGTTCAAATTACGAGCCATTTTTCCGTCAATATCTGTTTGACCGCAGACTGCCCACTCTCGAATTTAAACAAACAGACACCGCATTTGAGTATCGTTGGACAAACGTCAGGTCTGATTTTGATATGCCGGTCGATATTTTAGTTAATCGAAAAGAAATACGACTTTTGCCGACATTTGAATTTCAAACACTCGACATTCCGAAGCACGCAACAATTCAAATTAAGGATTGGGAATTCTTACTGCTGAAAGAGTCTGCTAAATAAGACAGTATTTATTCAAATCGAAGTGATTCGATGGGATCCAGTTTCGCGGCTTTCCATGCCGGATAAATCCCGAATCCGATCCCGATCAGAGAGCAGACCACCAAACCGATCAACGCCCAATCCAGCGGAATAACAGCCGGGATTTTAAATATCATTGCAACCATATTTCCGCCGACAACACCTAAGATCACACCCACAATTCCGCCGAACTCGCTGAGGAAAACGGCTTCCGACAAAAACTGAATCATGATATCCTGCCGTGTTGCGCCGATAGCTTTCCGAATGCCGATTTCTTTAATCCGCTCGGTCACCGAAACCAGCATGATGTTCATGATACCGATCCCCGCAACGAGGAGGGCGATCACACTCACCGTGAATGCAAATATTTTAATTCCGCCGGTAAACTGAGAAAATGTATCAATCAACTCCGCATTGGAGATCACTTCAAAATCATTCTCTTCCTCGGGGGCGACCTTTCGGATGGTGCGCATTAACCCGATGGTTTCATCCATCGTTTTTTCATACAATTCTTCAGATGCGGCTTCAATCGTCAGGTTCAGAGATGTCCATCGGCGTGCAAATCGTTGTAAAAAAGATGTGATCGGGATCAGCACATAATTATCCTGACTTTGCCCGAACATTTCTCCTTTTTTTTCTGCAACACCGATCACGGTGAAACCTTCCCCTTTAATCAAAATCTTTTTCCCGATCGGGTCCTCAAACGGAAAAAGCTGATCCATCGCATCCGCGCCCAGCACAGCAACGCGCCGCGAGAATTCGACATCTTGCTGAGTAACATTCCGACCGTCACCGATCAATGTATTGAACAACCGCAATGATCCTTCATCTCCGCCGGATACAACAACATTTTTCTTTGCCGCATTATCGCGATATGTAACGCGAATCCCTGATCGTGATGCAGACGAGCTGATAGAAATGGGTAATTTTGCACGTCGTTTTAACGCTTCATATTGAAGATAATCAATGTTCATTCGATTACGGTATTTACGTTGATGGGGACCACCCATCCGAATAGCAGGATATTTTTGAACCGTAAATGTATTCGTTCCAAACACATTCAATCCGGATTCCACAGATGACTCTAAGGTTCGGATGGCTGTCATCACACCAATGACCGAAAAAACACCGATCGAAATTCCAAGCAGCGTCAAAATTGACCGCAGTTTATTCGCCCGGATTGCACTCAGCGCCATCCGGAAACTTTCTTTGATCGTGTTCTTTAAATGACTCTTTTTTTGCTTCATCGGATAATCACCGTTTTGTGACACAGCCTTACTCATAACGCAAAGCCTCAATCGAATCCATATTGGCGGCTTTGTAGGACGGAATCAATCCAGCGATCACGCCCACGATAATACTCAACGACACCGATAAAATCGCCAGCCAAACAGGCATCGATGACGGAATGAATTTATCGACCAAAAGACTCGCGCCCCATGCAATGCCCATTCCGATAATTCCGCCGGTTAAACAGATCATGACCGCTTCCATTAAAAATTGGGTTAGGATCATATTTCGGGTCGCTCCGATGGCTTTACGTACACCGATCTCGCGCGTTCTCTCTTTCACGGAAACGAACATAATATTCATGATTCCGATCCCGCCGACGATCAAGGATAAAATGGTAATGAAAATTCCTGTTCCTCCAATCGCCATTTTGATCATATTATACTGCTGACGAAAAGCTTCCTGCCGGTTGATAGCAAAGTCATCTTCCTCCAACGGATGCAAACCCCGAAGCCGTCTCATAACACCTCTGACTTCGTCTTCTGCTTCATCCACCTGTGTTCCGTCCACCTTGACATTCATCCGCATCCACCCTCGCCTTGCGAACAAACGCTGATATGTTCCGATCGGAATGACGACATTGCTGTCAAAACTAAATAAGCCAAGGAATTTCCCCTGCCTTTCAACGACACCCACAACGTTAAACCGATGAGGTCCTAACATGATATGTTTGCCAATAGGGTCTTCTCCGACACTAAATAGCCCGTCAGCGACATCTTTCCCGATCACGACATTACGCGACCCTGAACGGACTTCCCCTTCGGTAAGAAATCTCCCGTGTTCTATATTGATCGTGGTGGTTTGCAAATAATCCGGTGTCGTTCCAAAGACACGTATCCCAACGACACTTTGTTCGCCCCGACTGACATCCAGCCCTCGTTCCATCACCGGAGCAACAGCAACCACCCGTTTTGCCTGAGATCTTAATTGTTCTGCGTATTCCACTTTGAATTTCGGACGATTCCGCACTTCCCACCATTCCTGATCTCCGAACCATTCAAATCGACCGAGGAACAACACATCCCTGCCCAAAAACGCCATGCTTTTTTCAAAGGATTGATCCAACCCGGAAATGAGCGTACCCATCAACGTAACGGATGTAATTCCGATCACGATTCCCAATGCAGTAAGCAGGGCACGGACTTTTCCACTCATGATAGCAGAAAATGCGATGTGCAGGTTTTCGAAGAATAGACGGATCATGAACTATGGGTATCTTTGCTGATTTTTCCGTCAAACAGATGAATGGTTCGATGCGCATGCTTTGCGATATACTCTTCATGGGTAACCAAAATTATTGTATTCCCCGCATCATAAAGTGAGTCCATTACCGTCATGATCTCATCTCCGCTTTTTGAATCCAGGTTTCCGGTTGGTTCATCCGCTAGAATGATCGCTGGATCGGTTACTAAAGCTCGGGCAATGGCAACCCGCTGACGCTGCCCGCCTGACATTTCATTCGGGCGATGGTGCATGCGGTCTTGAAGTCCTACTTTTTCCAGTGCCTTCTCCGCACGGCTTAACCGTTCTTTGCGGTAAACATTGGCATAGATCAGCGGAAGTTCCACATTATGCAGGGCGGTTAACTTCGGAAGCAGATTGAAGGTCTGAAACACAAACCCGATCTTCCGGTTTCGAATAGAAGCCAATTGATTGTCATTCATCTCATGGACTAATTCCCCTTCAAACTGATAGGTCCCGGATGTCGGTGTATCCAAACATCCGATCATATTCATCAGAGTTGATTTCCCCGATCCGGAAGGGCCCATAATCGAAATGTATTCATTGTGTTGTATGTCTAGATCCACACCGTCAAGCGCATGGACTTTTTCGAGTCCGACCGTGTAGATCTTTTGGATATTTTTTAAGGAGATTAACTTAGACATGGTGCTTTTCGTCATGGGTTAAAAAGAGCGCCCTTCGTTGAGTTGAACGACGGTACCGTGTTTCAACTCGCGGCTGATGGCTTTATAACTTCCGGTAATGACTTCATCCCCTTCAGATAATCCGCTCAGGACTTCGTAATGCGTATCGCTTGTGATCCCGAATTCGATGGGTTTTATCAACGCATATTTTTGATTTTTCTTTCTCTGTTTCGGCTGATCCGCTATGGTATCAGACACAACAAAAACCACTTCCATCATGTCCTTGGAAAACTGTTTATCCCTTTTGTTCGGTCTTTCATTTCTACGGCCTTTTTTCTTCCATCGCTTTTCTTTTTTAGCGACAAATTTATCCGAACCTTCCGGGCGAACGGTCAGGCATTGAATTGGCACGGCAAGAACGTCCTTGCGAACATCTGTGATGATGTTGGTTGTGGCACTCATCCCCGGACGGATCTTATCAGGGGCGTTCAATAAACGAACTTTGACTTTGAAATTTGTCACTTGTTCCTGACTTCCCATGTTTTGAGTTTCAGCCACATGTGCTATTTCACTGACGACTCCGGTAAAAACAGTATCCTGAAAAGCATCAATCTCAACTTCAGCAGTATCCCCGATCGAAACGGATACAACGTCATTTTCATTCACATCCACCTCGACTTCCATTTTCGAGAGATCTGCGACCGTCATCAATAACTGCGCTTGGAAAGTTGACCCAAGAGCCATCTCCCCTTTTTCTTTATAAATTTTAGTAACTATTCCGTCTTGGGGTGCTGTTAATCTTGTCTTTTGCAGCCGATCTTTCGCTGATTCCAGCGAGGCTTGAGATTGTTCCAATAAGCTCACAGAGGATTCATAAGCGGCGACTTCGTTTTCCCATTCCTGTTTTGAGACTAATTTTTGATTGAACAATGCTTCGGTTCTATCTTTTCTGGCACTTCGTTTTTTCAGATCAGCCTGTGCAGATTTCACCATGGATTCCGACCGTTCCATATCAGAACGCAACTGCTTGTCGTCTAAAGAAATTAAGTGTTGTCCTTCTTTTACAGAGTCGCCTTCAGCAACAGTGATATCCGTGATCCACCCGGTAGTGACTGCACTGATCTTGATCTCAACTTCAGGCTGGATCTTCCCGCTTGCATTCACTTTATGTATGAGTGTAGCCCGAGATATTTTCTCCGTTTCTACTGAGACAGATTCGGTGTCGTCCCGTAATAAATTAGCGGCGATGATTCCTGCAATAACGATCACACCGATGATGATCAAAATCCATTTGTTCTTTTTTTTCATTTTCATGCTTTGCGGTTCCTATGTTTAATCAAACTCTCGATCTAAAATTCCCATATGAGCTTTTAAATAAGCTTCATCAATTCTTGCATCATATTGTGTTGTGATCATGTCAGCCTTCGCCCTGATCTCTGCAACCTGAGCGTCCAGTACTTCTAAAATGCTGGCTGATCCAAGTGTATATCTTTCTCTGGCCAACTTCAAATCTTCTTCTGCGGATGCCAAAATATCTTCATAAATCCCTATCGTTTCTTTGGCGATTACCAATGCATCATACGACGATTTCAATCTCAGCGTTTTTTCATTGACGGTGGTTACATGACTCAGTTTACTCTGATCTACTAAGAGTTTGGATTGTTTCTCACGCGAGGACAAACTCAATCCTGAAAATATCGGAAGGGATAACGATACATTCCCGGACATATTCCATTGTTCAGTGTATTGAGCACTTAAATCGGAAATATTGTCTCCGTTGATCCCGTAATTCACGCTGGCTGAAAGTGACGGTAAACGCAGGGCGCGTGTCAGTTTATGATCCAATTCAGATTTTCGTATCTGAGACTCGCTGCGCAGCAATTCCGGGTTTTGGATTTTCATAATATCAAGGGCTTCACCGATCTCGGGCAATTCAATCAATGGCTTTTTTGAGCCAACAATCGAAAAAGTCGTACTTTTATTTAGAAGTCCCATCGTGTTCATCAGATTCCTCATTGCCGTCTCAACATAGGATTGCTGATTCAACACCTGTACACGGGATTGTCCGGTGTTTTTCTTCGCTTTAAGAAGATCCGTTTTGCTGACGGAACCCAGATCATATTTTTTCTCAACGATCTCAAGATTCTGGTTCGATGCTTCAAATCCCTTCTGATAGACATCCAGCAACTCCTGTGATTTCAGGAGCTGGAAGTAAGCCTCTACAACGCTCAAAATCACCTGCATGCGTGTTTGCCGTTCACGCTGAACTGCGATATCCAGATCGTTTCGTCTGGTAGCGATGGTATTCCACCATGCACCGCCGTCATAAATGGTCTGAGAAACACTCATGGAATTGCTCCATTGAGTAGATTGTGTTCCCGGGATTACACCGCTGGCAGCTGAATTTGTTTCGTTGACGCTCCCGGAAAACCTGACCGACGGTAAAATACCGCTCCATGATCCTGTTTGTCCGGCCTTTGCATATTCAACATCTAACGCAGCTGATTTGATGGTTTCTTTATTTAGTAATGCCGCCCGGACACATTCTTCCAATCCGTAATCCTGTGCCGTTATTAAAGCAATTTGGAAAACGGTAATAAATAAGAATAAATATTTTTTCATTTGACCTCTTTTAGTTCAGCAAGCTTGTGCCACCTGCTTGTATCAGTGATAAAACTGCCCACATATTTGTTAATGCACAACCGGTATGATTTGTTTCCTTTTTTATCCCCCGCTATCATGAATTAGACTCTTCAAACACCGTTAAGTTAAACTCATTTGTTTGCATTCATGATCTCGTCTTTTATTTCCAGCATAAATTGAAACGCGTCATCATAGGTGTTTTCAATCTTTCCATCAAGGATGGCTTCTTCAATCGCCGTTTTGATCTTTCCAACCACTCTTCCTTCAGTTAATTCGCAGATTTTCATGATCTCATCGCCGCGAACCGGTGATTGGAAGGCTCTCATTTCATCCCGCTCTTGCACATTGAGCATAAATTTTTCTACTCGATCAAAATTCCCTAAATACCGTTTAACCAAGTGGGGATTTTTACTGGTAATGTCCGCTCTGCATAAGATGAGCAAATCTTCAATATCTTCACCGGCAGCAACCATAACTCGGCGCACGGCTGAGTCAGTAACACCTTTCTTTGCTAATGCAATCGGGCGGAGATGAAGCCGGATCATTTTCGTTAAGAATTCTTTTAATTTATTTGAGAGTTTCATCCGTTTGGCGATGTGTTCCATCATCCGGGCACCGATCTCATCATGCCCGTAAAACGTATAACCCTTTTTGGGATCTAACCTCCGTGTCTTCGGTTTGGCAATATCATGGACTAATGCAGCAAATCGCAATTCCATTTTATCGGTCAACTTTGCAATATTATCCACAACCTGAAGCGTATGATGGAATACATCTTTATGATGCCAATCCTTAGCCTGCTCCATGCCGTACATCTTGTCAATCTCTGGGAAAATATACTTCATCAATCCGGTATCCTGAAGCAGGGATAATCCGATGGATGGTTTTTTTGTTTTCAGGATTTTCACAAATTCGGTCGTCACGCGCTCTGCAGAGACAATGGATATACGATGCGCCTGACGCTTCATCGACATAAAACTGGCTTCATCCATCTTCAGGTTTAATTTGGAAATGAAGTACGCTGCCCTGACCATTCGGATTGGGTCTTCAGAAAATGTCTCATCAGGGTTTAACGGCGTGACCAACCGTTTTTTCTGTAAATCGATGATCCCGTGGAATGGATCATGTAATTCACCATAATGATCCGGCTGAATGTTTACAGCCATCGCATTGATGGTAAAATCACGCCGGAGCAAATCGCCCTTTAAATCGGTGTATTGGATTTCTTTCGGTTTTCTGGAATCTTGATGATACGCTTCTGTCCGTGCAGATGCAACTTCGATTCTGATCGGCTTGTTAGGGATCATCGCTGTCCCGAATTGTTTATACGGTATGATCTTATGGATCCCGAGTTTTTCTGCAAGTAATTCAGCGAATTTGATCCCGTCCCCGATGACCATTAGATCGGCTTCGACAATATTCGATTGAAGGAATAAATCCCTGACCACACCTCCGACAACATAAATGTCTAATCCCTCTTTATACGCAAGCTGGCCTGCAGCGGTTAACACATCATGCAGGTCCGGTTGGGATATAAGTAAATCTTTTATGTTTGTCATAGACGATAAATTACGAAATCATACACAGGCAATAAAAGATTTATCAACAGGATTATTGCGTCATTATTTCAGGAAATAATTGGTCAAATCAGGAGATATTCACAATTTCCAGCATCTGCTGATAATCTTTCATGAATTTAGTCCGAATGCCCTGATTCTCTTGTTTTCGTAAGTGCGGATCTTCTTCGATCAAAGAAAAAGCGTACTGTCTGGCCTGCCGGATTAATGGTCCGTCTGTGATCAAATCTGCAATTTTGTACGTCAAAAACCCGCTTTGACGAATTCCGAAAAACTCTCCCGGTCCTCGAATTTTCAGATCTTCATCCGAGATTAAAAATCCGTCGTTGGTCTCTTCCATGATCTTCAATCTTCGCTTACTATTTTTAGTGAAGTTTCGCTGAACCAGAATACAATAACTTTTTGCGGTTCCGCGTCCGACCCGCCCTCTCAACTGATGAAGCTGAGTTAGACCGAACCGGTCAGCATGTTCAATGAGCATCACCGAAGCATTCGGGATATCAATGCCAACTTCAATGACGGTTGTTGCGACTAAAATGTTAATCTCATTTTTCGCAAATGAATCCATGACCGCATCTTTCTCTTCTTTCTTCATCCTGCCATGGATCAATCCCACTGAAATCCCTTCGAACACATTTTCTTTTAAGTCATCAAACGCTTCTGTTGCAGCAGCCAAATCGGATTTTTCAGTCTCCTCAACCAGCGGATAGACAATCATACATTGCCGGCCGTCATGGACTTCATCCCTGATAAATGCATATACTTTTTTCAGTCGTTCAGGATCAACCTTTTTAGTGGTGATCGGTTGTCGGTTTTTGGGAAGCTCATCAATGATGGATAGGTCCATATCTCCATGATAGGTGATCGCTAAGGTTCTGGGGATCGGAGTAGCCGTCATCGCAAGAAAATGCGGATTAAATCCTTTCTCCACCAACTCTCCCCGCTGCATGACACCAAATCGATGCTGTTCATCGACAATCACCAATCCGAGATCCTTGAATTTCACATCCTGTTGTATCAGGGCATGCGTCCCGATAATCAGCTGGATGTTTTCATCCGCCAAGGCATCCAGAATACTGTTTCTTTCTTTTGCGGGTGTATTTCCCACCAAGATCGCACACGTAATTCGTGCTGATTCTGCATACGATTTGATCGACTCATAATGCTGGTGAGCCAAAATCTCCGTCGGAACCATGATGGCAACCTGAGTTTGATTCCCGATAGCCAACGCAGACATCAGCAATGCAACGACTGTTTTCCCTGAACCGACATCTCCCTGAAGTAAACGATTCATTGGGTTCGGTTTCGCAAGATCTTGGCGAATCTCTTTTATGACACGTTTTTGAGCATCGGTCAACTCAAACGGGAGAGATTCATAAATCCGTTTGATATACGGTCCGGACTCTTTCAACGGAACAGCACCGGTTTGTTTAACAGATTCCTTCCGGAGCGCCATTAATAATTGAAGGAAAAAGTGTTCATCAAATTTTAGTCGATGTACGGCACGATGCAGATCCTGAACATTTTCAGCAAAATGAATGGAAGACAATGCGTCTGAAAGAGGGATTAAATTATATTTTGTTTTCACTTCTTCGGATAAAATATCAGGAATGCTCGAAACCTGTTTCAGAATTTCACGGGTCATTCGTCGAAATCGTAATTGATCCAGACCGACTTTTTTAAACGTCTGAGTCAGTGGATACAGCGGAATTACTGAACCGGTGTTTAGCGGGTCATCATCCGTATTGATCTTATCATATTCAGGATGGACGATTTGCATCCCGTTGAAAAATTCAACTTTCCCGTATACCGCCAGTCTGTCTCCGGTGGATAAACTTTTCTTGATGTATGAAATTCCGTTAAACCAAGTTAATGTAAGCAGGCCGGTACCGTCGCTCAAGATAACTTGAAACAGCTTACGTTTTCGAGTTTTCTTCTCTCCGCAGACTTGAACGGTTCCGACGACAAACGCGTATGAATCCCGTTCCAGTGATCTAATGGGTGTGACCGTAGTCCGATCTAAATGGCGACGCGGAAAATAATAAAATAAATCTTCAACGGTCTCTAATCCGGCATCCTGCAGCGTTTTTAGTCGAGCCGGACCTACTCCTTTAAGATATTGGAGTGAGGTCGAAAGGGAAACGGTCAATGGGCTATTTCCATTCCTTCCGATAGGTGTACGTTATGGTTTTAGTTTCTCCAGCTTTTACCGTAAATGGGAAGTGGATCGTTGAAGCATCTTTTTTGATGTACATATCTGAAGCTTCTCTAATCACCCAGTCTCCGGAAATATGTTCAATCGCTTTCACAGAAACCTCTGATTCTTTTGTGTTTCTCACCTGAAGTTCGATAGTCGCTTCTTCGCTTTTCCGCTGACGGTCATAATGCAGCACTTTCCGTTTTCCACGGACATCAAATGCCCGTCCGGCTGTCAATGTAGCTGTTCCTCCAGTTGGGATTTGGTCCAGATAATCCTCTCCAACAAACTTAACAAACCCGTTTTTAACGGAGTGATATAATTCCACTTTTCCGGCTGGGAGCGGAATATTCAAAGCGTTTTCCTTGGTGTTTGCAATAGTAATTTCAGTTACAAGCGGTTCATCGCGCTGGACGCGTTCTCCATTTTCAAAAACGTACTCTTTTTTGAACTGAACTTCCCGAGGGGTATATAGTCTGATCGTTGTTTGATGATCGGAAAAAAACATTTGTTTATCAGAAAGGAAATATTCGTGGTAGTCTCCGAGAGTTTCTCGTGTCATGCCGCTTGATTCTTCGGCGGCGGCAGCTCGTAACGTCATTTTATTGTCGCCTGCCATTTTCGTCAGACCGGAATAATGACCGGTACGATGCAACTCCCCTTCTACCAACCGTAAATCCGCTTGAAGGAAATCAATCCCGCTGTTATTTGAGATTAGTGCTTCAGAGATGAATTGCCCTGTTTCTGTTTCGCGATCCATTATGAATCGGTAAACGGCATTCCAATCAAACCCGGAACTCAAATAGATTAGGTTTCCACCATGAACACCGGCATTCTTGGATTTAACCGACCACTCCAATGACGGTTTGAACTGAAAACTTTCCATAAACTCATCCATAATAAAATATTCAATCTTATCAAACGGAACGAAAATGATCTCTTTCTTCTGAAGGACGGTTACACCAAGCGATGTATAATCTAATAGCACTCCTTCGAATGTTTTTCCTTCGATGGTTTTTAACTCAATTGGATTTCCGAGTTTATTTTGATAATACTCCTGACTTCGAAATAAATCTGCATTCAATGTTTGCGATACAACGGTTGCGTTTGGCATCGTTAGAAACGGCGAATCGGTAAATAATCCTTTGGGAAGAAGATTATACGATAATTGATTATCTCCGGCAACCAAAGACCATTCAACAGGCTGTGAAACCAGGGCGAAATTATCTTTGTACAACGTGATGGTCGCGTTATTGGATTGAGTCAATCCATAAGTCATTAATAAACATATCCAAATAAATTTTCTCATTGAAGCATCTCCAAATTAGACGTTATTTTTTCCAACTCTTCCGTCATCTCGGCTTGTTTGATTTTTTCTCTGTCCACAACCGCCTGCGGTGCACGGCTGACAAAATTCTCGTTTGCCAGCTTTTTTCCAATCCCGAGTAAATGCCCCTGTAACTCTTGTTGGCGTTTTTCAAGCCGGGATCGCTCTTTATCAAGATCAATCAATCCTTCGAGCGGAATGAACAATTCAATGTTTCCGACAACACCGGTGGCAGCATGCGGCGGCTTTTCTGCATTTTCATCCCATTGGATGGTTTCCAAGTTGATGAGTTTTTTCATGATGGTTTGATGGCCTTCAAACACATGCTGTTTATCTGACGGTACTCTTGCCACCAGATCGGCTTTCTTAGCAGGCGGAACATTTAACCGACTCCGAACAGCACGAACCGAGGAAATAATATCCTGTACCAATTCCATAGTTTCTTCAGCATGTGCATTGATCATGTCGGCATCAACTTCTGGCCACGCAGCGACAATCAAATCCGGTTCTTCAGTTGATTTAAAATGACGCCATAGCTCTTCGGTGATAAACGGTGCATACGGATGAAGTAATTCTAAAATGGTTTTCAACACCTTTACCGAAACGGCGCGGGCGACATCAGCTTTATGAGTATCTACTTCTCTGAATCGGGTCTTGGCTATTTCGATATACCAATCGCAATAATCATTCCATGTGAAATCATAGATGACTTTCGCAGCTTCGTTGAAATGGAATCGATCCAATTGCCGATTCATTTCAGAAATCGCTTTATTCATCCGACTGAGAATCCATTGTTCAGAAAGACCGAGTTCTTCATTGGAAAGATCGATTGTTGACCAAGAATCTTCCGTGAGGTTCATCTGCAGAAAACGGGCTGCATTCCACAGCTTGTTCATGAAATTCCGACCAACTTCTAATCGGGTGGATGAGAACAGTACATCCAGCCCCTGCGGAGCCATCAACATGATTCCGAATCGAACGGCATCCGTACCGTATTGATCAAACAGATCAAACGGATCAGGAGAATTCCCGAGGGATTTGCTGAATTTCCGACCGTCTTCATCCCGAAGAATACTCGTGAAGTAGACATCTTTAAACGGAATTTCTCCGATAAATTCCTCGTTGGCCATGATCATCCTCGCTACCCAGAAAAAGATAATATCCGGACCGGTGATCAATGTATCCGTCGGCATGTAATACTGCAATTCTTTACTATCATTCGGCCAGGAATGCACTGCGAACGGCCATAACCACGAACTTGACCATGTATCCAGCACGTCAGGATCTTGTGTTAGCCCTGTCGATTTACAGGAAGAACATTGAATCGGTTCTTCAACCTGCACGTGGATTTGTCCGCAGTCATCACATGTGTAAACCGGGATGCGGTGCCCCCATGTCAGCTGGCGACTGATACACCAATCTTTGATATTCTCCATCCAATGATTGTATGTTTTCACCCAGTGCTTCGGATGAAAATTGATCTTCCCTGAATTGACGGCTTCCATGGCTGGTTTTGCCAAATCAGTCATTTTCATAAACCACTGCTCTGAAATATACGGTTCGATCGGGACTCCGCCCCTTTCAGAATAGCCAACTTTATGTGTGTAGTCTTCGATTTTCTCCAGCAATCCTAATTTGTCCAGATCTTCGACAACTTTTACTCTTGCATCCTCACGTGAAAGCCCTTGATACACAGAAGGAACGTTTTCATTCAAAGTTGCGTCTTTATGTAAAATATTGATGAACTCCAGATTGTGCTTTTCCCCCATATTAAAATCATTTGGGTCATGAGCAGGCGTGACCTTTACACATCCTGTCCCAAATTCAGGGTCAACAAATTCGTCTGAAATAACAGGGATTTTGCGATCGGTGAGCGGTAATTGAATTTCTTTGCCGATTAAATGATTCACCCGTTTGTCATTGGGATTTACTGCAACCGCCGTATCGCCCAGCATGGTTTCAGGACGGGTCGTGGCAACCGTCACAACCTCATCTGATCCAACCATCGGATAACGGATATACCATAATTTCCCTGTGACTTCACGGTGTAGTACTTCTTCATCGCTGATAGCCGATTTCGATACCGGACACCAATTGACCAGGCGATGCCCACGATAGATCAATCCTTTGTCGTAGAGCTGAACAAAAGCTTCGAGAACGGCGTGAGTATATCCTTCGTCCATCGTAAAACGTTCTCGCTCCCAATCACATGAGCATCCGAGTTTTTTCAACTGCTTTATAATGATCCCGCCGTATTTCTCTTTCCATTTCCAGGCATGATCTAAAAACTCTTCACGTGTGAGATCCTCTTTGCGAATCCCTTTTTCTTTCAGCATGGTGACGACTTTTGCTTCGGTGGCGATTGAAGCGTGATCCGTCCCAGGGATCCAGCAGGCTTCTTTTCCTTCCATCCTGGCTTTACGGATCAAAATATCCTGCATCGTATTGTTCAACACGTGTCCCATGGTGAGCATGCCGGTCACATTGGGCGGTGGAATGACAATGGTGTAAGGGTCTTTATCCGGATTGGGTTCTGAATGGAAATAGTTCTTTTCCAGCCAATATTCGTACCATTGATCTTCTATGTCTTTCGGGGTGTAAACTTTTCCTAGTTGAGTCGTGGGTTTCGTCATCCCTGTCAATATCCTTATCTATCTTCTTTGTATCCGTATTATAGTTATTTAAATGTCAGCGGTCTAAAACCAAGCTGAATGCTGTGGTTAATTTGAGTACATTTCTGTTCGCAGTTACTAATTTTTGACAAATCACACTGCTGATATTCTGCATGATCTTGTACCCTGTTTCTTTGTGCGTATCACAAATGTTAAACAGATCATCTTTCATGATTTGCATCAGATCACATTCTGTCAATGCTTTAATATTGGCTGTTCTTTTCGCATCAGATTCAAACAGCGTCATTTCTCCAATAAAAGGCGGAGGATCCATTTTGCTGGTCAACTGAACGATCGACTTCTCACGTGTATCTGCCAGACCTTTATTCAGCGGGAGCGTTAATGCCTGGTTAATCTCGATCGTGCCCTCCAACAACAAATAAATGGAGTCGCCGACTTCGCCTTCTCGAATAAATTCTTTACCCGCCTGAATGTGAACCAGTTTGCCTACATCCTTGAAATAATCAATTTCATGATCTTCCAAATTATTGAAAAGTGAAAATCGTTTCATGTGTTTCTTATTCATTTTCCCCTCACAATATGACTATGGCGCGTTCACCATCTTGAATGATATAATCTTTTTGCGGGTTGATAACGGTATTCACCTTGCTTTCTTCCTGGAGTGAAATCCCGCCTTCTTTCAATTTTCGTTCAATAAATGCATCCAGTGATGACGAATCCGCTGATAACACTTCTCCGATGCCTAACTGATCTTCTTCCGAATAAACCCCGACCAAAACCCAGCCGTGTTCTGAACGGAAGTAGTTAAACAAGTCATCAAATGTTTGCCCGACAAAACGTGAAGGAACATCAACCCGTTTTAGCCTTGACGTAGATTTGTTGCTTAACAAAACATCCACGGTTTGAGGAATCCCCGGATCGACAACATGTGATGCCACCATATACGCACCGAAGTCATCACTCAGAACAACTTCATCTACGTTTGCCCGCCGGACATGTTTCAAATTATCCCGGTTATGAAGATAGGCAATCACCCGAACACTCGGGTCCATGCTTTTGATCGTTAATGTTGCAAAAATAGTTGATTCATCCGGGTGCTTTCTTTCACTACTGATGTCATTCGGGATAATAACAACTGTATCGGCTTGTCTGACATTGGCTTTTTCAAGGATTTGCTCTTGGGTAAAATCTCCCGTTACGTAATAAAGATTGATTTGTTTGTATTTATTTTTCAACCGATTGATGTCTTCTTGCCCAAGTTCATTTATCAGAACTAAGTTCATTTTATCGCTTGATAGATACTGAATGGAATCCATGATTTTTTCGCCATTCCGATTCCATCCGCACATGATGATATGATCTTTAAAGTTGATATTTTCCAAGCCTTTACCCTCCCGAATTTTTTTTGCGACAAAAATAGAAGAAATAGTAGCGGTTAACATTGAGATCAGCGAGATACCGGCGAACATAACCAGAACCGAGAACAGCCTTCCTCCTTGGGAAACAGGAGAAAAATCTCCGTAACCAACGGTGGTCATGGTCACAATGGCCCACCAGAACGGATTCTCATTTTCGGTAATGCTTCCGGTTTCAAGCAGACGTAAACCCAGTCCGCCCAAAATCATGACAATAAATATCCCGAAGCCGATCTGAAAAAAACTATTACGAATTAATGTACGAAACCACAGACGCATAGGCGTAAATTAACCCATCCTGATGAATTTTTACAGGATAGTTTTTTATTTTGAGAAGACAGCCACTGTTTCAATATGAGCCGTATGCGGGAACATATCGACGACCGTCAGTTTGGATAATGTGTATCCTTTGGTTAACAAAAGCTGCGTATCGCGAGCCTGAGTGGTCGGGTTGCATGAAATATAAACGATGCGTTTTGCTCCAAATTTGACCAAATGTTTTGTTGTGTTCTCATGCATCCCTGCGCGGGGAGGATCGACAATAATTACATCCGGCCTGGGTAATTTTTTCACTAGCCCTGTTTGAGTGAAAAATGTGTCTAAATTCGCTTTATGAAAATAGGCGTTACCAATGCCATTGGATACGGTATTCCGCATTGCGTCTTCAATCGAAGAAACAATCACTTCAAAACCGTGCACCTCTTTGGCATATTTGGCCATGTACAACCCGATCGTACCTGTCCCGCAATATAGATCATATAGGACTTCATCTCCGGTTAATTGTGCTCCCTCTAATGCAATTTCGTATAATTTTTCTCCCTGAATACTGTTTGTCTGAAAAAACGAATTTGCCGAAATCTCAAAAGTTAGATCGCGCATCTTCTCTTCAATCGACGGTGTTCCGTGTAAAATGATTTCAAATTCACCGTGAGCAGTATCACCTTTTCGGGTATTTACGTTGTTGACAATGGATGTGATCATCGGGAATTTTTCGATCAGACCGTCAACAATCGGTGTTAAAAGATCAGTATTTTCATACGACGTGACAATGTTCACCATGATCTGATCTGTATTCACACCGAATCTCAGAACTAAATGTCTGAGAAAGCCGATATGTGTGCGAACATCATAGGGTTTAAGTTTATTCTCAATCGCGATGGTTTTCACTGTGTTTAAGATGTCATTCCCGAGCGGTTGCTGAATGTAGCATTCATCAATATTCAAGATTTTATCAAACCGTTTTGGGATGTGGAGACCAAGTGCAAATCCAGCATCAACATTTTCGGGTTCATCGGGAAGCAGCCAGCGTCGATTTGAAAATGTGAATTCCATTTTATTGCGATAATGAAAAAACGGATCTGCCGGGACGACACTGTCAATTTGGACATCTTTTATCCCTGCCATACGACGGAAAATATCAACGACCTGCTGGTGTTTTTGATGGACTTGTTCTGCATAATCAAGATGCTGGACTTTGCATCCTCCGCAGTATTGAAAATGTTCGCAGCGAGGCGGAATAAAATTCGGAGATTCTTCAATCACATCGACGATCCGTGCTTCGCCGTATCCTTTTCGTTTTTTATACACAAATATCTTAACGGTCTGCCCCGGAATACCGCCATCGACAAAAATGACAAAGTCATCAACACGCGCTACCCCGCGGGCACCGTATGCCAACGACTCAATTTTGACAGTTATTTCTTCACCTTTTTTGATCATATTTTCCTTGAATTCTTCGTTCTGTTATCCAAAATAAGCGTAGAAATTATTCATAAACCCTTTTTGACTCAAAACCGTAAAGTCAAATTCATTCCGGGAATATACCGGTTTGCATCGGATAAGATCGTTGGCAACATGGACAGTCTTATATTGGATTCCTCTTTCATGGATGTTTCTGTGTGGCGTTTTGACACGGCTTTATATGTAAAATAAAAGCCCGCATTGGCCGCTGCAATATCCATCAGCCTTGCACCGTCACCTTCAGAATCAATATCAGTTATTAATGCTATCCCGACCCATGTTAAAAATCCTGCGGCGGTTCCGAGTCCGACAATCCCCGCATCTCCAACAGTTAAATCGACTTCATGTGTCATTTTATCTGCAAAATATGAATATGCATTAATGGTGGTGAGTGCCAATAACATATTTTCTCTGTAACCCTCCATTTCCAGCATAACCAATAATTCCATCCATGTAAACATCCCTAACGCCGTTCCAAGCGATGTAAACAATGCATCGCCGCGGGTATAGGATTTATCCATCACATATTTATGAGTAAAATATCCGCCGGCTAAAGTCCCTGCATAGGTTAGCGGAATTCCAACCCTTAGCCACGTATCCGAGAGGTCATCAGGAATATCAGTTATTAGACTATATAAACCCCATGTATTGAATCCGGCTAACCCACTTCCGCCGATGATCATTTGTGTTTGTCCGTCAGACGGCCGCCATTTACGATATAGTTTATCCATTTGATAAATACCAAGCGGTGCAGCCGCCATTAAATAAGCTGATGTTATTTTCCCATCCGGATCAAAATCATACCAATTTTCAAAACCGGTTAAAGCCATCAATGGCAAAAGAGAATACATACCTAACACTCCACCGTAATGTTGTGCATATGCGCGTCCATACGGTATTTCCATTTCTTTGGTGTACATCCATGATGTATAAAATCCGCCAGCGAGTAGAAGCAACTGCAATCCGGCCACTGTCCCGGGATCATCAATACCTAAAACATGTGGAATCCCAAAACCATAAAGTCCATTTCCGAGCGCCATATTTTGGTACATGATGTACCATCTTCCTTCTTGATTCAGTTTCGGTTTTAAGAGCGGTGTTTCTTTGATTGGAAGGGGTTGAGCAGGTAATAGCAAGTCCTCATCACTGATATCTAATGAAGTTCGAAGTGTCTCTAATAAAGATTGTTCTTCTTCAGTAATAACACTGTCAGCCATCGCAGTGTTATACATCGTGCGATATGTTTCGACATTGGTTTGGGCAAACAGTATGGACAGAGAAAAAATAAGGGTAAAAGTATAACGATTCATGACGATCCCCTTTTGTTTGTAGGGTTATTGGATAAACGGCTGATATTAAACTAAACGTCTACCTATAAATGAAACAAGTGAAATAATCTGTATTGGTAAATTTTAAACCGTATGTATATTGTCAATCACACCGATAATAATCGACCGGATCGGAGCATTCTCTTCATCGACAATTTGCCGGGCTGAATTTCCTTCATCAATGACTAACACCGTTTCCCCGGCACCGGTATCCACGGTATCTACTGCGATCAAATAATCACCGGTTGATGATCCGTCCGGTTTGAGTTTGTCTACAACGAGTATTTTCTTCTCATCATAGAAATTGTGGTTGATCGTTGAATGCAATGCGCCGATAACTTTTCCGATGATCATTCGCCTGCTCCTTCTTCGGTAAGATGAACATCATCTACAATCCCGATCACCGCATCATCCACGGGGACAAACCACGGATCCAATGCCAACGCTGCTTCTCTCGAACTCTCGTAATAAATCAGTTCACCCGGTCCGGCCATGCGGGTTGAGTCTGCCGCTACAATCGGCGATCCCTTCGGATTTTGATGTTTATCCAATGGCTGTACTAACACCATCGGGACATTCTCCAGCCCTGTATAGACAACACAGGGTGTGACCGTTCCAAACACACGTCCGAGTTTCATCTTAGACTTCTCCGTCCTTCAATGCATCAAACACGGTTTGGGCAAAACTCGTGGATGTGTTGATCTGTTTAGCCATATCCTTGTGCAGATTTGGAATAATCATTTCTCGATACCAATGATCTTCTTTTGTCACAGCGTTTTTCGCAATCTCAACAGCGGCTTGAACTTCTTCTAACGATCCACCGAAAATCGTAAAGGCTTTACCGCCGATATCATCTGCAAGCCGGATCTCAACCAGATCAACATCCGCCCCTTTAAGACCGGCATCGGTTGATTGGATCACAGCTGCCACGGACGTAGTTTCCACAACCCCGATTGCGTCATGTTTACACGTCAGCCGTTTGCCAAGAATTCCGTCATGCACCTGCGGATGAATATCCGGAAGGATGACTTGATCCAGCAAATGTCCATCTGCGGCATCTGATCCTTCTTTAAAGGCTTCTTCCACTGATGCAACGCTTCCGCCGATCAAAATTAGATATTTCCCGTTATGTACCGTTCCTGTTTTCAGCACGGAAATAGGTGATTTTTTCACCATCGAGTCACCGGTTTGCATCCCTATGGCGATGCTGTCGATCTCTAACAGGGCTATTGCAGGATATTTTTTCATGGAGTTATTCCTTTACTCATCACACGATTCGAAAATGATCGACCATGACACATCGTCTTTCACGGGAAAAACTTCGCGGAGTCGTGATTCCTTCTCCGGTCGGACTGGCAATGGAGAATGAGCAGTATCCTTCTCCTTCATATCCCAAACCAGATAGCGCAGGTCCGTTCTTCACAAAAATAGACGTATTGATCGTTCTTGCCATTTTACTCAAGTTATCAATGTTTCTTGAATGCATCACCGCAGAATGACCAAATCCGTGTTCGGCTTCTTTTGCTAATTGTATGGCCGTGTTCACATCCGGGACTCTGACAATGGGAAGAATGGGCATCATTTGTTCTGACCAAACCAGCGGATGATCTTTCTTCACGTCAGCGAACGCTAGGCGGACACTGTCTGAAACATCTAACCCGATCTTTGACAGGATCTCTTTAACATTCTTTCCGATCAGCGATTTGTTCATCACTGCCGGTTTCCTCGGTCCGTTTTCTTTTTCAAAGATCACTTTCCCGAGGTCATACATCTGCTGCGAGTTTAATTTATACGCACGATGTTCCGTTAATGCACGTATGAACTGATCGGCAACCGATTCTACTACAAAGACTTCTTTTTCATCCACGCAGATAACATTATTATCCATGGATGCACCTTTGATGATGGATCGTGCCGCATTTTCAATATCGGCAGTTTCATCGATGACAACCGGAGGATTCCCCGGTCCGGCACAGATCGCCCGTTTACCGCTTTTCATTGCTTCCCGAACGACACCGGCACCACCAGTAACAACAAGAAGTCTCACATTAGGATGTTTCATCAATTCTTGAGCACTTTCAATTGTTGGATTTCGAACCGCGGTCACTAAGTTTGCGGGACCGCCCGCCGCTTGAATGGCTTGGTTCAATAAAACAATGTTGTATGTACTCACTTCTTTCGCACCCGGGTGGACGTTAAACACAACAGCATTCCCGGCGGAAACCATTCCGATCGTGTTGCAAATAATGGACGAAGTCGGATTGGTTACCGGTGTGATCGCTCCGATAACACCGTAAGGCGCTAATTCAAGCAGCGTCAAACCGTGATCTCCGGTAAACACGGACGGTTCCAGTATGTCAGGACCCGGTGTTTTTTCAATCACCAGATTGTTCTTCTCAATCTTATCTTCGAATCGACCCGATTTTGTTTCGGCAAAAGCTCTGCGGGCTAAATCTTTGGCATGAATCCGCATACTGTTACGGATTTCCGCAATGATCTCTTTCCGTTTAGCTAATGACATTTGCATCAACTCATCAAAAGCTTTTGCTGCCGCATGAACCGCTGTATCAATATCTTGAAAAATGCCGTTATTACCTTCGTCTAATTCAGGATTATCTCCCTTTTTTGATATAAGCGGATTCTCAATGATATTGTAGATTTCCGCGGCAATTTTGTTGATTTGCTGTTCGGTTAATTGTGCCAAAACTGTTCCTTTCTGTGAAGAGACTGCACGGAAAGGAGTAAATAATCGTAAAGTTATGCGTTATGATAGGGAAGTCTTTCCCGGTCGCAAAACTCTAATTAATCATTTACTCCTTTTTTGTACATGAAATCCCCGCCGGTTTCCCAATTATCGACGATTGCCATCACCACAGCGTCGCACGGACGTTGGTCCGTCAACTCTGTTTGACGTGCGGAACTACCGGTTGCATAGAGGACAATCTCATCAACTCCTGCACCCACAGCATCCGCCGCGACGATAAAACCGTCTTTGGGTTTCCCGTTCAGATCTACATTCTGCAAAACCAGAAATTTCAACCCTTCCATGCTTTGTTCTTTTCGTGTAGAAACCACGGTTCCTACTACTTTTGCCAAATTCATAAGATGACAATCAGTTAGGATTGTTTACTTAATGCAGCTTTACCTTCTTTTTCACGTCCCAATGGGATAACCGCATCAACATTCATGTGCGGACGGGCAATAATATGCACTGCAACGATTTCACCCACGCGGGCTGCGCCGGCTTTACCTGCTTCACATGCCGCTTTTACCGCAGCAACATCTCCGCGGATATTAACACTGACGTATCCGCCGCCTGTTTTTTCATATGATACTAACTCTACTTTTGCAGCTTTAACCATTGCATCTGCAGCTTCTACTGCAGCCGGGAAACTCCGAGTTTCCAACATTCCAAGTGCTTCAGCCATTTTCTTTTCCTTTTTGTTGTTAGGGGTTATGATTGACCGTCTTTACCGGTCACATCTTCGATTGCGTTTACAGCAGCCTGCCACGCAACATCAATATCTCTTTCTTCTCCGCCTAAATAAATCCTGCCAAAACTTCCAAAAGTTCTTACTTCTAGGATGTTGATTTCAGCGGCTTTTTCTGCTTCATTTGCAGCCAATGCAGCATAAGCTGCGGGCTGAACTTCCATCACAAATAAGGTTTCACCGGGAACGATCATGTTACCATGACGCATCCGATTGATTAATTGTGTCTGATGATCATCCACTTTTCGGATGACTTGCTTTGAATAAATTTTAGGTTTCCATCGATCGGTTTCTTTTAAATCCAAAGCGTCTAAAATTGCCTGGCCTGCCTGTCGCACGTCCGCTTGGGATGTAGAGTGAATTTCCAACATGCCGTACAGCCGTTCAACAATTTGCATTCCAGGGGTTACATTTGTGGATTTTAAGGCAATATCCGTAATGCGGTTGATTTCTATCCCTGGAGAAATTTCCACATATAAAGACGCCATCCCTGCGATGGGCAAGAATCCTTTGGCTACGGTTCCTAAAAACGCAGCATACTGCGGCTGCAGTTTATCTAAAAATACATAGGCTCTGAGATCAACCATTATTTTTCTCCATTTTTTTCATTTAATTCGATATCGTTACAGATTTTGCTTCTCTGAGAATTTTTATCCCTGCACTTGCTCCAATTCGTGTTGCACCGGCAGCGACCATTTCTTTCATGTCATCCAAGGATTTAATTCCACCGGCCGCTTTGATACCCATACCGACCTCACCAGCGATTTGATTCATCAGTGTAACGTCTTCAACCGTCGCACCATGAGGACCAAATCCTGTGGATGTTTTTACATAATGAGCTCTTGCTTTTTTTGTCAGCTGGATCGCCCTTACTTTTTCATCATCGGTTAAGTAAGCTGTTTCAATGATCACTTTGCAAATCGCTCCTCCGTCGACACAAGCTTCTCTCACGGCGCGAATATCTTTGTAGACAAGGTCATCGTTTCCGCTTTTCAATGCGCCGACATTGATGACCATATCAATCTCTTTTGCTCCGTCGCGGATCGCCTGTCGAGTTTCCATCGCTTTAATTTCGGATCGATGGGCTCCGGATGGAAATCCAACTACTGTACATACTTTCACAGAAGTGCCTTCCAGTTCATTTGCAGCCAGTTTTACATAGCTTGGACTGATACACACCGCCGCAAAATTGTACTCTTTGGCTTCGGAACAAATGCGGATAATATCATCATCAGTTGCGTCCGGTTTTAATATTGTATGATCAATACATTTTGCAATATCACTCGGAATGCCTTCACATCCGGTTCCATCGTGGTACCCGATTCGGGAAACACCATAATCCATAAAGGAGCGGAGCGTCTCAGGTTTCCTGTCTACATGAAGTCCGCATCGACAAACCATTTCAGAGTGATCATGATTGTCCGGTTTATGATTTGGCTTTGCTAGGGTCGTTCCCAACAATTCTTTCACTTTACCGGCAATCTGCGTCAAATCTTCGGACGTAATATTCATCGATGGATTCTCCTTCTCATTCGATGTGTGATCAGTTTGAGAGTCAGAATGAGTATTCAACTTATCGATCATTTCAACTCGTCTCAAATGCCGTTCTGCTGTGCATTCATGCGATAAAAATGTATCGACAATTTGTTTGGCTAACGGTGAACCGATCAGTCCTGCGCCCAGAGTCAACACATTGGCATTATTATGGACTCTTGCATTTTTTGCACTGGATACATCATAACACAATGCCGCACGAACACCCGGGACCTTATTCGCTGTCATAGATGATCCTATTCCGGCGCCATCTACAATTATTCCAATATCTGCTCTGCCTGCAGCGACTTCATTCGCTACCGCTTTGGCAAACACCGGATAATCGACGGAATCCTTGCTGTCTGTCCCCAGATCCGTAACGGAGTATCCTTTTCCGATAAGATGACTTTTGATGCCAATCTTTAGATCATATCCACCGTGATCGCATCCAATAGCAATTGTTTGTTTTTTCATATTATTTGTCATTATTTAATAATTCGTTGGCGACGAATTCGTCTGTTATTAAACAGTTAAACCATTTTCCTTTTAATGCGGCATTAATTGCCTGGACCTTGTCTGAACCGCCGGCTACCGCAATGGTATAATCTTTTTCTGTTAAATCTTCCAGTTCGATCCCTATCGTGCGAGCATTCAATTCAGGAGAACAAATTTCTCCATTCTGATCAATCAGCCTGGAACAAATATCTCCGACAGCTCCTTTGGATAATAATTCTTCAACTTCCTGTGAACTGAAATAATCTGCTTTCACCAGAACCGAATCATGGCTGAAAGATCCGATGGTAAACATCGCGATCTTGGCCTGTTTTCCCAGAGCTAATGTGCGGTTGATGTTTCTGTCAGAGATAATAGCATCTTTTAATTCTGAGCGGTCTACAACGGCCGGTAACGGAAGTAAGTAAGGAATGGCATTCATTTTTTCGGCAACAGATTTTGATATTTCGCTGGCATTGGTGTCATATTCTGCTCTGGATATCCCGCCGTTCAACTGAACAATGATACTGTTTTTCATGGGTGTGTTTTTTAACTGCCGGGCAACTTCTTGCATTGTAGTTCCCCATGAGATTCCAAGTGTCATCCCTTCATAACTGATCTGATCCAATATTCTTACAGCAGCTTTCCCTAATCGGGTTTTCGTTATATTTGGATTTTTATGAGTGGGTACAACAATGACTTTTTTCAAATCATATTTCTGTGTCAGGAGTTGTTCTAAGCGAGATCCGGAATCACTCGGATCAACGATTGTGATTTGAACAATGCCTTCGTCTTGTGCTTTTTGGAGAAGACGTGATACACCCGGACGGGAGATACCGAGTTTGTCGGCAACCTCCTGCTGTGTGAAACGATGCTCGTAATACAGCCGAGCGGCTTCAACCATGAGTGTTATGTGATCATTTTTCTGTTTCATTGTATGAACATATGTTCAGCTTGCTGTAACATCTGTTCAAGTTTAAGCGTAGAAAGGTAACGGTGTCAAGTATTTTTTGAAAATTATTATAGATCACTAAAATCGCACTATTTACAATTAAATTTAATAGCATGTGGTTGAACTTAATAAATTTTCATTTTACTTTCTTTACAGAATAGCAGCAGAAATTGTTAATTCTGATTCAATATTCAATTTTTGTAGTGTTAATAATATCTCATTATTACAAACAGTTAGGAGTTTGAATGTGAACATATTTTTAAAACTGTTTTTTGGATTATTTATTTTTAGTTTATTATCGGGGAGTGAAACATCAGATGATTCCTGTTTTAATTTAGTATTATCCCATAATCATCACAGTTTAATTACTGATGATCATATCGAATCCGTTGAAATCATTCAATACCCACGCTTAAATGATAATTTTTCCAAAAGAGGTAAGATCATATTAACCCTTAATGATCTTGGTATTAGGCAATGGAAAAATATATGTGAAATTTATTCAGTCAATTCATATAATAAATCCAAACTTATAAATAGAGATTTTTATATAAATTTCTGTAGCGATGTAAGTTTTACAGGCAAGTTCTGGTCAATGTTAAGTTCATTAGCTGTAAATTCTCGTATTAAAATCTTTTATGACTATATTCTATATTCAAAAAAAATTGATATTGAATATCATTATAATCACAATCATGAGATTGATGAATTTGAAGAAACGATACGTATCCATTTCTCCAAAAATAAAAAGTTAGCAGATAAACAATGAGTTGGTGTTACTTAACCTGCAATACAGTTGATGTTACAAAATTATTGTAAAAACTTCTTTTACCCTGTCCACTAATCCCTGAGCTTTTTCTTTCGTCTCAGCTTCTGCGTAGATCCGCATGATCGGCTCTGTGTTTGATTTACGCAAGTGAACCCAAGAAGTATCCCACGTGTACTTCACTCCATCCAAAGTATTGATATTGGCATCCGGGAACAGCTCTTTCATTCTTCCTAATACCTGATCAACATCAACACCGGTTAATTCCACTTTATCTTTCACAATCTCAAAGTTTGGCAATGATTCCCGGATTTCACTCACGGTTTGATCTGTTTGTGACAATCGGTTTAACACCAATGTAACTGCGACTAAAGAATCCCTGCCCAAATGCGCTTCTTTCAAAATCACTCCGCCGTTTCCTTCTCCGCCGAATGACACATTCATCTCCTGCATCATATTAACGACATTGATCTCTCCGACGGCAGAACGTTTGACAGATACACCATATCTTTCAGCCATTTTATCAACCGCCAATGATGTGGACATATTTACTACAAACGCATCTTTTTTCTCTGTCTTTTTAAGATAACCTTCACCGGCAATAACCAGTGTATATTCCTCGCCAATCGGATTCCCTTTTTCATCAACAATCGCCAGTCGATCTGCATCCGGATCAACGGCAAAACCAATATCTGCCTTATGTTCTGTCACGGCTTTTGAAAGGTCCGTTAAATTGTGGGGTAAAGGTTCAGTTCCCCGAGTAAACTTCCCGGTTTGATCGCAGTTTATTTCAACCACTTCACAACCAAGCGCATCCAGCATCATCGGCAATGCGTAAGATCCCGAAGCATTGACAGCATCAACCACAACTTTAAATTTTCTGGATCGTATTTTATTTGCATCGATACATTTCAAACTGACATTATGGATCACATGTTTCTGGATCGCGTTATTCTCTCGCCAAACAAATCCGGGGGTTTCTGCAGCGGGTAGAGTTTTTTGTTCATCCACAAGTCGGAAAAGCTCTGAGCATTGTTCCGGGTGAAAAAATGTGCCGTCATCCCGCACAAATTTGAATCCATTCCATTCTTCAGGATTATGGCTGGCGGTAATGATCAAACCTCCGACAGCTTCTGTTCGTTCTACCATAAATTGAATTGTAGGTGTCGGAACAATCCCGCAAACAATGATATCTCGTCCTAATAAAACCAATTCATCAACAAATGTCTGGAGTAATAATCCCCCGGAAGGACGACCATCCATGCCGACCATAATAACGCCTTCGGGCAGGAATTGATGAAATGCCTGGGCATACAATTTCGTGACCAGTTCGGTTAAATGTGTTTCGGTAATTCCCCGAACACCGGAAATACTGCGTATAATCATGTCGTAAAAATAAAAAAGGCTCGGGGAAAACCCCGAACCTTTTTCTGATTAATTATCCGGATCGTTACTGCTGAGCGTAACGGGCAAACCGGGCAAGGCGGCGCATCGTCTTTTTCTTTGTGTCGCGTTTTTCATCACTGGGCTTCACATAAAAAGACTTCTTTTTCAGTTCTCGAAGAACTCCTGCGCGCTCCCACTTCTTCTTAAAGCGTCGTAATGCGCGTTCGAGCTGTTCTCCTTCTCTGACGGTTACTTCTACCATGGATTTATGTCACCTCCCTTGCGGATTATCCTAAATAGGTTCTTAAAGCTTTACTGCGAGAACGATGACGTAATCGGCGGATCGCTTTTTCTTTGATCTGCCGGACACGTTCCCTGGTTAAATTAAATTCTTCCCCGATTTCATTGAGTGTCAATGCATAGTCCCGCTCAATCCCAAAATACATTTTGATGACCTGACGCTCACGCTCTTTCAGGGTTTCTAATGCTTGTTTGATCTCATCTTTTAAGGAGTCAGACATTAAGGATTCATCCGGAGATGTTTGCTTATCATCTTCAATCACATCGATGAGCGAGTTTTTCTCTCCTTCTCTGAACGGTGCATTCAATGAATGGTGTCTTCTGGAGATACGCATGGCGTCAATCACTTCTACCGATGTCATTTCAAGCTGTCTTCCGAGTTCATCCTCATTTGGACTTCTTTCAATTTCTGCTTCTAATTTTTCAGCTGTTTTGGTGATCTTGCTGATCGTCCCGACCCGGTTCAACGGCAAACGGACGATTCGGGAATGTTCTGCCAGTGCTTGTAAAATCGATTGGCGGATCCACCAAACTGCGTAGGAAATGAATTTAAATCCGCGGGTTTCATCGAAACGACCTGCGGCTTTAATTAATCCTAAATTACCTTCATTGATCAGATCCGTTAACGGCAATCCTTGACCTTGATAATCCTTCGCAACCGAAACGACGAAGCGTAAATTGGCTTCGGTCAATTTTTTAAGTGCCGGCATACTCCCCTTTTTAATTAACTGGGCGCACTTGACCTCTTCCTCTGGTTTCAGAGGTTCGTACTGGCCGATCTCTTCAAGATATCGACTCAGACTGCGGTTGGATTCGTTAATTGCTCTGCCTGCTTTTGCCATAAATTCTCCTTGAATATTCGTTCAAGATTAGCCTAGAAAGTTACACATATTTTTTTATATAAAACAAAACATTGAATTGATACGTTACAATAATCTCACAAACTCCTCTACGGTCAATGTTTCGGGGCGGCGTGAAAGGTCAAGCGTTCCTTCTGGAATATTAAATCCTTTCAATGTGTTACGAAGCATTTTCCGACGGCTGGAGAATGCGGCTTTAACCAATGATTCAAATTTCTTGTACTGTATTTCAGAAACCATGCTCTTCGGTTTCTTAACCAATTTGATAATAGCTGAATCAACTTTTGGACGTGGAATAAAAACGGTTGGAGGAATAGTAAAACATTGTTCAATATCCAGAAAAGCAGAAGTCATTACCGTCAGTCTGCCATATGTTTTCGTCCCGACAGCGGCGGTTAGCCGTGCAGCCACTTCTTTTTGAACCATCATGTAAGCATCCGACCAATGCTCCCGCTGTTCAATCAGCCAGAATAAGATCGGAGATGTAATATTATACGGGATATTTCCGATGATCCGAACTGGCGTTGGAATGGGCAGTTCCGCAAGATCCGTCCATAAAATATCTGCATGGATGAAATGACAGGAAGACAACGACTTCTGTATTTTTAAATATTTAATGAGCAGCGGATCAATCTCTACGGCAGCCATTTCAGCCACCATGGGTAAAATGATCTTCGTTAATGCGCCTTCTCCCGGGCCTATTTCCAGAATATGATCATCCGGTTTTGGATTGACGGTATTGACAATTTTTGTCAATAAGTTAGTATCTGCCAGAAAATTCTGCCCCCACTTTTTTCGGAAAGGATGATCGGTCTTCATCAACTCTCCAATCTGAAAAGCGTTCGGACATTATGTGTCGTTGCAGAAGCGATCTCCTCCAATGAGCATCCTCTTTTGTCCGCAATAAATTCCGCAATCTTTTTGACTCGGGCGGGCTCATTGGGTTTCCCGCGGAATGGAACCGGACTTAAAAACGGTGAATCCGTTTCAATGAACATTTTTTCTAATGGGATCTCTTTCGCCACTTCAGCCAATCCGCTGTTTTTATAGGTTACATTTCCTGCAAATGAAATATAGAAACCCAGATCAATGAAAGCATTCGCTGTTTTGATATCACTAGAAAAACAATGTGCAACTCCCTTTGTGCAACCCGTTTCATTTAGGATACTCAACACATCATGATCCGCCGCCCTATTGTGAAAAACAATCGGATAATTCAACTTCATCGCTAACTCGATTTGCTCTCGAAATAATTTCCGCTGCACATCATGATCAGAATAATCGCGAAAATAATCCAGCCCGATCTCTCCAATGGCGACAACATTTTGGTTTTCAGATAATTCGGTTAAGTCGGTGATATAATTTTCCGAAGCATCTTCCACATCATGCGGATGGATACCTACCGTCGCAAACACTTCCGGATACTCTTCCGCAATAGCAATGCTTTCTTTAGAGGAATCAAGATTAATTCCCGGGCAAATGAAACAATCCACACCATCCGTCTTTGCTCGTTCAATGACCTGGGCCAGATTGTGTTTGATGCCGTCAAAGAAAAGATGACAATGGGAGTCCACAAGCTTTTGTTTCATAAATAAGTCAATCTCGAATATTTTAACGGTCGCTAACTTACCGAGACTCCATTCCCTATCGAAGGATCTTCAACTGTAACCAACGTAAGTTTCTTCCCTTTTTTCGCCGCAAGCAGCATCCCTTGGGATTCAATCCCGCGGATCTTTGCCGGAGCTAAATTAGTCACAATGACGATCATTTTTCCCACAACCTCTTCCGGTTGATAAAACTCTGCGATTCCTGCTACAATCTGACGTTGTTCATTACCAACATCGATTTGCAGCTTCAATAACCGATCTGCGCCTTCCACTTTTTCCACTTCAAGCACCTTCGCTGTTTTGAGTTTTACGTTTAAAAAATCATCAAATGTGATCACATTGTCCAATGCTTTTTCCTTGGGTTTTGGTTCGGGTTTTTGTTTGGCTTTTGCTTCAACATCGATTCTCGGGAATAACGGCGGATGGGTTTGAAGCTGATTCCCCGATGTCAGTCCGCCCCAGTTCAGATCGGTTCCAACGGAATTTAACGTTTCCAAAACTGTCAGTATTCTGTTTGGCATGACGGGTTCCAGGAGTAAGGCGCTAAATCGAATTCCTTCCGCGGCATTCATCAACACTCTCCCCGCAGCATCTTTATCCGTTTTGACCAGCTTCCACGGCGCGTTCTGTTCCATATAACGATTCACACTTCGGATGAACTGCATCGTTTCTTCAATCGCTTCATTGATCCGCATGGATCGCACCATTCGATTCACTTTTTCAGCAGTTGCTTCTGCATCGGATTGTAGCGTCTTTTCGGCTGATGTCGGTTCGTCCCATTCCGGAAGTATCCCGTCAAAATTCTTTTCGATCAAGCGGCTCACGCGGCTTAATAAATTCCCGAAATCATTCGCAAGATCGCTGTTATACCGTTTGATAAATGAATCCATCGTAAAGTTTGAATCCTGACCCAACACCATTTCACGCATCAAATAATACCGAACCGGATCAACACCGTATTCATCAATGAGTTCCATTGGATTAACCACATTGCCCAATGATTTACTCATTTTGGATTCCTCCATCAGCCACCATCCGTGGGCAAAGATGGTTTTCGGAAGCGGAATTCCGGCTGACATTAACATCGTCGGCCAATAAATTGCGTGGGTCATCAAAATATCCTTGCCGATCAAATGAACGGCTTCGGGCCACCATTTCTCAAAGGCTTCCGTATCACTTCCGTACCCCGGGCCGGTCACATAGTTCAACAAGGCATCAAACCACACATAAGTCACATAATCATCATCAAATGGAAGTTCTACTCCCCAACTTAATCTGCTTTTCGGGCGTGAGATGCATAAATCTTCCAGCGGTTGGCGCAAAAATCCGAGGATTTCATTTTTACGGTGTTCCGGCTGAATAAATTCCGGGTTAGCATGGATGTAATCAATCAACTGCTGCTGATATTTACTCATCTTGAAAAAGTAATTTTTCTCTGTAATGAACTCTAGTTCTTTCTCATGCTGAGGGCATTTCCCTCCCTCTAACTCTTTTTCTGTATAAAAACGTTCACAGCCAACACAGTAATGTCCGCCATATTCATCGATGTAAATATCTCCGACTTCGTTCACTTTGATCAGCACATCCTGAACGACTTTTTCATGACGCGGTTCGGTCGTCCGGATGAAATCATTATATTGAATATGCAGTTTCTCCCAAAGGATTTTCCATTTGGGTGCCATTCGATCGCAATGAGTTTGCGGGTCAATTCCATTGGATTCTGCCGCTTGTTGAACCTTTAATCCGTGTTCATCCAATCCGGTGAGGAAGAAAGTATCTTCACCGGCTGTTTTGTGATAGCGGGTCAACACATCCGCAAGGATGGTTGTGTAAGAATGCCCGATATGCGGCTCATCATTTGCATAATAAATCGGCGTAGTTATATAATATTTTTTACTTTTTGACATCATATTTCCCATGTAATTCTTTTTGAATATTAATCAGCAAATTTGTTAAAACCAACGGCATAAACAAATTTCGTTCTTTGGCAATAAAAACCTTCTCGATTTCATGATCGATCTCTGCAAAATCTGCCATGGAATACCGATCGGAAAAATTATGAATATCGGTTTGCAGATTGTCGATGTATAGCTGGTCATCCAACTGCTTTTGATATCGATAGACCGTTCTGAACCAGAGTTGAAGCAGATAAAAATGAAAGCTGAATTCTTCCGGATTGTATCGAGCCATTTTGCTGTAATCATCGGTGAATTTCTTCCATGATTTTCCATCAGTTGAGCTGGCTATCGCTGCCATCGATTTCATTTGGTTCACAATTTCATCTTTGGATTGTTCAGATAATGTGATGGCGCGTACCATATCTCCTTCGGCAATTCCGGATATAAATTCCGCTTCCTTCTGTCCCACTCCCCTTGACATCAAATGTTGGATCACAATATCCGGAGTGATCGGTGGAAAATCCACTTGCTGACATCTGGATATGATCGTCGGAAGCAGTTCCGGTTTATGATCGGTCACAAGGATCAGCGTGGTATTTTCCGGCGGTTCTTCGAGTATTTTTAATAATGCGTTAGCACTCTCTCCCTGCCCTGATGACAATAGATGTGCATCGTAGATCAGAACAACTTTCCGTCCTTTGGACAGTGTCTTTAAATACAGAATGTTTCGCAATTCCTGAACCGATGTCAGCAGAATTCGTGTGGCTCGGGGAACTCGAATTTTAAAAAACGGATCTTTAGATTTCTTCAGTAAAGCATCCGTAAGATATTTCATTTCGTCAGGAGTTAATCCCTTTAACGGATCTTTAGATGTTTTATCCTTCGTGGGTGTCGGGAGCGGAAGAACAAATTTAATGCTTTCATGTTGAAATTGATTCGAGCGTAAACATGATGCACAGGTTCTACATCGTCCTGTTTCTGTCGGGTGTTCGCAATTTAAAACAGCTGCAAATTCTGCGGCAATCGTTTCTTTACCTGCACCGCGAGGTCCTGAAAAAAGATAAGCGCTTCCGATACGGTCAGACGTCACCATCCGAAGTAAGGAATGTGATAAGGCCGGCTGAAGTGAAAAAACCGACTTTACTTTTTCTTCAGCCATTTTTCCGGATCCAACTTTTGGCTTTTCCCCCAGATTTCGAAATGGAGCATTGCCCCGTTCACTGAACCCGAATCCCCCATATAAGCAATAATATCTCCGGCGCGAATCTCACTGTCAACGTTGGTTTGGATATTCGTCACATGACTGTAAACCGTGTAAAACCCGCCGCCGTGATCAACGATAATCGTTGTGCCATAACCCCGAATATAGGTGATGGTTGTTACCACACCATTCAATACCGTTCGGATTTCTGATCCGGGTTTTCCTTTGATGTCGATTCCCGGATTTTCAGTCGTGGTTTTCAGTTTTGGATTCCATTGTCGCCCAAATTTTGCTATAACCCGCCCCTCTGCAGGCCAGGATAATTTTCCTTTTAACTCTGAGAAGCTTTTGGATTGAAGTGCTTGCTGCTGCCTTCGGATTCGTTCTGCTCGTTCATATCTAGCCTTATCCTCTAAAATCTTTTTCTGGACTTCTTCCAGTTGCTTCAAACCAGCTTTTTTCTCATCCAGATAACTCGCCAACTCAACTTGACTCTTCTTGATCTTTTTCAGCTGTTTCTCATTTTCGATCCGTTTCTGCCGCATGAGTTTTCGCTGCTGTTCCTGTTCCCGTTTCAGGGATATGTTCCGTCTCAGTGCTGCTTCCATCTTTAGTTTGTCCTGCCCGATGGTGATCATCAGCGACTGCATTTTGGATTGTAATTCTTTCTCGATATCAGATATGATTTTAATATACTGAGTACGGTAAACGGCTTGTCTCCACGTAGTTGAACTTAATACTTTCTCAAGCGGAGACAACTTTCCTTTCTTATAAACAGCTACGACACGTTTTTCATACCGTTCGCGGAGGGCATCTAATTCCCGATTGTTTTGAGCTAAGCGTTCTTCAAATCGGGTGATTTCATTCCGCACATTTCTTTCTTCTTTGACCAACTCACCGATTAATCGATCAAGAAGTGATATCTCTTCGTTAAGATCGGATATTTTACGAGCCGTTGATTTTTCACGGTTGGCTTCTCGCTCTATTCGTTTTCGAGTGGATTCGATTTCATTCTTCAGTGATTCAACTGCTTTGTTTTGGAATTGCAGTTCTTCGTCAAAATCCCGCGGCTGAGCCTGAATGAAACATCCGATGAAAACGGTAAGGATTAATAATATGTAAATTGGGCGAAACATTGCCCAGAAAATACCCAGTTCATATAAGGGAACGCAATGCGTTTTATTTTGATCTAATTCTGGACACAGAAATTTCTTGAATATAAAGTCTACACCCCATTACTATAATAACGGTAATCCTATGTCACTGAATGTTATTTCAGTAATATCATCTTTTGGGTAGCAGAATAATCTCCAGCTGTAAGTCTGGCAAAATAAATCCCGGATGGATAATTTCTTGCATTCCAAATCACTTTATGATAGCCGGCTGATATATGTTCATTTAATATCGTGTCAACCAACTGACCTCTTAAATTATAAATATTTAAGTTGACCTCACTATTGCTTTGCAACTCAAATCCTATAATCGTAATTGGGTTAAATGGATTAGGATAATTTGCATACAACTTGAAGGCTGATGGAATGTTTATATCCTTGTCATCGGTTGATAAATCAATATCAGTTGAATCACAATAAATGTACAAGGCATCCATATTTTGACGAAGACCCATAATCCCCTTTCCGACTGCAATCCCGGTTACCAATTTCAATGTGTCGTTTGGAGTTAAGACATCAAAATCACCCATTGAATACATAAAGTGGTAATCAAAAGGCGGGGCATCAATATGAAGAGGATTAGGGATAAAAAGATAACCATCACTTGCAGGATGTACTCCTGCCATATAATCGTACTTTTCACGATCTGTGTAAGGATTACTCTCCCAATTCCACCACTGATGAGATAAAACATTTTCTACCGGTTTTTTCATTGTACGAAGCCCAATAAATCCCTTAACGTGCCCTTCTTCTGCTGTGTCATCTTCCGGTGTTGATGGATTATCCCCATCATACATATATGACATTTGTCTGTCAAGAACTATCGTGTCATTCTCTGTTACGATCACTTGATATTCATCAGGGAAACCATCCGGGCTAACCATAGCTTCGTTATAATTTGGATTTGGGTATATTTCGCTGCTGTAAAATTCCCATCCATAAGGAATCCCATTTTCATCGTACCCATCTAAAACGCCATTACCATTCCAGTCATAATTTTCAACGATGTCTTCTAAGTCTGTATCAGAATCTTCTCCATCCCAGCCGTCATAATCCACCAAATCATCAATATGTGGGTATCTGTTACCAAAACCAGTTCCCACATCACAATCGAAAACAAACGATACAATTAAATCATTCAAGTTTTCCGTACCAATATTGACAATATCTTGCTTTATAATTGCAGTATTGGTTAATACTTCATCATTGGTATATGGTAATAATTTAGATAGTTGATTGATCTTAATATTCAATGGGGCAGTAGTATGCGGACCGACCAAATCATTAAACGAAGTTTCATATTCAAAATGATTTAATCCAAGCGGTGTGTATGCATCAGCTGCGCCATCTGGATGAAATTCATATTGACCATAATCAGCATGAGATACTCGTTTCTCTCCATCAACTATTGCTCCTATCCACAACCGTCCTTCCCAAAGATAATGAATCCCAGAACTACCCGGCCATTCCATTGATGGACGACCTTCAGGTACATGTGGATCACCATAATTTCCAAAATTGGAAAATGTTGTCCAAAGATTTGATAAATTATCAGACCCGTAAGCAGTTTGAATCATTTGTGACGTAGGATTTGATTCAACACCGTCAAAAACAGCAAATACTTGATAAGCATAGTGATTTTGTTCTATTACATCATAATCCGGGATTTGATTCCCAGAATAATTTTCAGCAATAATTTGAGAATTGTGATGAATATATAATCGACATTCACAAAATTCTCTTCACAAAACGCTTCAACTCCACCATAATTTTCAGTAGTGACGATGATCTCACCATCTGATGAAATCTCATTTAACAAATCTTCAGAGAGCGGTATTTCAAAAATATCATGATTCCCACCATAACTCGGGCAGTCTGAAGAAGGGTGACCATAACCCAAAGTCGCCGTTCCTACCAAATGGCTATCTAAATAAACTTTGGCATATCTATTTTCTAAGAAATAATTACCTGCTAATGATACAACCACCTTCCCTTCGACTATATCTCCATTTTGTGGGACATCATAGAATTCATGATTTAACACTGCGTCTGTTTCATTAAATTCTATAAAAGAGTTTTCAATATACACTTCTTCTTTGACGACTTTAAATCCTTCAAATCCCTGCATATCCTGAATTCTTTGAGTGTTTTCACTTACTTGTTGTTTGGAATAGTGCCACTCCTTGAATTCTTGATATGTTAAGTTTGTAATATCCGAGGTTCTGTTTAAGTCATCTTCAGGTTGATCGTCTAACCATAAATCATTCCAAGTAATGTTAAATCCTATTTGATCTATAATGTGAGAGACATGAACATCTTCATCGCTCCATGGATTTAAGGAATAATCATTAAATGAATTCGAAATGATATAATTTGCATCTTCAAATTCATCTGAATGATTTGTAATGATATTGTATACCAATTGGAACGGAGAGTCTTCATCGCCGAAATCAGTTACATCTATAATTCCTGCATTATTTAAATTTAAATCAATCTCCGATACTACAGCTGAATCTGAAAGTGAATAAAAATCTTCATTTTTAATGCAGAAAACATTGAAATCACCATCATCACTCCCCTGAAACGTGATGACATCTCCAAGCGTTGGAGAATAATCATTTCCGTTAGCTGGATTGATCCCAAGAGATTTATTAATCTTAAATGCCCACCTGTTTATGGTTTCAAAGTATGGGGCTGCAGCACTAACACCTTCTGGCCAGGGATATGTTGAAAAACTAGTAGTAACGTTCGCATTTTGCCATCGATATTTACCGCCGTAAAAGTCTACATCATCAACTTGATCTAAAAGAGTAGCAATTGCAATATTGTTAAATACATCTGCAAATGTGTCGGTATAACTTGCCAAATTTAAACACTCATTTATTGCGCCTATACCAATAGATTCATTCTGGACAAGCGATTTGAAACTGCGTAAATAATCTACATCAGGATCATTATAGAAATACTGTTCATATAAATATAATACTGTTAAATAGCTTAGGCTGATTTCTAAATCCCTCGACGTATCACCCCAGAAGGTCAGAGAATTGTTATGGTAGAGTTGAAAAAACTCATCAATACTCCTGTATCCGCAAAAATAACTTGCCATTTCAGGCACTCCTTCAACAAACCATTTGTCTTCATCTACTGAAACTGAAACGAATGCAAGTTTTCCCAATGCTTTAGAAATACTGTTTGCTGATTCTGAAGGTAAAAACGGGTCTGAGTCGATATATATGACATCAGAGTTATTTGATGGTAGATCTATCTCTGATTCGGTAATATTATCGTCATCAAAATAATAATCATAACATAAATCATCCAAGCTGTTGTAGCAATTATCAAGGATGTCCATAAACAGGATATTCACTTTACCATTTTCATCTACATCAGAATAATCCCCAATGTGATATTGAACGGATTCATAAATACCCATCGTTTCATCAGCTGGTGTGGAATATTCAACCGATTGGGAAACAGTTTCTACATCAGCCATTTCAATCGAACGATGCGTTAATCCGTAATTCATGTTATTCCAAGTTTCACCGTTATTATCTGAATAATGTAATCCGCCTAAATGTCCGGCAAAGTAAATTCGATCACCATCAAACTCTATGCTCCTCACATCTAAAGGATATGAATCAATCCCGTTTATATGGTTAATAGATGGAGAAATCAACTCCCAGCTAGAGTCAGGATTAAGATAATATAAACCGTTATTTGTCCCTAGGTATATCATGCCATGTATTGGAGACGTCGCTAATGAAAGGATAGCTGAATCTTCAAATCCAAGATTCTCCATCTCATTAGTATCAGCGTTGTATCGGAAGACATTTTCTGATGAACTGCAGTATAAAGTTCCCTGATTATCTATTGTAACCTGAGTAATCCTTAAATCTTGAACTGAATGAGCAGTAAGGAACTCAATAGAGATCAATGAATAATCTGTTAGCTCACTACCCCAATAAATATTTTCATTTTTGATAGTAATGAAGAACTCATTTGTAGGTTCATTCAGAGCGATTTGTCCTTTCCAATAAATATTAAATTGTGTATCAACTAAATTGATATATTGACCAGGAGCAATTATTTGACCTTGATCTGTTGTATGATTTAAAATAAGTGTTAATTCTTCTGTTGGATTATCACTTTGGGTTGAAAGAATGTCTATTGTCCCACCCCCAATCGGAAGAGCATCTTGAAATTGTTCTTCAACTGAACCACTGAATAACCCAAATTCAGTAGCCACAAAAAGTGTTGAGTCATTCAATAATGAAATATCATAGGCGGGAATTGCAGGCCAATCATTAATTTCAGGGACAGGAAATGCACCGCTTCTATTCTTAAATCTTGAGCCATCTTTATAAAATAAACCTCCCGTGGTGGCAGCCCAGGGATAACCATTCTCTTGAGTAAAGAATATCTTATTTGCCGTCGGGTTATGAGAATTAAATGTGGGCAGACCCGTACTCTTTCTTCGCCATGTTTCACTGGAGTTAGTGGTTCGATAAACAGTTTTTGTATCACCATCTCCTCTTAAAGCAACCCACCAAGTCATATCATCTTCAAATGCAATTGAGTAAACTTCTTCTTTGTGCTGTTCGGCAATTTGGTAAATATTAGCCAAATTGTTTTCAGGTCGTAATGGCAGAGCATCGCTACCGGTCGTTCCATTCCTGGGTTGCCAACTGATACCTGCATCATATGACACTAAGACGCCTGAGTTTGTTGTAACGATAAATATTGACGGGTCATAAGGAGATATCGTAAAATCATTTATCTGTGCATCTTGAGTGAAATAATTTGCATTTTCAGTCGAATATTGACAAGTTGAGCTAAATAAATATTCTTGACTATAGAAATTATGATCTTTCCCTTGAAAAATAAATGTACTCCCAATTTCTTGTGAAATAAGAAAATTACAAAGCAGAACGAATATTGTTAAAACACTAGTAAATATATATTCACGGACACTATTATGTTTCATGACGTAACCCCTCCCTAACGATTAATAGGAAACTGATAAATGATAATTTACACATCTATATGTCTTAACATTTATCGACCAGTATTATTGGTATCACAGTTTAATAAATATCCTAGCAAATGTCAAGAAACTAAATTATGCTAACTAATACATACATTTTTATAATCTAAGATACATTGAATATATAAAATACTAAAGTAAAATTGACTTAACATTTTGGTTAGAAATGATTCAAAAAAAATACCTACTTTTTCCTTTCTCATCTCATTACTTTCTGATAAACTATTTTGAGGGAATATAGTGAAGAACGCACTTTGGACAAATATTTTCAGTCATTGGAAATCATCAGATAATCAAACTGTCTTAACACTAAAACAAGTTCCGATCTTTCATGGATTGAAAAACCGTGAATACAAAGAGATCGAAAAACTCATTCACGAGCGAAATTACAAACCGAGCGAAACTGTCTTTAAAGAAAACGCCCCGGGCGAAGGGATGTTCGTGATTTTATCCGGGAAAGTAGAGATTTTTGTTGAAGGCGCCGATGAAAAGAAAAATGTGTTAGCGGAATTAAGTGACGGAGAATTTTTCGGGGAATTATCTTTATTGGATGACGACATCCGGTCTGCCACCGCTATCACAACGGTTCATTCAAGATTGCTAGGATTTTTCCGCCCGGATCTGTTTTCACTGCTTGAGCGGAATCCTGAACTCGGGAATAAGTTACTGCTAAACCTTTCCCGGGTTATCGGAACCCGATTACGGAAAACAAACGAACTGCTTATTCAAAACCGCAAGGATTAACTTATGAATACCAGTTCAAATCCGCTTAATATGATCCTCCGCATCCTTTTCGGGTTGCTGGCTTTGGGTTTTCTATACATTATTTGGCCCTATATTTCCTCGGTGATCGTGATGCTGATCTTTGCATTTCTCTTTACAACGATCATGCTAAAAGGAACCGACTATTTAGAACGAAAGATCAGAAACCGCGGCTTGAGCGTTTTGATCTTTTCAGGGATAAACGTGGCAGTGATCCTGGTTTTCTTCATCGGATTTGCATCAGGATTTATGGAACAGGTTCAGGATTTTTCCAAACGGCTGAATGAAGAGAACACCGTTGAGACCATGAACACTACACTACACACTTTTGTTGCATCGCTGCCGGATTTTGTTCATGATGCCATTCCTCAAAATACCAATTTTGTCGATTCGATCAAATCCAATATCGGGCAGCTGCTTGAAGGATTAGTTGCATTCGCCGGAGCAATCGGTTCGTTCATTTTCACATCGATCATGGTTATTATTTTCACTATCATCTTACTGCACGAGTATTACCATTTCAAGCGATCAATCGCCAGTCTCTTCCCCAATCGATATTTTGAAGTCGGACTGCGGCTAATGTACAATATGGAAAAGCAGGTTTCCAATTACCTCCACGGACAATTGTTAGCCGCCGGAAGTGTCGCGTTGCTCTCCATCATCGGGTTGCTCATTCTCAACCTGTTTGGAGCCAATCTCACTTTGGTGATCTTCATCGGAATTATTGCCGGGTTGGCTAATTTGATTCCCCTTGTCGGTCCGTTCGTCGGGATGATCCCTGCCATTCTCATCGCGTTTATGAATAACCTTGGGAATGAAGCCGCAGCCGCACACGTGCTGCTTGGCGTGATCCCGTCGCCATTTTTCATTTTGGATATTATCGTCATGTTCATCATTGTTCAGCAAATCGACAATAATTTCGTGACACCGATCCTGGTCGGTGAAAGTGTCGGGCTGCATCCAATGATGGTGATGATCGCACTACTGATCGGTGGAACGCTCCTTGGCCCGCTGGGTATGTTATTTGCCGTTCCGGCTGCGGGAATTTTAAAAGTGGTTCTTCAGGAGATTAGGTTCGTTTCGAAAAACGCCCATTTACTCTGATCGGAATATCAGAGACATTTTGATACAATTTACTTCGTTTCGACTCGGATTACAATAAAATCCAAAAAGGTGATCTGCAGCTGCTTATCACCATCGATGTCATAAAGCCATAACTGACGATCTTGTCCCTCGACGTTTTGTTGGTGGATTTTATCCCTAGGTTCTCCCAAAATCCATTCAACTTCAGGGATGGTCATTCCTATCTCTACTCTCGGTCCCCGCAGCATCTCTAGGTCGTCTCGGGTTTTATCCATCTTCTTTAATATTTTGGACTGCTGTTTGACAGCTTCCGTTTTGTTCAACTTTTCTTTCAGCTTCAGTAATATTTGATAATCGGATTCCCGGAACTCTGAGGATAGTTGTTTCGCCATTTCCAGAGATTCAATCGCTAATCTGATCGCTTCAGGATCGGTGATTTGGTTAGCTTGAGCCACAAGTCCCACTGCTATTTGATGCTGTAAAACTCCGATTTCTAAAGCGAGGTCAGGATCTTGAGAAAGTGCTTTCGCAAATAGATGGAGAGCCTTTTTAAAGAACTTGGCTTCAAGTGCAATTTCACCGTCTCGCAGATACACCTGCGCCTGGAACCTTGGGAGTTCTTTACGTCCTTTTTCTGAATAAGTTGAAACCCGCTGCATGACCGATAATGCTTCTCTGCAAAGTCCTTTCTCTAACAATAATTCAGCGTCATAGATTTGTTTATCGGCAATTTGATCAATCCGAATATTGAGACTGGAAGTCATCCCCGGATCAGTAGCAATGACCCGCGCTCTCAAGTATCTGTCCAACGCTTTTTCGATTAGATTTCTTTCATCAAAACTCATCCCCTCCCGGAGAAGCTGGTGAGGTATTTTCGGCATGGCTTTTTGGATATATTCTTCTGCTTTATATCGGTTTGTATGCGTAGGATAATTATGGATAAAGTTCCTAAATTTTTCTACGGCACTGATATAGTCGCGATGATAATAATATTCTTTTCCAAAATCCCCGGATGTTTTCCGTCCGCCGTAAAAAACATCGATGGTAAAAAACAAACCGAAATTATTCAGATCAAATCGTGAGATCGGTGTCAGATTTTGTTTGTCTTTAATCCGATCGATTTTGGTGTATACATGTTTAAAATCTATCCCGATCGCATAACGGTTTTTCATTCCGGGGTCGAAAATCCATCTGAATCCGCCGGAGTACGATGTTGCGGGTCCCCATCCGCTGGGAGTTGCATCATATTGGATCGTATCCTTGTTGTGGTAAAATTTGGCAAACGCCACACCGTATGTATATTTAAATGACAAAAACCAATTCTTAGACCGCTGGAAAATCCACGAATGACTCATACCGTAGGTGAGAACCCGCGGCGAGAATGTTTTGCCCGTAACCACCCAAGACGGATTGATGTCATCCCATCCGGTGCCTGAAAGACTCGCCGGGAAAAATATTGTTGAATACCGCAAAAACAAGCCCGACTGAATGTCCGCCCAGCTTGATTTCAACAAGTAATGACTAAGATTCATTTTGAGAAAATCAATCTCAAGTTGGTGGCCGATCCGGTTCCCAATATGACCTCCGTCATACGAATTCGGCGGATTCTCTTCAAATCGAATCCATCCGGTTTTTGATCTGCCTAAATCCTCACCGCCGCCGCCGTTCACCGATATCCCATAACCGATTTCTAAAGGAAGAAAGGTGATCGGCTCACTGAATTCCCTGGGATGGAGGAGCTGGTCAAGAAAATAACCGTCTTCATATTTCAATTCATTATCTTGGGTGATTTTGATCAATCCCCATAAATATGTTTTGACTGAATCTTCCGGAACGGCGGAAAATGCGACGGTTGAGCACTGAATCAATACAGTGAGCAGGATCATGTGAAATCTGGCTTGCATGATTGTCAAGCTAACGGATTTTATCGGTATCGAACAAGAAAAATTCCTTGTGAGCCCCTTGAAAATATCAGTTTTTTCACGCGTGTAACATTTGGCTGTTTCCGTCAATTTTCTATTATTTACACAATCGTTTTTTCGCTAATTTATGTGTTGGATTCAAATCGGAACATATCCGGTTTATACTCATTAACAGTAGATATGACATTCAAAAAAATCATACAGAATATTATAGCAAGTCTGATCATCGCATTTTCAGTGATGCAGGCTCAGTCATTCACCATCGCACGAATTCATTACGACGGCGGCGGGGATTGGTATTCTGATCCGAGCAGTATCCCGAATCTGCTGAACTATTTTGCATCGGAAACGTCCGTGAAAAATGTCGGAGAAGAAGTCCATCTTCGTCTGACGGATAACGATTTGTACAACTATCCGTTTTTATATTTGACCGGGCATGGAAATATTCGCTTTAGCGAGGAGGAGATCATAATCCTCAGGGAAGCGCTTCTGCGGGGGGTGTTTCTTCATGCCGATGATAATTATGGATTAGATGAGTCCTTCCGGCGAGAGATGAAAAAAGTGTTTCCCAATAAAGATTTTGTTGAGCTGCCATACGATCACTCGATTTTCCACAGTTATTACGATTTTCCGCAAGGATTACCTAAAGTTCACGAACATGACGGGAAACCACCCCAAGCTTTCGGATTGTTTGAAGGCGAACGGCTCATGGTCCTTTATACGTATGAAAGTGATCTGGGAGACGGTTGGGAAGACGAAGAAGCTCACCATGACCCTGCTCCCATTCGGGAAGCCGCATTAAAAATGGGCGTCAATATTATTTTCTATGCACTCACACAATAAACGTATCGAAACCTTATTAAAGCAGGTCCGTATTTCCGCAATCAAATCCGATTTTATCACCGGTTTCTGGATGGTTTACGCCGTGAGTTTAGCCGTCTTTTTAGTCGGATTGATGACCGAATCGGTGTTCTATTTATCTTCAGCGGCCCGAACTGTTTTGGTTTACACAGGACTCGCCTTGATCCTCGGAATCGTTCTGGTATTTTTCATTCTCCTGTTCTTCGCCTTTGCGAATCGGGTTCAGCGCTACCGTTGGTCATCCCTTGCACGTAAAATAGGCGGATTAGCCTTTAAAAAAGAGGATGTTGTCATCAACGCACTCCAGCTGGAGAGGGCTATGGATGACAGTGACTCGGTTGAGTTAAGTCAATCTTACGTGGATAAAATCCACCACCAGTTGGCTTCTCTTGACCTAAAAACCGTTTTCCCAAACTCAGCGATTCTGCGATGGAAGAAAATCACACTACTCATTCTGATTGTTCTCGGAATTTCAATTCTATCCACCTGGGATTCATCGACGAAATCGATGAACCGATGGGCGAATCCGCACATTGACTTTCCGATACCGCCGCCCTTCCACTTGAAAAGCACAACCGGGGATATTCATTTGCTCGGGGGTGAATCAACGACGATCACCATCCAAGCAGTTGATGGTGAACCGGATTCCGTTTTTCTTAGGCTGACAGCTTTGAATCCCATTCAGGACCATGCTGACTTCCCGTCTTACCTGGAGTTTCAGTCGCCCAAGGATTCCTCCGGGACCTACACATTTCTCCTCGATGATATGTATCAGGATTATGCGTATGAAGCTTTCATCCCGTCGACACATTTCTGGGAAGCATGGGATGAAATTGTGTCTCCTGAATATCGGGTTTTGGTCACAGACAGACCCACAATGGAAGCATTTTCGATTACGGTTATTCCGCCAACATATGCTGACTTGCCTTCATCGAAACAAAGCAGTGATCAGGCAGATGTTCAAGGATTAAAAGGATCCACGGTTGTTGTTCAGTTGGTCAGTAATCGAAAACTGAAAAAATGTTATTTGGATCTTGAAGGCGAATCCATCCCGCTTTCGATTCGAGGGAAACGCGCTGAAGGCAGCTTCCTTTTCCAAACCGAAGGTGTCTTTACTGTTCATTTACTGGACTTTCGCGAGATTTCAAACCGCGATCCGATCCCATTCCATCTCCAACTCATCCCTGATCTTGATCCATCGCTGCAGGTTCTTCTTCCTGAAAAAACAACGGAATTAGGCGATGATATGCTGATCCCGATCCATTTGGATGTCGAGGATGATTTCGGCTTTTCAAACCTTCAGGTTGGATATGAAATTCGCCGCCCGAGTTACATTCAGGCTGAGCCGTTCATTTCTATTTTCACCATCCCGGATTTATCACCCGATGAATTGAAACAGGACATCAAAACATTGTGGGATGTATCCGATCTTGGATTGATGCCGGAAGATGAAGTCCATTTCCATTTTGAAGTGTATGACAATGATGATGTATCCGGCCCGAAAAAGTCGATCTCTGAAACGTTCATTGCACGATTACCCTCTCTGGCGGATCTGTTTGAATCTACTGAAGAAGAAGAACAAGCGATCATAGATGAATCAAAAGAGAATTTGGACGATATCCAGGCTATTCAAGAACACTTGAAAGAGATTGAATATGATCTGCTGAAAAGTGAAAAAATTGAATGGGAGCATCAACAGGATATCAAAAAGATGCTCGAAAACACCAAAGAAGAATTGGCGGAATTTGAGAAGATCGCAGAAGCGCTGGAAGCGATCTCTGAGAACATCGAAAAACACGACCTCTTTTCACCCGAGTTGTTGAAAAAATTGGAAGAACTCCAGGAACTGGTGCAAGAAATTATTTCTGAAGATCTTTTGACCAACATGGATGATATTGAAGAAGCGCTGGAAAATATGAACATGGACGATCTGCTCAGTTCGATGGAACAAATGGCTGAAAATATGGATCAGATTGAACAGCAGTTGGATCGATTTCTTGAGATATTCAAACGGATACAAGCCGAGCAGCAAATTGACGAGATCAATAAACGATTAGAACAGCTGGTGAAAGAACAAGATATCCTGGATGAAAAAGTCGGTCAAGCCGATGAAAATACAGATCCGTCAACCTTTGCCCGGTTCCAACAGGAAGAAAAACGAAATACCGATGAATTTCAACATATCCGCGATATCATGGAAGATGTCTCAACCTTAATGGAAGAATTTCATCCGCCGTCTGCTGAGGATATGAAAGACCTTTCGTCATCCGATCTGGCTGAAAACACGGAATCAGATTTAGAAGAAACGATGGATCAGCTGAAACGTGAGAATCTGTCCGGTTCGCGGAAATCCTGCAGCTCTGCGCTGCAAAATTTACAGGCGATGCAAGAAGCAGCTCAATCCATCGCAGATATGTTTCAACAGCAAACAGCATCTGAAATGGCTGCCAAGTTTCAAGCCATCATGCGAGACGTCCTGCATCTCTCTAAACAGCAGGAATCATTAAATGTAGCCACATCTAAACTTCCGTATAATTCTCCTCATTTTCATGACATGGCTCAACAGCAGCAGCGGTTAAAAGATCAATTATCGCAGATCATGAGAAAGGTGATTGCATTATCACAAGAGACCTTTGCCGTGACATCATCCATGGGAAGAATGATCGGAGTGACCGCCACTTTCATGGATGAATCCACATCCCATTTATCTCAGCGGCAGAAAAGCCAATCATCAGCCAAACAGCAAGATTCGATGGAAGGCTTAAACGAATTAGCCCGATCCATTCTGAACGCCATGCAGCAAATGCAAAGCGGCGGATCAGCCAGCGGTTTAGAACAGTTCTTGCAAGCGATGCAGCAAATGTCCGGTCAGCAGCAAGGATTGAACAACATGGGATTACAGCTCGCGTTGGGACAAATGAGCTCATCCATGCAGCAATCCATGATGCAAAGAATGCTCAGCGGACAGCAGCAGGTTCAAAAATCACTGCAGCAATTAATGGAGGAAATGCAACAGTCCGGCGGCAACCAAGGATTGGGCGACCTCTCCGGTATGGCAAAAGACATGGAAGAGGTCATCAAAGACCTGAAACAAAACCAATTTACCCGAAGGACTCAGGAAAGACAGCAGCGGATCCTCTCTCGAATGTTAGACAGTCAAACCTCGATGACCCAGCACGGGAAAAAAGAGGAGAGAAAATCCAAAACTGCTGTGACTGAAAATCTGTTCACAGGTCCATCCGGACTGCCCGGAGATCTGGGACAGCGCCGAAGCTTAACGATGGAAGCCCTCAACCGCGCAATGGGTGCCGGGTATTCAAGAGACTATCAAACAATGATCAGACGGTATTTCAATGCGCTCGGGCAGGAAAATATCCCCGGGCTTGAACCGGAATCATTTGAAACGGACACAACCGGCATCGGAGGGTCTAATGAATAAGTGGATGATCCTGCTGCTTTGTGCCGGTTTATCGGCTCAGCCGAGTAAATCTCTGGAGATCATACGGTCTACCCATTCAGTAAAAACCGCTGAAATGCTTGAACGACGCGGCGACATCGCTGGCGCTATTGCTATTTACGAAGATGTCCTTCGCCGTCACTCAAAAAATACAATCGCGTTTCGAAAATTAAAAACACTGTACAAACAGGAACAATCCTACGACAAGTTAGTCTCTCTCATTCAAAATCAATTGGTCTTGTTTCCGAATGATCTTCAGTCGCATGTGGAATTGGCGGAAGCGTATTATATTCAGAACGATCTCGAAACTGCCTTGGCGATCTGGCGTGAGTTTGCCCAAAATTTCAGCACCAATCCCACTGCTTATACTGTTCTTTTTCACAGTCTCAGTCGATACTCGCAGGAAGATGAAATGATCTCACTGGTTCAACAGGGACGAACGCAGTTCAACAATCCGACTCTTTTATCCCTGGAATTAGCCCATTATTATTCCGCGCGGAAAAACTACAAAGGCGCAGTGGAAGAGTATCTCAAATATGCCGATCAAAATCAGAAGAGAATCAAAATCGTCACTGACAGAATTCTCAGACTCAGCGATTCTGAAGACAGTCACAATGTCATCATTACGACCCTCAAAGAAGCTCAAGACAAACCGTCTGATTTGGATGTGATCCTCAGTTCACTGTACTTCAAGATCGGGGATTATGACAAAGCGTATCAAGAGCATCTTCTTCAAGGATTAACCACCGAAAACGATGTTTCCCGCTGGCTGTCGTTTGCAGATAATCTCCGGCGCGAACATCAGTATGCTCTCTCATTAAATGCCTACCGTCATGTAATGAAAGCTCCGCCTACTCTCTTACACACCAAACTCAAAGGACAGGCATTATTAGGGTTGGGACAAACATTTGAAGACCAGATCCTTCCGCAGAATTCGACGGAATCTCTCGTCGCATTTTTCCCCGATAATGTGCTGTTCAAACAGGATTTTTTACGAACCACCGCTTTATCGTCATCCCTGTTGCAAACAACATTTCACATGTATGACTCTGTGCTGGTAACACTACCCTCATCTTCTTTTTCAAGTACGGCATATTTCAGGATCGGAGAAATAAAATATCGTATCACTCAAGATTATGACGGTGCAGAACAGTCGTTTCGAAAGGCGTTAAGATTCCGACGGAATACCGCCCAACGAAATCAAATCCATCTGCGGCTTGCAGATATTTATATGACGAAAGGCAACACCCCGGCGGCGATTGATTATCTGAATTCCGTCCCAGGCACTGACCAGAACAGACAACTCAAGATTATTCAAGGTTACTTCTTAATGGGTGAGTTGGACACCACACAAACGCTGATTACCGAAGCTTTGACCGCCATCCCGCCGAAGCATGTGCTGTTTAATGATCTGATGGAAGTCCAAGATTTGCTTCAGCAGCATTATTTCAACGGATCGCTTTTGGATAAATCAGCTTTCCAGCGATTTGTTTTGGCTGAGAATCAGTTGGTGCAAAATAAACTCACCGAAGCACTTGAAACTCTGAAAAGCATCCGGACTGAATTTGACGGAGCGACCATTATTCCGTTATCCATCCTCAGAGAAGCGCTCGTTCGGCAGCTGTTTCGGCAAACCACTCACGCATTGGATCTCGCCGAGCAATTAACGAGTACCGAATTAGCGGACTACGGCTGGACGCTTCAAGGCGTGGTGATCGAAAACTTAATGAACAACCCGGAACTGGCTATGGATTTTTATCAGGTGGTTTTGGAAGATTATCCGCTCTCTTTGCTGGCTGAACCGGTTCGGTATCATATGAGACATTTGATGAAGGACACGCATCCATGAAAAAATTAATCACTGCCGTTTTATGCTGCTTCTATGTTGTGTTCGGTGAGAAGATCCTCATCCCGATGGATCAATCGCAGAACGACCATTTAAAGGCGTACGGATTAACCTATTACATTCTCACAAAAAATGTGAATGTGGAGTGGCTCCTCAATTACCGAGGCGGGTCGTTTCTGGTGGACGCTTATCCGTTCATCGCGCAGCAGTGCCTTATTCGCGGGATTTCGATGGAAACCGTTCACGATGCTCAGGTGATGCCGATCTACGAAACCATTTCTCAAAACAATATGGAAATTGTCATCCTTGAAAAAGCGCCAAAAGTCGCCATTTACACGCCGCCGGGCAAGCAGCCCTGGGATGATGCCGTCACCCTCGCGTTGACGTATGCCGAAGTGCCTTACACAACCGTTTGGGATCCGGAATTGTTCATGAACGGATTTGAAGACATTGATTGGCTCCATTTACACCATGAGGATTTTACCGGTCAGTACGGAAAGTTTTACCGCAATTATCGCAATGCGGCCTGGTATATTCAGCAGAAACTTGAGTTCGAACAAATGGCGATGGAACTCGGATTTCCATCCGTGCATGAAGAAAAGAAAGCGGTGGCACAGCTCATTAAAAACTACGTCGGGCAAGGCGGATTCTTATTTGCGATGTGCTCGGCAACGGATTCCTACGACATTGCCCTTGCCGAAGAGGGACTGGACGGTGCTCATCACGTGTTTGACGGATCACCTACCTCTCCGGAACTCCAAAACAAATTAGATTATTCGAAAACCTTTGCGTTCACCGATTTTAATATCATCATTGATCCGATGGTGTATGAATATTCGGATATCGACTTTCCGCCAAGCAATAATCCGGTGACGCATGGTGCGGAAGCCGATTACTTCAGTTTATTCGAATTCTCCGCTAAATACGACCCTGTTCCGACGATGCTGACGCAAAATCACGTCGGCGTGGTGAAAGGATTCATGGGGCAAACCACCGGATATCACAAATCGAAGATCAAAAAACATATCGTGATTATGGGAGAAGATCCCGCATCCGATCAAGTTAAATACATTCACGGGAATTTCGGTAAAGGCTCTTTCGCCTTTCTCGGCGGACATGATCCGGAAGATTATCAGCACTTTGTCGGAGACCCGCCGACGGATTTATCCCTGCACCGAAACTCACCCGGATATCGACTCATCCTCAATAATATCCTTTTCCCGGCCGCCAAGAAAAAGGAACGCAAAACCTGATCATGATTCCGTCGAACAGGTTTCGGATTAAAGAGAAGCAGCTGGATGATGCTGTAACCGTCTCAATGGAGATTCCCGAGTTCGACAACCCGTATCAGATCACTGAGTATCACAAACGCCTTTCCAGTACGCCACATCTAATTTTAACCGCTTACGACGGCTCTAAACCTGTCGGATTTAAGATCGGCTATGAACGGAACAATGATGGTTCGTTTTATACGTGGATGGGCGGTGTACTTCCCGATTATCGTCAATTTGGCATTGCCTTGCTGCTCGCCGATTATCAGGAAAATTGGGCGAAAAAACAGGGGTATAAACGAATTCGACTAAAAACCCGATCGAAACATAAAACGATGCTGACGTTTTCGCTGAAACGGAATTTTGTCATTATCGATCGCATCCCAAACCCTCAACCGAACGAATCACGTATCGTTTTGGAAAAATCACTTTTGGAGGACTAACATGAATCAGTTTACCGTCAGAACTCAAGGGCGTGTTGATATGATCGACATCACCGCCGGCGTTCGAAAACTCGTGAGTGAATCCGGGATTCAAAGCGGACTTATTACCGTATTTGTTCCGCATACGACGTGCGGCGTTATGATCAATGAACACGCCGACCCGGATGTGGTTCATGATATCAAAGGTCAGCTGGAGGAACTCGTCCCTGCGCACAAACCTGAATTTCGGCACCTTGAAGGGAATTCAGACAGTCACATCAAAACGGCGATGATCGGATCATCTGAAACGATCATTATTGAAGACGGCAGTATGATGCTCGGCGTTTGGCAGGGGATTTTTCTCTGTGACTTTGACGGTCCGCGGTCTCGGAAAGTCTTTGTGAAAATCATCAAAGAGGACTAATTATGCCGAATTCAATCCACATTTATCTAGGCCATGTGATTGAGCGATTTTCCATCCATGCGAATCCTGCGAATGCCGTTCCGATGGAACGATACATGAAGCACAAAGTGAAATTCTTCGGGGTCAAAACACCTGAGCGAAAATCTGTTACCCGATCGATCATTATGGATTACGGCCGCCCGGATGCCTCTGATATCCCTGAGCTGGTCAAACTGTTATGGGATCAGCCCCAGCGGGAACTCCATTATTTCGGATTGGACCTTTTAGAGCATGTGGTGAAAAAGCAGCAGATTCGCGATACCGATCTGTTTCGATTTTTGATCACAACCAAATCATGGTGGGATACGGTGGACTGGCTGGCAACGCGGATTGTCGGGATGCATTTGAAACACTACCCGGATGAGATTGCCGACTTGCATCGTGATTGGATGGCTTCTGACAATATGTGGCTTCAGCGGGTTTGTATTTTATTTCAGCTAAAGTATAAAAACGATACCGACGTTCCGCTTCTGTTTCAGACGATCAACGCGTTGTCGCATTCAAACGAGTTTTTTATTCAGAAAGCCATCGGCTGGGCACTGCGGGAATATTCAAAAACGGATGCCGATACCGTGATCACTTTTGTGAACAAGCATCCATTAAAACCGCTGAGTCAACGAGAAGCGTTAAAGGTGATCAACCGAACCTGACCCGTTCTTTGGTTTTGATTAGGTTTTAAATGAGAAATGTCTTACTTTTTTTCGTTACATTAACTCATGACTTCCTGTTTTATCGAGAATAGGAATAGTGAAGACATCGTATTGGGGTTTTGCTATGCTAAGATTGCTTAGAGATTTATTATTTACCATATTGCTGTTTTTCTACAGCATTTTAATTGGGGAAGACAATACATCTGATCTATTTGATTATTATCATATAGAAAAGGAACATACATTCTCAAGTAAGATACTCAATATAAAAATGGCTAATTCGACAGGTGAGTATGTTGTTGTTTTAAAGGGTCTTGATAATAATAGTTTAGAATATTACAACTCTGACCATTCATTGAAATGGCAAATAGAAATTGTTGAAACAGCAAAATAGGAGAAATATTATGTTAATTAGAAAATTGATTCCGTTTTTAAGCATTTTTACAATACTATCCTCACAAGGACTACGGGATATTGGAAATTGGGAATTGATTAATGAATATTCTCACCCTGAGAATGTAACAGCTATGGCTTACTCATATCCAACCAAAACTCATGCCGGGGAACCGATTATTTGGGAAGAATTCATTCGGTTCAATGATAAACACTCAAATACTAAAGTATATAATACAGAGTTAGGACAGTATATAATAGATCACGAAGATAATCAGGACAAACAGTTTCATGTCGGCGATGAAAGAGAGTATTTCAATATAAATAACAATACAAAAACGATTTTTAAATGGACTCATGAAAAAATAATATCAGATGATAGTGTAATGTATTACAATGCTAGTTATGGATGGGATCAATGGAGGTTACATTATGAAGTTATGGATTTGTATGGTAATACTATTCGCGAATACTCTCCCTTGCCAAAGGGATTCAGCATTGTCGGCGAACCAAACAAAGATGGGCGGTTTTTATCATATGATTCAAATAGAAAAACTATAGGGTTGTATCCCAATTCAGATCAACACAAAATAATTGTTTCGGATATACCCGAGTTAAGTGAGTGGGGTTTTGGAAATACATTTTATAATCATTTAACACAAGATATTATTTTACACGGGAAAATAGAGAATAAAAAACGAGAAGGACTAAACTTGATTGGTGCAATTGACAAAGATAATAACCTTCTTTGGGAACGCCGAATTTCAGAAGAAATTAATATGCTACCATCCCCTTCAGGTAATTATTTTGTTATTCATTTTGTCAAACCCAATGGTAAACAAAGTTTAGAAATTGTAAATCGAACCGGCAAGACAGTTAACATATTTGATGGCGTTGATTGTTTGATTTATTGCAGTTCAACTTTTAGTCTAATAACATTGGATGATAGGTATTTGATATGCTCATCTAGAAACCATTCAAAAGTTTTTGTATATGACCTTTTATCAGGGGAAACAATAAATCGATTTGTATTTGGGGGAGGGCATCCCATAAAGAGTGTGCGATATTCTAATGATAAACAACTGATTTATGTTTTATTCTATAAAGTAATTGATGTTAATACTGTGGGTGTATATGTTGGAGTTTACCCACTAGATGGAACTACAAAAAGACCGTTGGCTCGAATAAAAATTGATGAGTTTGATAGGAAGCTTATGAACACTGCTTCACAACTGTCAGTTTCTGAAAATGGCGAAGAAATTACCGTTTTATCTGGGAAAACAATTAAAACTTATCGATTAACATTAGGAGAATAGAAATGTTCACCAAAAAACAAATATATATAGTATTTTTTTTCAGCTATAGTATTTTGATTGGAAATGATAACTTATTTCGTATTCGGGATTATTACCATATAGAAAAGGAACACACATTCTCAAGTAAGATACTCAATGTAAAATTAGCTGATAAAACTGATGAGTATATAGTTGTGACTGAAGGTAGTGAAAATAACTTACTGTCCTATTATAGTTCAGACAATTCTTTAGTTTGGGAAAAAGAAATAGGCCATCGTCATTTTACAGAAATATCAGAAAATGGCAATACGGTTGTCACTTACCGCAATCAGAAGCTGGAAGTTTATAATAGGGACGGGAATTTACTTTTTACAAAAAATGCTTTTGAAACAGGATATTTTTTATCTTCAAATGGAAAGTATCTAATTGATTATCAAGGTGACTCACCACGAGAATTTTATTATTATGATCGAATGGGGAATAAAATAAAACCTAATCTGCCCGAACGATTTGACGCCCCTTTATACTACCTACGTTTCACACCCGATAACAATATTCTTGCTTTATTTATAGGCCAAAAATCAGATAAATCATACACACGTAAAATAAAATCAAGAATGGGTTATAAAGAAAAAACATATTTACCTTTAGAAGGGATTGAAATTGGGAGTTATATAATAAAATATAATCTTGAGAATAAACATATAGAGTGGATTCATGAGATTAAGGATGTAAATGTAAAATCGGGTATAATGAATTTGAATTATTTCTCAATGGGAAAATCATTTTATGTTCTAAAGGATAAACTTCTTTTATTACTAGACGATGTTTTTGATAAATCGAATATCCTGTGCTTTGATTATATAGATGGTACTTTACTCTGGGAAAAAGAGTTTGATATTAACTTAGGGTTTACTGCAAATACATTTTACCATAAAGATGATTCGACGTTAGTTGTTGAGTCAAAAAGACAATTAATATATCAAATTAATATCTCCAATCAAGATACTAAAGTGATCACAGAAATTCCAAAATCATTAGGTACTGGTGGAATGTTTCAAAAGATGTGGGTTGCAAATAATGGCTATGTCCTCTATGACACTTGGAAAAATATCCATTTATCGGTTAAACATGTTGGAAAAGGTGAAATGGAATATGAATTAATTGAAGGCGCTTTATTAAGGACTAAAGCAGGGAAGGCTTTCATTTATAATAAAAATTCATTATACGAAATTGATATTCATCTTAGTGAAGTGAAATGAACCGCATCCTCCAAATCCGTATCTTAACCCTGATCTTTATCCTCTTATTTCTCGCCTGCCCTGACCCGCCGATTGAAGATGACCGGGATACGACAATCACTCTTGAAGAGTTGAATACAAGATGCACTGATACCCGACTCAAAATCGCTGTAGAAGACACAACCGGAGAGTGGGCATTCGATCTTACACGGAATGATTCTCTGATTATGACAAAAACAGTGTATCAGCGTGACACAACAATACATGACAGTGGATTAGCGATAAACACGACATATAACTATAAGGTTTATTGGAGAGATGTATTTCAAAGAAAAGATTCAAGTGAAACAGTTTTTATCACAACCCTGGACACTACAAACTCAACATTTATATGGGAGATTGATTCATTGGGAATCTATGGTTCTTGCGTAAATGATGTCGCAATTGTGAATGAAAATGAAATTTGGGCTGTTGGAGGATTTTCTATTCCTGATAGCACTTGGATTGGGCCGGGTTATTGTAATTATAATGCAGCTCGATGGGATGGGAATGAATGGGAATTTATGACTATTATATTTGCAATTTATTATTCTTCAGATCCGATTTACATTGACTCTGGAGAAATTAAATCTATATTCTATTTAGAGAGTACAAACACATTATATTTTACATGGAACGGCGGACTAACCTTATACAATAATTTATCAGAATGGGAATATGCTGAATTAAATCCTGATTATGGTGTCCCGAGCAGGACAATTTGGGGGAATTCCCCAGATAATATGTATTTTGGCGGATGGCGTGGTAATCTATTACACTTTGATGGGGATACATATACACCAGTCAATATAGATTATGATACTGATTTCCGTGATATTGTTGGGACTCCCGACGGTGGTCATATATTTGCGACTGGTGTTTCACACCACAATGCTACAGATGTAGTTCTCTACTCAAATGGTGATCCACATTATTGGGAGGTGATCCCCTTTCCTTATGAAACTGAAAGTCCGTATGAGTTTCCTGAAACCTGGAGTTTAGGCATATATGAGGATGAAATTTATATGGCCACTAATAAAGATGGAATTATGATTTATAATTTCATTACTAGAGAGTCTAGTTTATATTATGATGACGTGATCTATAGGTATACAAGAATTTTTAAATTTACAAATATCGTGTCTTCAAATGACATGTTTTTTGGTGGGAGTAGGATGGACTATGTACACTATAATGGTTTGACATTTAACTATGTAAATGAAATGATTACTACTCTCCCGGGCGGTCGAATAGCTAGCGGAGATTATAAAAATGGAGTTGCTGTCATGGGCGGAAAATATGGGGCATGGTCATTTGGTCTGGTATTAAGAGGATACAGAATTGATTAATGAAAAACCTTATTCTTTTTACTTCACCGATTCCCAGATCGCATCCATTTCTTCTAAATTTGATTCTTCTACTTCTTTTCCGCGGCGTTTCAGTTCAGCTTCGACTTTGGCAAACCGGTCGGTGAATTTTTTATTTGTCTTCCGCAATGCATCTTCCGCCGGGATACCGAGAAACCGCGCCAGATTTACGATGGCAAAAATGACATCTCCGATCTCTTCTTCGATATGCTGTTTCGCGCCCTGAGACTGGGCTTCTTTGACCTCAAGAATTTCTTCATGTACTTTATCCCAGACCTGCTCAACGACATCCCAGTCAAATCCGGCATAACTGGCTTTTTCTTGCAGACGCTGCGCCCTTACCAACGCGGGTAAATTCGTCGGCACACCGTCTAACCGGGATTTCCGTTTCTTCTCCTTATGTTTGACTTCTTCCCAGTTTTGCTTGGCGGTTTTCGGTGCATCGGCTGATTTTTCACCAAACACATGCGGATGCCGCCGGATCAGCTTGTCATTGATCCCTTCCAGCGCATCCGATATCGAAAATTCGTTTTGATCTTCCATGAGATCCGCCTGAAACACCATGTGCAGCAAAATATCCCCGATCTCCTCTTTCAGCGTCTTCCAGTCCTTCCCATCCACACTTTCGATCACTTCGTAGACTTCTTCCAAAAAATACGGCAGCAGCGATGCATTGTCCTGTTCGCGATCCCAGGGACAACCGTCCGGCGCGCGCAGTTTTTTCACGATCCTAACTAAGTCTTCAAATTGATTTCCGATTGATTTCGGCATGGGGTTCTCCGTTAAATTTTGTTCGGTTTGGCAGGGATGGGCTCAGTCAACAGCGACGGCTAAACTGTTCCAGTCTGTTTGACTTAAATAGTCGTTTTCTTTGTCGGTCATGATCTGTTTTTCGTCATCGGTACCGTCATCATAATTCAACAAATGCAGCCCGCCGTGGATGATCAGTCTTGCGACTTCTTCATTCAGCGGATTGTCGAATGCCGATGCATTCTCTTTGGCCCTCGGCAGACTGATATAAATTTCACCTTCAACGTTTGATTCATCGTAATCGTTGATCCGAAATGCGATCACATCCGTAAATTGATCGACATGAAAAAATTCTTTTTTAAGCGAGGATAATAATTCATCCGACCCGAAAATGACCGTCACATCCGTTTCAGATACACTTTCTTCAGTGAAGACGGTCGTTAACACGGAACGGACAGTATTATCATTCACCGAGCCGACAGCAGGATCGATTTCAACAGTCAGGTTGATCATGCAACAATATTCGGCGGGATGTCCGGATCGGGTTTCGGCGGTGCATCGTCCGGGTATTCGATGCGAATATGATAAATCCCGCGGAGAACGGGCAAAATACCGGTATTGCCGTCAACGGTTCCGACAATCCGGCGGAGTTCGTCCAATGTCAGCGGACATTCATCCAGCTGCCCTTCGCTGATCCGTTTTTGGATGATCTTGCTGATCATCTCATCAATCTTGAGAATATCCGGATCGCGGATGGATCGAACCGCGGCTTCCACCGCTTCGCAGATCATCAAAATTCCCGTTTCTTTGGTGTTGGGTTTCGGTCCGGGATATTTGTAGATGTTTTCATCTACCGTCGACGGATCATCTGCTTCTTTCAACGCTTTTTGATAAAAATACTCGACCCGCGTCGTTCCGTGGTGCATCGGAATAAAATCGCAAACGATCTCGGGGAGGTTATAATCCTTGGCTAAGCGAAGACCCTCTTTTACGTGATTTTTGATCGCCTTGGCACTCATAACGCTGGTAAGACTGTCGTGTTTATTTTGGTTCGAAAATTGATTCTCGACAAAATATTCGGGGCGGGTGATCTTTCCGATATCATGATAATAAGACCCGACCCGGCACAAGAGCGACCGCGCTCCCACAGCCTGTGCCGCAGCTTCGGCGAGATTCCCGACCACGATGCTGTGATTAAAGGTCCCGTTCGCTTCCTGTTGTAACCGTTTTAGCAGCGGATGATCGAAATCCAGCAGTTCCAGCAGCGTCAGATCGGTGGTGATCTTAAAGGCGATTTCGAGCGGGCCGATCAATCCGTAGGTCACAATCGGCGCTAAAATACTGACCATGGATAAATACAAGATATCCATTTGCATTGTCGCCCACGAAAGGTCCTTGAAAAACCCCAGTCCAATGACGACAAAAATGCTGGCTGCCAACAGCGCAAAGATGGCTTTAAATACCTGACTCCGGGTTCGAAGTTTGCGTACCGTGTACATCGCCACTGAGGAGACAAACATCGCAATTACGATGAAATCCAAATTATTTCCGATGATGATCCCGGTTAAGATCGCCATGGATGTCGTTCCCATAAAACCGATCCGAGCATCGAATAAAATGGTGAGTGCCATCGCGGCAACGGTGATCGGAATCAAGTACGGCGACGCATTGAATTTGATGACAATGATATATGCCAATCCGCTGACCGCAAAAAACAGCAGCGAAATCAGTAAGACCATTTTCCAACTGGTAAAAATCGGCGTTCGATATAGATATAAAAATGTAAAGAAAAATGAAATGATCACCGCAATGATGATGATCCGCCCGATGATCGGAGGAATTTTCTTCCACCCTTTTTGCAGACCTTCGCGCTCCTGAACGGCTAAAGACAGTGAGTTCAGTTTCAGCAAAATGTCTTCATCGATCCGCGTGTTTGCATCGACGATCCGCTCGTTTTTTAAGATGGTCCCCTGGTATTTCGGAACCCGATCCAAACGGGATTGCTGCCGTCTTTCCGTCGTAACTTTATCAAAGACCAGATTCGGTTTCATAAATTCAACAATGATCTCGTATCCTAAATCCCGCCGCGCATCATCCTCATCCGGATACGAACCAGTCATCGCTCTTTTCACCAAAATCCATGCGGTTTCAAGATCGTTGTAGTCATCCGGTGACGCAAGGATTGGAGCATCGCCCTGCTCAATCATCACCTCGTTGCTTGTCACCTCTTTTTTGGAAATATCCAAAATACCTTCCGCCCAGCGGTCCTTGCAAATTTGGATCAACTCATTTTGAAACGCGTTGATGTCCAGATCTTTATCGTACGAATCCGACAATAAGAGCAGCGATGACCAGTGCGGAACATCCGTTGAAAACGAGTACTGACTCTGGAAATTCTCCAGTAAAACAGCCAGCGTCGTACTGTCGGCGGTGAAATCCGTTAAAGCATCTTTATACTGCGGTTCATACCGGTATCGATACACAAGGTCTTTGGTTTCTTCCAGTCGATCTTTGGCATGGCGGATTTCTTCCACCAATAAAATGAATTCCGTTAACGCTTCGATCTGGTTATTGACGATATCCTGACGGCGATGAAAAAGAAACGGTTCAGACTTTCGGGCTTCGTCAATGTCCGATGCCAGTTTCGCATCGGTTTTCATGATCGGGAAGTTAAACGGCGCAATCACCGGGTCCCGCGTTATATCGTTGATTTTATACGAATACTGAAGCGACTTCCCGCCCGGAAAAAACAATGCCGTCAACAACACCAGCGCACTCAGAATGATGATCTGAGGCCAATACTTTCTAAATGTGTCAGAAAGCGTCGTTAAAATAGATTGCTGTCCGGTCGGTGTTTTTACCATAAGTGTTTCGGTTATACCTCTCCGAGAACGTCTTTAATGATCTCCCGGGAGATGATCAGCCGCTGAATTTCGCTTGTTCCTTCTCCGATCTCAAGGACTTTTGCATCACGGAAATATCGTTCGACGTCATATTCCCTTACATAACCGTATCCGCCGTGGACTTGAATCGCTTCGGTGGTAACATCCATGGCAACTTCACTGGCAAAGAGTTTTGCCATTGCCGCTTCTTTTGTCACATCGACACCTTGATCTTTAAGCCAGGCAGCATGAAAGACCAGCAGTTTCGCGGCTTCGATGCGAGTGGCCATGTCCGCGAGTTTGAATCCGACCGCCTGAAAACGGTAAATCGGTTTGCCGAATGCATTTCGTTCCGTGGAATATTGGAGGGCACGGTTGTAAGCACCTTCTGCTGTTCCGACCGCAAGCGCCGCTACAGAAATTCTGCCCCCGACCAATGTTTTTAAAAAGGTTTTAAATCCGTCTTCCGGCTTGCCTAACATTGCATCAGCAGGAACTTTCATCTCCTCAAAAAATAATTGACGGGTATCACTGGCGCGCCATCCCATTTTTTTCTCTTTGGGTGCTATCACCAGTCCGGGAGTCTCGATCGGAATCGTAAACGCGCCGATACCTTTTTTCTCTCCGTCTTCGATGATCTGCGCGGTTAAACTCAAGACACCGGCTTCACCTGAATTTGTGATAAAGATCTTGCTGCCGTTGATGATATAATGGTCGCCGTCTTTCACGGCCGTCGTTTTGGTCGAGCCGGCATCGCTGCCTGCGCCGGGTTCGGTCAACCCGAATGCGCCCAACATCTCCCCGGATGCTAACGGCGGGATCCACTTGTTTTTCTGTTCTTCCGTCCCTGAAATGACAATCGGCATGGTTCCCAGGGATGTGTGTGCGGCCATGGTGATCGCCACCGAAGCATCTGCTTTGGCTAACTCCATCACCGCGGATGCGTATGCAACGGTATCCATCCCTGCGCCGCCGTATTCTTCCGGAACGGGGATGCCCATTAATCCTAATTCTCCCATTTGCTGAACAATCTCTTTTGGGAATTTTCCTTTTTCGTCTAACTCCTGTGCTACGGGTTCAATTTCGTTTTTGGCGAAATCCCGCACCATATCCCGAAGCATTTCATGTTCTTCGGTAAAAAATAATTTGTCCATTTTCTTCCTAGTCTGTTGTCAAATCGTGATTAAAACGGATAGATATTACCAACGAATAGCGGCAGATGCCCACGTAAATCCTGCGCCGAATGCGGCCAGAATGATAATATCTCCCGAATTGATTTTGCCTTCCTGATACGCTTCGGCAAGCGCGATCGGGATCGACGCCCCGGTTGTGTTCCCGTATTTATGAATATTGCTGTAGACGACGCCCGGCTCCGTCCCCAGTTTTTTCTCAACAAATTGAGTGATCCGCAGATTGGCCTGATGAGGAATGACCAGTTTCACATCCTCTTTTTTCAATTGATTCGCATCCAGTGCTTCTTTTATCACCGCCGGGAATTTCGTCACGGCATTTTTGAACACTTCTCTCCCGTTCATAAACGGGAAATGCCGCCGTTCATCGATCATTTCTTTTGATATCCTCGGATTAAACCGAGAAGCCGGAGCTTCACACCAAAGTTCTTTGATATATTTTCCATCGGAATGCAGATGCGTTGATAAGATACCGCTTTCACCTTCATGCTGTTGTAAAATCGCTGCACCGGCTCCGTCACCGAATAAGACCGATACATCACGTCCTTCATCTGAGATGTCTAACGCTGTAGACTGTACTTCAGCCCCAACAACGAGAATGGTTTTGTATTGCCCGGCTTTAATAAACTGATCTCCGATGGACAAACCATAAATAAAGGCAGAGCATGCCACCTTGATATCAAAACTTCCGATCGTCCGCAGGCCGAGTTTTTCCTGGAGTTGATTCCCGACACCCGGGAAAAAATAATCCGATGTGATGGTTGCAACGATAACCAGATCAATATCTTCGGGTTCGACTTGAGCCATGGCCATGGCTTTTTTGGATGCATCAACCGCTAAGTCAGACGTCCCTGTTCCATCTTCCACCCAGTGCCGTTCTTTGATCCCGCTTCGGCTTACAATCCACTCATCGGATGTATCCATCCATTTTTCCATATCCTTGTTGGTGACGATTCTGTCTGGTACTGCATACCCGACACCAGCTATTTTAGATCGAATCATGATTCTCTCCCGGTTAATTTGATATCCCGTATATTCAGCTGGACGTATGATTGTCCCTGCCATTCGTTCATTTCCACCACAAAAGCTAGATCGACGGGAAATCCTTTAATTAATTTCTCATAGTAATGAGACAGGTTAAATCCAATCGCATCAAATACGGATTGCCGTTGGCGAACCCGAAATCGCAAATGATTTCCTCTTCCGATGATCCGAGGATTCCCGACAACTTCAACACCTCTGGCTACAAACTTCGGCCGCATATTCCCCGGACCGTAAGGACCTAATTTATCTAAGAATGTGATAAATCGGGAAGTAATATCTTTTAATTTCAGTTCGCCGTCCAAGGTGATTGTAGGAACCAATTTTTCATTCGTAATGGTGTCATTGGCGTAGGCTAAAAAGGTGTGTTTGAATTCATCCAAATTGGATTCTTTTACCGTTAGCCCCGCCGCCATCGGATGACCGCCATAGCCGTCAAGAAATTGGTTGGTTTGAGTTAACGCTTTATAGAGATCAAATCCTTCGATGCTGCGGGCACTCCCTTTTCCTATCCCGTCGTTATCGATCGAGATAACAATCGCGGGACGATGATATTCTTCTTTGATCTTAGATGCCACAATGCCAACCACTCCCGGATGCCATCCGCGTTGATATAAAATAATCGCTTTATCATTTTGGATATCTACATCAGCATTGACTAACCGCATCGCATCTTCGATCACCGAGTTCTGGATTTCCTTTCTCATATCATTTTCTTTCGAAAGGATATCGGCATTCCCCTTCGCGATCTCATTGTCTTTTGTGGTCAGAAGTGTCACGGACCGATTGGCATCTCCCAATCTTCCGGCAGCATTGATTTTGGGGGCAATCCCAAACACTAACTGAACAACGCTGGGAATTTTATTTTCCAGTCCGGCTGATTTGAGCAGCCATTTTAAGCCAACAAAGGAAGGCTTCTGCATCCGTTCCAGACCGATCGCAACCATCACTCGGTTTTCATCCAAGATCGGAACCATATCTGCGGCGGTTCCCAATGTAACCAACTCCAATAACGGTAAGATATCCTGAATGGTGCTGCCTGATTTTTCGGTAACAGCACATGCCAGTTTAAAAGCCACGCCGGCACCGCATAGTTCTTTGAACGGATAAGAACATTCGGACTGTTTTGGATTCAAAATCGCATACGCTTCCGGCAAATGATCATCATCGGGCGTGTGATGATCGGTGACGATTACATCTATTCCTCTCTTTTTTGCCAAGTCGATTTTCTCATTCGCATTGATCCCGCAGTCACAGGTAATGAGAAGATCAACCCCCATTTTACTTGCATAGTCTATTCCATTGTCAGACAAACCATATCCTTCGATCTCTCTGCTTGGGATATAGGTAAATACTGTTGCGCCGGCTTTTGTTAACGCCAAATAAAGAACAGATGCCGCGGTTGTTCCGTCTACATCATAATCCCCGAAAACCAAGATCGGAACTTTGTTTTCAATATTTTGGATGACCCGATTAACGGCCGGTTCCATGTCTTTCAGTAAATACGGATCATATAATTGAGAAAGGTTGGGTGTGAAAAAGTCGTCCGTCGATTGTTTAGATGTGAATCCCCTGGTGGCGAGAATATGCGCAATAATTTCAGAGCAAATAAATTCCCGCTTAAGTGACCGAACCGTTTCCGGGTCCCCCTCCCGGACTTTCCATCGAAATATTCCATTCATTGAGATTCTATTCATTTACCTTCTTTCGTCACTTTTTCCGATAGTCTACTTATGATGCCCTCTCAGGATTTAATGTTTGTGAAAATTGAGTCGATCTATAAGCCGTGTTTTGTCCTCCGATTTAATCGGATGTGTGATCATTCACCTGGTTCTGATGTCGCCATCAGATTCACGCAACCTACCCGTTCCTCCAATGATGCGAGCCACATCTCGGAACTTACTCGGTCTTGCACCGGATGGGGTTTACAAGCTCCCGGTATTGCTATCGGGACTGGTGGTCTCTTACACCACCCTTTCACCCTTACCCCGACAAGCGGGGCGGTTTACTTTCTGCTGCACTTTCCATGCCCTCGCGGACTCCTTCCGTTAGAAGGCATCCTGCTCTGCGGTGCTCGGACTTTCCTCCCCAAGGATTTTACACTCCTCAGGGCGATCACCCGATCGACTCAATTTTCAAAAAGAATAATTGAAGAAAATTCTTAAGATTTTTCCCAATATAAAAAGCGTGTGCAAACGTAACAGTGATGCACCCCGGATCCAGTCTTAATGTCTGCAACATCCTGCGGCGGTAACCCTGCTCCGCATCCTCCGCACGCGTTATTATCCACTGCGACCACCGCAACTCCGCCTTTGGCTGAACGAACGCGATCGTATCGTTTCACGGCATTCGGATCAATCATGCCGGCTTTTTCATTTCGTTTTTCTTCTAATGCATTTTTCTGATTGGATGTTTCAGAAATTAATTTTTCAAGTTTCTCTTTCCGTGTTCCTAAATCTTCACTCAAAGTTTCATGTGTTTGTTCTTTACTTTTAACTAATTCTTCAAGCTCTGATTTTTCTTCCATCAACTCTAAATCGACTGTTTCAAATCTATTTAACTCTTCTTTCAGGAAATCAATTTCCTGCATCAGTGCATCATATTGTTTATTACTGGTCACTAAAAACAGCTGATCTTTCAGCTTATCAATTTTTTCGGTTGCTTCCTGGACGTCGACATCGGCTTTGTGCAATTCTACTGAAATATCCTTCAGCCTTGCTTTACCGTTCTCAATTTCTTCTAACAGCGTTTTTTCCTCAGACACTAACTGATTTACTTTTTCCGGTAAATCGCCTAACAGGTCAGTTAATTCCATCAGTTCAAGGTCAATTTTTTGAAGTTCGACTAAGTGGTGTATTGTATCCATTCGATTCCTTTAGTTCTCAAATAAAAAATGCACCTGAGTAACGGTGCATTTTGTTTAATATTTTCGGCAACACAAATTTTAGTGAGAGATCTAACGCCTTTTATCAAGCCCTTCTCCATTGAGTTATATTCATGTTGACATCCGTTTTATCACGTGTTTTAATCTTTTTCATCAAATAAATTTACGATGATTTTCATCCATGATGAAACACGAATAATTCCCCATACACATATCAGGATAAGACATCTGTCCAACAATTTATTTTATTTCGGGTTAATATAGACTAACGTGTAATTTGTCCTTTACATTTTGGGAAGATATAGAGGATTATATGCAAAAACAGGTTTGTGTTGTCGGTGCCGGGAGATGGGGTAAAAACCATATTCGAACATTACATTCATTGAATGTGTTGGGCGGTGTCGTTGAATCAAATACCGACACATTAGGTGAAATCAAAGAACTGTATCCAAACGTTACCGTTTTTACGGATTTGGATGATGCGCTGGATAAAGGATTTGACGGATACACAGTCGCCACGCCGCCTGCTACTCATTTTCAAATCACCAAAAAAATTATAGAATCCGGGAAACACGTCTTGGTTGAAAAACCAATTACACTCGACAGCAAAGAAGCGCTGGTTCTACGAGATATGGCAAAAGAAAACCATGTTAATTTAATGGTTGGACATGTCCTTCTCTTTCACCCTGCGATTCGAAAAATTAAAGAACTTATTTCTGAAGGTAAGATCGGAGACCTGCACTATATTTACAGCAATCGACTGAACTTAGGTACAGTTCGAACTGAAGAAAACGTTTTTTGGAGTTTCGCGCCTCATGATATTGCTGTCTTTCAATTTTTCACCGATTCCAACCCGGTTGAGATCACATCAACTGGCGGTTCTTTCCTGCAAGAAAATATTCACGACACCACCATGACGACACTTCATTACCCCGGAAACATAATGGGGCATATTTATGTCAGTTGGCTGCACCCGTTCAAAGAACATCGGCTGGTTGTCATCGGATCAAAAGGAATGATCCGTTTTGAGGATAGTGCAGAAGGGAAACCGCTTTTACATTACGATAAAAGCATCGATTGGGAAGCTGGGAAGCCTGTCAAACGCGATGGCCCGACGGAATCGATTCCTTATGACACGGCAATGCCATTAACCGAAGAGCTGCAATATTTTGTGGATCATTTGGACGGGACACCCGTAACGATCTCAAACGGTCAAAATGCCGTGGACGTTTTAAAAGTCCTGGAATCAGCCAGCAAACAATTAATGAGAAAGGAAGCTGAATAAATGTCCGATTTAGACTATTATATTCATCCGACCGCTGTAGTCGATGATAATGTCAGCATAGGAGCTGACACACGTATTTGGCATTATTCTCATGTTCAAACAGGAGCGATCCTCGGGGAAAAATGTACTTTAGGACAAAATGTCAATATTGCCAATAATGTATTAATCGGCAATTCTGTAAAAATCCAAAACAATGTTTCTGTATATGAAGGGGTTGAGCTGGAAGATTATGTCTTCTGCGGACCGAGTATGGTGTTTACGAATATCCTTCGCCCGAGATGTGAATTTCCTCAGCGCGGCAGTGAATTTTATACAAAAACACTCGTGAAAAAAAGCGCATCCATCGGAGCGAACGCCACCATTGTCTGCGGGATTACGATTGGAGAATATTCTCTTATCGGAGCGGGAAGTGTTGTGACCAAAGATGTCCCGGCTTTTGCGTTGATTTTAGGAAATCCGGGGAAAATTGCAGGTTGGGTTAATAAAAAAGGTGAAACACTCTCTTTTGACGACGGCGGTCTTAGCGTATGTGGAGAATATCGTCTAAAGGACGGAATCGTTCATCCGGTTTAGCTTATTTTTTTTATAATACGGTCAGTTATATTTTGACCGATCGCAAGTGATGCGGTTGCAGCCGGAGACGGCGCATTTAAAACATGGATGCTTTTCGCAGATTCAATCACGTGAAAGTCATCAACTAGTTTCCCGTTTGGTGTAAGTGCCTGCGCTCGGACACCCGCTCCTCCGGAAATAAGATCCTTACTTTGAATATCCGGTATCATCCTTTGTAACGATTTGACAAACAAAGGTTTTATGAAGGACCTAATCTGTTCTTCAGCTCCGGTTTTCCAATAATTCATCACCAATTTCCAAAATCCGGGATAGGTCATAGTATCCATCATATCTTTACCATTCATATTTGTTTTCCGATAGCCCTCTCTTGCAAGTGCCAAAACCGCATTCGGGCCGGCTTCTACATTCCCATAAATATTTCTTGTAAAATGAACGCCTAAAAACGGAAATTTCGGATCCGGAACCGGATAGATCAGTGATTTTACTTTTTTTGAAGCCGATTCTGACAGCGTATAGTATTCACCCCGAAATGGGATGATTTTTACTCCGATGGATTGATGAGCCATATTAGCAATTCGATCTGAATATAATCCTGCGCAGTTCACAACGAAAGATGAATGAATATCTCTTTTTGTGGTTTCCACAATGCAATCTGTTGACTCTTCGACTATCTGAAGACATTCATGATCAAATAAAATCTCACCGCCTTTTGATGTGAAAATCTCCTGCATTTTTTCAGCAACCTTCACATAATCAACCACGCCTGTTTGAGGAGAGTGAATTGCGCGAATTCCATTAGAATAGGGTTCAATCTCTTTTATTTCACCTCGATCTATCCATCGCAGATCGGGGACTTTATTTTCGACTCCTCTTTGATACAATGTATCCAATCTTGGGAGTTCTTCTTCATCAAGAGCAACGATGAGTTTCCCTGAAAGTTTATAAGGAATATTGTACTTTTTGCAAAAGGTAAGCAGTTCATTTACACCTTCGCGGCAGTTCTTGGCTTTCAATGATCCGGGACGATAATAAATTCCAGAATGAATCACTCCACTGTTATTTCCTGTTTGGTGAACGGCGACAACAGCTTCTTTTTCAATAATACAAATTTTTAATTCCGGATGATTCTCGATGAGTTTCAATCCGGTGGCGAGTCCAATGATCCCAGCACCGATAATGGCGATATCGTATTGAGATTCGCAGTTCGCCATTTTATTTTACTCTCTAAATCGTGTTATCCGACACCTAAACGTAAAATATTGCCCTTTTGCTCTGAGGGATAAACGTTCCGTGTATCCACAATTAATTTTGCGGAATCTAAAACAGTATTGTAGTTGATCTCAGAATGGTCAGTTAAGATGACAACAGCATCATATTCTTTTATACTGTCTTCAAATGATGGTAAGCTGTTCATGGTCGTTCCATTCCACTTTATAATCGGAACAAACGGATCATAATAATCAACCGCAGCACCTTCACTTTCAAGGAGTCTCAGCACATCCAGCGCAGGAGATTCTCGGACATCATCAATGTCCTTTTTATATGCAACTCCCAAAAGAAGAATGCGGCTGCCGTTCAATGATTTTTTATCTCGGTTCAATCCTTTGCTGATTAATTCCACAACATGAAACGGCATGGAAGTGTTTATTTCACCTGCCAGTTCAATAAATCGAGCGCGGTAATCCAGCGATTTCATTTTCCAGGATAAATAGTGCGGATCAATCGGGATACAATGACCTCCAAGTCCCGGACCGGGAGTAAATTTCATGAACCCAAATGGTTTTGTATTCGCGGCATCAATGACTTCCCAGACATCCACTCCAAGTTTTTCGCACATGATCGCCATTTCGTTTGCGAGTCCGATATTAATCGATCGGAATGTGTTTTCAAGCAGTTTGGTTAATTCAGCTGCTTCTGGCGAGGATACCGGTACAATTTCAGAAACGATGGTTTCATATAAAGCTTTCCCCAGTTTTGTACAGGTTTCTGTCATTCCGCCCAAGACTTTAGGTGTGTTGTGCGTTTGATATACAGGGTTTCCCGGGTCGACACGTTCCGGAGAAAAACAGAGATAGCATTTTTCACCGATGTTGAATCCGGCTTTTTCTAATTGCGGTGCAACGAGTTCGCGCGTGGTCCCCGGATAGGTGGTACTTTCCAGAACGATCAATAGATCATCATGCAAATATTTTTCCAATTCATTGACAACGCTGATAATATAAGAAACGTCAGGGTCTTTTAATTTATTCAGTGGTGTCGGGACACAAATAGATACTGCGTCGACATCGCTGATCACATCAAATGAAGTCGTTGCGGTAAACATATTATTGTTTACAAGGTACGAAAAGTCTTCATCACGGACATCAGAAATGTAATTCTCCCCCGCATTGAGCTGTGATACTCGACCTTCATCAATGTCGATTCCAATGACTTGAAAACCTGCTTTTCCAAATTCAACGGCTAAAGGAAGGCCTACATAACCCAACCCAATTACTCCGATCTTTGCAGATCGATCTTCGATTTTATTTAATATTTTTACGGACATTGTGCTCTCCAAGACAAAAATGGATTTCATATATTCTAATGAAATACTATCCTGAAAATTTATTGATTATTCTTTATGCATTCCTATGAATATTTAGAATATTGGATTGTTCAAACTTCTAATTTTCCGTTTATCATATGCGGGTTTACCGTTAACTTTAACGAAGATTTTTACCGATAAATATTCAAATACAAATTTTCTAAATCAGATAGGAATTTTTATGGATCAACCTGTACATTTTACAGATGACTTTCCCCGCCGTCATCTCGGTTCTTCCAACCATGATATTCAAGCGATGATGAAAAAGGTCGGAGTGGATTCGTTCAACCAATTACTGGATGAAACTATTCCTCCATCTATTCGAAGCGAACACTCTTTTACTATTTGCCCTCCGATCGGAGAATCAGAATTATTGAGCAAATTGAAAATGATCATGGATCAAAATGTTCCTTTCCGATCCTTTATCGGGATGGGATATTCTAATACGCTCGTTCCGTCGGTGATCCAGCGGAACATCCTTGAAAATCCAGGCTGGTATACTCAATACACTCCTTATCAGGCCGAAATATCACAGGGACGGCTCGAAGCATTGATCAACTTTCAAACAATGGTTTCTGAGCTGACAGGGCTGCCAATCGCCAATGCTTCGTTATTGGATGAAGCCACAGCTGCTGCTGAAGCGATGATCATGTTTTACCGAAATGAAAAGAAACATCCCCGTACAGAGTTCTTCGTTTCGAATACATGTCACCCTCAAACAATTGATGTCCTCAAAACTCGCGCACTTCCCGTGGGGATTCAGATTGTTACCGGAGATGCTCAAACGTATGATCTGTCTCAAAACACATTCGGCGCTCTTATTCAATATCCGGATACAAACGGTGATATCCATGACTATACCGCCTTTTGTGAAAGCGCACATCAGCACAATATTTCGGTTGCTGTTGCAGCTGATATCATGGCATTAGCATTACTCACACCTCCAGGAGAGTTTGGAGCCGATGCAGCTGTCGGGTCAACTCAGCGTTTCGGCGTTCCCATGGGATACGGCGGACCGCATGCGGCTTATTTTGCAACAACGGAAAAATTCCAGCGGAAAATCCCGGGGCGGATCATCGGAATATCCAAAGACCGGCATGGGAACACAGCCTATCGCATGTCGCTTCAGACACGGGAACAACATATTCGGCGGGAAAAGGCAACGTCCAACATTTGTACCTCTCAGGTTCTACTTGCCATCATGGCGGGGATGTATGCCGTGTATCACGGCCCTGACGGAATTCGAACAATCGCAGAACGGATTCATCATTTAACCACAATCCTCTCCAAAGGATTGCAGGCGATGGGGGTTTCTGTTTTACACCAAGCCTTTTTTGATACAATCCGTCTTCAAGTATCAAAAATCGAAATTTCGAATCTAAAGAACAAAGCGGAAGAAGATAGAATTAATTTACGGTATTTTGACGACGGGACAATCGGCATCAGCCTAGACGAGGGCACAACCTTGTCGGATATTGAGGATCTTCTGAATTTATTTTCGGATGAACACGAATCCGATGAAATTTTGATGAATGAAGAAATCCGATGGGGATATGACGGAATCATGACGCGTCAATCAGCATTTCTCACACATCCGGTTTTTCATAAATATCATTCTGAAACGGAAATGATGCGGTATATTCACCGATTGGAGACAAAAGATCTTTCGCTTAATACGAGCATGATCCCGCTGGGGTCTTGCACAATGAAACTCAATGCCGCTACGGAAATGATTCCAATTACGTGGGATGCCTTCGCAAATCCGCATCCGTTTGCGCCCAAAGATCAGGTCCGCGGTACGCTGGAGATCATCAACGAATTGGGTGAATGGTTAGTCGACTTAACCGGATTTCATTCCATCTCGATGCAGCCGAATTCCGGCGCACAGGGCGAGTATGCGGGGTTGATGGTCATCCGGGCTTACCATGAATCACGGAACGATCTCGAACGAAATATCTGCTTAATTCCGGCGTCTGCTCATGGGACGAACCCCGCCAGCGCTGTCATGGCAGGGATGGACGTTGTTGTCGTCCGCTGCGACGAAAATGGAAATATCGATGTTCAGGATCTGAAAGAAAAAGCGGAACAGCACGGCGAAAAACTATCAGCGCTGATGGTCACTTATCCGTCTACGCATGGTGTGTTTGAATCATCGATCAAAGATATTTGCGATATCATACATCAATACGGCGGACAAGTTTACATGGATGGTGCTAACTTGAATGCCATGGTAGGTATTTGTCGTCCGGGTGAGTTCGGTGCGGATGTCATGCACATCAATCTTCACAAAACATTTGCGATTCCTCATGGCGGAGGCGGTCCGGGGATGGGTCCCATCGTTGCGGCAGAACATTTAGCTCCTTTCCTTCCATCTCACTCTGTAATAGAAACCGGTGGCGAAAAAGGTATGACGGCCGTTTCAGCAGCACCGTTTGGCAGTTCGGCGATCTTACCAATTTCGTGGGCATATATAGCGTTGATGAATTCTGACGGACTGGCTCTTGCGTCTCAAACTGCCATTTTACATGCGAATTACATGGCGAAAAAATTAGAGGATCATTATCCGGTACTCTACCGTGGTGAAAACGGACGCGTTGCCCATGAGTTTATTTTAGATTTGCGAACGATCAAAAAACAAACGGGAATCACCGAAGAAGATATTGCCAAACGGCTGATAGACTACGGATTTCACGCCCCGACAATCTCCTTCCCTGTTCCCGGGACGTTGATGATCGAACCGACTGAAAGTGAATCCAAGGCTGAAATGGATCGATTCTGTGATGCACTGATCCGGATTAAAAAAGAGATCCTTGCCGTTGAAACAGGAAAAGCTGACTCAAAGGATAATGTGCTAAAAAATGCCCCTCATACTGCTGATGAGATAGCTGCCGATGATTGGGTGCATCCGTATTCAAGAGAAGAGGCGGTTTATCCAGCACCGTGGTTGAAGGAATTTAAGTTCTGGCCGTCGGTGGGGCGGATTGATAATGCGTTCGGTGATCGAAATTTAGTCTGTCAGTGCTTACCGCCGGACGCTTACGAAAAATAATCTTTATTCAGAATGCTTGTTTTGCGGGATGAAAACCAGTAATTTCGCCCGCTTCAATTTGCTTATTAACAGATTGTAGACGTATGGTGGGTGTAGCTCAGCAGGTTAGAGCACCTGGTTGTGGCCCAGGAGGTCGTGGGTTCAAGTCCCATCACTCACCCATTCATTTTTCGGGGTGTGGCGCAGTCCGGTTAGCGCACCTGCTTTGGGAGCAGGGGGTCGAAGGTTCGAATCCTTTCACCCCGACAATGAAAATCCTATCTAAGAATTATTTCTGAACGTAGGATTTTTTATTTCAACTGCGCCGGTAGCTCAGTTGGTAGAGCAGGTGACTCTTAATCACTTGGTCGAGGGTTCGAATCCTTCCCGGCGTACCGACGAGAAAAAGGCGATTCCCTTCGAGAAAACGCCTTTTTTTTATTCAATTATATTTACTTAGGACTACCCAGAGTTACCTATAAATACCCGGTGTGTTACTAACATATTCACTAACACGGTTTAGGCGGGACTCCAGCTAAACTCACCAAGCGCAAGACGTTCAATCGTAGATCCCTGCCCGGATATATGTTTTGTTACGATAATATATAAACCGGACGTTCCGGAGGGTTGATCTCCCCGTGTGCAGTAATAGTACAATTTCCCAACGTTATCTTGGATTGTGTCCAGATGTGTTGTTCTTTCCTGCAGGCGTGCAAAGAAAGGTTGCAGCGGCATATAGTCGTTATCGTGGTTATGGTTTGAGTCGGCCTTTCCATTAACGGTAGCGGAAAGCCCCTGTACAACTTCCTCCTCCGCGTATACGCCCGAGTGGTTGTGGTTTGGCGCAGCGTACTCACCCTCATGGTTATGGCCAAGAGCCGAATATGCATCGTCGTGATTGTGGTTGCTGGCCGCCTTCCCGGCCAAATCAGAAGTTATTTTATTTGCACTAAGCAGATCTGTCACCCCGGTTCCAGCATCGTTAATCTCCCGATGTTTTGCCGCTTCTCCAACGTGAGTGATAACGTCGTCCGCAACGATGGCAATATTATCAAGCTCGTCCTGTTTGATATCGTTAACAAACACACTGTAAAGCCCGGTGGGTAAATTGTCTACATAGTACGTCCCATCGTTATTGTCATGGATCAGTAAGTTTGCATTCCCATTCGTGTGTGCATATAGCGTATTCCCATCCGTGCTTTTAATTGCAATCGGCTGTCCGCTGATTAATTCGTTTGTATCTTGACCAAAAATTCCAAAACTAAATCTTGACATTTTTATCCTCCTTATTGATTAATTACTGCTATTCGTGTCGGTAGAAACATCCCGAGCATATTGTCCAGCGTTGGTTTTTTGTATACCGGGCGTATTCCAACCACTTTAATTTCGACCGTGTCCTGAATAACCCTGCCGCGCAACGGCAGAGCTTCGGCTTTTTTAAACACCACATCATAGGTAATAACGGGAACGTCCCTGTGTGGTATCCATTTCACAACGGCGGTATTGTTATAAATAGCGAAAAGGGAATCGATGATACTTTGATCAACATTCCCGAAAGAGTACTCGGCCTCAAACCGCCATTGAGGGGAACCTACAAGGAATTCATGATCGATGTTTTCATATATCTCCGTCATTTCCCGGTAGGTTTCTTTCCTTGATCCCGATTTAGGGTGAGGGAAATCTATTCTTCGTTTTACGCCGCTGGGCATAACCCATACTACTGTGGGAGGTTCTTTTCCTCTATACATCTGTTTTCTCCACAATTATTTTTGTTAAAGGCTTCCCGGCCAAATTGCGTTTAAACTCAATAACAACACCACAATGTTGAATTCCTCCATGGTCATTAATAGACACGTCTTTCATTAAACTTATTTCAGCCGGAGCGTGATATATTTTCAGCGTGGATTCTATTCGCCCTCTGGAAAACATTTCCCGGTAGCCTTTGCGCTGCGCTTCTATCTCCGGTTCTCGGAGCCGCAAGCCGTAAGACTGTATTTTACCTTCTTCATCTTCCTTGTAGGATTGGATGTTAATATCAACTTCCTGTTCTTTTTCGCGCTTTCTATCCCGCTCAATAATCAGGTGCCTTGGTATTTCTACCGTTGTGCTGCCAATCGTATCGCGCGGCAAAAACCAAAGGACGTTATTGGCATCCAAGTATATCCAACGGTTACTTACAACGGCAAGATCCCGGAGGATGTCCATAGCAGATGCATCCCTGTATGTCGCCCAATACTCATCATCAAACGGTGTTTCAAATGAAAGGATAAGCACATGATCATGGCCGGTTTTTCTATGTCGGGCTCTAACCTTCCAGTAAGTATTTTGCTCGTCCGTATCTAAGCTGACAATAGCGTCAAAGTCCAATGTTGAAAATGCTTTGTATCCGTTCTCTTTTAAATAGTTTCGGACGCGGCCGGTTGATACATTATTCCCGGTCAATAATCTGAACCGGTTTCCGTACCATTGATTCATTTGCGAGGCAGACGGATCTAAATCAATGATGGGGAATAAGGATGTTTCGTATGGATTCCCGTCATTCACAGGGTCAAGGCCGCCGCCGATCAGCTTCCACACCCACATTTGCGCCCCAATACAGGGGATTCTAATTGATTTATTAGGTACTCGAATCCGCTTTTTGAGGATTTTTACGTTAACCCACGCCCCTTTCCGAATCCAAACCCGCTCAAATACGCCGAAATCGCGCTTTTCTACATAGTAGTCGAACTGACCATTGCCCACATTTTTGCGCCTAATCTCAAATCCGTCGCTGAAATCAAACCGAGATATTTTTAAAAATAGCGTTTTTAGTATATGAAACAGCCAGTGGCCTTTGTCCATTTTTAGCAGCGTATTCCCTACCCACCGTTTTCCAAAGGATGTCCCGGTAAAAAGCCCCGCCCCGGAATCGTCTGTTTCGCTGTCCTCAGTACCGGTCGCTCCATCTTCGCCTATTTCGCTTAAAACAAACCACGATGTGCCGTTCCATTCCCAGACATAATCACCGAAGGTTGTTTCCTCGCCTTCTTCCGCTCCTACATAATCCGGTGTCTCAGGCGGGCAGTCGTAGTTGTTAACATAAGTAACAAGCCGCCACCCGGAGCCGTACCATTCAAGAACCATCCCGGACGAATAAACAATTTGTCCGGTGTAAAGTCCGTCAAAGTCAGGATCTGCATAACCAGTATAACTGCCGCCCGGATCTCCACTATCGGTCATGGACAACTCTCCTCTGTAATTGTAAAGTTTGTATTTTCTCTGGCATTGGTATCATTTAAAATCATCTGTACTATTTCACGGATAGGTTTTGTTTCTTCCGTGTCGAAATCTGCAACGATCTCAGCCTCTTCATCTTCAGGGTCGCCCTCCACCCAATCGTCGTCATTTAGGTTTTTGCGCGTTCCGACAAGGCAATCTTTCAGCTTTAGAGCATAGGGGAATAATGTAATTTGAGGTTTCTCAGTAAATTCATCGGACACACCATCAACAAACCCATTTAATATGATCTCTCCGGTGTTGCGGTTTCTAACAATAGCCGACATATTGCGCTCAAGAATAAAGGAACCGTTGCTATGGTTGATTTGTATTCCAGCTTCCAGCGGGGTTGCCAAAACCCGAAAAACAAAAGGCCGGACTTCAAAATTAAAATATCCAGCTCCCTTCATAGATTCTTCAAACCACTCCGGGTATCCATCCTTTAACACTTGGCTGGTAATATCATGGTTGTCGATGAGAATTGTTACTTTCAATTATAACTGTCCTCTTATGTTTCTGCTCACGGCATTTGCTAGCCCTTTTTCTGTGATTTGCGGCCGGTTGATTAGTTGATCAAGCCGCTTTTCTACCCCTTCATTGTTACTGCCGCCGGTTATTTTTGCCATGATGTTTGGCAATACTTTTTCGTCCATATACTTTGTGAAGGTTTTGGTTGGGGTGACTAATTCCGTTCCGCTTTTATGAACCGCCTCGCCAATTAAAGCAAGCTGCGGTTTATCAACCAAGCCACCTTCGCCCATTTTTAAAATACTGCCGCCCATGTCTTTGGCTTTTTTCAGCGCTGCAAAGATTACCATCAACACCGCAGGGACAGCGATCAAGTTCCCGGGGAATGGAACTTTTGCCGCACTCTTCACTCCGGACACCGCAGCATTAATCCCGCCCATCAATGTGTCCTTGGCTGTGTTAACTCGATCTTGCAGGGATATCCCCTCTCGCATTGCCGCAGTTTTTTTCTCAATCCCTAATACTTTATTTGCAATTTGCTCTCTGAAAGACACATTTTTTTCACCTAATGCCTCTTGTCTTGACATTTTGGCTTCTTCAATACTTAACTTTAGATCTGCTCTCTGTTGTTCGGTTAATTGTTCTGAGTTTAACTCCTCCTTCATCCGATCAATCCGGACTTGTAAAAGTTCAGCTTCTGTCTCTCCGGCGAGTTTTCTTTTCCTTAATTCTATTTCAAACTCACGATCAGCAATGGATTTTTTAAATTCGAGTTCGCTTTCAGTTATCTTATTTCTTTCATCTTTTAGAGCAATAAGCCTTTTTTGATCGGCCTTATCCAGCGCCGCCTTTGTTGTTAGTACAGCGATTTCATTGTCTAACCATTTTTTCCGCTTATCCATAGCTGCATCCAAAGCGCTGCCTTCTATGTTCATCAGGTAAGAAACAGAGTGTATAAAATCGGCTGTTTTGGTTTTTTCCTCATCCTTCTTTTTGTTGAGTTTATCAATGGCATCGATGAGTTTTTCATACCGGATGCGCTCGGCTGTTGTTAGGTTTTCTACAGACCCGGCTTCCTCTAACAGCGCTGCTTTCCTTTTTTCTAGGATATTGATATCGTCGTCATACGTTTTCGTCCGTCTTGCGGCGATTTCGAGAAGTTTATACTCGGCCTCTGTCGCTTTTTCTGAAACAACCCCGGCTTTATTAAGGGTGGCTATTCGTTGTGCGACCGCATTGCGTTCTGCAATCAGATCGTTTTTACGCTGCAGGGCAAGTAAAGCAAGCCTTTGTTTTTCAGCGTCCCCTTCCTCCCTCGCCTCTTTGGCATATTGTTTATATTCCTTTGATGTGGCTCCGATTGCTTTTTCAAGGGTTTTGTATTGGGAAGAAAGCGAATCAATATCTGTGGTTTTCCCGATCCTATCGATTGCATCTGCGAGATTCTTTTCAGCTTCAGTAAGGCTCTCGGTTTGTATCGTTGCATCTTTTGTTCTATTGAATAAAAACTCAAAGGCGAAACCTAATGCAAGAATCGCAGCACCAATTCCGGTGGAGACTAATGCCACTCTAAGGGTTTTTAAGCTGCGGATCACCGACATAACTCCACGGCGACTCATTGCTAAAGCTATCCGGTAGGTTTTCTGCAGCGCAATGGCGATCTTTGTTACAGCATTCGCTTTTCCCATTGCGATATTATAATAACCAACGGCCGCCGTCAGACTTAATAATATCTTCCATGCGTTCCTGATAGCGGCAGTTAATATTTTAAACCCGCTGGTTATAATCGGAAAAATAACCTCCCCGAGTTCAATCAATTTTGAATTAAACTCATTGGCTAAGGCTTGCGCCGCCGCAGAAAAACTTTGTTTAATCTCATCGAAAGCCTCATTGGTTGCTCCGGCTGCGTTATTCATTTCTTTCAGATCGTTTTTTGCCATGTCAATATTTTTTGACAACACAAGAACCGCCCTTGCTGCTTCTTCCCCAAAGATAGATGCAAGGTTTACGCCGCTCTTGTTCAACTTATCAATAACGGTAATAAGATCATCTTGTTTTAGCGCTGCTTCACCGGATTTATATATCAGTTCTCCGTTTGCATCCCGAAGTTTCAAGATAGCTTTTTCAGCTTTAGAGCCCGGGATAACCATTTCGGATATTGCCCGGCCGATACTTGTGGCTGCACGTGCAGTAGGAACACCGTTTTTTGTAAGGGTTGCATAGGCAGCGCCGATTTGGTCAAATTCGACTCTGTATGTAGAAGCAATAGGAATCACCTGACCTAAAGTTGGCGCGAGTTCTGCGAAGGTTGTTTTTCCAAGTTTGATCGTTTTGAAAAACTGATCTGATACGTTCTCAGCCTCACTGGCATCCATTGTGTAGGCATTAATTACGGAGGTGATTGCATCCACGGATACCGAAGTCTCAGTCAACCCGGCAACGGCTGCCCTTGCAGAGACTTCTAAAAACTCAACTGAGTCCCCGGCTTCTATACCGGCAGAAACCACTTGATATAAACCTCCGGCTAAATCACCGGAAGCCTTCGGTATCTCTAAGGACATTCCCCGAACCTCGTCCCGCATGGCTTGGAATTCTTCGCGGCTAAGCTGTGTCAGGGACTTTACCTCACGCATCTTCGAATCATATTGTACAGCCCCACTTGCAAGGGTATTAAACACACCGGCCACTTCCCTTATCCCTTGGATGGCTAGGCCTATTTTCGCAAACCCTCCTTGGGTGCCGCCGAGTTTTTTATTTAAATCATCCACGCCTTTCCCGGCGTTATCTGAAAACTGTTTAAACTTATTCGCCGCTTGGTTTAATGCGGTTTTTATATCAGAAATATCAAGTACGAATTTCGAACTTACTGTTTGATTACTCATTGCTGTTTCTCTCTGCTATAACAATCCATTCCAAGGCTTCTGCCATTGTGATGTTTTGAAAGATGTTCTTTGCTGCAATAATGTCACCCCGCGACAAAATCCACACGATACTATCAATCGTTTCACCTTCTTGCGTGTCTGGAGTAAAAAGCTCATCTAATTCTGCTTTTTCTTTGTCTTTTTCAGCCATGGAGTCAAGGCAGCTTTTAATTTGCTTATCCATACGCTGTTTAAAGTAAAAAAATCGGTGACTATTTCCTCTAATTGACTGTTTGTGATATCGTTCCAGTCTATCCCATCTTTTTCTCCAATTAGGATAATATCAAGAAGCTCTGGAATGACATCATTTGTAGCCAGCCAGCCTAATAGTTCTCTCACCTCCAGCTCATCGCTTTCAGCAAAACTAAAATCCCAGTCTTTTTCTGCGACAAGCGCTAAGAGTTTTTTGTCTTGCCCGAGTGTTAATTCCCGCTGCTTGACAAGCCTTTTCTTACCTTCTGAGTTTTCTATTGTGTAAGTTTTCATGGTTTCCTTTCTATTAATTCAAAGTGTACTAAATCATCAAATTTATTGTCCGCGACCTCGGTATCATTATCCCAATCCCCGCCCCAGCGAATACCTATCCCCATTTTAAATGCGATCCCTTTTACATACCCTGCAAAATATGAGGCTCTCTCCCGGTCGTTCCATTGAATAGGGTAGGCAGCAGCATCAACCGCCTTCCCCTCAATATGCTTGGAATTGAGTGTTTTTGTCTTGCGTTTTTGGTAGAGTTCCATTTGGCGGCTTTTTGAACGGCGGCCTTCAATAATAGAACAATCAAATCCCTTAACAACCTCGTTAAACAATAGCTGCAGTCTCGCATCTACCGTTGAAAGTCTTTCCTTGCTAATTGCGCTAAAACGTGGCATAATTCCTCTTTTGTTTGTTAATTGGCAAAAATTCCAGAGGGGTTTTCAATAAGAAACCCGCAAATCGCCCGAATACGGCGTTTTCTTTTTTCATTTTTACAATGATCACAGGGTTTTTAATCATAAATATCCACCGTTCCTTCGATGGTTAGGCTTGTTCCAATTAGCACTTGCCCCTCAATAGGGTTGGAAATGACAGGCAAAAACTGATTGACGATCGGAGTAACTCGATAATAGTATATAATATCCTCGGATAAATTGGCCAATTCAGCGTTTATGTGCTTTACAAGCTGTTTTACATTCCCCTCAATGCCCGACTCCGGGAATGCATACCCGCCATACGTCCAGCCTTCCTGTGTTTCCGCGCTGCTGTACTGTAGGAGA
>CAYQZV010000004.1:8959-130887 GCA_964422145.1 uncultured bacterium | reverse complement strand
AGAGAAAACTGTGACCCCTTTTTTGAAATTACAGAAAATTACGGACATAACTAAATATTTATTATTAGCCGTGATGACGTTTGTCGTTTCTAATCTTATCGTTATGGGCATTATTGGCGGATTAAAAAAAATCAATACAATTCAAATCAACAAACAATAGGTATATTTTTATGGACAATTCAACCCTCATCACAATCAATCATTTGGTAAAAACATTTCCGATCGGTAAGCGTGATTTCACAGCACTGGACGATGTAAACCTCACATTTGAAAAAGGTGAATTTACCGGTGTCATCGGTCCCAGCGGATCGGGAAAAACCACTCTGCTGAACATTATCGGTTCGCTGGATATTCCGACAAAAGGAGAAGCGGTTGTCTTGGGTGAATCCATTTCAACCTTGGGATTAAAAAAAGCAGCAGATCTTCGAAATAAGCACTTGGGGTTCATTTTTCAAACTTACAATCTTCTTCCCGTTTATACGGTATATGAAAACGTTGAGCTGCCGTTGCTTCTGTTAAGGATGCCGGCAAAAGAAAGAAAAGAATCCGTGTTAAAATCCTTGGAGTGGGTTGGGCTGCAAGACAAGATCAATTCAAGGCCACCGCAGCTTTCAGGCGGGGAATGTCAGCGTGTTTCGATTGCCAGAGCGATGGTGAAAAACCCAAAAATAGTTTTGGCAGATGAACCTACAGCCAATCTTGATGCAAAAAACTCCCATAATATTTTACAGACCATGGTGAAATTGAATCAGGAACTGAACACAACATTTATTTTTGCAACACACGATGACAAAGTCATTCAATATTTACGAAGAAAGATCAGTTTGGATGACGGAAAAGTCGTCACAGATGAAATCATGAAAGGTAAGTGAGGAAATGATGTTAGCACTGAAACTTGCCTATCGTAATTTGATGGGCGCAAAACTACGAACCTGGTTGAATGTGTTTGTTTTGTCCTTGGCCTTTGTAGTGATCATTTGGCATAAAGGTGTGCTGAGTGGATGGGATGAGCAGGCCAGACACGATACAATCGAATGGGAAATCGGCGGCGGACAATACTGGCACAGCGGTTATGATCCGTATGATCCGTTTACCATTGATGACAGTCATCAGCTGATCTCATCTGCGGTACGGCGTTCGATCGATGAAGAACGAATGACGCCGATCCTAATTACTCAAGGAACGATGTATCCCGACGGCAGAATGCAAAACGTGTACCTGAAAGGGATTGATCCGGACCAAAAGATATTACAACTTCCGTCAGATCGTTTGACAGGTGCAGGGCCGGAGGAAATTCCTGCGATGATTGGAAAACGAACCGCCAAGACGAGCAAGCTGAATGTGGGTGATTATGTCACCGTCCGCTGGCGAGATGTGAATGGAACGTTTGATGCCGCAGAGGTTAAAATCGTGCACGTATTCAAAACAAATGTCCCTGCTGTTGATTTCGGAATTTTATGGCTGCCGCTGCATGTTCATCAAAAAATGACCGGAATGGAAAATGAAGCAACAATGCTTGTGACCCATAAAGAATCCGTAAACACTCAGACCTTCGACGGTTGGATATATAAAGATAATTATTTTTTGTTGACCGAAATCCGGGAAATGATCGAAATGAAATCGATTGGCGGTTATATCTTTTTCATCATTTTAATGTCACTGGCAATGTTGGCCATCTTTGACACACAAGTTCTCTCGATCTTTCGCCGGCAGAAAGAGATTGGAACCCACATCGCATTGGGAATGACCCAAGGACAGGTTATCACGCTCTTTACTGTTGAGGGTGCAATCCACTCGGTACTGGCTGCAATCTTAGCTGCCATTTACGGATTCCCACTGCTGGCATATCAGGCTTCCATCGGCTGGTCCATGCCGGCAGGGACGGACGATTTCGGGTTAACGATTGCTGAGACAATCTATCCGTCCTACAGCCTGGGGCTGGTTTTAGGAACCACATTGCTTGTGCTTATTACGACTACAATCGTCAGTTATCTGCCGACTCGCAGAATTGCTAAAATGAAGCCGACAGATGCAATACGGGGGAAAATTCAATGATAAAGTTTTTAGTCAAAGGTTTGATGCGAGATCATCACCGAAGTTTATTTCCCATATTGATTGTAACGATCGGTGTTTGGATTACCGTGTTCTTCCAGGCGTATCTGCAGGGTGTATTCGGTGATTTGATCGATTTAACCTCACGGTTTTCGACGGGACATGTCAAGGTAATGACCCGTGCCTATACGGAAAACCAGGATCAAAAACCCAATGACCTTGCTTTGTTGGGATCCGAAAAATGGGTTGAGGAATTGAATACACGCTATCCGGATATGACGTGGGTTCAGCGGATTCAATTCGGCGGGCTGCTGGACATCCCCGGACCGGACGGAGAAACCCGTTCACAGGGGCCGGTGTTCGGTATGGGCGTTGATCTATTCAGTGCTGAGTACGATGAAGTCAATAGACTGAATATTAAAAAAGCGATCAAAAAGGGACGAATCCCTGAGCGATCGGGAGAAATTTTGATCAGTGAAAAACTGTCTGAAAAACTCGATGTTCAGATTGGAGAAACAGCCACACTGCTGGGCTCAACAATGTACGGCTCTACAACGTTTTATAATTTTACCGTTGTCGGAACAATCCAGTTTGGGGTGCTGGCGATGGATAGGGGTGCGATGATCGCTGACATCGCAGATATTCAAAATGCACTCGATATGAATGACGCTTGCGGAGAGATATTCGGTTTCTTACCCGGCGGTATTTATGATAATGAAAAAAGTGAGCTGATCGCAGCAACGTTCAATGCCGATTATAATCATATCAAAGATGAATTTGCTCCGACGATGGGAACGTTAAAGTCTTTGGGCAGCATGTCCGATTATATGGATATGGTTGAGTACTTTTCAGGCAGTATCGTGTTTGTGTTCATTTTTGTAATGTCTATAGTGCTGTGGAATGCAGGGCTGTTGGGCGGGCTTCGCCGGTACGGAGAAGTCGGCGTTCGTCTTGCGATCGGTGAACAAAAAGGGCACATTTATCGGTCGATGATCTATGAATCTGTTTTTATCGGTCTGGTTGGATCTATATGCGGAACGATCGTCGGATTGGGTTCTGCCTACTGGCTGCAAACACAAGGTCTGGATATTAGCGCATTAATGAAAAATATCAATATGATGTTCCCAACCGTGTTCAGAGCAAAGATTACCGCTGAAACATATTATATCGGTTTCATCCCCGGATTTGTTTCAACCATTTTAGGAACGGCTTTATCCGGGATCGGTATTTACAAACGGCAAACAGCCCAATTATTTAAAGAACTGGAAATGTAAGGATTTACCATGAGACATTTGTTGCTTTTATTCATTTGTTCAATCTTCTTATTGGGTGAGGACAGCACTCCAACCGGAGAAGATATCCTAAAAAAAATTGATAATAACACCATCGCCGGGAATCGGTCAGCAACGATTACTATGACCATTCACGGACGCAGAGGAGATCGATCCATGACAATGAAATCATGGGTTGAGGGATCGAATAAATCCTTCAGTGAATATCTTGCTCCGGCTCGTGAAAAAGGTACAAAGATGCTGAAGATTGATGATCAGCTTTGGATGTATTCACCGCAGTCAGACAGGATCATCCGAATCGCCGGACACATGTTGAGACAATCCATGATGGGGTCGGATTTTTCATACGAGGACATGATGGAAGACCGATCACTTCTCGATACATACCATGCAGAAAACCTTGGGTCTGAATCGTATTCGAATCGGGATTGCTGGGTGATTAAATTAACGGCTGTTACTGACGATGTTGCCTATTTTTCGCGGAAGATTTGGGTCGACAAAGAACGGCTGCTTCCGTTGAAAGAATTGCGGTATGCGAAAAGCGGAAAACTGCTCAAAACAACCGAGATTCTCGAAACATTCGAACTAGAAGAGCGATGGTATCCAAAGCATATTGTTTTTAAAGATGCCTTATCAAAAAACAAGGGAACCGAGCTTGTTTTTGATTCCATCGAATTTGATGTGACGATTCCTTCATATTTATTCTCGAAAGCATCCCTACGAAAATAAAGAAGAATTGCGTTCAAACTGATTCTGAATCCATTGAAACCTTCCTTCTTGGAAGAAAGCCATTTTCAGATTTACATTCCGACGATGAAGAACGTAAAAAATATCTTATTCTTTCTGTTAATCGTTTCAGGGATGGCGGTATCCGAAACGAATCGGAATTTTTCCATCGTTTTAAATCCGCATCTTCAATACGTTAATCAAACCTTAGCCGATACGGACACATTTTATACCAACTTCCGTGACGTTGACGATTTTCTGCATGAATCAAAAAGACCCTCTTTGGCAGAAATCCTTTTTGAGCAGACCACAGAACACGGCTGGACAATCGCAGCTCATGTGGGCATTAGACTCAGTTGGTTAAAAATGGAGGATAACCTTCGGGTATTAAACCGGATAAAAGACATTAATTATCATTTTAATCGTCGGGGATTTATTCAAAAAGAGGGTAAAAATTATCGAATAAAATTTGGCAGAGACTTGTTAATTTGGGATAAAGGAAGAACCGGCACAATCTTTAGCGATAACTTACCTCCGGTGGATCATCTGCGATTGAATTTCTGGGGTCATCGATGGAAATATGAAAGCGTAATTATAGATGCAGACACGAGGGAGGTTCTATCGACAAAAACGGGCTCGGGAAAAAACATTATCGGTCATCGATTAGAATTTGATCTTAAGAATTCATGGAAGATTATATTTGGTGAAGTGGTATCGATTTCGAGACGATTGACCTTTAACGAATTAAATCCGTTCTTACCGCTGTATCATAATCAGGAATTCAGTTCGTCAACACATAATGTTATGACGACAATTGGCGTACAAAAACAACTATCCCGTTCAATGATATTTATTCAATTGGATATTGATGAGATCGACACAAACCTTCTTGATGTGGAATGGCGGAGTGATGTAAACGCAACGCGCTCACTGGTGCATGCCTTGCAAATCGGAATGATTGCAAACCAATTCAAGGCCGTATACACTCAAACTTCTCCGCATCTATATCAGCACTATTCAGATAACAATGCTGACTTTGTTTTGGTTTACAGCCGCCCCATGGATGGAAGAAAATACTTCAATCGATTTATGGGATATCCACTCGGCGGAGGCGTAAAGTCGATGGAGGTGATTTTTGGTAAAGCCGATAATCGTTCCATTCAATATCGATGGGCAGAACAAACGCCCAATGCCTTTTTCTCAGATGATTCTATCAGCGGATATAACACGCGTCACCGGTTTGCTGTCGAATGGGAAAGACCTCTTAAGAACAATCTGCTCTTCTATACTAATGCTGTTTTAGAACATCATAGTAATTATCGTTTCACCCAAGAAAGCCGTACTGTAACAGAGTTATTATTGGGTGTGTCGTGGGTTGTTAAATAACCTGCAAACCAATAAGCATTTTTTCACTCACCCATATGTATCATTTAATCTATGAAAACAACCATTGAATTAACCATAACAGGAATGCACTGCGCAGGATGCAGTTCATCCGTTGAAAAAGCACTTAACCAATTAGACAATGTAGAATCTGCCGTCGTCAGCCTAACACTCGAAAAAGCAACCGTGATTGGCGAAGATCTGGAATCTTCTGCTTTGGTAAGCGCAGTAAAAGAAGTCGGTTTTGAAGCCGCCGTGATCGAAGAAGATGCTCTAGAGCAGGAAGAAAAAATTTCCGACCAAGAAAATCAGTTTCTAATTGCGAGAAAGAAACTGATCATCAGTTGGTTATTTACGATTCCGGTCATGATTTGGATGATCCCGGAAATGGGATTCGGCATCATGTGGCCAACACCATTTATCTTTCATTTAGGAATGGTCCTTTTAAGCGGAGCAGTCCTCTTCTCAGCCGGCTTAGAAACATTGAAAAGCGCATTCAAATCAGTTGTTCATCGAATACCGAACATGGATGTGCTGATCGCGTTGGGGTCTTTGTCTGCATGGATGACTGGAATCGTGAAAATCTTGGCTTTCTTTTCTTTCTTTCCACAAATGCCTTCTTTTGCAGGAATTGCCGGAATGATCATGGCTTTCCACTTGTCCGGCAGATATATTGAATCAAAAGCCAGGGGAAAAGCATCAGAAGCCATACGAAAGCTCATGACGATGGGTGCAAAAAAAGCGACCGTGATCGATGCATCCGGCCATGAAAATCAAATCGACAAAAAGGATTTAAAACCCGGTGATATTTTCATTGTCCGTGCAGGAGAAAAAATTCCAACAGACGGAGAGATCATCAGCGGAAGAGCTTCGGTTGAGGAATCCATTGTGACAGGAGAATCAATGCCGGTGGAAAAATCTATCGGAGATCAAGTTATCGGAGCTACGATCAATCTGGACGGAACGCTTGAAGTTCGAACAACAAAAGTTGGGAAAGAGGTTTTTTTAGCTCAGATCATTCAATTGGTAGAATCAGCGCAAACCACCAAAGTCCCCATCCAGGTATTTGCCGATCGAATCACTTCAATATTTGTTCCGATCGTTTTGGTTTTATCTCTGGTCACATTTTTAACATGGGTTGTTTTTCATGAACCTCTGATTCGATTGGTATCGCATATTGTAGACTGGTTCTCGTGGGTGGATTTATCCATGCCGCCATTAGCCTTAGCGTTTTATGCAGCGATTGCTGTACTAGTCATTGCCTGTCCGTGTGCTTTGGGGCTGGCAACGCCTACAGCACTAATGGTCGGAAGCGGAAAAGGAGCAGAAAACGGAATTTTAATTCGAGACGGTGCAGCCATTCAAAGAATGAATGAAGTCACAACCGTGCTTTTAGATAAAACGGGAACACTTACTTTAGGCGAACCCGATGTTTCAGAAATTCTTCTAAAAGGAAACATATCCGAAAAGGATGTTTTAAAATATGCTGCATCGGTTGAAAAAGAATCGACTCATCCACTGGCCGAAGCTATAGTAAACTGTGCAAAGTCCAATTCGATTGAAGCGTTGAAAGCAGATCCTGTAAAAACCGAACCCGGAAAAGGAACCTATGGAACGGTTGATGGAAAAATAATTCAATTAGGGACAGCGGATTTCACAGGAGCAACCCCGGAAGAATTCGGTGAAAAAACGCCGGTTTATATGTCCATTGACGGAAAAGCTTCAGCTGTATTTCTACTAACAGATAAAATCAAACCCGAAGCTTTAGAAATCATATCAAAACTTAAACAAAACAAACAAAAGGTTGTTTTGGTCACCGGTGACAGGGATAAAACCGCAAAAGCTCTGGCAGAAAAGCTGCACATCGACCAATATCACTCACAGGTGTTACCGGGTGAGAAATCGTCTATTGTAAAGAAACTACAGGAATCCGGTGAAGTCGTTGCTATGATCGGTGATGGGATCAACGATGCCCCTGCGCTGGCCCAAGCGGATGTTGGAATTGCATTGAGTTCCGGAACAGACATTGCGATGGAATCAGGCGAAATCGTTCTTACCGGAAAAGATTTGTTTGGCGTGATCAGAGCATTTGATCTTTCATCGGCTGTGTTTAAAAAAATCAAACAGAATTTATTCTGGGCTTTTATTTATAACTTGGTTGCCATTCCATTGGCGGTGTTTGGCTTGCTTCATCCGGTGATCGCCGAAGCAGCGATGGCGCTGTCATCCGTTAATGTTGTAGGGAATTCGAATCGATTGAAAAAGATAACACTTCATTGAGCGACAATATTTTATATTAACTGAAAATAAAAAAGGGTCTCAAACGAGACCCTTTTTTATGATTCAATGATCGATATCCTGTTTTATTTCAGGAACATCATCTTCTTGGTTGCTGTGTAGTCAGCTGCTTCTATTTTGTAGAAATAGACACCGCTACTTACAGGTTGACCCAGTTGATTTGTTCCATTCCAAACAACATGATGCTGACCCGGAGCTACACTGCTTCTATCAATTGTAGATACAGCATGGCCTAACAGGTTGTAGATCGTAACCTTCACGTCTGATACCTGAGGTACGTCAAACGCAATCGTTGTTGTTGGGTTGAATGGGTTCGGATAGTTTTGATGAAGCACAAATGTGGTTGGTAATGGTTTTAACTCATCAACTGAATCATCAATGATCCAATCAAGTGCTTGTTTCAACGAACCTTCTTCTTTAGCTCCCCACCATACATATGGATCGTCATTCAGTGACAGAGGATCAAATCCAAGGAATAAAGTTTGGTTACCGTTTGCCCATGTTTTGTGAACACCAACAGCTGCATCACCGGATGTGAAGCAAGCCACACCGTCAGCAGTCGGTACAAGCCCGTCTAACCAGTTTGCGAAACCGATTTCATAATCGGGATCGTAAAGAACAACATCTCCGCCTTCAGCTGCATTCATCGCACCTGAGATTGGATCTCCGGCTACTGTTGCAATTTCTGAAATACCTGAGGCATTGATATCATTCAATGTTGATGCCACACCGAGATTATGGAAGAATGAACCTTCAGCAAAATCGACATCGCCCCAGCTCATGTTATAGATACCGAATGTTTCATCACCTGCAAGCACATAGTTTTTATTTCCAAGTGCAAGCCAATCAGATAATACGCCGTCATAATAGGTATGAAGCGCACCATAGAACGGATAATCTGCTGTTGTGGTGATTTCGAATACTATATCATAGAAAGCAAGCAATTCTGCAGTTGGCAGACCATTTGCAGAGCTTTCCCAGAAGTCCGGCCATACAAACAGACTTTCAGTGACATATGCATCATAGAAATAATACAGACCCGGATAGCTGCCTGAATCCATTTCGTTGTTCAATACGAATAGGACGTCTGCAGATGGTGCATAGACAAAGTAATCCACATCAGTTGTAACAAATGAACCGCCGGCATCAGTTGCAACACAATGGTATAAAACCGTGGTTCCGCCTTCTTGTCCGGGGATAGTTCCCGTGAAGGTTCCGTCACCGTTATCGGTCATAGCAACCGTGGTAGCTTCACCGCCGATGGTGTAAACCAGATCAACCGTAAATGCATCGCCTTCGCAATCTTCAGCTGTTGCAACAACGGTAACGTCATCCGACGAGAACATTGGGCCGGAAGGTCCGTCAATAGCTGATATAACAGGTACGCATTCAACACCAAACCAAACCATCGTGTTATCGAGGAATTCGCCAAAGATTGCATCATCATCGATACCTTCTAAGTGCCACGGGACAAAGACGAGTTTGTAATCGCCTTCGAACATCAATCCGCCGAAGTCAACCCAATCTTCTTCTTCAGTGCTGTGTACCATGAAGATAGATTCAGCATCTCCATCCGGAATGATCTCATCAGCCCAGTTGGATGCTTCAGGTGAATAAGCGATGAACGGATCAAGGAATGTTCCGGTCAAAAGGTTACCTTCAACACCAGTGTACAGTGTGTCGGTTGAACCATCGTCAGCACCGTAGTAGTTTGCGTCACTCCAGAACTCAGCGGTATGAAGATAGTTTGCCAAGAACGGATAAGCTGCAGCATCAGTGGTTGTCCAGCCGTCGGTTGTCCCTTCTGTTACACCGTAGATATAATCTGCAGACGAGAACAGCAGGTTACCGCCGTTATCTAAGAAAGCCATAACGTCTGTTTCAAGCTGACTACCTAGACCTAAATTTCCTTCACTATTCAGCCCTTGAATAAGAACTAAATGTGCATAGTTGCTCAGTTCGCAATCTGTTAATGATCCGCCGCTTTTGGTGTTCCAAAAGTCAGCAGAGTAACCCAGCTCATAAAGAGCATCTGCAACTCTGGCAGCATAGGTTTCATCTAATGCATTTGGACCATCATCCAGAACAAGCACATCAGCACCTTCCGTGTATTCACGAACGGTGAATGATTCGGGTGTTAATCTGAGATCAGTTTCGTGAATCACTCCGCCAGCAGGATTTTCATCTCCATTATCAACAGCTTTCCACCAGTACTCGACAGTAGTTCCGACAGGAAGAGAAGGAATCTCACCTGTGAACACGTCACCGACACCGGTTCCAACTAATTCAGCTTCAATATCATCACCACCGATATTATAACCAAATATAACACTGGTAAGAGCGCCAGTAAATTCTGCTGTACCTACATCAACGATATTTGCAGTAGCATAGTATGGACCGCCATCGCAAGATGCATAAACATCGGGAAGATCTTCAACTTCAGTAATGAACGGAGGCGGATCACCATAGTAGTCCACTTTTGCATCCACAATGAAGTTTAATCTGGGCACCCAGCAGCCTTCATCACAATATGATGCGCCGGTTGCATAGTATTTGAACCCGTGGTTGTATGTAGTTCCACTTCCACCGACTCCTGCGTAGTACATTAAGTCAGCGCCGTCAGATCCGAAATCACCAATGACTTGAATAGCAAAATCATTGGCAGCGACATCAACCTGCTGGTCGAAATCGATATCCAGCATTGTCGGATAAACATCGGATGTTGTCAACGGGAGTGTATAGGAGTAAAGAACATCTCCCATAAAGTCGCCGGTAGTAGCGTTATAATATGAAAAGTCATACACGCCGTTAGCTTCTAATCCGGTAGACGTCACATCAAGAACCTCACGAACAACGATAGTTACGTCTGTTCCGATCAATTCTGATTCATAGTGGAAATAGAGCTGTACACCATCAACGGTACATTCAGTGTCAGGTCTATACCAAACAGCAGCACTGTCACCGGTATTAAAGATAAATCCGCCTACACCCGTTGCACCTGAACCATGTGAAATGATTGAGGCAAAGCGGGAATCTTGAATAACTGGATTGTCTCTAACAGGTACAGTTTCAGGATCATGACTACGTTGTGTTACCGCGCTTGGTCCGGCCGAATAGGCTCTTTTCACAACAACATTGTTGTCGATGGAAACAGGACCGCTCGGTATTGCTTTTTCTGTGATTTGAGTTGTGTTTTGTCCTTTGGGTAACTCACCTGTGCTTTTCAAAATCGCTTCATAGGCAAGAGTGACCGAAAGGGTCATCACAAGAAAAAGCAGTATTTTAACTGTTTTATTCATGTTTTTTTATTCTCCTGTTTTGTTTATTATGATTTCTCAACCGATTTATCACCTATAAGGTTTTATATCGATTTAGAATTCCCCAAAACAACGATGGGAATTCTCTGAGAAAATACTTCGTAGTTAAAGTTTAAACAACAATGAACACATATTCCAACCACAATTTTTCCAGAAAACAAAATAATGAATTTCATGAATTATATGAAAAAAAGAATTATATTATTTAAAGACTTGCTTTCTTGATATAAATCAATACAAATTCAGTCCAGGATTAAAACATGACGGCTATTTGTTTATAACCATGTTTTAAATCACAACCTAACAAATTAATAAAAAATTTATGGAAAACCTTATGAGACATTTGAAACCATTTATTTTTATGGTACTGTTTGTATCGAGTCTATTTGCTGGAAATACCGGAAAAATCGCAGGTAGAGTTATCGATGCTTCAACTGGAGAACCGATTATTGGGGCTAATATTCTCGTTACAGGGACTTCTTTAGGATCCGCTGCTGATTTAGAAGGATATTATACTATTCTATTTGTTCCACCGGGTGAATATACGATCAATGCGAACAGTATGGGATATGCAAAATCCGTAATAACCAATGTCGTTGTTACAGCAGACCTAACAACAACGATTGATATTGAGATGAGCTCTGAAGTTCTGGAAGGCGAAGTTGTTACTGTAACAGCCAAAAAACCTTTGATCGAGACCGACCTTGTTTCTTCCAGGCGAAGCATGACATCTGAAATGATTGAAGAAATTCCTGTTGATGACATTGGTGATATCTTAAACCTGACTGCCGGAATTGTTGACGGACATGCACGTGGTGGTCGAGACGGTGAGATATTATTCTTAATTAATGGTGTCCCTGCTGTCGACCCGATTGACAATGAGTTTAGTGCCGAAGTACCAAAACTGGGAATTGCTGAAACAAATATTATTACGTCTGGAATTTCAGTGGAATACAGTAATGCGCTTTCCGGTGTGGTGAATATGGTTACTCAAGAAGGCGGTTCAGAATTAAAAGGAATGTTTCGTGTAAAAACAGATGATAATTCACTCATGAATGTTGGTTTTCCGGGCCTAAACAGAGAAAGAGTTTTTGAAGGATCATTAGGCGGGCCGCTGTGGAATCTCCCGCTACGGTGGTTTGTTGCAGGGGAATTTACCAATGAACAGGGAAGGTACGGTATTGCTGAACGAGACGCGGGTGCCGTTACGACAAGTTTAACCTGGAGACCTTTCCCGAAATCAAAAGTCAAACTGGCAATAAACAATAACTATTCGAGCAACAATCAGTACAGCCATCGATACAGCCGCATCAGTTATGAAAATGAAAATTCTGATAATGATGACAGATTAGATAGGGTTGTTACGATTCAGGCTAAAGATATTTTCGATCCCGCTACCTATGGCGAGGACGGATTATTATATGGTTTGAATATGTATGAGGTAATAGAAACCGTTGGGATTAGTGAGAATGATATTCCTAAACGTAATGTTTTGGTTGAAGTTGATAAAGACGGCGAAGGAGCCATCATTGAAGGGGACGGTGATTTTAGAGAAGAAGACTTGAACGGGAACAGCAATTGGGACATTTTTGATTTTAACCGGACAGGCGCTACGAGCGATTCCAGCTTTATCGATATGAATGATGACGGTGAATATCAATGGGGTGTTGACATTCCAATTCCCAATACAAATACTACAGATAGTCTTGGACATACGATCATATTAGGAAACAGAAATTTAACAAACGATCCGCTTGCTGATGGGTTCAATGATTCCTTCAGTATGTTAGATCACTTATTGCGGTTTAGAGACAACAGTTCACACATTAGTTTGAGCTTAAACCAACAGTTTGCGAAAAACACATTCTTGCTAGTCAGCTTAAGTCGGTTTAAAACATATTATCATTATGATACCGAGGAGTCAGCCAGCATTCCGACCTATCTTGATTTTCTGAATGAAGCAGGCATTGAACAGGAATTTATTGATGATTACAGCGATAATCTCTTTACCGACTGGAATAACAATGACTTCTTGGATATTTCGGAGGATGCCTTCCCCAACGATTATAGTAAATGGTTGGCTTGGGAGGATATTCCAATTCAGAATACGCAAGACAGAGATAAATTTTATACATACGGAAACGGAACAACATTTAATCGTAACCGATGGAATGTAGATGAAAAAGTGATCTGGAATTTTAAAACCACATTAACAAGCCAGGTCACAAAACATCATTTAGTGAGAACCGGTTTTGAGATGAATGTGTATGACGTATTTGATCATGATGTTGATATGCCCTCAGGCGGTAACATCTATGGTCAAAATATCGGATCCAGAAACGGCTGGGGTCGATTTGGTGAAAAGTTTTCAGATTGGGGCTTTGACGGTATAGAAGGCACCGATGATGAATTTGAAGGAAATGGCACCTGGGATCACTTGGATTATGGTGAAGATGGTGTTCCTGCGGTTGATGGAAACGGGGACGGTGATTATGATGATGACTTTATTGATCTTCCTCCGGATGTAGGCGAAGGTGATGGTAAGGTCAATTATAATGAATTACATGAACCGTTTGAAGACCTATACAGTGATCAAACTTGGGGTCAAAAACAAAAGAAACTGGACCCCGTTTGGTGGGGAGTCTTCCTTGAAGATAAAATGGAATTTAAATCTCTGGTAATTGTCAGCGGTATCCGGGTAGATTACTTTGACCCGAGATTTGACAATTACCCGTCTGATATAAATGATCCAACTGTCGACCTGACAACAGGAGGGGAAGTAAAAGATCCAACGACCGTTCCTTCTAAATGGTACTGGAGTCCGAGGATTGGTGTATCTTATCCAATCACAAACCGGGATGCATTTTACTTCAATTATGGACAGACTTTCCAGATTCCGCAATTCCAATTTATGTACAGAAATATTAACTGGGATTTCTCAGGCGCTTTCCCAATTGTGGGAAACCCGGATATCTTACCTGAAACAACAACCAGTTATGAACTTGGGTTAAGACATCAAATTGGAAACTTCTGGAGACTGGAAGTCAAAGGTTTCTACAAAGATATTCAGGGATTAGTTGATACGAAACAGATTTGGATCAAGGCAAATCAATACTATACCCGCCACATTAACGGTGACTATGGTAATGTAAAAGGATTGGAGATTGACTTGTTCCGTCAATTCACCAAGTACTTTGGTGGTAATATCAACTACACATATTCTATTGCCAAGGGAAAAAGCTCTTCGGCGCTTCAGAACTATCGATTTACATGGGCAAGTCAGATCATCCCCGGAAATGAGAACTACCTGGATTGGGATCAAAGACACACCATTAATGCAACATTAAAAACAATGGTACCGTATATTGATGTGGATTTGAACACCACCCTCAATTACGGAAGCGGATTACCCTATTCTCCGCCCAGTAGGTCTTTAGAGGTTGAAATTAATACCGAGCGCTTACCAAGCACATTTAATGTGGATTTGTATGCCAGCAAGAGCTTCATTATTCCCGGATTTGGAAGAGACACAAAAGCATCTGTCTTCCTTTGGGTTGATAATTTGTTCAACAACCAGAACATTACCGATGTTTATGATGCAGAATGGTATCACTTGTATACAAATTACCAAAAAGCTTATGAAGATAAGGATAAAGCTGTCTTCCCGTCTGAAGACGATCACAATGGCATAGATGATGACGGTGACGGTTACATTGATGAAACGTTCAAAGATGAATATATGTGGATCATGGATACTGATGGTGACGGCAAAATTGATTATAATAAAAAGTATCCTGCCGGTGGTGTATATGGTATCCCCGGATATCTTTCACAAGAAAGAACGATCAAGCTAGGTATTTCAGTAAAATTTTAATACATAGAAGACAAATATGAATACATACTACAAAACAATAATTGTCATCGGACTCTCACTTTCCATGATAATTGGGAAAAACATCAATGTTACTGATTACCCAATGTCTCCGAGAAATATGGCGGTCGATGAATATAAGGTCCACAATGTTGGTAAAGTGTGGACAGCAACCAGCAACTTTGGAAACTATGGTGACCCCAATGTGCCGGAGGGACTTCCATCCATGGAATGGCCAGGAGGAAGTGGGACACATCATTTGTGGGAAGGACGATTGTGGATTTCTGCATTGGTCGATGGAGAAAAACGCTGCAGTCATGCTGACTACGGGCAGTATGAATTTCATCCTACAGAAGGAAGCAGTTTTGATCTTCCGGCTTATCCGGGAAAATCAGTTGAAGACAGTTATGCGACCTTTGATGATTTTGTCGGACCGCATACCACAACATCCCTTGGCCTTAAAATGAAACAAAGAGGTTTAACCTGGAGTACTCCGGATTATGATGACTTTGTTATTTATGAACTGGATGTGATCAAGGAACGTAGCGGAGATGACTACAGTGGAGATGAGTTAAACGAACTGTACATCAGCTGGGTATATGATTGCGATGTCGGAACAGGAAATGATCCGACAAACCCCCATATTGATGATGCAGTTGATTTTGACGGTTGGGATGGTAACAATCCGGAAAACCAAATTACATATAGAGTAGACCTGGTTGAAAATGGTGACTTGGATGGCGATGACGTTATTGAAGGATACAGTGAAGCCGGTGTTCCATTTGGTTGGAAAAATGTAGGAAGCCCATCATCCAACCAGCCGGATTTTGAACCCACCTTAGCTTACCCCGATGGTTTCTATGATGAATACACGGTATTCATTTCTGATGACAGCAATGCTCCGGAAATCAGATGGCAGCTTGATGCGGTAAACCCCGATTATACTGCTACCGCAGGCGAGGTTGCTGTTATTAACGGTGTAACACTGAGAGGATATGTTGTCCCAAGGAACATGTCTTTTATGTATGATGCTGATGATCCAACAACACCTGAAGATGATACCAATGAGGGTGGAGATGTCCCCGGGTTCATCGGCGGTCGGCTGATCTATACAGATATGTGGAAATACGGCCCTTATATGGATACAGAGGATGATACACTCATGCGTGTTTTTAGTCACCAGTGGTGGAATTGGGAATCAGATCCGGCGACCGACAGAGATAAATTTGACTACGCAACAGGGACACATATTGAAAGTCGCGGAAATAAATTTATGCCCCATCCGTTTAATGTAGGCGCTCCAACATTTGATTACCGATTTATGTTAACAACGGGTCCGTTTAATAATTTTGAGGTGGGAGACACTTTACATTTTGTCTATGCGGCAATTGTTGGAAAAGGTATAAGGGATCTGCGAGTCAATGCTGATAATGCTTTAATAGCATATTTTGCAGGAAGTTCCTCTAGCCCTTATGAACCGTCAGCCCCGGATGAAGATATCCATTATCTATTGCCGATTCCTCCTCCTGTCCCTGTGTTGGCCTACAGTCCGTTGGACCAAGGAGTTATGATGTCTTGGGATAACTCTTCTGAATTAGAAGTAGATCCATTGGTCGGCGCAGCAGATTTTGAAGGATATAGAGTGTATCGTTCAAAATTCGTCCCGGGAGAATGGGAACTGCTCGGCGCCTTTGATAATGTAGATGGCCCTGTTTATGTGACGGATTTTGAAACAGGAGACACATTGTTCAACAAACAGCAATTTGATTTACCGGCGTTGACACACAGTTTCTTTGATACGTCTTCAGTCTTCCGTGCTGCAGATGCAGATGGCAATGAGGTAGATATGATTACAGAGATTGATCGCCCGACCAACAATCTCCCATATTATTATGTGGTAACAGCCTATGATAACCCGTCAGCACATGGGAAACCTGAATTTCCGCCCATCGAATCAGCGAAAGTCAACTATAAGACGGACGCATCAACCGGAGCTCCTGAACCTGTCTATCCACGGAAGTTTTACGGAGAAGGAGAAGAATGGAATGGCAAGCGTGTTTCGGTATATCCCAATCCATATAAAGGCGCTTCGCTGCTTGAGGCACAATATGAGAACAAAATAAACTTTACCAATTTGCCGCCCGCGTGTAAAATTACGATCTTAAGTATCACAGGAGATGTCATTCAAGAAATTTACCACAATGACAGCTCCACTGATGATGCATGGGACTTATCGTCAAAATCAGATTTAGATGTTGTAAGCGGTATGTATGTTTATGTGGTTGAAACAGCCCTGAAAACATTCCCATCTAAACAAATTGGAAAATTCGTTATTCTGAGGGGTAACTAATGATTAAGAAAATAAATACAACATGGAAAACATTAGGTTTTCTGTTAATCTCTATAGGCATTGCCCTTGCAAGCGATTCGGACTCTGAAGGTTCAAAAACTGCGAAAGTCGGTTTTGTTGGTGCCCAATTCCTTAAGCTTGATATTGGCGCAAGAGGATTTGCAATGGGTGCAGCAATGGACCCCCTGTTACAGGATGCCTCATCAGTATTTTGGAACCCAGCGGGACTTGCTACGGCTCCAAAACAATATGTTTTTGCATCTAAAACGAAATGGTTCGCTGATATTGATCTTATCGCCGCAGCATACTCAATAAAAGTACCGCAAATAAGAGGAACCCTTGCTGTCAGCATGGTGTCATTATCAAGCGGTGATATGTCGGTTACAACCATTGAAGACCAAGATGGAAGCATCAATGGCGAAACGTTCAGTGCCGGAAGCTATGCAATCGGACTTGGATATGGTACCAGCATTTCAGATAAATTCAGTTTTGGTGCTCATGTAAAATTCATTCACGAGGCTTTTGCAAAAGGCTTATCGGGTGAAGAAGAAGGTTTTGGTGCCGGCAACACTTGGGCTTTTGATGTTGGGACATTGTATGACACAAACTATAAAACGTTAAAGTTGGGAATGTCCATTCGAAACTTCGGACCGGATTTACAACTTGATGGTAGTTTTGTTGATTATAATAACGGTGAACCAATTCTAGGTGATGACGGCGAACCGGAAGAAAACACATTCCGTCCTTACGGATTACCTCTGACATTCAGGTTTGGAGTTGCAGCGACACCCTATGATATCCAAAATCATAAAGTAGTTCTTTCAGTTGTTGCAGAACATCCTGCCGACAACCATGAAAGAATCAACCTGGGAACGGAATATACCTTCTATAAGTTCTTTGTTTGGAGAGCTGGATACGTGTTTAATGATGACTCAAGGGGTGCATCGATCGGCGTAGGAGTCAAGAACTATCCAATTGCTAATTTTGGAAGAGTGAACATTGATATTGGTATGACAGATTACAGGTTATTTGATCCTACATACCTTGCATCATTTGGAATTCAAATTTAACTTTAAGAGCATAATATGAAACATCTTGAAAAAATAATATTAACATTTGCTCTGATAAATTCTCAAATTATCTCTGCCGGAGCAGATCAAGCTGAAATTGGAAACAATTATATGTTTTGGGTTCTAGGGCAGGGCTTTTTCTCAGGATATTATCAGGCTAGCGCTACATTAAATGCAGAAGGTGACAATGCATTTGTGTTTACTGAAGATGCTTTAGTACGCGATTTAGCCTTTTCACCTTACAATGATTCCATACTGGTAGCCACAACAAATTCCGGTGTGTTTATTTCAACAGACCGGGGAGACACATGGGTTGCTTCACACGGGACATCTGAATCTAATGCGCTTCCGGATCAACCGGCGAACAACCTGGCTAACATTGATTCTATTGCAAGCCAGCATAAAGAATCGGTGAACTCGATCGCCTTTGAAGATGAAGAAACATGGTGGGTTGGATTGAAGGGAACCGATGATACAAAAACAGTATATCGAACAACAAATGCCGGTGACACGTGGAAGAAGAAATCCACAGGGGTTCCAACGTTTGACGGACATAATCCTACTGTGAACAAAATGTATTTTGCTCCAGGGATCGATAAACCGTATGCTGCAACCATAGGTGGTCTTTTTTACAAATCTGGCTCTCGTTTTCAGAATGTTGGACATGCCCTTCCCGATCCATCTACAACTGATTGGCCAAGTGTTCCAACCTATGATTTGCAGGCACATGATGGGAAAATTTATTTTGCATCTGAATATGGAATGTTCTGTGGTTCAATTGATCAAACATTGGTTGATGCCCTTCCGATTGGTAATGGCACGGTTGATATTCTTTCCCATGATTTAATCTATGTTGTAGAAGAGGGTATAGACTCAACCCAAACGAATCAATTCACTTTAGATTGGGCTACCGGAGATACCGTATGGGTTTATGATTACTTTAATACGTTAGATACGCTTTCCTGGCACTTAGGACTTGATGTGGATGGCGCAAACCATATCGGACAGTATGTAAATATTGCAGACACGGTCAATCAAACAAAATGGAAGAGTAAAATCAGTGCAAGTGGTGTTGTTGAGTTAAAGAACGACTATATTTATCAGGAAGGTTTGTTAGACCCCGATCTGTTGGATTACGCTGATTATGATCCTTCTAATTTAGTTGTACATTTAACTGGAACGGAACCGATCTATGATATTGACATGGATTCTGCAGGTAATCTGTTTTACTCAACAGGGAGCGAAATCAAGTCCCTTTCCGGTGAAACACTTGGTGTCTTTGAAAGCATAGTGAATGATGTTAAACTCTCTGCAAATGAAGATGTTTTATTTGCAGCAACTTCAGAAGGACTTCAAAAACATGTTATTGGAGAATCCGGCTGGACAGAGATCACACCACAAATTGGGATGTTGAATACCGAAGATCAAATCTCATATGTTATTACATCTGTTGTAGTTATGAGTGAAGACACATTATTTGTAAGTTGTGGTAATAATCAATTTGATGATCCGAGAACCGTGACTTACCGTACTGGAGGAGTATTGGCATCTTATGATGGTGGAAGCACATGGGTACCAATTAACATCGGATTAACACATCGATCCTCAAGTCCAGAAGATGTGCAGAGCATTCTTCAAGCTGTAGATTCAACCACGGTTACAAATGAGCAAATGGGTATTTATGATTTTGTGATAGGATATTTCGGTCAGATTCCGGATGTTGATAATTCCGAAAAAATGAACATTTTAATCGCGGATATGGATGATAATGCTTATAACTCAACAAGCGACCTGATTATCCAGGGATACTTCAATCCGGCTGATCAAGACCCAACAAACTTAAACAGCAATGCGTTAGATATGATCTATATTGATAGTGATCCTCAGGATCCGGGTGATGCACAGGAAGGCATAGCCAGAGCGCTTGGTCGATTGATTGCACATAATTATGACAATGATGAAGAAGAATGGGTATTAACCGGATTAGAGCATTTTGCGGCATATTTGACAGGACATAAAACCATGCCGGACGGTGATGTATTCTCGTTGTCAAATAATAATAGTTTAATGTTTGGTGATTATGCGACACAAACTGAATTTGACCAGCTGTTTTTATTAATAGAGTATTTGTATGAAAAATATTTCTACGAATCTCCATTTGAAGAAAACAGCGGAAAATTAATTTCAGCCATTGTTCAGGAAGAAGGGAATGGAACCGAAGGGCTTAACACAGCCATTTCATCGACCGGCTCAGAGAAAACATTTGCCGAAGTTTATGCTGATTGGGCACTGGCTATCCATTTTGACAATCCGGATCAATCGCTTTACGGCGGTTTATATGGATTTGAAAATATTGACGTAGGGATTGCAGCGTCTACGTATCCTTGGGGTGTGTCCTCTGGTTTTTCACCCTACTCCGAAACCATTAAAAATTGGTCTGTTAAGTTTATTCAGACCGAAAAATGGGTGGACAACAATGGGAACTGGCTAAACAAAGCTGTTGATTTTAATCAGGAAACATTGGTCTTAAATGCTTCTGATCAAGGAGATTTTGATGTGTTCCTGATTAAGCAGCAAAATAAATCACAAAAAGACTCTACGGCGTATGTTGAGCTTTTAAGCTTAGATGATAATCAAAAACGAGTTGTTTACACAGACTGGAGCGACTTTGGATCAAGTGTTGAGTCAGTTAGTGACAGCTCTGAGATCAACGAGTTTCAATATTTTGCATTGATTGTCGTGTGCAAAGAATCTGGAAATGACGCGGGCGGATCTTTTGTGGTTGATGACGAAACGGACTCTCCTGCCATCTTTGATCTGCAAATAAATCAAAATGCTGATCTGGTTAATTACTTGGATATATTTGCCTTTAGTGACGTAGCGATCTATGGAGACGGGGCATCAAGCACAGACAGTGATCTGGAAGGGCCGCTTGTGGAAGTGAGCAATGGAGAAAGCATTGTAACATCCTTTATTGTTCCACAGTCTTACGATGCCGGCAACGGTTTTGTCTACAGTAAACCGTTTGATCTCAGATCATTCTTGCCTACGACGATATCGGAATATTGGTTTATCGGGCATGCCGAAAGCATCGGTGGAAATACTGTTGCATCAGATAGCGTCTTCATTGTAGCAATTAAAAACGACCCTCAATCCGGTCGGGTTTTTGCGAGTGCTTTGACACGAATTACAATGACGATTCCTCCAGAAGCAATAGATGAAGGTGATTTGCTTACTGTTATTCGAACAAATCAGGATGTTGCGAATGGACTATACACGTCGGTTGGCAATGCCTTTGCTGTAGGGAATTCAACAGTTCAAATCAATAAACCTATTACAATTGGTTTTGATATTTCTTCGCTCAACCTATCTGAAAGCGAAAAGAGGAAACTTGATATTTGTTATGAATTGAACGGAGAATACCATATTCTCAATACACATGTTGATATAGCAAGCAATTCTGTAACAGCAGAATTAAATCAATGCGGTGACATTCAACTTGTGATTAATTCGAACAAATTAACAGATGAGTTACCCAATAGGTATTCATTGTATCAAAACCATCCAAATCCGTTTAACCCGAGCACAATGATTAAATATGATATTCCTGAACCAACGAATGTGTCGTTGACTGTATATAATCTTTTGGGAAGAAACGTAAAAACATTGGTCAATGAGTATCAGCCGGCAGGCAAGTACTCAGTACAATGGATGGGAATGGACCATACAGGAAACAAGGTTTCCTCAGGTGTATATTTTTATAGGCTTGAGACTGAACAATTTTCAAAAACATATAAAATGATAATGGTGAAATAATGAATAGAAGCAAAACAATATTTCAACCTATCGTTTTCGGATTACTTGGTTTACTCGTACTCACAAGTTGCCGGAAAGATTTAAGCTCAGACACTCCAAATTCATATAATACGGTTGAGTCATTGATTAGTGACGGTTGGGAGTACTATTTAGGAGGAGATTATGAGTTGGCGCTAGATGCGTTTCAATTAACATCAGAGCGTAATGCACAAGCAATAGAAGGCTATATCGGGAAAGGATGGACCTATCTACGATTAGGCTATGCACAGCATTCAATGGTGGAATTCAATGTTGTATTGAATTTAGCTAATGAAAGCAATGATAATGCGTCTATGGCAGATGCTTATGCGGGCCTTTTCTTGATTGCATTGGACAATAGATTCTCAGCCCAGACTGATCCGGAACAAAATCCTACTGAAGATGATCTTGCTGCATTAAATAATCAAATCATCGAAATGGGTGAGAAGGTTTTTGTTTATGATGAAGACTATTCCACATCACATGACCCGGATTTCACCTTTGAAGAAATCCATGTCGCATTGGCTCAAACCTATTTCAATGTAAGTCGATTTCAAGACGCATTAGAACATATTCTCCCGGTATTTAATATTTGGGTAATAACTGAACCCACGAGCATTGAAATTAGTCCGTGGGTGAATACAGAAGAGGTTATACAAGGATTTAATTTAAACGAACTTGATGAGCCCGTTTCATTAAATATTCCTTCTGGTTATACTATTATTGTGGATGATATCAAAGACATTAATAATGATAATGCTTCTGTGAAAGGAGAGTTGTTTGATTATCTGTTAAACCACAATATTGTTGAACTTAATTCCGAATATTCTTTTGTTTCTAATGAAGAAAGAATATTTGCCCAAACGGTGTCTCATGCACAGCCGGGGTCTGCTTCACGCGACTTTGTTGTGCTAAACCTTGGGAAAAAAGGTGTCTTTCAAATAGAGAGTGTTCAAAAGATCTCTGTTGAAGAGGTTACGACGTGGTACTATGTTGATGCCAATAATGATACAACTCTTGCCGACGGGGTTTATGAAGATGATGGAACAGGTTATTTTTTCTCTGTATTGTCAGAAGAAGAGGTGTTCACTGATATAGAGAGCAGTCTTTGGACACCAGTAGATCCCGATACCGATGCCCCAGCGGATACAGTTAATGGTATTCCATATCATTATAATATGGTTAATTTACCATCAGAAAGCAGTGACGGCGATGAATATCTCATTTCTTATAAATATGGGAGTTACTTAATTGACTGTGTCCAAACAACAGACTATATAAATTATCTTGAAACATTGAATAGTTTTTTATCAGGTGAATGGTTTCTTGATTAAGAATAAATAAAAAAGGGGTCTTATCCAAGACCCCTTTTTTATTACAAAGCTAATTTATAAAAATAGATTGTAGTAATTCGATTAGAGGAGAATATTCGAGAGTTTGCCCAAGATAATATTCTCCGTCTTTGTTTTGTATAATGAATTCAAAATGAAGATGAGTCCCACCTTGATTTCCTTTTGTGGCGCTCATTAAACCGGAGTTTCCGACTTTACCGAAGTAATCCCCCTTTTTGATTTCATATCCGCGAGTAATATACGGATAAATTTCCGAGAGGTGAGCATGAATAGAAATAGAACGATATCCGGGGACGACATTAAATCCATGGTCGATGATCACCGCCCGCCCGAGAAGTATGTGGTTAAACAAATCTGACGGTGTATGTCCGGTTAGTTCAGCATGATCTAAAATGGTTTCTAAAAACGAAGGAGATATTTCTTCGTAATGCTGATCTGCACGAATTATAATTCCGTCTGCCACGGCGCGAATCGGTGTTCCCCAATTAGCCTGAAAATCAATCCCGCGATGGATGCCGTTGCGGTAATTCCGGGGTGAATTTGGTAAAAACAATGGATTTAATGGAACAGGGATTGAATCACACGGCAATAATAGCTGAGTGTTTTGGAAATCGTTTACCATTGGCAGTTGAGTCGAGTTGGCAAATAAGGGTTCAATAGGCAAAGAAGCATTATGATAATGTTTATCGACCGCAGCGGAAATAAACTTATCTATCGATGAATAATTGATCAGGTAATCAAGCGTGAGGATTGATTTATCATGTATAACGGTTGATAGTTCCAACCACGCTAAATGGGTAACATCTTCCGGACGAAGTTCTTCACGGATAAATTGTCTTAATGATGTATCTTCAAAACCCAAAAGCTTATGGTTCAATATTTCTGCACCCGCTGAGAACAAAAGACTGTCTTGATGAATTGGGTTTACAAAATGAGTTTTGTGTCCTGAAATGAAGACATGAAGGGAATCCTGTCCAAAGGTATGGGTTATCGGCGGAAATACCAACGCATCCGGCTTAGGTTGAGGATTCTGAGAACATCCTGTGAGCAGGAAAAGAATTACCCCAAGAGAAAACGAACGAAAGACAGCAGTCAATTATTTCTCGTGTTTTTCTATGACTTTGACAAGCACATCCATTCCATCAATAAATGCCTGATCGGGTGTATTGGTGATAACATCAGTACGTAGAGTAGATAAGATGGAATCATCTGCAGATGTCCCCATATGAAAATCCCCGTCAAAATGGATTTCAATAAAAGGAAGGTCAATCAAATCTAACGTTTCTTTCAGCACATATTCGTAGTGCGCCCAAGCCATCGGTGCGATCAAAATTCCATCAGCCCAATTACGATTTCGCTGAATGAGCGTGATGACCTTTTCCAGTTTGTGGGTTTGAAAGATTTTTAATTCAATGTCCGTGTTGCGGACATGGTAACGCAAACCGCGATTCACTTTGTCCAACGTTAACTGGTTTCCAGTTTTTGACGATTTCAGTCCAAGCAAATTTAAATTAGGTCCCTGTAGGATTAAAATATTCATAGCTTTACTTTTATCTCAACGGCAGTACATGGCCGAGAATATATCCAAGGATTATCCCGGTCAGCACTGCGACGGTTAAAATTCGAGAACTTGTAACAGATTTTGTATATCCTTTTTTTATGGCGACCACAGAGATGAAATACCCTAAACCGTTGACCACCCAAAAGAACGGAATGGTAAACACTTTCACAATGATCGGACCGATCCACGGAATCATCGTGATTAACGCTCCCAATCCGGAGAATACCTGGGTGAACAAACCAAGCGCTAGGGTGAAAAACACGACGATCTTTTCATCGATCCCCAAGCGGAGGGCTAACACGATCAGGATTAAAACGATTCCCCAAATGAAGAAATGGTGTTTATAGTCTTTCCAAATTTTACTCATTTTGTTTTCCGAAGTTGTATCGGGATGCCGGACAGTATCAGTGAAGCCTGAATGATCTCTTGAGATTTTTGTTGATCAACCCAAACCTGCCGCACGCCATTTTGATGTGTAATATTACGACTGAAATAGTCTGTTTGGTCAAGTATTTTTACAGACGGATTTTCAGATCGTATCATATCAAGCCGATAATGATCACAGGATACAGAATCACCGCTCACAGGGATGTTGGCTGAGCCTGCCAGCAATAATCGAACACGATAAGACGTCCCTTCGTGTTCCAGGAAAAACCATTTTGTATCCAACTGTTCAGATGGTTCGGTTTTGGTACGTGCTAAGAATGAAAAAATACTGTGATGAGCTTCGTCTCTTAAAACAAAACCCAGCTTTTTGTATTCAAATTGTTTGGCAGTTTCATTCCATTTACCGCGAAGCTTTTGAGTAAACGAACCTTGTTTGATCGATTTGTTATAGGACAAACATTGATAAGATACGGTATCAAACCTAGTGATATACTCATTATTAAACGGAAAGAGCAAATCCACAAGCCCGGTGGATTTTGCATACACTTTCATCGAATCGGGTGACGGGGTTTGGATTTGAACTTCCCCAATCGGAAAACCCCAAACGGACAGTACATAGTTTTGCGACATGGTAAATGACGACAACAGGGAAACAAAGCCCAAACGTAATGCAAAGCGAGTAATTGTTATTTCCATTTGAATCGTCCGATTAGTCCAAGAATCCCTGTGAACGGAATGTAAATCAACTGAGCTGTCTCCCACAGCGCAACATAAAGGAAATTTAATGAAAAACGGAATTTCACCGCCCCGGCCTTAAATACGAATAGGTCAGTAACGATCTTGATAAACAGAGCTTGTAAAAAATATACATGCAAATATGGAAACATGAGAAAAACCAAGAGTAATGCGTTTGTAAAAAATGTAGATAATAAAAACAGCAGGAAATCAAACTTCTGATTTTTCATCAGTTTTTTAGTGTTGGATGCCCAACGGATTTGCTGACTGAAAAATTGATGCAAAGATTGAACCGAGGCAGTCGTCACAAAACTTTTTGGATCACAATTAAATTTAATCGAACTGTGTCGACCAATTTTCTGGACTAAAAACATATCATCACCGGAAAGTTCTTGTGCAGCCTTTGAGAATCCCTCGATTTTATCAAAATAAGATCGGCGATAAGCCAGGTTTTGACCCGATCCGGACCATGCCCTTTTCCATCCGATCGCCCCGGCATTGGCTGTCATTAAAGCGAAAAAATCAACAAACTGGTATTTGGATAAGATTCCGGAAGATCGTTTTACTGTAGATAACCCGACGACAACTCCGGTTTCAGACGTGAAACATCGAACCATACTCGAAACCCAGGATTTGGGTACACGACAGTCTGCATCTGTGGATAGAATAAACTCTCCGCCTGATGATGTTTTTATGGCAGCCGTCAACGCATTTTTCTTTGGCGTCATTGCCGAAGAGAATGTTGAGATTTTCACACCTTTAATAGTGGGATGCTTTGAAGAATATTCTTGGATGATCGCCCAAGTATTATCTGTTGACCGATCATCTGCAATAATAACCTCACATCGGTCGGCAAGATAATCCTGTTTGGTCAAATCATCCAATAAATTCGACAGATTGTTTTCCTCGTTTCTTGCTGCGATGACGACCGACACTTTGGGAAAATGATTAATCGGAATGTGTTGGATACGAAGACGCCAAAGCCCAACAGCGATCAGAATCATAAACAAAACATAGATCGAAAGAGATCCGACCAGAAGTGATAAAAGTAAACTCATCTGAGAGTTTATTTATTTAAATAGGAAGAAGCGATGTCGCAATTAAGAAGTAAGCGGCAACCCCAAGAATATCAATGCTGGTTGTAACAAAAGGTCCGGTGGCAATGGCAGGATCGATATCCATTTTTCGAAGCAGCAGCGGAACGAGCGTTCCGATGAATGTAGCTATCAACATGGAGAGACAAATGCTTAATCCAACCACAAGACCTAACATCGGCGGAGCATCAATAAATTTGAATATCGCAAATAATCCAAGCATCAAACCATACAGGACACCTAAAATCAATCCGACACTTGTCTCTTTTAGGATCAGTTTAAAATCATCACCGATATTGACACGTCCGGTGGCCAAACCTCGTACAACAATGGTTGAACTTTGTGTCCCGATATTACCGCCCATACCAATGATGACAGGGATGAAAGCCGTCAGCGCCATTGTGACTTCCAGAATGTGTTCAAATGCACCGATGATCGATGCGGCAACCACACCCCCGACCCAGCTTGCAAATAACCAGGGCAGTCGGGATCGTGCATTTTCCCAGGAGTTTTTCAATAAAATTTCCCGGTCTTTACCGGCACCAGCCATCTGAAGAAAATCTTCCGTTGCCTCTTCGCGGATAACATCCACGACATCATCAACAGTAACAATTCCCAGAATCGTATTCTCAGAATCCACGACAGGCAGAGCCAAATAGTTATACAACGAAACAATACTCGCAACTTCTTCTTGATCTGTTTCGGCACGAACATAGTGAACATGTTTTGTCATAATGTCTTTTAAAAGAACTTCAGGCGGAGTCGTCACCAGATCACGCAAAGAGATCACACCGGATAAACATCCGTCATCATCTGTGATGTAAAGATAAAAGACCATTTCAGCATCATCTTGATACTGAAGAGAATGGATGGCTTCTTCAGCGGTTGTTTCCTCATGGAGTGTGAATACATCCGTTGACATAATGCTCCCAGCACTGTCTTCGGGGTATCCAAGAATTTCCTCGACTTCTTCCTGCTCTTCTTCCTTCATCAAATCCAAAATAGATTGTACTTTTTCCTCCGAGAGCAAGTTCAAGATGTTGGCTTGATCATTTGATCCAAGCTGTTGGAAAATCCGTACAATTCGCACCGGATCTTCATTCTCTAATAAATTCAATAAAATGGATTCATCAAGTTCGGCCATCACTTCTGCGGTATGTTCGTCCTCAACCATATATGAGAACAATGTGAGTTGTTCGGTATCCGTGAAATATCGAAAGAGAACAGCCAGATCAGCCGGGTGAGTTTTTTGAATCAATTTGATCAGATTGGTTTTTGCGTGCCGGCGGAGTAACCGTCTGAACGTATCCCGCAAAACCGTGATCTCATGAACGAACATTTCTTTTTTCATTGTTCAATCTCCAATGATTTATGAAGCCATTTGAAACCAAAATAAACAAAGATTGCAGCAAAAACAAGTAAAATAGGGGAAACATGTCCACTATAGTATAAATCAATATTTTCCCAGTTGACAAACAACAAAGCAATCCCGTTATTCATTCCGTGTAATATAACGCTAGAGATAATTGATCCCGTACGCCAGGCAAGATAACCCAAGATTACACCCAGAAAATAAATTTGAATGATCCAGTACGGATTCAAGTGAATCAAGGCAAAAAACATTCCTGTGACCAACACAGCTTTTGTTATGTCTTGCCAATGATCTTCTAAAAACTTTTGTAAAAATCCCCGAAAGAGTAATTCTTCGCCCAACGGTGCGATGAGGACAATCGTCGGGAGGACTAGAAAAATTGACGTAAATGAATTTAACTGAATTACATCACCTACTTTTTCCATTGAGTTCGGCAACGGGTAAATAAGATTGGCAATTTTATCCATTTCATCCGATAAGATAATTACTCCAAGGGATAGAACTATGACGGACAGAGCAACTCGCAACGAGATTGGATGTAGGCGAAATCGCGCCCGAAGATTTTCTTTACGAAGTTTTAAAAAAATTAACGCAGGTATGACAATCAGTCCCTGACCGATAAACAGGGATAATTGGGTATAATAAACTTGTTGATCAGGATAATATTTCAGACCATACCCAAGGATGATTCCTCCTACCGCGAATGCAGATAGGACAGAAACCAAAACAATTCTCACTACGAGAGAAACTGTAAGGGTCCGGGTCATGGGGGTCTGTATCCTTGAAAACCATAGACTAAATTTAAGAATGTTGAGCAGTTAGTTCATACAACAGAATACTCCCGGCAATCGCAGCATTTAATGATTCGCCATCTCCGCGTTTAGTGATCGACACGGTGTGCGTTAACAAGTCTGATATTTTTACAGAGATTCCATGTGCTTCACTGCCGATGACGAGTCCCCACGGCTGGTGTAAGTCGGGTATCTCTGAGATTGAAATGCCATTGATGTCTCCGCCTAAAATCGAATGAGTGTTTTTGAATCTTGCTAAGTTTAGATCATGAAATATCGAGACGGAGAAATGAGCACCCATGCCGGCACGAACAACTTTCGGATTGAACGGATCAACACAATCTTCAGATAAAATGACATGGCGAACTCCGAACCACAACGATGTTCGCAGCAGAGTTCCTAAATTCCCCGGATCACTAACTCGATCTAAATATAGAAAATTCGATGATTGAAGTGCGGCAGGATCAAGTCCCTGCGGAAAATGACAAACGGCTGCTATTCCGGATGACTGAACTGTATTTGCAATTTCACCCATATCAGAATCAGATATGATTGAGCAGGAAATACTGTTGGCATCCAGAGTTTCGATGAAAGTTTGATGAGATGAAACCAAAAGAAAATCTTTTGTAACATAAATACATTTAAGGCTTTGAGGATTAGTTTCAATTGCAGAGGAAACGAGTCTAAACCCCTCAATAAAATACTCTCTATGTTGTTGTCGGTATTTTTTAACCTGAAGAGATCGAATTCGTTTTTTTTCAGCTTGAGTTAGCATAACATTAGACATGGTTGGAAGAATATACGATCTTTCCATTAACGATAGTGTGTAAAACTTTTGTTGTCAAAATATCTTGAGGGTGAATGGATTCCAACCGTTTGTCCAGCACGGTAAAATCTGCATAAAATCCTGGTTCTAATTTTCCTTTAATATCCTCTTCAAATGAAGCAAAAGCCGCCCAGGACGTCATCATCGAAATTGCCTGATGTATGGAAACAGCTTCCGCAGACTGCCATCCCGATATCGGATGCCCGGACTTATCTTGTCGTGTGACAGCGGCATAGATTCCTTCAAGAGGGGACGGATATTCAATCGGAGCATCTGAACCGCCGGGAATGATCGATCCGGCTTTGATCAACGATTGCCAGGGATAACACGAGTCCAATCGGTTTTCACCGACCCTGTCTTCTATCCAACCCATATCTGATGTGCAGTGCGTCGGTTGCATAGACGGCAACACACCTAATTGTGCAAACCGAGGTAAGTCATCTTGATGAACGATCTGTGCGTGTTCAATCCGGTTTCGTAATTCCTTTATTCCAGATTTTTCATAGGCATCTAACAGGATACGGTTTGCGTGATCTCCAATACAATGAACACAGGATTGGAACCCAGCTGAATTTGCTTGATGGATTTTTTTTCTGATTTGCTTTGGGTCCATGAGCAGTAACCCGGAGTTATTTGGGTCGTCAGCATAGGGTTCCAGCATTGCTGCGCCCTTAGATCCCAGTGCACCATCCATATAAAATTTAACCGCTTGTACTTTTAACCAAGGATCGGAAAACTCCGGTCCGATTGCGTAATAATGTTTAGCATCTTCAGGCGTATCGTTTAACATCGTATAAACGCGTAGGGTTAAAGAGTCTTGTTGAATAAACTCTTTCAACAAATGAATTGTCTCACTGTCAGTTCCGGCATCGTGGACACTGGTAATCCCATTTGCGTTAAGCTGCGACATGGCGTTGTTGATATACCGTTTTTTATCGCCGTATGTCGAAGGCGGGATGTGTTTCGAAACTAAGTCCATCGCTTTATCGATGAGAACACCCGAAGGTGTTCCATCATTATGTCGCTGAATTTTTCCGCCGTCTGGATCATCTGTTGTTTCAGTGATATTTGTTACTTCAAACGCTTTTGAATTTACCCATGCAGCGTGACCGTCAACGCGGCGAAGAAATATCGGGCGATCTTTAATCACCGAATCCAGCATCTCTTTTGTTGGGAAATCGGTGGTTCCCCATTTGTTCTGATCCCAACCACGCCCGTGAATCCACTGTGATTTTGAATGATTTTCCTTTACGCCGGAAAGTTTCTTTAGGACATCACCAACAGAGTTTGAATCGGTTAAATTGAGAATATCCAGCGACCAGCCAAATCCGACCAAATGAAGATGAGCATCGATAAAACCGGGATAGACAACTCCATTTTTTAGATCAATAGTTTTGGCACTGCCTGAAGATAAATTAAATCCGAATTCTTCGATCAGACCATTGCTGCAAAGAATAGAATTGACATTTGGAAGGTTATAAACCGAACAATTTGTAAATAATATTTTATCAGAAGAAACCATTTTATATTATGGACGGCAGCAATATTTTATGATTTTTCCACCAATGAAGCATTGATAAAAATTTCTACCCTTCGATTGATTTCACGATCAGATATGCTGATATTTTTAGTGATCGGTCGGTGCTCACCGAATCCTGCGATGGCAAATTGTGATTCAGGCAAATCACTGAATTCATACAGAATTCGCATGATCGATTGCGCCCTTGCGGCACTTAACTCCCAATTGTTTCGGTAGTCAGATCCCGCGATTAACGGGATATTATCTGTGTGCCCTTCGATTCGTATTTCCACATTCCACTCAAGTCCGATCCGATCATAGTTTTCAATCCATGTGTCATATTCGGGGACGGCTTCCAGGTGAAAAATATTCAATTCTGAAATTCCGCGTGCCAATGATTGTAACTGAGAACGAAAGAGAGGAAGAGGGTCTGCTTTTCCGAGATCGAACATATTGGGATTTCTAAGGGTAAGACGAATCCCTTTTGTATCGTGTGATACCGTATAAGTGTGATCATTTGTTTGAGATACAACGCGGTTTAATTCGATCGAACTTTCCTCCAAACAGTTGTAGACCCATTGATGAACCCTCGATATATCACCGGATCTTGATATAAGCGTCATGATGAAAAAGCATATCAAAAGGGTCGCAACATCTCCATATGATAAAAGCCAGGAACCGCGAGCCCGCTCAGACGACGATCGTAATTTTGTGCTACCCATTTAAAGAAACCAGCTGTGCGTTGATATAGATTTCCACCCGCCTGTTTTCTTCAAAATTATCATGGTCACGCAAAGGATGAAACGGACCGTATCCCGCAATAGAAAACAACCGATAAGGCAGTTGAAGTTTTTCCCGTAATGTCATCATCACATTGTTAGCACGCGCAATACTTAATTCCCAGTTATTCTTGAAATGGTCATTCATAATAGGTCTTCGATCAGTGTGTCCCTCTATAACAATATCCATTCTTAAATCTTTATTTGAGGTTTGTAAATATGTTATCTCATTTGAATATTTAATTTGGACTTGATCCAATTCTAATTTTCCAATGATATCCACAACTGAGTTGATATAAGGGGCAAAGTCTGTTCTGATATCATCATCGCCCGAGTTAAACATCGAAATATTATTTTCTAAAGCTGATGGATCAGTAATGGTTGATGGAATGAGAAGTTTTACGCCTTTACTTCCGGTATTTTCAACATGTAGCCAGGTTAAATTATTTTGAGTTTTTTCCCAAATAACCTGTTCATAAATACTGTTTTTTAACTGATCTGCAATTCGGAATTTTGACTGAACCGCTTTTTCTGCACGGAATACAAAAAAGATAAAGAAAGCCAATAAGGCTGTAATGAGAGAAGCATAAGTCAGCATCCATCGGTGATTTTTATTAGACTGTTTAACAGGAGGGGGAGTCATGCTGTATTTCGAATAGTCTCTCTCGATTCTTTATCCACAAATGTGATCAACTTCTCTTGGATCATCAGCCAATGTTCTTTTTGGTGAATACCGATAATTCCGGTTTTGATCATTTCACAGATATGAACCTCCTCATGGGTTCGATTTTGCAGCTTACCCGCAATGGGAATAAAAAATAAGTTAGACAATAACACACCATAAAATGTGGTGACAAGTGCAACCCCCATATTCTTTAATAACCCCTGCAAAGGATCACCAAATTGGTTGGCAAAATCTGCAACGGAACTGGTGGTGGCTTGTCCGTGCATCATTAAGATAAGCCCCATAACTGTCCCCAATAATCCAAATGCCGGGGCATAGGAACCCATGTTAAAAAACAGTTCATGTCCGTACTGATGTCGTTTTACCATGTTCGCCAGTTCATTATCCAAGAATTTTTCGAGCCTATCTTTGTCTTTTTCGATGATGGCATATTCTAAACCGATCTTCATATAATTTCCATCAATATGCGGTAATTTTTTTTCTAACTCAGTAAGGCCTTTTTTTCTGGCGAGCTGACTGAGATGTACAAAATGTTTAATTAAAGAAGCAGAATCCTGCTGGTTTTTGCCGAAAAAAGCCTGTCCGGCGATTTTAAACATTTGGGTTACATGAGAAAAACGATAATTAACAAGCGTTGCCGCAAACGTACCGCCGAAAACAATAGCCAACCCCTGTAATTGAAAAAAAGTAGAAGGAACTCCGCCATTTGTACTGTCAAACATTCCTAGCCCGATTAAGATTAAACCTACAATCAACCCAACAATTGTGGCAATGACCATTTGATTCTCCTATGAATTGATCAATTCTTACTTATCAGTAAATGAATAACTATGTAATTACTTGGATTCAGGTAATATCACTGCATCCATATACTCTTTTTTACACGTATTCAAGAAATCGATCAACTCTTGACGCTGTTTAATCAATTCGTAAATCAAATTACGTTTTCGGTAAAAAACAGATATGAATCGCAAATGTTGCCGGTAATCTCTGACTTTTTGATTGTATTTCAAAACAAAATTCCCGCTGGGAATGAGAGAAAAAATGAATAATATCGTCCATAAAACGCTTTGCGATAATAAGTAAAAAAGTAAAATTTCTATTGAGTAGAAAATCAAGAACACACTCGTCCCGGTTACCATTTTCCATGAAGCAATTTCGGCTTTGTATTTTACAAAATGCTCAGCATACCATCGGGGAAACTTATACGGAATAATATTGGCGATCACGCCAAACAAGAACACCGGGGAAAGCAAAACGAAATAAGAGAGAACCCAAACTCTCTTAGCAAAAGAAATGCTCGCTTGATTCGGATCTAAGAACTCATCTTTTATTTTTAGCCGATACAAGATACGCTGATATTTATGCAGCATTTTGGTGAAGATTTCAGTCTTTTTCGGCTGATTTGAGTAATACCATTCCACAGCATTGATTAATCCTTTTGTGACTGAAAAATCTTCAGATTTGTCTTTGATCTCCATCCCAAGATCCGATGCGAGCTCCTGTTTGTAAATGGTTTCAAGGGCTTCAACAATTTCCTGCATTTCAAGGTCTTTCACCGTTATTGTCAGCTTGGACAATGCGGTTTCGATCTGGGTTGTGAGTTGGTGAACTGCTTCCATTTCATCTGCTTCATACAAGTCCCGATAATCAGCTAAGACAATGGGCTTTCCGTACCGAACCAACACATCGCTGCGGAATTGAACGGCATGAGAATAGTTTAATCCTACCGGGATGATTTTTACACCGAGATTCCATCCGTTTTCTTTTTCCGAACCTAAACCGATTCGAGCCGCTCCGGTTTTGATCTCGCTCAGAACGCGATCTCCCGTTGATACCCCTTCCGGGAAGATAAGAAAGGACTTGTTTTGTTTTAAGATATCAAATCCCTTCCTGAAGGTTTCTTCATTCCGATGCATCTTCTTCGGATCGTCCTGTTTTCGATAAACAGGTACAATATTCATCCGCTTAAGAAACCATCCCGCTATCGGATTCTTAAATAAGGTGCTTTTTGCAAAAAAGTACAGTTTTTTCCGGCAGGTGTACCCAATGACAATCGGATCCATCATCGTATTGGGGTGATTCGATGTAAAAATGATTGGTTCATCCTTTGGAATCGTATCAACATGTTCAGCCTGAATCGTGTTGAAAAATGTTTTGACGGATGTTACTGCCATCCCCTTAACTAAGGCATATAACATAAGCTAATCTCCACACAAAATTCGAATATTAAAAGGGTCGGGATTTGGAAGCACCCCGGATTTGATCAAGCTTTTCACATAGACGTCGGAATAACTCGGGTTTGCAATTTGATCATAATAAGCAAACAGACTCTGGATTTTATCACTTTGATACATCAAACAATAATCAGGGATATTTTCTAACACCGCAGATGATTTTGGCGTTAACGTCAAGTTTTGGTTTTCATAGTAGTAGGATGGATTATATGATTCATCCCAAAGCGGATTCACATAATTTCGCAGGTCAAATTCACCTGAGAGCTTCCATCCGCTGTCTGCCCGAATTAATTTGATCGGACTGTCACGGCATAAATCCAAGGCGAACATAAACCCCTGATAGTTGCTTTCTAAATCTGCATAGGAAAAAACACCGGACGGTATTTTACCCAAAAGATTTTTCTCTCCAAAAACGCCGGCTTCTACCGCAGTGTTTTTAGCGGTTTCTTCTGAATCGGTTTTACTTAGAATACGTCGGTATATTTCATAATATAAATATCCGGATGCCGTAAAATGTGTTAGTTTATCGACACCAATATAAACTCCGCCGATGTTGATAATTTCATCAATTTGAAGATGTAAACTTAAATCCTGAAAATTATTTAAGTTTTTTAAGGGTAAATCTCTGCGGTAAATACTGTGTTTATAACGTTCATTTAAAGGTGTGTCCGGCCGAGGATATTTGTCAAATTCGTTCGATTCTTTTAAGTGTTTTTCCATGGGGGAGTTTAATGACACTCCAAAATGTCTTAAAATATCACCGGCGACATCTTCGCAATCACAATCGCCGTTTTTTTTATTAATCGTGTTCAGCGCGACCTGGATTTCTTTATTGTATAATTGATTTAACATCTTCGATTCATCTTTGGGCAGATGATCCCAAGCCATATAGTGGTCCACTTCACCAGCAAGGGAAAAACAGAGCATCAGAGATATAAATCGTAAGATTTTCATTGGAACAGATGTAGTTGTTTCAATGCAATATAAGGGATTCTGCCGGATGAAAACACTTCTTTTTCGATTCGACGGAAAAGATAAAAAAGGGTCAGTTTTTCGTCTGTGTTTTTGAAAAATGCTGATTTAATGAATCAAACATCGATTTTTCATTTTCGGTCAGATTCTCAAAACCGTTCTCATTGATTTTTTCTAAGAGTTGAGAAAATGTTTCTTCACGATCCAAATTGTTTTGATGTCGTTTTTCATCCCACTGATGTTTCAGCCCGAAGAATAATTTTCTTAGTGAGAACGTCGTGTGTTTCCATTTCCCGTTTGATCTGAGGTAAAAGTATCCGATAATCATCCCTGATAAATGAGTTAAATGACTGATGTTTGAATGTGCACCTAAGGATGAATAAAATGCGAGAACCCCGATGAAAAGGACAAACCACTTCACTTTTACCGGAACAACAAAATACAGCAGCACAGTGCGGTTTGGAAACATCATTCCGTAAGCCAAAAGGATTCCGTAAATCGCACCGCTTGCACCAATGAGAATCATATTAGAATGAGATAAGTTGAACAGCAGCCAAACCAACCCGGACCCAACCCCGGTGATGAGATAATATTTTATAAACTGAGATTTCCCCCAAATGGATTCAAGCTCTGAACCAAACATCCAAAGAACGAGCATATTAATTAACAGATGCCAAACACCCCCATGAATAAACAGGTAGGAAAACGGCTGCCAGATCATCGGAATCACCGTCTTTGGAGACAAACCAAACAGCGAAGACAAATTTAAAGACAATAAAGCATCAAAAAAGAATAGGGCAGCATTAACACCGATCAGAATTTTGATAGCCTCGGTGAAATATTTTGGCCTCCAGGAAATTTGGCCGTGCTGAGACTGAAATTGATATCTCATTTAATTTTCGTATTGAACAGCACGAACACGGAAACGATTTTTAAGATTTAACAACGGTGTCATTCGGCTTGGAGGTGCTTCCGGGACCATCAGCTGAGGCATCTTGAAAATCCTGATGGTTACGTCAGATTCATTCTGTAGCGAGTAAGCCATGTTGACAAAAAGATCATAAGGAAAAATGCCCTTTATTTTCGAGAACCCGTACCGGTTTAACCCGTCTCGAATGATCGTACTGCAACTGCGTTTGAGAAAATTAAAATCCTTATATTTCTCAGGATTCTTTTTACTGGGTTCGCAGGCATGGATCGCATCAAGCTCTTCATGATAAATAGCGGATAGTTTTTTAGTATCAATACCTTCAATCCGGATCACATGGATAGTCCGCATGAAATTCCGCCCGAATTTATCGAAGTAGGCGCGGCCGTCTTCGAGAATTTCAAACATGTCATTATTCGGTGACGGAGCAAATTCACCCAAAGCCGGACGATAGAAATATTCTTCCTTAGCCATCACTTCATTTTCATTGATCAAATGTGAAAAATTGAAAATCTCGCCGTTGACATTGATCGCATTATGTCCAAACGTCGAGGCGATGTATTTGACAAGACTTTCATTATAATAGAATTCAACAAAAGGAGCGGGAGCCGGCGGGTCATCCGGCCAGAGAATGATAATCGGAGAATCAGTTTCATAATCTTTTTGCGGGAGAATTCGGCCGCACACCTTTTGACCTAACCAATGATGGACATACCCATCCCATATTCTTTTACCTTCAAAATATCGGGTACCGTTCTCATCCAGCAGGAAGGTTGAACTGTTCGATTGAGTGAGAATTCCCTTAACGGTCTGATTTGTCATGAGAGAATTTTCTTAATTACTTCTAATGATTTCAAGGATTTAATTCCCTCAAAATGATAATGGATTTGAGATAAAAGATATCGGTTAACCACTGTTTTATCCTCAGATGTAACCAGAAAATCAGGGATTGCGGAAAGCGAGGAGGATTGAAGTGCCGATAAAATCTTCAAACTGTTCGGTGTTGTATGAAGCGGAGGAAGGCTCATTCCCGGGAACTCATCCATGGCAAGATCAGGTTTGAAACCAAGCAGGGTTAACAGCTGCATTTCATAATACCAGTAGATGATGTTCACCGGTCGCGATTGTTGATCCAATGCCCGGATGCACATGACGAGTTCATCAAAAAGCTCTGCATGCGGATCGTGATCAGTCACGGCCCGTTCAGTCAGTTCAATTAATGATAATCCGATGGCAAGGGATTTCAGATCGTTTTGGATATTCAGCCAGGGTTCAGCAAAAGACGCTTTGGATATGGTTTGAATTTCCCGGGTTTGCTTGTAATAAAAAATTAAATCGATAAAACTTAACGGCTGAAAATAGGCACCCATTGGATTCTTTTTCCTGCGGGCACCCCGAACCATTACACTTATTTTTCCTAAATCACGCGTCAAGCAGCGGGCAATTAGGCTGGTATCCCCATATGGAAAGCTTTTTAGTACAACCGCAGGAGATTGAACAATCATATTTAGATTGGCTTAATAAGCTTTGGCAAAAATAACCTCGTGTTTCGCAGGTTTCCCGGAATAGACACAGGTTAACCCTTCCGGTTTTTCATCAAACGGGATAACCCGGATTGTGGCTTTTGTCTCTTCTTTGATGGCGGTTTCGGTTCCTTCGGTTCCGTCCCAGCCGCATCGAATGAATCCGCCTTGATTTTGAAGGACATCTTTGAACTCATCATAAGAGGAGACGGTATGTGTGTTTGTTTTGCGGAAAACTTTTGCCTGATTGAAAAGTTCAGTTTGGATCTCTTCTAGCAATTCCGGCAGCCGTGTGGTTAACTCATTGACGCCCATGGATGTCTTTTCACCGGTATCCCGACGAGCTACGACGACTTCATTGTTTTTGATATCTCTCGGACCGACTTCCAGTCGAATCGGTACACCCTTCATTTCCCATTCATTGAATTTGAATCCGGGAGACGCATCTGTCCAATCAATTTGAGCTCGAACGCCGAGTTTTTTTAATTCGGACATTGTCGAATCTAAATAGTTTTCTACTATTGCTTTATCTTCTTCGGTTCGTGTGATCGGAATGACAATCACTTGAGTCGGAGCAATTTGTGGCGGAAGGCGCAGACCCTTGTCATCACCATGAGTCATAATGACCGCACCAATTAACCGGGTTGTGACACCCCAACTTGTGGCATAAACAAACTCTTCTTTATTATCTTTTGTCTGGAAAGTGACTTCAAAAGCTTTGGCAAAATTTTGCCCGAGGTCATGCGATGTTCCGGCTTGAAGCGCACGTTTATCACCCATCATAGCCTCGATGCAGTAGGTTTGTTCTGCCCCGGCAAATTTCTCCGACTCTGATTTTAATCCGGTGAGAACAGGCAGCGCTAAATAATCCTCGGCTAATTGACGATAAACTCCCAGCATTTTTAATGCTTCTTCGCGGGCTTCGTCTGCACTCGCGTGAGCCGTATGTCCTTCTTGCCACAGGAACTCAGTTGTCCGTAAAAAGAGTCGAGTTCGCATTTCCCATCGGACGACGTTTGCCCATTGGTTAACCAGCAAAGGAAGATCCCTGTATGAGTTGATCCATTTTTTGTACATCGACCAAATGATGGTCTCACTCGTTGGGCGAACGATCAGCTCTTCTTCCAGTTTGGACGCAGGGTCAACTTCCACGCCTTTTCCATCTTCAGTTGTGCGAAGACGATGGTGAGTAACAACTGCACATTCTTTTGCAAAACCCTCGACGTGCTGAGCTTCTTTTGACAAAAATGATTTCGGGATAAACAATGGGAAATAAGCATTCACGTGCCCGGTATCTTTGATCATTTTATCGAGGGCATCCCTGAGATGCTCCCATAGAGCAAATCCGTATGGACGGATAACCATAGATCCTCGAACGGGACTGTAGTCAGCCAGCTTAGCCTTAACGACAATATCTGTGTACCAAGCGGCGTAATCGTGTTTTTGCGGTGTAATTCCTTTTGACATGAACAACCTGTAATTTAATGGTTTAATGAAGAACTGCGTTACTGTTCAGTCGGTTCTTTTTCAAAGACTTTGAACACTTTTTCACCGGGTTTTGCCATGCGGTATTTTTCCCGCGCGAGATGTTCCAAGTAATCAAGGTCCGTTTTTAACCGTGTTTTTTCCGCTTCAAGCACTTGCTTGTTTTTGCGTAGTTCTGTGATTAGTAATTGAGTTGCTTTTCGTTCTGAACGCAATCGATATAATTGGTAAACACCGTGATCGCCAAAGAAGAAGATAACAATGAGAATAGCCGCAATAAAAAAGAGCACCCATCTCATTAATTTCTTTTGAGCTTCACGCGCCTGTCTATTGGAATGACGCGAGCTTCTGCTTCTTTGATTTGTCCGGTATCGTTTCACGATTTTCCAAGCACCTCTTGTCCCGGAAAGACAGCTTGTAAGCCGAGTTCCTCTTCAATTCGTATTAATTGATTATATTTTGCAATCCGATCAGTTCTGGATGCCGAACCTGTTTTGATCTGTCCCATTCCCATCGCAACGGAAAAATCAGCAATTGTGGTATCTTCGGTTTCTCCTGAGCGGTGAGATATCACAGCGGCATAGTTGTTTTCTCTTGCCATTTCAATCGCCTGGATTGTTTCAGTTACCGAACCGATTTGGTTCAATTTGATCAAAATCGCATTCATGGATTTTTCATCAATCGCACGCTGTAAACGAAGAATATTTGTTACGGTAAGATCATCGCCGACAATCTGTATTTTTGATCCCAACTCAGCATTTAGTTTTTTCCATCCGCCCCAGTCGTCTTCATGCAAACCGTCTTCAATGGAAACAATCGGATATTTTTCGACGAGATCCTTTAAAAACTCAACCATTTCTTCAGATGTTAATGAACGGTTTTCAGATGCGAGAACATATTTACCGTCTTGATAAAATTCGCTGGCCGCCGCATCCAAAGCGATAAAGATATCCTTCCCCGGATTATATCCGGCATTCTCAATGGCTCGTAAAATGACTTCAATCGCCTCTTCGTTGGATCGAAGATTCGGAGCAAATCCGCCTTCGTCACCAACCGCTGTGTTTAAGCCAAGATCTTTTAAAACTTTTTTCAGATGATGGAAGGTTTCCGCTCCCATCCTGAGTGCTTCAGAAAATGACGCTGCACCGATTGGAAAGACCATAAACTCCTGGATGTCCACGTTGTTATCAGCGTGGCTTCCACCGTTTAATATGTTCATCATCGGAATCGGCAGCGTGCAGGCATCTTTTGTCCCCAGATATTGGTAGAGAGGTAGATTAACGCTTTTTGCCGCGGCATATGCAGTTGCCATTGAAACACCTAAAATTGCGTTGGCACCTAATTTTGATTTATTGGGGGTGCCGTCTAAATCGATCATACATTGATCTAAACCGGATTGATCTAAAGCCGGGAGTCCGACCACGGCATCGCGAATAGTTGTATTAACATTAGCAACGGCTTGTTGAACGCCTTTGCCGACATATCGGGTTTTGTCTCCGTCGCGTAACTCAACAGCTTCATGTTCTCCGGTAGATGCACCGGACGGAACAGCGGCTCGTCCAAAACTGCCATCAGATAAAAAGACATCGACTTCAACAGTCGGATTTCCTCTTGAGTCTAAAATTTCTCTTGCATGAATATCAGAAATTGTAGGTTTCACCATTTTTCTCCTATAAAATTAGGGTAGAAAATTAGAGATGCTTTTTCGGAGTTACAAACAGGTTTCCTAATAGATGTATTCTCCCCTAATTTCCAAGGATGTGGCATGCGGTCAAAAAAGAGATGAGGGAACTTCTGCGTATTCAAGTAAGTTTCTTTAATCAATAATACTTAATTAACTGATGTTTGAGTCAAATGAAAATCAACATTTACCGATATACTGAGAATGACAAACAAAGCTGGGATGACTTTGTAAAAAACTCAAACAATGGTACCTTGTTTCATCTCAGAAACTTTTTGACGTACCATATTGATCGTGTTTTTGAAGATCATTCGATTTTATGTAAAAAAGGGGAAAAGATCGTCGCCGTTTTCCCAGGATCAATTATTGAAGAGGATGGGAAGAAAGTACTGTTTTCTCATCCTGGGGCAAGCTATGGCGGATTTGCCATTAACGATCCGTCTTTTGCTTTAGCCTCTGACATCTTGGAACAATTTAAGTGTTATTGCCAAGAAGAGAACATTCACGAAGTTGTTATGATTCCGCCCCCATGGATTTACCACACTCAGCAGAATGAATCCTTCGAGTATGTGATGCTGTGGAATAAATATCAAGTCGATGAAATTTATATCTCGAGCGTTATCCCATTGATGAAAAGTGAAGACGATTTAGTCAATCACGTTTGCAGATTGAAACACAGATCAAAAACGTATTTTGAGAAGATTATTCAAGAACACGCTATCACAACTGAATGGAATCACAAGTTCGATGAGTTTTATCCGATTTTATTAAAAAACAAAATGAAGTTTCAGTCCAAACCGACGCATTCAATCGAGGAGCTTGAGAAACTGAACCAGCTGCTCCCAAACCGGCTTCATCTGTTGATGATGTACTCAAACGGCAAACCCATCGGGGGGACGTTGAATTTTGTTGCCAATGATAATGTCGCCATCATTTTTTATAATATGATCGATTACGATCATTTAGGTGCTCAGCCGGCAACACTGCAAATTATTGAAACAATCAAATGGGCAAAACAAAACGGATTTTCTTATTTGGATTTCGGCGTGTCACAAAACCCAAAGGCAGAAGATCCGCTGACACCGTCTCCTTCACTTATTCGGTTTAAAGAGGAATTCGGATCGCTCGGAATGATCAGAAAGGTCTTCCGAAAAACGTTTTAATCAAGTTTGTACTTCACAATGATTAATATAACAAATCCCGTCTTGTATCAGGTGTATTCTTGTTGATTAAATCTTTAGGAAAACACACGCTGATTTATGGAGCCGGACATATTCTTGCCCGTTTAGTCTCGTTTTTATTGCTGCCTCTTTACACAAATGTTTTTTCCGCGGAAGAATACGGCGTTGTATCTCTCGCGTACGCTTTCCTTGGGTTTATGGGTGTGGTTCTTCATTACGGCTTGGATGCGTCGCTGATGAAACACTATGTCCCCGCGGATCAACAAGATCGAAAAAAATATTTATCGAACACCTATGCATCCTATTTGGTGACGTCTGGTGTCTTCTTTATGATCCTTTTGGCATTTCGGTCGATCTTAGCTCCAGTTATTTTAGGTGACGGGCATGCTGATTATATTCCGTATCTCGCAGGGATTTTAGCCTTAGACATACTATGGTCTGTTCCGATGCTGATTTTAAGATCGGAAGAAAAACCATACTATTTTATCACAATGAGTTTGATGAATGTCGGTTTATCCCTGTCTCTAAATCTGTATTTTGTCTTATCCGTGAAAATGGGGATTGAAGGCGTTTTCCTCAGCAACTTGATTACGTCGGGCGTTCTTTGGTTGTTAACATTACCGATCATTATTCCGAGAGTTTCAGCAAAGATGCTGTCCTTTCCAGTTTGGCAAAAACTGATGAGATTCGGACTACCGTTTTTACTGTCCGGTATCTTTGCAATGATGATGGAATTGGCGGATCGCTATCTGCTGAGCTGGATGACAAATCTTGAAGCCGTTGGGTTTTACAGTGCGGGATATAAATTAGGTATGTTCATGCTATTGGTCGTGATGGGATTTAATATGGGATGGCAGCCGTTTTTCTTAAAAGATGGTGATTGGGACGAAAAGAAAAAGCTGTTCAGCCGTGTGACATCCTATGTGTTATGGATATTGGGTTTCATTTGGGTGATGTTGATCATTTGGGTTGATACATTAATCCAATTTGATTTTGGCGGCTTTACATTTTACGGCGAAGAATTCTGGTCTTCGACATCCATTGTTTTTTGGATTGCTTTGGGCTACTACTTTGATGCGATGTATTTGTTACAACTTCCGGGACCGTTTCTCACAAATAAATCAGGGATAGTTGCTTGGACGCGAGCATTGGGAGCGGGAGTAAATATCGGACTCAACATTCTGCTCATTCCTCAATTTGGAGCGATGGGAGCAGCGTTTGCAACCTGCGCATCCTTTGGAATCATGGCGGTGTTTCTCTTTATTATGAACAGAAAGATTTACCCGATTAACTATGAGTGGGCAAAACTGCTTCGAATCGGCCTTAGTCTCTTGGTCATTGGGATCATCGCAATGAACTATACACTCACCATTGGATTGAAATTTGCTTTAACAGCGGCCTTTCCGGTGGTGACGATTTTAAGCGGTATGTTTACTTCGGAGGAAATTTCGAAGTTTAAAAAGTTGTTTGTTTCAGATCATTGAACATAGATCGAACAAGATCTGAATAAGCTTCATCTCCAAACCTCGATTCAACAAACGATCGAATCTTTTCAGTTGAGTATTGATGATAATTATTCATCAAATAAACCATTCCATCAGCTAACTTTTGAATATCATTTTTAGGCACGAGCAGCCCGGTTTCCGGTGTGATATAATCTGATGGTCCGCCGCACTCTGTCGCGATGACGGGCAACCCGCTGGCCATAGCTTCTATAGGCGCAACTCCGAACGTTTCAACATCGCTGGATAGAACGAGAGCATCATGGTTTTGTAATTGATCAGCGATTTGGTGTTTCTTTAAATATCCCGTTAGTGTAACTGAAGAACCAAGTCCTAAAGTCTTAATTTGGTTCTCAATGGGTTTTCGTAAAGAACCGTCACCGATAAGAGTCAATTTACATTCGGAGTGTGTTGCTTTGACTTTTGAAAAAGCATCCAACAGCAGGTCCAATCGTTTTTCAGGGCGGAATAAACCGACATAAATAAAACGAAAAGGAGAGGGGCAGCCAGAGCTTTTCCTCGCGTGAAAAGATTGCACATCAGCAGGATTTGGAATGATTCGAATTTTGGATTCAGCTTCGGGGAACTGTGATACAATATTGGTCTTTAAAGTTGAGCTTGTGGCAACCACAGCTTGTGCACGTTGATAGGTTCTGGTTATCATCTTTTTTTGAAAGGTGGAAAGACCGTTTTTCCGCATGAAGCCCATCAAATGCTCGGATACGGCAAATGGTATTTTTTCCTGATTTAACCACGAACTTAACGCCGCTCCGGCCCAAAGGGATGAATGAATAAACACACCATCGGGTTTTCCGAATTTTTCTATTCCCTTCTTTACCAGTCGAAGCGTTAGAGATTTGTATGAGCGAAAAGCGAGTTGTTCACATTTCGGGAATAAGTTAATTTTTTCTTTCTGAGCAAATGCAAGAGCCTGATCTTGTTTCCATGTTTCAGTCATTTTGTTTCGTTGGAAAAGATCCCGGAATGAATGAAAAACCGGAGAAATAACGGTGATGTTTAATCCATTACGCGATAGAATATGTGCCCGTTCACGGAAAAAGGTTCCGCCCTCCGGATGGATTTTCGTTGGATACCACGATGGAACAACAAATAGATTCATAAAAGGATAATATGTTTTAAATTCATGATTATGGAAGATTGAAAACAGTCCGTTTTCAATTTGTGCATGGATTCAGATAATCGCTGCAAGAATGATACAGAAGCAAAATCTCCAATTTGGTTATGCAAGTTTAATACTTAAATCATGGTGGGTTAAATAAAAATTTCAACGATGAAAATACTTTATATATCTCCGGAAAATACGGTCGGCACCCTAAGCACATGGAAAAAAGCCCATGAGGCGAGAGGAAACACTTGCGATTTTATTACGCTGTACCGATCAAAACATCAATATGATCCGGGAATTTGTTTGGATCTTCCTCTTATCAACACACAGTCTTGGTATTTAAAAGGGCGACATCGCTATTATCAACATTATCGGGGTCAGCACGGGGATCAACAAGAAAGAGAAGGTTTTCCGCCCACATGGAAGCCAAACAGTTTTCTTGAACAGCTCTATTTTCAATTTCGCGACTGGATTTGGCATTTCAAAATTGAGCCGGCCATCGAACAATATGGTTTAATGAACTACGATGTATATCACTTCGAATGGGGAATGGGATTATACCGTGACGGAAGATTTGTTGAAAGATTAGCCAAAGCCGGGAAACCGATCATATGTACATACCACGGTCAGGACATGAGATCGCGCGGAGTCATCCCTGCCGTTGACCGTTTAAGCATTCTGAATTTGACGAGTGAACTCGACCTTCTGCAAAAACACCCGAGTATTCAGTACCTGTTCTTACCGTACGACACAAGTCAGTTTTCACCGCGAACCAATGTGAGTGAAACGATCAGGATATGTCACAGTCCTACAAATCGATATTATAAAGGGAGTGAAACGATCATCCCTGTTTGTGAACAAATTGCCGAAGAAAACGATCATGTGGAGTTTTCACTGATTGAAAACACACCGCATGAAGAAACGATTCACATTAAACAAACCAGTGATATTTTAGTGGATCAAATCTATAATCGGGGCGGCTGGGGTTACGGCATGAATTCAATCGAAGCGCTGTCTTTGGGACTCTGCTGTGCAACGGAATTAATTCCGGATTATGAGGAGTTCATCCCCGATCATCCATTTGTTAATATCAATGAAAACAATCTTTATACTGAATTAACCGCACTTGTAAATAACACTGAATTGTTACGAGAAATGAAAAAGCGATCGGCAGCATGGGTGGAGCAGTATCACAACCTCCATAATGTTGCTGAAACACTTTATCGACATTATGAAAAACTAACCGGACTCAGCATATCATGAGATTGAATGTTGTTTCATTTGATGTCCCTTATCCTCCGGATTACGGCGGAGCGATCGATGTCTATTTTAAACTAAAGTCTCTCCACAAAATGGGCGTTGAGATTGATATGCATTGCTTTCATTACGGAAGATATCAGCCCAAAGAACTGAATGATATCTGTGCCAATGTTTACTACTACCGCCGATTCAGAAATCCGTTTTTATATTTATGTCGGAAACCATTTGTTGTTGCATCTCGATCAAACAGATCTGTGATCAACAATTTATTGAAAAACGATGATCCGATTCTGTTTGAAGGACTTCATTCCTGTTACTATTTGAATGATCATCGATTGAAAGACCGGATCAAAATCGTACGCACACATAATATTGAACACCACTATTACGATCAATTATCAAAGGCTGTGTCGGATCAATGGAAAAAATTTTACTTCAATTCCGAGAGTAAAAAACTGGAAGCGTTTGAAAACATCTTGTTAAAGGCAGACTTTATTGCGGCAATCTCAGAGAATGACACGCAGTATCTTTCAACGAAATATCCTTCTGTTTTTCATTTACCGATATTTCACGGAAACACAATGGTAAGCGTAGCTAAAAGCATCGGTAATTATGCATTGTATCATGGGAATCTTTCTGTCAGTGAAAATGAAAAAGCAGCCATGTTTTTAATGAAAGAGATTTTTAATGATCTAGAAATTCAACTCATTATTGCTGGTCGCAAGCCCTCAAAAGCATTGATTTCCGCTGCGGATAAACTGCCGAATATTGTTGTGATGAGAGATGTTTCTCCAGAAGAATTACAGAATTTAGTGATCAATGCTCAAGTCAATATTCTACCCACATTTCAAGCTACGGGAATTAAATTAAAAGTGATCAACGCTTTGTATAACGGCAGACACTGTATAGTCAATACAAATATGGTAACTGATTCTGATTTGGATTCGTGCTGTGTTATTGCTGATTCTGCTGACGAAATGAAACAGGCTGTTTTGAAATGTATGAAACAAGAATTCTCTGAAACATTATTACAAAAAAGAAAAAGTGTTTTAGAAAGACGGTACTCTAATCAAACGAATATCAGATTATTATTAGACAAGATTTATCCTCAAAATCATGTTTAATATAAAAAATGTTGTAATATCTTGAATTTTGTGTAAATTCCGTTTATTGAATGATTAAAACACAGCAAAAATTACATAATTCATAAAGACTTGTTAAAATGGGGGAATGAAGTGCCCCCATTTTTGTTGATAAACAAACCAAGGAGGTAATTATGGCTGACGTAAGTGCAACAGTGCAAAACGTAGTCCAAGGAATTGTAAGCTTAATCAAAGGGTTAGTAGTACTCTTTGTTTTTGCGAACATCATTTACGCAACAGGGTTTGATCCTATTGGTGGAATCGTTGACTTAGTCAATGCATTTCTTGATGGAGGATTCCCGGGCTTATTAGCCCTGCTGTTCTTTATTTCTTTTCTGGACTAACCACATAAGATAAATCTGTTAATTACAGATTAATGGAGGAACAAATGAAAAACGCTTTAGAATTCGTTAATAAATGGCTCGGTGATTTAGTGGAATTACTAAAAACGCTAATCGTCGTCGGCGTAATCGTCGGAATTCTTTTCGATGACTACTTCGGAGTAATAGCCGGTATTGGACGAGTAGTTGGTCAATTCGGTGAAGGCGGATTGGCTGGATTACTGGCGTTGATCATCATAGCAATGTGGTATCAGAAGAAGTAAGCCAAACACACCTGAAAATAGCGCCTCTGAAATAGGGGCGCTATTTTTTTATTCTTTAACCTGTAAACTATATGAAACATAAATGGACTTTATGTGTGATGTTATGGATCACACTCATCTCGCAATGCTTTGGAGCATTCGAACATAAACCCTATTCAACCATGAGAATGAGTACCGGGCGAAGCATTGAGTTACCGATTGTACACCCATTGGATATACTCACACATCCCGCACTAGTGATGCAGTCAAACAAAACGGCTGAAGTTTCATGGGGGCGTTTGTTTAATCAGCCGGACTTGCAATACGGATATGGTGCCGGGACATTACATTTAAAAAATGTGAATATCGGAATAGTGGGTGGAACCTTTGGGAACCCAATTTGTCGGGAAACGATTTTAGGTATCTCTTTTGGGCATGCTTGGAATGAAAAATTAGTGGTCGGTGCTTCAATCAATTTGTATCAACTTTACATTAAACATTATGGGTCTGACATAACCGCCGGACTCAATCTCTCTTGGCGCTTTCAGATTATGGACGGACTTTACTGGACAACGGCTCTCCAAAACATCAACGCCCCGACTGTAGGTGAAGACAAAGAGTCATTGTCACAGGGAATGATCACGGGGATCAGCAAAGAATTATATGAGGGGTTATTTGCATCCATCCAATGGATGCATGAGCTGGACTATCAAAAACGATTTAGTTTTGGCGTGATATATTTCCCAATTGATGGACTTGGAATTTCATCCGGATTTTGTTCAGATCCCGCAGAATTAACCTGCGGTGTGGTTTTTAACCGACATGAACTGTACATTGAATATGCAGCAGCACTTAATCAAAACATCAATCAACTATCTCATCAGGTCAGCGTGGGTATGTCTTTGCATCATTAATATTGGGTTACGTGGTTCGACGGAAATTTTGATATCCGATTTGGGGCTTGATCCTGAAGATCAAATTTCTGAAGATGAACAAATTATTATCGAACAGCTGCCCTATATTTATGAAAAGGAGATATGGTTTCCGCTGGTGGAATCGTTATCTTTTATCACGGATGAAGACATTACTATTCTGGATCAGCATTATGAGATTAACACTCTTAAAGATTTAGCGAACCTTCCTCATTTATCTGAACCGTGTAAGGCGCTTCTCCTTATCATCGGGAGTAAAACAATAAACACATCCAATGCGATTTGGATCAGACAAATGATGGTGAGTCGCGATGACACAAAATACCAATGGCGCATGCGGGGGAAAAGCGAATCACTTCAAGCAGGATTGATTGCGGAGCGTGATCCCGGGGAGAATAATATTATCGATTTTGGTTCCGCCTATATAACAGGATCAACAAAAAAACATCGTTGGATTATTGGCGACCATCAAATCAAGGCGGGGTACGGATTAAACCTTTGGGGAGGATTTCCGAAGCAGAAAGGATTTGAAACGATTAATATCTTGCATCGACACGGAAAAGGATTATTGGCATACCGTTCGAGTCACGAGTCTTGGGCATTTCGCGGAATCGGGGTTTCAACATTAACTGATTTTGGGCAGTGGACAGTCTCTGCCGGAACTAATTTTCATGACGGTTATACTGATGAAACTGGGATTCATTTGAGTCATACTGGTTATCACGATACAGACCTTTCCGTTTCAAGAAAAAACCAGATTAAAGAGGCAACATTTGCAGGGATGTGGACCGCCTCTCGTTCGACATCCTATTTTGGAGTTGTTAGTTCCTACGGAAAATGGGAGACACAGAGTACTGTTGAATCAACCTATTCGGTATCCGTATTTGGTGAAAGAAGATTGTCAGATTCAGGCAAATTATTTAGCGAAGTATGCAAAATAAATGAAACAATCGGAATGATGTCCGGAGTAATCTTCAAGCAAAAAGGTCTCAGCTATATTTTTTCTGCTCGATATTATCCCAATGGTTATACAGGACTGCGATCCAACCCGGTGGCCGAGTGGTCGGGTGTTCCTCATGGAGAAAACGGCCTTTATCAGGGATTGAAACTATCCGCAGGAAAAATAAAGATCACAGCATTCGGTGACTGGTTTTCGGAGGTGAACACCGCACCGAGATTTGGGTATGAAAACGGGATTCGTGCGGATTGGAAGAAAAACCAAACTGAATTACGATTTCAATGGAAAGCAGAAGATAAATCAGCGGAAGACGGAGGAAATTGGACCGAAACCAATCCTTCATCTATAAAAAGAGAGACCATCAAAATTTGGATCAAAAGAAAATGGGAAAACGGTTGGAATTTGAAGGGACAGTGGGTCGCGACAGCATCCTGCGGTGAAAAAGGATACGGCACAGAAGTACAAACAGGGTATAAACAACAATGGCTTTCAATTTGGGCTCAATCCGTGATCACAAAGGTAGAGGGTTACCCTTCAAGAATATACATTTGGAATTTGAATCTTCCGGGAGAAATGATGAGCCGAATGTATGCAAAGACAGGTGTTTCGCTGTCCGGGAAGGTGATGATTGATCGACCACGTTATTGCTTTGGGATACGTTTTTCAATGCAATCAACAGAATCGTTTACACTGGATTTATATGACTATGCGTTGATGGTGGAAGCGAATTTGTAATTCGTTGGTTCTGACCTTGCTCCTGAAACATTCGAAAAGATAAATTACATGCTATGAATATCCGCAGATATATTCTTTTTATCCTGATGTTTGTGAGCACGGCGGCTGCTTCAATCCAAGTCGTGAACCGTACAGAACAACTCGAAGATGAACTTCGCACCCTGTCGAAAATGACCGGAACGTATGTTTCCGTCAATGATTTGGCGCGTATTTTATCGACGCATTTGTATAAAAATGAAGAGCGGGAAAAAATCGTTCTGTATATCGGTGACCATCGCATTAAAATTTCTGCGGAATCCGGATATGTGATTGTTGACGGAACCGTTTTTCAAATGCCCGTTTCAGCCATCAAAAAATCGGATGATATTTTTCTCCCCGCTGAAGCTTTTTTTGCCATCTTGCGGTCAACTGCGTTACCGGGGATTCATTACGATTCTTACAAACAGATCCTTGAATTTCAATTGACCCGATTCAATATCAACTCCTTGGCTATTGATGAAAAAGCCAACGGAACGATTCTGAGGATCAAGACAAGCAAATTTTTTAACGAGGGGGACATCAGCGTTTTTAAGCATCAAAACGGGTGGTTTTATGTGACGATTAACGGCGGACTTGTTGATGCGGCTGAGCTGCAGAGGACTGAAACCCGTGGTGTGGTTCAGTTAGTTACCTATGATCAAATGGATGAATCCGTTCAGCTGGCGTTAAAACTCCGATCAGACATTGAAGGGTATGAGTTTTACCAAAGCCATGATCCGAATGAGATCGTAGTGACATTGCGCAGTCCGTTGTCAAAAAGTGCAGCTCGAATCAATTCCGTTAAAAACCGCTGGAGAATGGATACGGTTATCCTTGATGCAGGGCATGGCGGGAAAGACGGCGGAACCGTCGGGAAATATGGTACTAAAGAGAAAGACATTACGCTCGATATCACGAAGCGTGTCGGAATGATGCTCGAAAAAAATACGCGGACAAAAGTGGTGTATACCCGAGATGAAGATGTGTTCATCCCATTGTGGAAGCGAACAAAAATAGCGAACGAAAATGACGGAAAATTATTTGTCAGTATCCATGTCAATGCGAATCCGAATCGTAATGTGAAGGGCTATGAAACTTATTTACTGCGTCCGGGTAAAACGGATGATGCCATCGAAGTATCCTCTCGGGAAAATGCGGTGATCAGTTTGGAAAAAACCGGGAAAAAGAAATACGAATCCCTTACCGGAGAAAATTTGATCATGGCGACAATGGCCCAAGCCATGTTTATGAAAGAAAGTGAAGATTTTGCTGCCATTGTTCAATCAGAATTATCGAAAAAGATTACGTCAAAAAACCGCGGTGTGAAGCAGGCGGGGTTTTATGTGCTGATCGGGGCAAGCATGCCGAATGTTTTGGTTGAAGTTGGGTTTTTATCTAATCCGAGTGAAGAAAGGAAACTGAAAAAAGCAGCTTATCGTCAGCAGGTAGCAGAAGGCATTTACAAAGCGATAGTTCAATTTAAAAAATCGCGGGAAAAAGTATTGGCAGAAGGATAGTCTATTAGGAAAACGATGTTAAATGATCAACCCATTGGTGTATTTGATTCCGGCTTAGGCGGATTAACAGTTGTCAAAGCCATTCGGAAAATCCTTCCGAATGAATCGGTCGTGTATTTAGGTGATACCGCGCGGGTCCCGTACGGAAACAAAAGCCAAAAACTCATTCAGGAATATTCACTTCAGATCGCTGAGTTTCTGATAGAAAAAGGCGCAAAAATGATTGTGGTTGCCTGCAATACGGCCTCCGCTTTAGCGCTGGATGTACTGCAGCAATCTATTTCAGTTCCATTGATCGGCGTAATTGAACCCGGTGTGGATGCGGCTCTACGCGTGACGAAAAACCGGCATGTCGGTGTGATCGGCACCATTGCCACCATTTCCTCCGGTGCTTATCAGAATGGTCTTCTTCAGCAGGATGAAGCAATTCAGGTGGAAAGTAAGGACTGCCCGCTGTTTGTTCCGCTTGTCGAAGAAGGATGGTTAAACGAGCCTGCCACGGATTTAATCGTTCATGAGTATTTGGATGAGATGAAAAATAAATCCATTGATACACTGATCCTTGGATGTACGCATTATCCGTTATTAAAACCGTCCATTCGCCGTGCTCTTGACAATCAGGTTACGTTGGTCGATTCCGCAGATGTCGTCGCAGAAAAGACAGATGATATTTTAAAAGAGAATCAACTGTTTTCAGAACGAAGTGAAAGCGGAGCCTTACAGTGTTTTGTGACAGACTTACCGGCTCGGTTTCAAGTGGTTGCGGAACGGTTTCTCGGTGAAACGATTCATGAAGCTCAGACCGTACATCTTCCATAACTTTCCGCTTTAATTTATTTTCGAGATAACCCCTTTGGTCACTGATAAATCGATTGATCCCCTTCTTCAATATCTTTTCGGTTTAGAGCGAAAGGGGATCAAGGTCGGCCTCGGTCACACAAAAGAATTATTAAAACGATGCCAACATCCAGAGGATACGTTTCGCGCTATTCACGTTGCCGGAACAAACGGAAAAGGCTCCACTTGCACCATGATCGCATCTATGCTTCGAGAGCAGGGATTGACGGTCGGACTTTATACATCGCCGCATTTGATCAAGTTTAATGAGCGAATCCGTGTAAACGGCATTCCAATTTCAGACAATGATATTATTGACTTTGTTCAGCAGCATCAGCACGATATCGAAGAAATTCAATCCACATTTTTTGAAACGACGACGGCGATGGCATTCAGTTATTTCAAACAATGCCGGGTGGATGTTGCCGTTATTGAGACAGGACTCGGGGGGAGATTGGATTCAACAAATGTCATTGTTCCTGAGATCACGGTGATCACACCGATCGGAATGGACCACACGGAGTTTTTAGGCGATACACTGACATCAATTTCCGGTGAAAAAGCCGGAATCATCAAACCGTCCACGCCGTTGATTTTAGCGGAACAACAGCGGGAAGCAGAACATGTGATCCTGAAAACGGCCAAAGAAAGATTCGCCCCGATTCACCAGGTGAAACAGAAAGACCTTCGTATTATACAAACCGGATTAAACGGAACAGAATTTTTATATCAAAACGAGACATTTGTCACTCCATTGTTGGGGGAATATCAAGCCCTGAACACAGCGACAGCTATTTCAACGGTTCGTGAGTTTATACCCGATATCGCCTCAGAAACGATCAATGCCGGCCTGCAAAAAACACAATGGCCGGGGCGGATACAACGTCTAAGTTCTGACCGTCCGATTTATTATGATGTGGCTCATAATGAACACGGAATTCAAGCCGTTTTACGCTGGCTGAAAAATCAATACACAGAAAAACCGGTCGGTGTTTTTGTGCTGAAAGCTGACAAAGAATTGCAGAAAATGCATTCCATTTTGTCAGAAGGATTTTCATCCCTGATTGTGACATCGTGCCCCGAAACCGGATTGATGAGTGCTGATGCACTGGAAGCATCGATGAGTCAAGTGAGAATTCCCACGATTCGAGACGATGAATTTATCCATGCCATTCAACGATTAGAAGAGACAATTTCAGACGATAAACCGGGGCTGATTTTCGGCAGTCATTATATTGCAACTGCTGTTTATGAGCGTTTCGGTTTTTTCTTTGACAAAGGGATCATTTAATGTAACTTGTCGCGTCGGATGTAACCGATTTACCGCAAGGTTTTATATAAATCTCTTTTCCCCCGGAAAAATCAATAATTAAAGGACTATCTATTATGGATGTGAATAAGCTCCATTCCCTCAAAATCAAGGAATTGACGAAGCTTGCTCAAGAATTGAATATTAAAGGGTACTCGGGACTGAATAAACAAGCGCTGATCATGCGTATTCTTCAGGAACGGGACGATAAAGACAATACACTGTATGCAAAAGGTGTCTTGGAAGTCATGTCAGACGGGTACGGATTCCTTCGCAGTGCAGATTTTAACTATCTCCCCGGACCGGATGATATTTATGTCAGCCCGTCGCAAATTAAACGCCTCGGATTGCGAACCGGTCATTCGGTTTATGGGCAGATACGTCCGCCGAAAGCCAAAGAACGATTTTATGCGTTATTAAAAACAGAAATGGTGAATGACCGGCCGATAGAAGACATGAAAAAAGCCATTATGTTTGATAATTACACCCCGCTTCATCCGGATGAAAAATTCAATCTGGATACCGATCAGAAAAACATGTCCATGCGGATCATGGACCTGATCTCACCGATCGGAAAAGGGCAGCGGGGTATGATCGTTGCCCAGCCAAAAACCGGGAAAACCGTTCTGCTGCAGAAAATCGCCAACGCGATCAGGAAAAATCATCCTGATACAAAAATGCTGATCTTACTGATCGATGAACGACCGGAAGAAGTCACAGATATGAAACGCAATGTGGACGCTGAAGTTGTCAGCTCAACGTTTGATGAGCCGCCGGAACGCCACGTTGCCGTGACCGATATGGTGCTTCAAAAAGCAAAACGAATGGTCGAATACGGAGAGGATGTTGTGATCCTGCTTGACAGTCTTACCCGGCTGGGACGTGCGCATAATGCCGTCATCCCGCATAGCGGAAAGATTCTGTCCGGTGGTGTGGATGCCAACGCGTTGAAAAAACCAAAACAGTTTTTCGGTGCCGCACGGAATACGGAAGAAGGCGGAAGTCTGACCATCATCGCAACCGCATTGGTCGACACTGGCAGCCGGATGGATGATGTCATCTTTGAAGAGTTCAAAGGAACGGGAAATATGGAACTGGTTCTGGACCGGAAACTCAGCGACCGCCGCTTGTTCCCTGCATTTGATATTATCCGTTCCGGGACGCGAAAAGAAGAACTGCTTCTCTCCAAGCTGGGAACCGGCCGGATGTGGATTTTACGGAAACTGCTCGATGAAATGAATACGATTGAAGCGATGGAATTCATGTTGGATAAGATGAGACGCACAAAAGACAATGAAGAATTTTTAAATACTATGGGAAGATAAAAAGTCCTATATTCCAGCATTGGTGTAGTAAATAATCTATTTATTTATGAGGTATATATGAATGAACAGCTATCTCCGAATATAGAAGAGAGAATCATAAAAACCGTAATTGTAAGAGTCATTACGGATAAACCGGTGAGAAAAACGCCTTACCAAGTCAAAGGTGTTTTCATCAGCCATTTCCCCGAAGAACATATTGTCCCACTTTTGGACGGACGATACAGAGAACATTTTTTGTATCCCCGGGTTCAGGTTAAAATTCTGAATGAGCAAATTTACATCATCGGGGTTCATGAAGGTGTCGAGCCGGTTTTGTCATTAGCCAAGAAACTGGATGTACTCGACTTCGGGAACATTACGTTTCAGGTCATGGATGTCGATATTGAAGAGATTGACGACCGATTCAAGCCGGTTGATCGATTGATCCGCTATCGATTTATCACCCCTTGGGTAGCGTTGAACCAAACGACTGGAAACCGATACAGATTCTTGAATAATACTGAACGGATCACGTACTTAAACCGTCTGCTCGGGCAAAACATTGTGTTTTTAGCACGGGAGATGGGAATAGACATCGAAGACAAAATTTACACAAAATTAGCGCTGACGTCTTTATTCCCGAAACCGGTGGATGAAAATAACTGGGGATCGTTCTTCGGGGAATTTCGGACAAACTTTATGTTGCCGAATTACATCGGAGTCGGAAACGGGATCACCCGCGGATACGGAACGATCTATGGGATGGTGAATCCGGAAGTGTTCAGTTTTGATGAAGACTCGTTGAAGAAAAGCGTGAAAAAAGAAGAACCAGAAGAAATCAAAGAGACAGATGAAGATCTTGAAGCTGTCGGAGCAGAGGAAGTTCCGAAACCGAAGAAACGGATTTTCTTCCAGCGGAAAAAAGAAACCAGTCGAAAAATGTTTTCAGAGGAGTTTGATTTAGAAGAGCAGCCCGTTGAACGGAAACGGAAACCGAAGAAAAAAGCTCCGAAGAAAAAACCAGATGTTGATGGGGATTCAGATGATGATAAATTCAACAGCCCTGAATTCCATCAAAAACAGCATAGTATTTGATCCACACTCACAATGCTGAAAAAAGCCCCGGTTTCCCGGGGCTTTTCTTTTACAGAAGATCAAATAATCATGAATAATTATTTGAATAATTTATTGGAACAAGTCCGTTTCATTGAATATCGTAACATCGCACGGAAGTGAAGGTTTAACTGAAGAGTTTTTGTAACCTTTGAATTCCTTCAACCAGTTGATCATCCCCGAGGGCATAGCTCAGACGGACGTAGCCGCTAGGGCCAAAGGCCTCACCGGGAACCATGGCAACCTCGGCAGCATCAAGCGCATAGTCACACAGCTCTAGCGAGTTATTGATTTTCTTGTCTCCCCAGCTCTTTCCAAGAAGGCCGGAAACATCACTGTAAATGTAGAAAGCGCCCTTTGGGGTTGGGGTAACCACACCGGATATCTTATTCATTTCCGCAACTGCCACTTTGCGGCGGCGATCAAATGCAGCAAGCATATCTTGAAAAGGACGTTGGTCACCGGTTAAGGCTGCGATTGCAGCGCGTTGTGAAATGTTTGAAACATTAGAGGTCAAATGTGATTGCAGATTGGAGGCGGCTTTTGCAGCATCCAACGGAGCCACCATCCAGCCGAGTCTCCATCCCGTCATTGCATAGATCTTGGCAACGCCGTTGACCATGATGGTTCGATCGGCAAGATCAGGTACCAATTCGGTGATTGAGTGCGCAATGATGCCGTCGTAGGTAAGGTTCTGGTAAATCTCATCGGATACCACCCAAAGATTTTCTTTCGATGCAACCCAGTTGCCGATAGCAGTGAGCTCTTCTTGGGTGTAGACCGCACCGGTTGGGTTGGACGGGGAACACAGCAGCAGTGCTTTTGTCTTTGGGGTATAGGCCGCTTCAAGCTGCTCCACCGTAACTTTGTAGTCTTGATCGCTCCCGGCAAAAACATCGACCTGTTTGCCGCCGGCCAACTTGATTGCCTTAGGATAGGTTGTCCAGTAGGGAGTAGGAACCAAGACCTCATCTTGCGGGTCCAGTAAAATCGAAAATGCTTGGTAGACGGCCTGCTTGCCTCCGTTTGTTACAACCACTTGGGCGGGAGTGACTTCGGTGCCGGAATCCTGCTTGGTTTTGGTAACGATCGCCTCTTTTAGCTCGGGCAAACCCGCAGCCGGTGTATAGCGGTGATTCTTGGGATCACGAGCCGCGATTACCGCCGCCTCGACGATGTGCCCAGGGGTTGAAAAGTCTGGTTCACCCGCCGCATAGGAGATGACATTCTTGCCCTCAGCCTTTAGGGCTTTGGCTTTGGCGTCGATTTTCAGCGTGGTTGATTCGCCGACAGACCGTCCGAGCAGACTTATTCTCATAAAAACACCTTTTAACAATAGTTTTTGTTAAAAAACACCGGAAACATTCCTCTGTTTCATGAACAAAATAAAAATATTTTCCACGGCGTTGATCTAAGAAATTAGGGAGTTATTTCTATCCGAACGAAGCCTTTTAAAAAGAAAATAAAAACAAGAAATTTTGGGTAACCGCAGTAAGAAATAATTTATTTTTTCAGCAGGGGGCGTAAGAATTGACCGGTATAAGACGTCGGGTGTTTAACAATCTCTTCCGGCGTGCCTTCAAACAAAACTTGTCCGCCGTCGTCACCGCCTTCAGGACCTAAGTCAACAATCCAGTCTGCCGTTTTAATGACATCAAGATTATGTTCGATCACAATGACAGTATTTCCTTTTTCTACCAACCGCTGTAATACGCTCAGCAGCATTCGGACGTCCTCAAAATGCAGTCCGGTTGTGGGTTCGTCTAAAATGTAGAGTGTACGGTCATTGCTCTGCCGTGAGAGTTCCGACGCCAGTTTCACCCGCTGAGCTTCTCCACCGGAAAGCGTCGTGGCTTGCTGTCCGAGCCGGATGTATCCGAGACCGACTTCATTCAGTGTGGTGAGTTTTTTCCAAATCGACGGAATATTTTTAAAGAAGTCCAGCGCTTCTTCCACGGACATGTTCAGCACGTCCGTGATGGTTTTACCTTTGTATTTAACTTCCAGGGTTTCACGGTTATACCGCCCGCCTTTACAGACTTCACAGGTAACATACACATCCGGGAGGAAGTTCATTTCAATCTTGATGATCCCGTCACCGCTGCAGGCTTCGCATCGCCCGCCTTTTACGTTAAAGGAGAATCGTCCGGGTTTATAGCCCCGAAGTTTAGATTCCGGCAACTGCGAGAACAGATCACGAATGTGAGTAAAAACACCGGTATACGTTGCTGGATTCGATCGGGGCGTTCTTCCGATGGGCTTTTGATCAATCTCGACCACCTTATCCAAATGCTCAATGCCTTTAATCGTTTTATAATGCAGCGGGTAGGCTCTCGCTCTGTGAAGGTCACGGGCAAGGATCGGATACAGCGTTTCGTTGATCAGCGTACTTTTTCCGCTGCCCGATACACCGGTCACCAGCGTAAAGGTGCCGAGCGGGATGTGAATGTCAATCTCTTTCAGGTTATTTCCTTTTGCCCCTTTTAATACCAGGGATTTTTGATACCCTTTTCGCCGCGACACCGGATGTTTGATCGTACGCTTCCCGGACAGATATTTTCCGGTAACTGATTTGGCGTGTTCGGTAATTTTTTCAGGGACACCAGAATAGACGACTTCACCGCCGTGCTCACCTGCACCCGGGCCGAGATCGATGATATGGTCGGCTTCTTCCATCGTTTCGCGGTCGTGTTCAACGACGAGAATAGAATTTCCGAGATCCCGCAAATGTTTTAACGTATTCAACAAACGGGTGTTGTCCCTGGGATGCAGCCCAATGGACGGTTCATCTAAAATGTACAGAACACCCATGAGTTGAGAACCGATCTGAGTTGCCAGACGGATGCGCTGAGCTTCCCCGCCGGAGAGCGTCGCGGCTGAGCGGTCCAGCGTGAGATATTCGAGTCCGACATTGGCTAAAAAATTAAGCCGTTCAATCACTTCTTTTAAAATTTGTTCGGCGATGGCGGTTTCGGTTTTTGTGAGGTTGAGTGTACTGAAAAATGTGAGTAAATCTTTGATCGACAATTTAGAGACATCGCCTAAACTTTTATCACCGATCGTCACGGCAGTACTTTCTGGTCTTAAGCGGGTGCCTTGGCAATCTGAGCAGGGACGCATGCTCATGTACTGTTCAATCCACGCACGCACGCCGGATGATTTCGTCTGTTTGTATCGTCGCGTTAAATTGTGGATCGTCCCTTCCCACCCGCCGGTGTATGTTCCTGACCATCGATCAGAATGATAGGACATGGTCAGTTTGTCTTTTCCGGTTCCAAAGAGAAGCACTTCACGAATTCTCGGATCGAGTTTGACCCACGGGGTTGAAAAGGCAAATCCGTAATGTCTTGACATGCTTTTTAAAATATTACCGTACCAGTTTCCGCGAGGCTGCTCACCTAATGGAGCGATCGCACCTTGAATTAACGATTTCATCTTATCCGGAACCACCAGCTCAGGATCGACTTCCATGTGTGAGCCAAGACCGTCGCATTTTTTACAGGCACCGTAGGGAGAGTTAAACGAGAACATCCGCGGAGAGAGTTCTTCCATTGACACTTCGCAATGCGGGCAGGCAAAATGTTCGCTGAATAAATGATCTTTGTTCGGTAATTCGTGGACGAAGATCAATCCCGAACCAATTTTTAGAGCCAATTCCACCGACTCGGTGAGCCGATCCTGAAAATCGCCCTCTAAAACCAAACGGTCAATCACAACTTCGATGGTGTGTTTGATATTTTTTTTCAAGCTGATCTTATTGTGAACTGAAAGGATTTCGCCGTCAACGCGCGCACGAAGGAACCCTTCTTTTTTGATCTCGTCAAACACGCCTTTATGCTCACCTTTTCTACCGCGAACTACAGGAGCAAGGATGTAAATCCGTGATCCGGCACCGAACCGTTTCACCGTGTCTACAATCTGCTGAACCGTCTGTTTTTGGATTGGACGTCCGCAGATCCAGCAATGGGGTCTTCCAACGTGAGCATAGAGAAGTCTCAAATAATCATGGATCTCGGTCACGGTTCCGACGGTAGAACGCGGATTTCTTGCCGTGGATTTTTGTTCAATGGAAATCGCAGGAGAAAGTCCTTCGATATAATCCATATCCGGTTTTTCCATCAGTCCGAGGAATTGCCGTGCATAGGATGATAAGGATTCAACGTACCGCCGCTGACCTTCCGCGTAGATGGTGTCAAAGGCCAAAGATGATTTTCCTGATCCGGAGAGTCCGGTGACGACGACCAGCTGATCCCGCGGAATATCCAGATCGATATTTTTCAGGTTATGCTGACGAGCACCGCGAATGCAAATGTGCTTTGCGGGGCTGGCATTGGATGTTTTCACTTTTTTCGACATCAGATTGATTTCTCTCTTCGCTTCATCACGAACGACTAATTTACCTCTATTTTTAAACCCGTTCAAAAAACGATTTACACTTTTTTCAAGATTTTTTCGGAAGGTATCCTTTCCAAGAATATCGGCTCAAATCCATTGTTCATATACCGGGATTTAATGTAGTTTTCTGCATGAGTTCACTGAAAAATAAGTTGATCGTTGCCATGCCGCATTTGCTGGATCCGTATTTTGCTAAGTCGGTTGTCCTCATTTGCGATCATACGGAAGAGGGCGCAATGGGACTGATCGTGAATCGACCGTTTGAAGAACCGGGGCTCCGAGGACTGATCTCTGAGATCTATGAGGAGAATGATAAAATACTTGATATTGTACCGACTATCTATTTTGGCGGACCGGTCATGATCGAACGGGGAATTGTGCTACATTCTTCGGAGTATACATCTGAAGGGACGATGAAAATTTCCGACCTTTTTTCACTGACCAGTCAAAAAAATATCCTGAAAAAGATCCACAAAGAGATAGGACCGACTCACTATAAACTCATGCTGGGACATGCCGGGTGGGGAAAAGGGCAGCTGGAGCGGGAAATTAAAAACGGGGATTGGCTGATGTTGGATTCGAATCCTGAATTTATTTTTCATATGGATGATCAAAAAGTGTGGGATCAGGCAGCCCGTCAGTTCGATACGGATTTTGCGCAGATCTCCGGGCATGGCGGCCAGGCATAACTCATTTTTCATTTTAATTGAAATAAGTAAGGGGGGAGAATATGAAAAAATATTCACTCATTTTTCTATTTACGGTAAGTGTGTCAACGCTTTTCGGGTGGTATCCGGATTACACGATTTTAGCCACAGATTTTAAACTTAGGGATGATTTCCTGACCCCAACCCGCATTCATTCTGTCGGGATGCTTGGTTTAGGCAGGCATTTCGTTGGCATTTATCAAAGTCCGCTGGATGATGTTTTTCAGAATCCGGCTTATTTGGGATCTGAAACGGATCATTTCATCTATATGGATTTGGCCGGGGATGAATACCAATCACCAAATTACACTTATCCTGTGTATGGATACGGGGATCCCTATTATTGGTCTCCTTATAACGTATTAGAACCATCAAAGGAAAAAGACCCGATATTTCGGATTGTTTCTTTTGGCAAAACCCCTGCTCTGCCGCTTCGATTTGGTTTATCTGGAGAAGTATATTACAATGAAGAGGAATTCTATCGTCCGTACTGGTATTGGGGCGGTTGGTATGAAGATGCTGCCGGGGACGCCTATGATGATGAAATGATCGATCCGTATGAAGACTATACGATTGTTGAATCCAATGAAAATACAGATACAAATATGGGAGTCAGATTCAATGGGTTTTTGGCTTTCCCTGTTTTTCCGGGATTTACACTTGGGGTGGGAGCAACCATTCATGGTGAAGTGACGGAAGGCGATTACACTAATTATGATTTTAGAGATGATAGTGACTATACGGACGACTACCTCAGATTTTCCGACAATAAACGAAGCCGAACTCAGGATTTCCAGCAAAAAGAGTTTCGTGCCGGACTGGTTTGGTCTCCGCATAAATCTGCATCATTTGGGATGGCGGCAGGATATGTTCCGGGATCGATTGACCGCTCATATTCCGTAAATGATTCTTCACGGTATCGAACCGTTTATTATTATGATGCACCGGATTCCTCTGTTTATCTCAGCAGTTCTCAAACCGATAATGAAAAAGAATGGAATTATGACGGACATTCTGCTTGGATAACAACCCACGGGGACTTTACACTGTTTAATGATCTTACCCTGCGGTTTTCGATTCATTCTGAACAAGTAGAAGCAGATTATACAGGCTCAGAACAATATACTAAAAGCCGGAGTTACTACTATCACTATTCCGACCGGACCTATGAATCTGAATCATGGGCAGTCTTAGATCGAATCGGAAGGGGAAACATAACAAAAGCTTCACACCGATTCAGTCTGGGGGCGGACTGGAAGATTAGTTCCGCGGTACGGTTCTTGGGTGGGTTTGTCCTTGAATATAAAAATGAACAACAAACAGCCGAAGAACCTTTTGTCGGAGAAAAATATGCAGAAACGCATTACGAAAACGTGAGTTGGGCAAACTTTGATGACAAGATTACACATAGTTTGGACGACAAAAAATATGTGTGGGATTATCAAAAAACACAAACAACACTTGCCATCCCTGTAGGAGCCTTTGTCAGGCTGCATGAGAATTTTGAATTTCAATTCGGGCTGACCAAAGAACTCCAGCAGCTTGATCTTGAGGAACGATATGATCTTGTTGTATATCAGGATTCAACAACGACCAGCGTGGACGGGAGTGTTACCGTTGAAAGTGATTCTGCCTATGTTGACGGACATATCTTACCCGGGGATCATCGTTTCACAAATCAATTCTGTTTCAATGCGGGATTTTCAATTCGGTACAAAGAGAGGTTTAGATTAACGGCAATCATTTCAGAATCGATTGTAACCCCGCGTACATTAAAAATCGGGGCGCAGATTCTCTGGTAAATGATTCATGTAAAAAAGGCAGCGGGGAAGGACAACTGGAAATCTATGGAAATAGTCATTAAACGATTAACACCGGCGATAATAAATGATTTTCTGTCATTTTTCGACAACACAGCATTTAGCGATAACCCTGATTGGTCATTCTGTTATTGCTATTTTAATCAATTTCCTCATGACTATAAAGTTTGGAAACACCAAAAAGGAGAAGAAAACAGAGCGAGTGTCTGCCAATTAATTAATAAAGGCAAAATGAATGGTTATTTAGCCTATGTTGAAGGAAATGCGGTTGGATGGTGCAACGCCGGTCCGAGAAAAGAAATGACTACTCTACCGGAATATATTGAACCGGATGAAGAAAAAACAGGCTCAATTGTCTGTTTCGTAATACAGAAAAAGTATCGTCGTAAAGGCATTGCAAAAAGACTGCTCATCGAAGCGTGTATGGGATTACAACAAGAAGGATTTCAAATTATTGAAGGTTATCCTCTGAAAGATGCAAAATGTGAAAAAGAGCATCATTTCGGACCGTTATCTCTTTACTTAAATCATGGATTTACTCAATATAAAGAGGATGAAGATACGATTGTCGTTCGGAAATATCTTTCAGAAAACTAAAACAGTTATCTGTTAAAATCCTTGTACCAAACCCGAGTTGGGTGTAAACTTCTGCTGGCTGGTTTATTGAGAATTATAGGTATAACCACCGTTAATACTAAAATAAGTATAAACGGTTCAGTACGAGTACTGAAGATAAATCGTTTATACAGAATTAGGCAGTCAAATGAGACTATTCATTTTATTATTGGTTTTATTTATGGGTTGTGATGATTCTACACTACCCGAAAATGACACGAGTGAACTTATTCAAGGAACATGGGTTTATGACCACGATGATTATGGTATAAATGTATATTATAAATCCGAAAATTTCAGCTTTGATAAACCGGGATTTCATTTCAGTGAGACCGGGGATGCGATTGTGAGAATGATTTCAGGTCCTTGCGGGACACCTCCGGTATCATACGAAAATAACGAAGGAACCTGGGAATTAACCGATGATATCGTTGACATTCATATTTATAATGATTGGATCGGTGATCTTGAAATTAGATATCAAATAATTTCCGTTGATACCGACTCGTTGAGATTTGAGCATGTTGGTTCATTGGATAATTAATTTTGGGAGTTCACAGTGTGCCGTTATGACAAGAACTTACAAGCAAATGCTTATACCGTGGTTTGAGTGTAAAATACACCTATAGACAAAGCTATATACATAGGTTAAGGAGATAAATAATGAAAAGAACTAAGGGCATCATAGTTATTCTTGTCGGAGTTGGTCTACTATTCATAAGCATTTTCTTCTCATCTGGGTACGACTCCAAGCGAGGCTTAATAGGCAATATACCTCGAATGAAGAACGTGCTCGTCAGAGGAGAGTATGATCCAATTCTTAGAAGATCTTATGGAGGGGTTGCTATCCCGTTGAAATACCCACTTTCTTTATCTGTTGTGCTCATTCTGTTTGGCACAGGGATTGTATTGATATCTAAGAACAATGAAACGAATACATAACAACCGCATCAACTCAGAATAGCAATTCCGCCGCACGCCATTGCTACCGAGCGCTTGAATCACCCGCTTAGCCCCAACCTATAGTTTACTCCATAATTAACCATTCCTTGATAGAAGATTCTCCGTAATTTCCGGCATGAAAAAATACTTTTCCTGCTTTAGCCATCATCTTTGCAGTTGTCCTCTGGTAAGTTTATTCGGATAGGTAATAACACAATGATAAATCTTGAAGAATATTCACAACATCATGCAGCTGATTTATCTCACATACTAGCTGCCGATAATATTCTTAAAGATCAAATAAGCTCCACCTTTTCCGGGCCAGAAAGTATTTTTCACAAAGAAACAATAAATTGGATAAGTAAGAAATCATCTTTTACCTATTCTGTCCTACATCAAAATGTAAGCATTGGTCTTGCATCTATTGTTTCGGATTCCTCAGCTCCAACACACTGCAGTATTGGCTATTGGTTGGGTTCTACATTTTGGAATCAAGGCTTTGGTTCACAAATGTTTGCTCAACTGCTTTCATTGGCATCATCAAAGCATTTTTCTTTGGCATCGGCTTTAATTGCCAATTCAAATATTCCTTCATTGCGGTTATGGTTAAAATATTCTCCAACAGTTGAACCCGTCGGTCATAACAAATCTTTATATAAAATAACTTTACCTAACAAAGCCGTTCACACTGAACCTCTTCTGCCTGCAGCTCCAGAGGTCCGGTGATGGCTGGTGTGATATGGTTGGTTGAAGTTAACACACATTTCACTAGCAAGAAACTGATTGATGAAAAGTCAATTTTGGGGTTCACAAATAATCAAAATAAATAAAAATGACACAAAGTAAATCCGCACACATTCTTTCAATTTTACAGGCGTTGTTTGTAACATTATTATGGTCAACTTCCTTCATAATCATTAAGTGGGGGTTAATTGAAATTCCGCCAATAACGTATGCAGGGCTGCGCTATATAATCGCTTTTTTCTGCTTTGTCCCGTTCGTTGCAAGAAAAAAATATATCAATGAAATTAAAAATTTGAAAATAATTCAATGGAAAAAGCTGATTCTTTTAGGTTTTGTTTTTTATACTCTTACACAAGGCACTCAATTTTTGGGTTTATCGCTGCTTCCTTCAGTTACAGTAAGTTTAATGCTCAACTTTACTCCTTTAATTGTTGCCATAATGGGAATATTCTTACTCAGTGAAAAGCCCTCAATGCTTCAATGGTTTGGTTCAGTTTTATTCGTTGTTGGAATTATTACCTATTTCTTTCCAATTTCATTTGTTGGCAATCAAGGCATTGGACTGGCAATAATGTTTGTTGGCATTTTAGCAAACGCTGGTTCTGCAATAATTGGGCGAGATATTAATAGGAATAAAGATATTAGCCCATTGGTAGTTACTTTTATCAGTATGGGTGTGGGAGCAATAATCTTAATTACAATTGGTATCTTGGCGAGCGGATTACCTGAAATAAGTTTTAAGGTTTGGATATTTTTGATTTGGTTGGCCGCTGTAAATACCGCCTTTGCATTTACGTTATGGAATCTGACCCTTCGTACGCTTACAGCAATTGGATCAAGTATCATTAATGGAACAATGTTGATTCAAATTGCTGTTTTGGCTTGGTATTTCCTTGGTGAAAGCATCTCATTCCAGGAAGGTGTGGGGATGGTAATTGCGGCAATAGGAGCAGTTCTCGTTCAAATTAAGAAAAGTAAGATCAGTAAGAAAGCGTTATAACAAGCTTCAAGGTTACAGAAGTAATGGCCATTTAACAAATCGTTGTACGAGAAAACCTAATCTTGGTTTCGTTACCCGGTTTCGCGTTAACTTGACGTTAACGCCAACCTATATTTTACTCCATAATTAACCATTCCTTGATAGAAGATTCTCCGTAATTTCGGGTATGAAAAAATACCTACCTGCTTTAGCCATCATCTTTGCAGCCATCCTTTGGAGCTTAGATGGGTTTCTCCGACAAGAGCTGTATGCGCTGCCGTCTTTTCTGATCGTGACGCTGGAACACGCATTTGGAGCACTCATATTTTTAGTGTTCCTGATCCGCGGTTGGAAGGAAATATCCAGCATGAACCAGCGAAGTTGGTCATCAGTTTTATGGATATCCATTTGCGGCGGGATTTTGGGCACCTTTTTCTACACGAAAGCCCTCAGCTATATCCAGTATATTGATTTATCCGTTGTGGTGCTGCTTCAAAAATTCCAGCCGATCTTTGCCATTTCATTGGCATCGGTTGTATTAAAAGAGAAACTGACCAAGCGGTTTCTTCTCTTAGCGGGTGTAGCCTTTGCAGGCGGATATCTTGTAACCTTCGGGATCAATCCCATCACAGAAACGGATGATAAAACATTGATCGCTTCTCTGTTGGCACTTTTGGCAGCTTTTGCGTGGGGAAGTTCCACCGTGCTTGGGAAACACGCATTGAAAAAACTGTCTTTTCCGGTGGTCACGGCATTGCGTCTCACGATCACAGCCGTGGTGGCATTTGCGGTGATCTTATCCACTCAACCGGATTCATTTACACTCGATCTTACGAAAAATCAGTGGATGGCGATTATATTCATTGTTTTGTCATCGGGGTCAATCGCTTTGTTCATCTACTATTACGGACTGACCCATTTGCCTGCATCCCATGCAACGATCTATGAACTGTTTTGGCCTTTAGCTGCGATAGCGATCGATTGGTTTATTCGCGGAAGAGTATTTTCTGTTTCACAGATGATCGGCGGCGGAATCCTGCTGACGGCTATCATTCTGCTCACGCGTGAAAACAAGGATCTGAATGCCCAAGCTGACACCTAAGGATCTCCGTAATAATCTATCATTAAATTGTCTTCACGAATTCTCGTGGGGATTGGGATTAGCGTTTAATACAGCTTATGCGGTCATTCCGCTTTTCATGAATAAACTCGGGGCACCGGATGCCATCGTCGCATCAATCGCCGGGCTTTTCTACATCCTGATGTCCATCCCGCAGTTTTTTGCCGCTTTCATGGGACGGAACATTAAAAATATTCGCTGGGCTGCGATCGGCGTTCACGGGTTTGCTATTCCTCCTATTTTTATTGCAGGATTTGTTTTTGCATTTATGACCCCACTGGGACCGAATGCGTGGATTTTCTACTATATTTGCTTCATCTTGTACGGACTGTCACTCGGTCTTATTATCCCGATTTGGACAGGCTTTCTCCGCCATGCAACCACGGACAAAACGCGAGGTTCGTTTTTCGGGATTTCTTTTGCTTTTAACAGTATCGGCGGATTTGTCGGAGGTATCCTTGTCAAGATATTGCTGAGCAGCAGCATTCCTTTTCCCAATAACTTTGGATGGGGTTTCCTTATTTTTGCTGCGTCAATGACGATCGGAGCTTTGGCATTTATTTGGTATAAACTGGATACACCAACCGAAGTTCAACCCCACCGAACGGCAAAACAATTCTTCGATGAAGTGATTACCATTTTTAAAACCCATGTCAATTTTAGAAAATATCTTCTGGCAAGGATATTCTTTACTTTCAGTTATCCGGCAATGAGCCTTTATGCTGTGTATAGTCAAGATAAGTTCAATTTTGAAATCAGTGAGGCGGGGATATTCACTGTGCTAACCGCCGTCGCTTATGGAATAGCCAGTTATGTATCCGGGAAGATTGGTGATCGTTTCGGGCATAAACTTTCGTTGGCCATCGCTTTTTCTGCTCATTTTCTCGCTGTCATAACGGCCATTACCGCTCAATCCATGCTGTGGGTGTATGGGATTTTCTTATTTTTAGGAATAGCACAGGGAGCATTTATGCCTTCAGCCATGAACCTTGTTTATGATTTTACCGGGGAAAACGGTGATAATAAACTCTATATGGCGATCATTGACACTTCATTAGCTCCGTTTACGCTGATAGCCATTTTGGTGGTTGGGATTATGGCTGAAACCGTTTCAACCGTTATGATCTTTTCTTTGATTGCGTTAATGATGTTGATCGGGCTCCTCTTATTGCTGTTTGTTGTGAAGGATCCAAAACTCTATCCGCACGACCCCAAGTTCAGCGGATAGTATAATTATGCGACGGATTGAATTCGTACCTTCCACCGAAGATGATTACCTCTTCGTTCATGACTTGCATCGCGAGAATATGATCTCATATATTGATCAGTATTGGGGTGGATGGAACTCAGAAATATTTCAACGCGATTTTAATCCAAGCTCAACATGGATCATTTTATTTGACGGGAAAAAAGCCGGATTTTTTGTTCTTCATCAATCGAAAAAAGCCCATATCGCCAACATTCAAATTTTACCTGATTATCAAATGAAGGGGATTGGCAGCCGCATTCTAAATCACTGTGAAAGCATCAGCATAAAAAACGGATTCAATGGGTTATATTTAGAAGTTTTTATTACCAATCCTGCAAAAGCACTGTATGAACGGTACGGCTTTGAAACGTATGAGGAGACCGAAAGCCATTTTAAAATGATGAAACTCCTCGCGGTTTAGACCAAATGACTCCGTTTTCATACAATCTTTTACTTGCATGTAGACGGTGATTTGATGAAACTTCCGACTAGCTTCTAATGAAAATCAAAAGAAAAATCAAGCACTTCATTCTCGTTTTACCGATCCTGTTTTTTCTGATCGGCTGTAATGAGAATCCCGAACGGCATCTGGAGCTGGGGAAATGGTATGCTCAAAAAGGATTATGGAGCGAAGCCGTTCTTGAATTCCGCGAAGTGATCCGACTTTCTTCATCAAATCATCAATCCATGACACGTGAGCAATTTCGTATTCTGAGCAGTGCTCATTATAACATGGCCATTGTGTATACAAAAAAAGGCTGGTGGAAAGCCGCACTGGATGAAGCGGAACTTTGTTTTGATCTCCAGCCGACTCAAGAACACTTTGAACTCTTAGAGCTGATCCAAAAACGGATCATCCTGAACTCTCTTCCTGTGGACTCTTGAGTTTCAATTTCATTTTAATCTTTCCTTTCAATAACCCAAACAGCACGATCAATTTTTATGATGAATAAAAGCAAACTCCATTTACATTCGATGGTTGTCCATGCCCCCTGTGCTACAATTCCTTTGGCTGCAATAACCTATGCGTTATTTTGGTTTAAGGGTAATCCGGTTTATCAGACCGCAGTGATCTATTTAGTCATCGTTTCATTGGTGACATCGTTGATCTCGCTGGGAACCGGAGTTCTGGAGCGCAAGAAAAAGCATGCGAACTGGTTTCCGTCTTTTAAACGGAAGTTACTCCTCTCCGCATTGTTGATAGCCAGTCTGATAACCACTCTCCCGAATCTGTTTTTACCATTGCCGTATTCTTTAACGGTCAACCTATCCATCTGGGTTCTTCAACCTGTTCTCGTTGCATGGATTATGGTAATCGGCTTGATTTCAACCCAAGGTCGGTACGGCGGGAAATTATCCTATGCGAAAAACGAAGAGAACCAGCCTGATTTTGACATTCTTTCTCAAACCCTTCAAACATTAAAAGAGGTAGAAGACAATGATTGATTTTAGTTTATCACCCGAACACCTGGAATTACAATCGCGGGCAAAAAAATTCGCCAAAGATATAGTTGCTCCGGCTGCTGCCGAACATGACCGCACGGGAGAATTTCCGTATGAAATTGCGAAACAGGCATGGAAAGAAGGATTTTTAAATTCTCATATTCCCAAAGAATTCGGCGGTCCCGGGCGAGGAAGTCTTGAAACCTGTATTATCGCAGAAGAAATTGCTGCAGCCTGCAGCGGGATCGGAATCGCTTTAGATGCCAACTCACTGGCTCAAGGACCGGTAATTATTGCAGGGAATGAAGATCAAAAACGACGATTCCTTCAACCGATGGCGGAAAAACCGATGTTTGCATCTTATGCCGTCACCGAGCCGGATGCAGGATCGGATGTCTCTCGGCTTTCAACAACCGCTACAAAGATCAATGATGACACCTATGTCATTAACGGATTAAAATGGTGGATAACCGGCGGCGGTGTTGCCAGCTGGTATTTTGTTCTAGCCAAGACAGAAAACGGCCCTACCGGATTTATTGTTGATGCAGATTCTCCGGGAGTCATTCGCGGCCCGAAGGAAGAGAATTTGGGACAACACGCATCCAATACGGTTCGTGTTGCGTTCGAAGATGTGCATGTCCCGGCCAAAAATGTTCTTTGGAAAGAAGGGGACGGATTTAAGATCGCCATGAAAACATTTGATTACTCGCGTCCGTTGGTGGCCGCTGCCGCAGTGGGTGTCGCCCGCGCAGCACTAGAACATGCACTGGCTTACGCAAAACGCCGGAAATGTTTTAACAAAAAGATCATAAAGTATCAAGGTGTTAGTTTTAAACTGGCTGACATCGCCATGCATGTTGAAACCGCGCGTTTACTCACATGGAAATCCGCATGGTTGTATGACAATGGACTACCAAATACAAAAGAATCTGCGATGGCAAAAGCTTATGCAGCCGATTATTGTATGAAAGCCACCGTGGATGCTGTTCAAATTATGGGCGGATACGGATATTCAATGGAAGTCCCGATGGAAAAACTGATGCGGGATGCCAAGATCTTCCAAATATATGAAGGTACAAGCGAAATTCAACGCACAATCATTGTCGCCAGTTTAATGAGGATGCGATGAATAACCGAAAACTGAAAGCCAGAAAAAACCGATTTGTGTGTCCCATCTGTCATTTGGAACTCCATATGCACGATGTAGATGAGAATGGATTGGTTGTGTGCCCGCTTTGCGGCGCAGTTTTGGAAGTGACGGAATCAAACGGGCATAAAATCCCGATTGTGCATAATGTAGAGATTAAACGTCCGCAACCGATGTTTCGCCTCCATACAATCGCAACGCATTTTTCCATTGGATTACTGCCGTTGGCATTCCTTTCAAACGTGATCGCCTTTTTCTTTTATCTGTATCAGCAGAACACCTGGTCGTTAAAAGCGGCTGAGTTTGAATGGATCGGCTACTGGCTGCTTCTGATTTCCTTTATCGGCGGATTGGCAACGTTCTTAACGGGATTGGTAGACTGGAAGCGTAAGTATAGAGGTAGAACGTATACAATCATCACGAAAAAGATACGATTATCTTTCGCTCTTTTTATTGTTCTGTCTGTTGCTATTGGATTGAGAATTTTTGCAGAACCGGGATTCTCAGCGGTCTACTCGTTATATGTAGTGTTGCAAATCGCATCGTTGGGAATTATCTCAACGATTGGTCATTACGGCGGATTCTTAGTCCACGGAAAATAACGAGAAAACGCTTTTAATAAATTCTCCCGGATCGGTGTTCGCCGCCGTCACAGTAAATCGTTGAACAGTTGATAAAATCAGCTTCCTTGCGTAAAAGCAGAGATACCGTTCCCGCAACATCTTCAGGAGTAGTTGTCCGTCTCATCGGATTACGATATTCAGTTCGCTCAACCCAGTCTTCCCATCGATCGGATATTTTTGTCAGCGCACGCGTAGGTGTTACACCCGCCTGAATGGAATTGGCCGTGATTCCGAACCGTCCGAGTTCCCAACCGATTTGCCGGATGATCGCTTCCATCGCAACTTTTGCTACTGAAACCGGGCCGTAACCCTCCATGGCAACATAGTTTCCTTCACTGGTGAATCCCATCACACGGGAGCCATCGCCGAGCATTCCGGCATCATGAAGTTTTTGAGTCCAATATAATAAGGATGTTCCCATAACATGAACGGTCATGTCCATTTGTTTGCGGGATACGTGTTTTTCTCCCAGCAGATCCATGGTTGTACCGAAGGCGATGGAATGCAGTAGCAGCTTTAATGTAGAATCTCCAATAATGTCTTTAATGATCGGAATATACTCATCCATTGTTTCGATCGCAGCCGCATTCACATTCCAAAAATGTACACGTCCGCCGTTGATTTCTTCTAATTCTTCTTTAAATGCTTGAGCTTTTCTACGAACTTCACTTCGATCAAAATGAAACCCAAGAATACCATAGCCATCCTCAGCTAAACGTTTTGCTGTTGCTCCGCCGTGTCCGGTTGAACATCCTAAAATAAGAACCCATTCTTTCATATTTACTCCTGATTAAGGGCGGAAATATAGATTATCTGCAATGGAAGTACAAGAAAAACCATTAACTGTTTGGAAACCCCTCGATTGGATTCTTATCTTCAACCCTGATTTTGCGGCAATTTTTTTTGTTTTGACGAATGACAACAGAAATACATATTACAGACCCAACTCCGTTCGATGAAGATATCGTCATCGAACGCTCTTTGCGACCATCTCATTTTGATGATTTTATTGGACAAAAAGAGCTGGTGGATAATTTAAAACTATATATCAAAGCTGCAAATCAACGCGGTGATTCTTTGGATCATGTTCTTTTATTCGGCCCTCCCGGACTGGGAAAAACCACGTTGGCTAACATCATTGCAAAAGAACTGATCGTGAATATCAAACCCTCTTCCGGACCTGTAATTGATCGAGCCGGGGACCTTGCCGGGATGTTGACCAACCTAAAAAGCAGAGATGTGTTTTTCATTGATGAGATTCATCGCCTGAACAGTGTGGTCGAAGAATATCTGTATTCTGCAATGGAAGACTACAGTATTGACATCATGATCGATAAAGGTCCAAGTGCGCGCAGTGTTCAGTTAAGCGTTGAGCCGTTTACACTGATTGGCGCTACAACCCGGATGGGAAATTTAACGTCACCGTTGCGGGATCGGTTTGGAATTGTGCTTCGAGTGGATTATTATGATGCGAAAGACTTATTTCATATCGTAACTCGATCTGCAGAAATCTTAGAGGTAAAGATTACCGATAACGGAGCAATGGAAATTGCCGGAAGATCCCGCGGAACACCCAGAATCGCCAACCGCATTCTCAGACGTGCAAGAGATTATGCAGATGTAAAAGCCAATGGCGTGATCAACCGTGATGTGGCAATTGCCTCTATGGACACACTCGGAATTGATAAAAATGGTCTGGACAGCATGGATCGGAAGATCTTATCCGTGCTGATTGATAAATTTAACGGTGGTCCGGTGGGCGTAAGTTCACTGGCCGTCGCGGTAAGCGAAGATCCAACCACCGTAGAAGATGTTTATGAGCCCTTCCTCATTAAAGAGGGATTTGTCCAGCGGACGACCCGGGGAAGAATTGCTCTAGAAAAAGCCTATACATTATTGGGGAAAACTCCAACTCAACTTCAACAAGGACTGTTTAATGATTACTAAAAAGAAAAAATATAAACTAGCCGATTTTGATTATCCGTTACCGGACAAGTATATTGCTGAATATCCAGCTCAACGCAGAGATTTTTCAAAACTCATGGTCGTGAACCGAAAAGAAAAAACCATCGAGCATCGGAAATTCTTTAATATCGTTGACTATATGCGAAAAGGAGATTTGCTCCTACTAAACAATACAAAAGTATTCCCGGCCAGACTCTATGCAGAAAAAGATAAAACCGATGCCATTGTTGAAGTTTTCCTGTTACGGGAACTTGGAAATGACTTATGGGAAGTGATGGTCAAGCCGGCAAGAAAAGTACGAATCGGAAATAAACTGATCTTTTCAAAATCCGTTCATTGTGATGTGATTGACAACACGATTTCAGGAGGACGGGTTGTTCGGTTTGAATATGATAAGGAAAAAGATCTTTATGATATCATTGATCGCGTCGGGAATTCACCGCTGCCGCCGTATATCAAACGGAAAGCTGAACCCAAGGATAAAACCCGTTACCAAACCGTCTATGCTGATAAGCGAGGTGCGGTTGCCGCACCGACTGCCGGGCTACATTTTACCGAAGGGTTATTGAAGAAACTTCGTAAAAAAGGAGTTTCGATTGAGTATGTTACCCTCCACATCGGACTGGGCACATTCCGTCCGGTTCAGGTTGAAGATTTAAATCGGCATCAGATGGATTCAGAATATTTTGAAGTGTCTCCTGCAACGGCCATGGCGATCAACCGCGCCAAGAAAAAACGTCGAAAAGTTGTGACGGTCGGGACATCCACCGTACGTGCGATCGAAACGGTGGTGGTCTCCGGGTTTCAGGTGACACCGAAACGTGGATGGACAGACAAATTTATCTATCCACCTTATGAATTCAAGATGGTTGACGGATTAGTCACCAATTTCCATCAACCGAAAAGTACGTTAATGATGATGGTATCAGCTTTCGCTGATCGTGATTTTATGATGAAAGCTTATCGAGAAGCGAAAAAACATGAATATCGTTTCCTCAGTTACGGGGATGCGATGCTGCTGATCTAGTTCAGGATCAAAGGAGCGACACACTCCGAGATGTGCGTTTCGACCTGAACCAGACTTCATATTTTGGGGGATGCGGAACCCTGATGAGTACATTAAAATAAATGATCAAAAACAAGTCCATAAAAAGCGATGTTGGTGTTGTTATCCCTGCAGCCGGATCAGGGGTCCGGTTCGGGGAGAAAAAACAATTTAAGCTTTTAAGCGGCCGTCCGATCTATTATCATGCCTTGCTCCCTTTTTTGGACATCGAAGCCGTGTCTGAAATTGTTGTGGTAATGCCCGAAGATGCGATTGCACAGGCGGACAGGGAATTGAGGTCGGTCACTACAGCTAAATCCGTTCGAGCTGTTCCCGGAGGAGCACGGCGGCAAGATTCTGTTTACAATGGCGTCAAGGCATTAAGCGATGCTTGCCGTTTTGTGTGTATCCACGATGCGGTTCGCCCGTTTATCACTCACGATCAGATTCTCAACACCATCGAATCTGGCAGAAATGCGGATGGCGCGATCCTTGCCGTCCCGGCAAAAGACACCGTAAAACAAGTCGAAAGTGACCGGATCAAACGAACGATTCCGCGAGAAACAATTTGGCTTGCACAAACACCGCAGGTTTTCAGAAGAACGTCGTTTGAAAAAGCGATTCTGTCGATGGTGAATACATCTGTTTTAGCCACGGACGAATCTGCCATCATGGAGGAATCCGGTTTTCAAATTTCGGTTGTGGAAGGGTCTCCATTGAACATGAAAATCACCGCGCCGGAAGACTGGATCATCGCAGAAGCGGTCATGAATAAGAACGAGGACAGAGTATGATAAAAGTCGGAATGGGGTATGATGCTCACGCATTAGCCGAAGAGGAATCTTTAGTCGTTGGCGGTGTGGACATTCCAAGCGATCTGGGGTCGGTCGGGCACTCTGACGGAGATGCATTGATTCACGCCATTGTGGATGCCATGCTTGGTGCAGCGAATTTAGGGGATATCGGTTTTTATTTCCCCAGCAGTGATTCTGAGTGGAAGGATAAAGAAAGCACGTATTTCTTATCTGAAGCGATTCAAAAACTAAGACAAGCAGAATTTGATATTCAACATATTGACAGTGTTGTGATCCTTCAATCTCCAAAGCTAAGTCAATACATTCCCGAAATGCGGTATAAAATTGCCTATACGTTACAGATCGATGAATCAATGGTGTCGATCAAAGCGACCACAACCGACTATATAGGTTATATAGGTGAGCGGAAAGGCTGGGCAGCTCAAGCGGTTGTGACTGTTACGTCTGGATGAACGCTTCGCTGATTCTTCCTTCAAACGCGAAAATAAACGCAGGGCTGAAAATCGTTGATCAACGCTCTGATGGATACCATAATCTTTTTACCGTCTTCCAAGAGATTTCACTATCGGACACAATACACATCACACCGCAAGACAGCGGGTGGAGTTTATCCTCTGATCAGGATTGGGTTCCGACCGGTGATTCTAATCTTTGCATTCAGGCTTTTCTTAAACTGAAAGAATTATATCCAGGAATTGCGGGGGTCTCAATCCATTTGGAGAAAGTGATCCCCGCTGGAGCTGGGCTCGGCGGCGGTTCCTCGAATGCGGCCACAGTTTTAAAAGGGTTGAACAAACTGTATCAATTGTCGATTCCCGATGCTGAGTTAGAAACAATTGGAGCATCCATTGGTGCTGATGTAGCTTTTTTTATTAAAGGTGGAACGCAGATCGGTGAAGGGATCGGAGATCGCTTAACTAAAATGTCTGAATCGGTTTCAGGGATATATTTAATTGTAGTCCCTCCGATTCACATCAATACAAAGTGGGCATACGGAGAGGTAAAAAAGCATTTGGACAACCGACCGGATCGCAGTAACTTCGCCCTCAGTTTAGGACATAGAAATATATCCTTACCGTTCTTTGAGAATGACTTTGAACGAATAGTGATTCCAGCATATCCAGAAATTGGTGAGATGAAAGATCGCTTGATAGAATCAGGTGCATCGATTGCCAGTTTGTCGGGGAGTGGCTCGGCTGTGTTTGGAATATTTGATGAAGAAGCTGTTGCCAAACATGCGGAGTCAAGTTTCCCCTCACATCGAACATTTATAACTCATCCCGTACATTTAAAGGCTTGCTGATAGTCCCTTATTAACAATTTGGGGAGTCGTCTAAGGGTAGGACACCGGGTTTTGGTCTCGGTAGTTGGGGTTCGAATCCCTGCTCCCCAGCAAGCACAATAATCTAATAACGATCATTCAAACTAATGAACACAAATCCACATAAACTGGCATTGTTTGCAGGGCGGAGCAATCCCGAGCTTGCAAAAAAAATAGCTGATTATGTCAATCAGCCTCTCGGGGTGATTGATATTAAAAATTTCTCGGATGGAGAACTTTGGGTAAAATATCGCGAAAATATTCGCGGGAAAGATGTTTTTCTCATCCAGTCTACCAACAGTCCGGCGGAAAATATTTTGGAATTGGTCTTAATGATTGATGCCGCTGTTCGAGCATCCGCACATCGCGTGACGGTTGTGATCCCGTATTTTGGCTATGGACGCCAAGACAGAAAAGACACACCACGGGTACCGATTTCAGCACGGGTGATGGTTGATATTTTAACCGCGACCGGAGCGGATCGTATCATCACCATGGATCTTCATTCAACCCAAACCCAGGGATTTGCAAAAATACCGTTTGACCATCTGTTCTGCAGAATTGTTCTGCTGGATAAGCTGAAGAACATCGGATTGAACCCTGAAACTTCAGCTGTTCTTTCTCCCGATATGGGCTCGGTACAGATGAGTCAATCCTATGCAAAACGGCTGGGGATGCATTTTGCGTTGATCGATAAACGGCGTTATGCCCCGAATAAAGCAGAAGTCGCTCATTTGATCGGAGATTTAGATGGGAAAGATGTTTTAATCGTGGATGATATGATCGACACCGCCGGAACGATTGTCAATGCCGCGGTGGAGGCAATGAATAAAGGAGCCAAAAGTGTTACCGTCGCTGCGACACATGCCGTTCTTTCAGGCGAAGCGGTTTCAAGGCTTGAAAAATCACCAATCAGCAAATTTATTTTCACAGATACCATTCAAATTCCCAAAGAAAAACAATTGCGCGATATGGATATCATATCTGTATCAGGCGTCTTTGGTGAAGCAATTAGAAGAATTCATAACGGCGACTCAGTCAGTGCGCTGTTCGAATTTTAAATATTAAGGAGAGTTTAATCATGGCACAACAATACGAAAAACTTGAAGTATTTGAACGGTCCTTAACCGGGACAAAAGCTGCAAAAGCACTTCGCAGAGAAAACAAAGTCCCTGCCGTCTATTATTATAAAGGGCAGGAAAATATAAATCTATCCATGGATCGAATTGCATTGATGAGAACCCTGCACACAGGACATCACATTTTTGAGATCGAGATTGATGGAAAAGAACAATACACGATGGTCAAAGCGGTTCAATACCACCCGGTAACAGATGAAATTATTCATATCGATCTAATGCGGGTACGTCGTGATGAAAAGATCACCATTACGGTTCCGCTAGTATTGATCGGCGATTCGAAAGGTGCTCACGAAGGCGGTATGGTTATGCAGTCTTTGAATACGGTGGATGTAAGCTGTCTGCCGATTAATGTTCCTGAAAAAATCGAGTTGGATATCACCGAGTTGGAATTGAACAGCACATACACCGTGCTGGATATTGTTACCGAAGATAATATTGAGATCGTATCCCCGGCTGAATTAGCCGTTGTAAGTGTTCAGGTTCCGAAAGAAGAAGTGGTTGAAGAAGTGGTCGAGGACGAAGAAGGCGAAGAAGGTGAAGCCGTAGCTTCTGATGAAGCTACTGAAGCTGCCAAAGAATCGGCCGGAGAATCCACTGAGGAATAATGATCGCTTTCGTTGGATTAGGGAATCCCGGTAGTCAATATGCCGATACAAAACATAATGCCGGATTTTGGGTGGTTGATGAACTCGCCAGAAGGTGGAATCTCAATTTTACTCCAGGGAAAGGGGATTATGTTTTTGCGCAGACAAAAAACGGGAAGGTTTTACTTGTGAAACCAACCTCGGGAATGAATGTCAGCGGGAATGCTGTCATCGATATCCGTGATCGATGGAATCTCTTGGAAAAAGAAATCCATGTGATCGTCGATGATGTGGATCTGTCTTTAGGTACTGTCCGAATCCGCCCCGGCGGTGGAGACGGCTGTCATCGCGGGATGGAATCCATCATTTATCGCTTGGGAGATAATAAGTTTCCTAGGATACGATATGGAATTGGAACAAATGAAAATATGCGTCCTGCAGAAAGATATGTGCTGAAACCGTTTCTAAAAGAAGATAGATCTCTTGCTGAGGAGATGGTCGCCGTTGCTGCCGACGCAGCTGAAATGATTTTATATCAGGGATTGAATCAAACCATGAACCGATATAACCAAATTAAACCAGGAGAAGAGAATGAATAATGTATTTTTAGTTCTGGCATCTGGATTGATAGCAATGTTATTTGCATTTTGGAAAACAGGCTGGATCGTTAAACAAGATGAGGGAACCGCAAAAATGAAGCTGATCGGTAAAAACATTGCCGAAGGGGCCATGGCATTTTTGCGTGCAGAATATCGCGTACTAGTCATTTTTGTTATCATTGTAGCATTGCTGCTCGGGTATTCAAATTCCGGGAACCCGGAATCGAGCGGATTGATTGCACTATCCTTTGTAACGGGCGCTTTAGCTTCAGCTTTAGCCGGTTTTTTAGGGATGCGGGTTGCAACCAAAGCAAACAATCGAACAACTCACGCTGCAAGAACAAGTTTAGCTTCTGCATTGAACGTTGCCTTCACAGGCGGTTCGGTAATGGGATTAAGTGTTGTTGGGCTTGGGGTGCTGGGATTAGCCGGATTATTTGTAGCTTATGAAAATATTTTTGCTCACGATTATGCACGGATCATTACCGTGATTTCCGGGTTCTCACTAGGAGCTTCCTCGATTGCGTTGTTTGCTCGTGTCGGCGGTGGTATCTATACCAAAGCAGCTGATGTCGGTGCAGATCTTGTCGGAAAAGTAGAAGCCGGTATTCCGGAAGACCATCCGCTGAACCCGGCGACTATCGCAGATAATGTGGGAGATAATGTGGGAGACGTTGCCGGCATGGGAGCTGATTTATTTGAATCTTACGTAGGTTCCATTATCGGTTCAATGGTTTTAGGTGCAAGTATTCTCGTCAGCGGACAGTTTGATCTGTCATTTGTTACCCTCCCTTTATTTATTGCCGGAGCAGGGATTTTAGTCTCAATATTGGGAACATTTTTTGTGTCGGTTAAAGAAGGCGGAAATCCTCAAAAAGGATTAAATCGCGGAGAATTTGGCTCATCGTTTGTTATGGTAGCCGTGATGTATTTTATGATCAAAATGATCTTACCGGAATCCTTCGTGCTGAACGGAGAAACGTATACGAATCTTGGTGTATTTTGGGCAACCGCAATTGGTCTGGCTGCCGGTTTAGGGATTGGAATGATCACAGAACATTATACCGGTACAGACACAGCACCGACACGCCTTATCGCAAGACAGTCGTTAACCGGTCCGGGAACCAATCTCATCGCTGGTTTAGCGGTTGGGATGCAATCAACAGCAATCCCGATTCTGATTATTGCTGCAGGAATTTTAGGAGCTTTCCATTTCGCTGGCTTATACGGAATTGCCATGGCAGCATTAGGTATGCTTGCTAACACAGGAATTCAGCTTGCCGTCGATGCATATGGTCCGATTTCTGATAATGCAGGCGGAATCGCAGAGATGGCTGAACTCCCGTCTGAAGTTCGCGGAAGAACCGATAAACTAGATGCGGTTGGAAACACAACAGCCGCCATCGGAAAAGGATTTGCTATCGGATCGGCAGCTTTAACGGCATTGGCATTGTTTGCGGCCTATATGGTCCAAACCGGAATCAAATCCATTGATATTTCAAATTCCAGCGTGATGGCAGGATTGTTTGTCGGCGGGATGCTTCCGTTTTTATTCTCATCCATGGCCATGAGTGCAGTTGGCCGTGCAGCGATGGCTATGATTGAAGAAGTTAGACGGCAGTTTAATGAAATCCCTGAATTAAAAGCTGCATTAGGTGTGATGAAAAAATACAGCGGCTCCGATAAAGATATGTCTGCCGAAGACAGAAAGATTTTTGAATCAGCTGACGGAAAAGCCGAATACGGAAAATGCGTTGATATTTCGACTCGATCTGCCGTGAAAGAAATGATCGTTCCGGGATTACTGGCTATTTTATCTCCCGTTATCGTCGGATTCGTTTTTGGTCCGGAAGTTTTAGGCGGGATGCTCGCCGGTGTAACCGTATCCGGAGTTTTAATGGCGATATTTCAATCCAATGCAGGCGGAGCTTGGGATAACGCAAAGAAAATGATCGAAGAAGGAATTAATGTGGACGGTGTTGAATACGGAAAAGGCTCAGAGCCGCATAAAGCCGCTGTTGTCGGCGACACGGTGGGAGATCCGTTTAAAGACACATCAGGCCCGTCAATAAATATTTTAATCAAATTGATGTCAGTGGTATCCTTGGTAATTGCACCATTGATCAAATAATTTAACAGGAGAACGCATGAGATACTATGAAACATTGTATATTGTAAATCCCAACTACGAACAAGACCGTTTTGACGGGGTTCTGAAAACGGTTGGTGAATATATTGAAAAGGAAAAAGCGAGTATAGTCAATCACTATACATGGGGTAAAAAACGATTAGCCTACCCGATTCAAAAACATAAATACGGAACCTACGTTTTGATCCAGTTTGAAGCTGAAAATGTAGACTTTCTTCCGGAATACGAGCAGTTCCTCCGTTTGAACAAAGCGGTTTTACGACATCAAACAGTTAAGTTGGATGACCGCCCGGAACTTCATGTTGAAGAAGAACCGGTTGTTGATGAGAAGACAGAATCCGCCCCTGAAACAGACGAGCCGGAAACAACCGAAACGGTTGAGCCGGAAGCTGTAGAGGCTGAAGCCGAAGAGGTTAAGGTCGAAGACACACCGGAAGAAACGACAGAAGCTGAACCGGCTGCAGAAGAAAACGTTTCTGAACAACCTGAAGAAGAAGAGTGAGGACATTATGGCATTTGTAAGTCGAAGAAAATTTTGTTACTTCAAAGAAAATGGTATTACAGAAGTTGATTACAAAGATGTAAAACTTTTACGCCGTTTTATCACAGAACAGGGAAAGATCATGCCCCGTCGTGTGACCGGAACCAGTGCAAAAATGCATCGGAAGCTCGTCCATGCGATTAAACGGGCACGGAATATTGCTTTACTCCCGTTCACAAATTTGAGTCAGGAGAATTAAGATGGATGTTATTTTACTACAAGACGTTGAGAATCTCGGACTGGCCGGTGATATTGTCGGAGTGAAACCGGGATTTGCAAGAAATTATCTGATTCCCCGCGGATTAGCGCTGCGTGCATCGAAAAGAAATCTGGCTGTATCGGAAGAAAAAAGACGGGTAAAACAAGCCAGAGTTGACCGCTCTGTAAAACTGCAGCAGGCTTTAGCTGAGAAGATCGAAAAAACTGAAATCACCCTTGAAGTTCAGGTTGGTGAAGAAGAAAAACTGTTTGGTTCAGTGACATCTCAGGATATTCACAAAGCATTGACCGACAAAGGATTGGATATTGATCGCCATGCCATCATTTTAGATGAACCGATCAAAGCGCTCGGTGTTTATAATGTGGCGGTGAAGATCACAAACGAACTTCAACCGACGATCAAAATGTACGTCATTCGCGCCTAAGCGAAAGTATAAATCAAATCATAAAACGCCTCGATTTTCGGGGCGTTTTTGTTTTATTGCAAAATTAGAGAAAAAACACCTTTCATTTAATTACTGGATTTTACCCAAAATACAACCTTAATTTTAACTCAACTGATAAGGGGGTGTGTAATGAATGTGATCCGTAGACTATACAAAGTAGGAAAAATATTTTCATTATCTTTACTTACTGTTAATCTGCTGGCTTCTCAGGAGGTGGAGAAAGACTTTAATGGAAGAGTTTATGAATTTCCAATAGTTAAAGGTAATCAGCAGGAAAGAGAGAAAGCTTATCAGCTGCCAGATTCAATATTATATGAATTCTCAACTGAAGAGTTATTAGAAACTTGTTTAAATTATCCTTTTATAGGACTAATCTATTTTTTCAATGATCTTCCCACAGGTTTGTCATCGGTGTACAATCAGTTTAATGGATTTCAAGAGTTAATAAATCGTGAGGATGCTACTGAAACCCTTATTGATAAGTATATATATTTAAATCTGCAAATCCAAAATCTTGATGCAATTAATGCTCAAACAAAAATGCAGGTCATTACAAAATGTACTTTCATTCAGTATCTAATAAGGATAACAGATGTTAAAATTGGTTTAACAAGTGAAAAAGTATTGATAATAATTTACGAGATATTAAAGACAATGAATTATATCGATAAGGAAAAGTACTCTACAATATTTCTTTTTCAATCCAGTCTCGGACTTTTAGTAAGAATGATGGAAGGAAGAGATTTTAATCCCATAACAACGAAAATGGAAGATGATCAATTTCGTCATGAATTAAGATATTTACAATTTTCACATCAGAATACGCAAACAATAATTATTGATGCACATAATTTTTTAAACATCAATAAAAATTGATGAAAGAAATACAATGAAAAAAGATAAAAAGACGATCAAAATGTACGTCATTCGCGCCTAAGCGAAAGTATAAATCAAATCATAAAACGCCTCGATTTTCGGGGCGTTTTTGTTTTATATGTAATGAAATTGGAGGATAATTCATTATTTGATATTCCCGATTTTTATAGTTAGTTTTTCACAGCTATGGGATTCACGTATCATTATAAATTATTACAAAATGCCAAAATGAATAACAAACTAAACATCTTCATCCGCGCCCTATTCTTAATCCTTACCCTTCTCTTTTTCGCCTGCCCTGACCCGCCGATTGACGATGAAATCCCCCGAATAACAACCATTACTCTTTCGGAGATTACTACAAGCTGTACGGGTACTCGACTCAAAATTGCTGTAGAAGATACAACAGGAGAGTGGGCCTTTGATCTCACTCGAAATGACTCGTTGATCATGACAAAAACCGTTTATGGGCGGGATACAGTTATACATGAATATGGATTAACCCCCAATACAACCTATCGATACCAGGCTCATTGGCGTGATGGTATGCAGAGGAAGGACTCAAGCGAAACAGCGTTAATAACCACACAAGAGACAACAAGCCATGCTTTTATTATGGAGATTGATACACTGGGGATTTACGGAAGTTATCTGAAAGATGTAGCGACTGTGAACGAAAATGATATTTGGGTTGTAGGGAGAATTATAATGCCCGATCCCGATTCAAGTTTTAATGGGACAGGTTTGGAGAGATTTAATGCAGCTCATTGGGATGGGAATGAATGGGAATTAATGGGTATTTATAGCAACACATTAGAATTACACAGTATTCAATATTATTCTGAAGATGATATTTGGGTAACAGACTCTTGTTCTCCTATTCACTGGGATGGACAAGAATGGACACAATATCATTTGCAGAATATGGGATTAGATGTTTGTGTCGGGAAAGCCATTTGGGGGTCATCATCATCCAATATGTGTTTTGTGGGATTAGATGGAGGTATTGTCCAATACAACGGTTCTTCGTTTGTACAAATGGAGAGTGGGACAGATGTGGACCTAATTGATATTGCTGGGACACCGGATGGAGAGCATATTTTTGCAGTTGGTCGAACCAATGAATCTGGAATCTACCGTACGGTTCTTCTTGAATTTAGAGATGGGGAATGGAGTATAATTTACGAAACGGATCTGTATTACCCTGTAGAAGATAATTATGGAGCAGTAACCAGTGTTCATGTTTTGGAAGACACAGCATACATAGCAACAGCAGCCGGTTTATGGAAATATAATTACTTTGATCAAACATCTGTTCTGATACCGATTGATGTTTATCAATTTATATATATTCACATCAAGGAAATCTATGGAGTTACGATAAATGATATGTTCTTTTTTGATTCAGGTATGAGATATATTCATTATAATGGCAGCACATGGTATCGTAATTCTGAGATGGGCTATATGTATGACCAAATTGCATTAAGGGGGGCTGACTTTAAGGATGATTTTGCGGTGATGGTTGGATTTTTTAATTCTTATCAACATGCGCTTGCTGTAAGAATCTTTAGATAGCAACGGCTATCGGGGTTGAAAAGTGTCATTAAAGGGGTTTGTAATGCCTTCATCTATACATCACATTTACCATTCTTTTTATTGCTCAATGCACTAAGAATCACCTACCTTTCGGAGCTATGTTTGCAGATGTTGCTTTTCCAATCTCGCGTTATCTGACCTTTACGTATCAGATTCCAAAAGATCTTCAAGCGGAGATCAGTATCGGTGTGCGTATAAAAGCTCCATTGGGGAAACGGATTGCACAAGGTATTGTTGTCGCCACTCATAAAACGGTTTCATATAAAGGTGAGATTCGTTCCATCTTATCTTGCGTAGATGATCAACCCATCATGGATGCCGGTTTATGGAAGCTGATCCAGTGGATGAGTTCGTATTACATGACCCCGATCGGGCAGGCAGCGAACGTTGCTTTGCCATCAAATCTTTCCACACGATATACACCGCCAGCCCGATGGATGGTGAAAACCTTATCGGCTGATCTGCAGTACGAAGCGTTAGCAAAAGAAGCACCGGTACAAGCTAAAGTGTTTGAACATCTACAAACATTGGATGGCGAAATCCCGGTTTCAGAATTGGGCGAGCTGGCAAGCAGTCCGTTGACGGTATGCAGAGGATTGGCTGAAAAAGGCTATGTTGATCTGTTTGAAAAAATCAATTTTTCGGATGTCACCGGGTTTACGTTTCATCCCATCGCCAAGGATATCAACTTTTCAAAAAGTCAACAGAATACCATAGAAGAATTGGACAAAGGACTGGCATCGAAAACATTCCATCCGTATTTATTGCACGGCGTTACCGGAAGCGGAAAAACTGAGATATATGTTGAGATCGCAAAACGGGTGTTAGACCGTGGAAAAACCGTCATCATTTTACTCCCGGAAATTTCGTTAACCCCTCAAATTGCCGGACGGTTCCGATCGGTGTTTGGCGATACCGTTGCATTGTGGCATTCAAAATTGAGTCCGGCTGCCCGCGCATGGACATGGAAACAAATTTGTGCGGGAAAATATCAGGTGGTGATCGGCGCACGAAGCGCAATATTTACACCGCTGAAAAAACTTGGACTGATCGTCGTGGATGAAGAACAGGAATCCTCTTACAAACAATCATCGCCTGCGCCGAGATACCATGCCAGAGATGTAGCATTGATGAGAGGGAAGATACATCATGCGATGGTCATCCTTGCCAGTGCAACCCCAAGCCTTGAAAGTTATTACAACCAAATTCAGGAAAAATTCACTTACCTGCATTTGTCCCGGCGGTACGGCGGTGCGAAATATCCGATCGTTCATGTGGTGGATATGGTGCAGGAACAGGAAGAGAGCGGTAAGATCGGACAGGCGTTTTCCGGGCTGCTGCTTGAAAAAATTGAAGATCGGTTAAAGAAAAAAGAGCAGGTCATTCTTCTGCAAAATCGTCGCGGCTATTCCCCGGTGCTGCGATGCAGTGATTGCGGTGAGATGTTCGAATGTCCGCGGTGCCGTATCCCGCTGACTTATCATCGCGTCGGCGATACAATGCGGTGTCATGTTTGCGACCTCCACATGCAGGGACTTCCCATGAAGTGCGATCATTGCCAGGGCGTGAACATTAAGCTGACCGGAATGGGGACGCAGAAAGTTGAAGAAATCATCCAAAGTACGTTTCCGTATGCGAAGGTCGCCCGGCTGGATACCGATACAGCCCGATCCGGGACATCGATTACGCGGCTTTTGAAACGGTTTTCCGATGGAGAGATTGATATTTTGCTCGGCACCCAGATGATTGCCAAAGGACTTGATTTTGAAAATGCAACGCTGGTTGGCGTAATCAACGGTGATGCGGGATTGTACCTCCCCGATTTTCGATCCGGAGAGCGGGTGTTTCAGTTAATCTATCAAGCTTCGGGGCGGTCAGGACGACGCCAAAAACAAGGCGAAGTCGTGCTGCAAACCTGGAATGTTGACAATCCGGTCATAAAACATGCAACAAAACTGGACTTAAAAACGTATTACAATATCGCACTGAGTGAAAGACAGGTGTTAAATTACCCGCCGTTCAGCTGGGTTGCGAGGGTTGTGTTATCCGGCAAGGATAAGCGAAAAACCGAAAACCGAGCAGCAAAACTGCGTACGAACCTGCCGAAAACGGTCAGCGGAATTGACGTTCTTGGTCCGACAGCATGTTACCGGGAATGGTCACAGGGAAAATATCGGATACAAATTGTGTTAAAATCATCAAAAACTACAGATCAGAATGGCGTGAAGCTTCATCGAACCCTTCATAAATTGGTGGGCGATTATGTGTCGCGTGACGGCGTGTCCATAGTGATTGATATCGACCCAGCCTCGTTAATGTAATGACCTATTTTATACCTATGAAAAAAACGATCACTTTCATCCTTGCCGCCGCAGCGATAATAACGGCGCAATCGTCATACCATGGATTGGTGTCGTGGTATTCACCGGAATCCGTTTCGATGGCAGGAGGAATTTCACCGTTGAGCGATGAAATTGACCGAATCAACCCGGCCTATCTTGCGGATGTTTCACAAGCCCGAGCGAGTTTGTCTATGGTTAAATATCCGGCAGGGATTCAAGGAAAAATGATCAACGTCATTTTTCCGAAATCAAAGAAAGTGTGGTCGGTGAGTCTGCGTCATTTGAATTATGGAAAGTTTACCGGCATGGATGAAGACGGCTATTTAACCGGTGAGTATCAGTCTGGAGATACATGGCTGAATGTGAGCGCAGCAAAGAGTATAGCAAAGATTCGATCCAAGATCGGTTGGTCGGCTGGCATCTTTATGAGCCAGCTTGAACAGTATCAATCCGTTGTACTTACCTTTACGCCCGGAATTGTGTTTCAGATGCAATCCATCGACGCGAACCTCGGACTAAGTCTCAGAAATTTCGGCTATCCTGTTACAACCTATACAGACAGAAAAGAATCACTGCCGACGGAGCTCACAGGAACGATCACAAAGAAACTGGCTCACTTACCGTTAGAGCTAAATGCGGGGATCAATTTTGGTATAAATGACAACAATATGAGCGGGACGATCGGTGGTGTGTTTGATCTTCCGCACAATACCAAATTTAGATGGGGCGTGTCTTCGGATAAACAATCCCAGATCACCCAGATTGATCTCAGCCAGGATTATATCGCCGGAACAGGTCTCGGCGTGGGTTTTGCCTCGCGGACGGTTGAAATCAGTGTCGGCGGTTATGCTTATGGTACAGGCGGATGGGTATCCGGAGCTGGTATTAAGTTATATTTGTAATATATTCCCAAATAATACATAATATAATAAATAATATATATCAATATACCTTAATATATTAATATATAGCACTTGCACACATAATATAATAAAGATTATATTATGTCATGAAATTAGACAAAACAGACCACCAAATCATTAATTTGCTGCAGCATAACAGTCGAATGACTGCAAGCGAAATTGCATCGGATGTAGCATTATCCATCCCTGCGGTAACTGAACGGATTAAAAAACTTATTGAGTTCGGATACATCGAAAACTTTACCGTAAAAATGAATGCCAAAAAATTAGGGTATGACCTGACGGCTTTTATCAATGTAGACAGTTCCTCTTCGGATCATTATGAAGATATCGTGTCTGCTTCCAAGGTGCATCCATCTATTTTGGAATGCCATTCCGTCACCGGAGAGGGCAGTCATCTGTTAAAAATCCGGGTGAAAAACTCAACGGAGTTGGAAAAATTACTGAGCGAAATTCAGCAATGGCCCGGTGTGATCAGGACGCATACGATGTTAGTCCTGTCAACATTTAAAGAAAAAATGAATTCACTTTTATAAGAATTACAAAGGAGAAAACCATGTTTAAAATTATGGCTGAATATATTTGGATTGACGGTCATCAGCCGACACAGAAACTGCGATCAAAAACCCGAATTATTGACGGCCCGGTTTCAGAAGTATCTAAAATCCCAATGTGGAGTTTTGACGGCTCCAGCACTCAGCAGGCTGAAGGTAAGTTCAGCGATTGTCTGCTTCATCCGGCTTATTTGATTCCGGATCCGATCCGCGGCGGTGATAATGTGCTCGTGATGTGTGAAGTCTATAACCCGGACGGAACTCCAAACAAAACGAATAAACGTGCGGAGTTGAAGGTCCTTGCTGAAAAACACAAAGCAGAAGAACCGTTATTTGGGATTGAACAGGAATACACGTTATTTAAAGGACGTTCTCCTCTCGGCTGGCCGGATGGAGGATATCCCGCACCACAGGGACCGTTTTATTGCGGTGTCGGTTCTGATGAAGTATTTGGCAGGGAATTGGTTGAGAAGCACTTAAATCTTTGTTTAAAAGCCGGATTATTGATATCAGGGATAAACGCCGAGGTTATGCCAGGGCAGTGGGAGTTTCAAATCGGTCCCGTTGGGGCGTTGGAAGCAGCAGATGAAATTTGGCTGGCACGTTGGCTGCTGTATCGTGTCGGTGAAGATTTCGGCGTCAGCGCGACCTTGCATCCGAAACCGGTCAAAGGAGATTGGAACGGTGCCGGTGCTCACACAAACTTCAGCACGAAACGAATGCGTGAACCGGGCGGGTTAAAATATGTTGAAGAAGCCTGCGTCAAACTCGGAGAAAAACATCAAGAGCATATTGAAGTGTACGGAGCGCATAATAAAGAGCGGCTGACCGGGTTACATGAAACCTGTTCCATTGATGAATATCGTTACGGAGTCAGTGACCGCAGTGCATCGGTACGAATTCCGATGATCGCCGTCAATGAAGGCAAAGGTTATTTGGAAGACCGCCGCCCTGCAGCGAATATGGATCCGTATGTTGTTTGTGCCAAAATGATCGAGACTATTTGCGAATAAGGTAATAAATCCGTTAATAAAAAGCCCCAAAATCGGGGCTTTTTTTAAATAAGAAAAGCAAAATACAAATTGTGTTTGTCCAGTATAGTATAGTAACTATACATTCAACTATGGAAATGATGAAAAATTTAGTTATTAGAAAGATCACGGAAAAGGTCCTCCATATTCATAATCAATTGAAATTGCTTGAGAAATCATCAAAAAAATTTGGTATTGACGAGGACTTAAGTTTATCAGAACTGCAACTGTTAAAAGCGATAGGAAGACATCCGAGAAATAATATGACTGAAATTGCTTCCATCCTCGGTATTACTAAAGGTGCTGTCTCTCAAATGTCGATGAAGCTGATAAGTAAATCGATAGTTTTCAAAGAGCACAATCCATCCAACAGTAAAGAAAAATGGATGTCGTTATCTCCTAAAGGACAAAAAATATTTGAGCAATCTGAAAAATTCTATTATGAAATGTTCTCAGAGCTGGATGACAAAATCAATAAAATGAATATTGAACAAATTGAGTTGATCTTGGACTCTTTTGATCTGGTGGAAAAATATCTGAACAAAACCGTTAAACAATAGTATAGTATCTATACAAATCTTATTACCTGGATATTAATTAAGAAAATATGGAAAAACAAAAAGGACGTATTCAATCAATCAGCGAAGAAATCGCAAATAGTATTACGCATGGAATTGGAACGGGACTCAGTATTGCAGCTTTAGCGATTTTAGTCGTTTTGTCAGCCAAAAAAGGTGATCCGTGGGCGATCGTCGGGTTCAGTATTTATGGAGCCTCTCTATTTCTGTTATATTTGATCTCAACATTATACCATGGGTTTACACATCCGAAAGTAAAACGATTTTTTAGAGTGCTGGATCATACAGCGATCTTTATTTTGATAGCCGGAACGTACACCCCGATCACATTAACGGTTCTACGCGGTCCCTGGGGGTGGACCTTATTTGGGTTAGTTTGGGGATTAGCAGGAATTGGAATCATCCTGAAAATTCTCTATTTCGGGCGATTTGAGAAACTCAGTGTAATGCTGTACATTCTGATGGGATGGATCGTCATCATTGCCCTCAAACCGTTGATCACCATGCTTCCGCCCGTTTCATTGCTATGGATTGGTATCGGCGGTATTTTTTACACATCGGGTGTGATCTTTTATGCATGGCAGCGATTACCTTATCACCATGTGATTTGGCATGTCTTCGTTTTAGGCGGCAGTGTTTCGCATTTTTTCGGGATGTTATATTTATAGCGTGAATAAAACTGGAAGAAAAATGAATCCTTTTGACCAATTAAAAGGATTGAGAAAATTAGATGTAGGCAAGTATCTATCCTCATTTGTTTCGGCTAACCGTGAAGACAATCGGATTGATCTGACTTACTATTTTAATCAGGAAACAGGGCAGCTTTATGCCGATGTCGTGTTCGGTCTCTACGCGCAAGGACCGCCAAACCACGTTCACGGCGGAGCAATTTCAGCTGTGCTGGATGAATCCATGGGATTGGCATCCTGGATGAATAAATATCCTGTTATGACAGCAACACTAACCACAGAATTTCTTAAACCTGTTCCGTTAGGAATGGATATCATCGTTCAAGCGTGGATTGAAAATAGCAGCGAAAAGAAAATCATAGGGAAAAGTAAATTAATGGGAACAGATGGAAAGGTGTATGCAAAAGCCCACGGTCTTTTTATTGTGCTAGAGATAGATAAATTTCAAAAAATGGGTGCCTTACCGGATGAATATATTAGCCACATATCACCGTGAATTATTACTGATTCCGGTATTGATCTTTGGCGTTTTGCACATCCGCGCTGAATATAAAAATTCCATCCTTCAGATCATGGTATTTAAACCGCTAACGGTATTGCTGATTATTGGAATTGCCTTATTCAGCCTAAAAAACATCTCATCTTATTATCAACTATTTATCATTCTTGGTTTATCTTTTTCTTTGGTCGGCGACGTTATGCTGATGCGTCCCATCAATAAATTTATTTTTGGATTGATTGCTTTTTTCATAGGACATCTATTCTACACAAGTGCTTTCGTTTCTGTAGAAGGTTTTCAGTCATTCCATTTGATAGGGGTACTGCTATTTGTAATGGGATTAACACTCTTTATTTATCTGTTCCCCGCGATACGGAAACTGAGAATTCCGGTTGCAGTTTATATCGTTATTATAAGCCTTATGGTATGGCAGGCGGGAGGGGTATGGGCATCTTTATCAACAATGAAAACCGGCTTTGCATTTTTAGGAGCTGTTTTGTTCTGTGTTTCAGATATGGTATTATCCGTAAGCAGGTTTAGAAAGCCGTTTATCCTATCACAAGTCATTATATTAAGCACATATTATTCTGCACAAACTTTATTAGCGTTTTCTATTTAGAAGATAATCTTCGTAATTATTGCGGATTTATACATATGATTATTGGTAATATCTAATCTGCTATAGAAAAGAATTACATTAAAAAAACATCGATGAATTACCATAGTTAATTTTTGAAACAAAGATCAAATATGAACGTTACCATTGATAAGATCACAAACCTCCCCGCTCAATTTTCACAAAATTTATTTTAACAGATTAGAATCAAAACAAAGAGGTAAAAATGGAAGCAAACAAAAAACAGTTTTTTAAATCATTAGTCGTTGCACCCAGCCCTTCCGGTTTTGAACAGCCGGCCCAGGAAGTGTATCGGACTTTTGTCAAACCGTTTGCGGATGAAGTAAAAACGGATGTCCATGGAAATGTCATTGCGCTGAAAAAAGGAACCGGAAAACTACGGTTAATGTTTAGCGGTCATGCTGATGAGATTGGATTGATGGTCAATTATGTTGATGATAATGGATTTATCCGTTTTCAACCCATCGGCGGTGTCGACGCAGGACTTCTTCCCGGATTGAGAGTAAATATTTATCACAATGGAAAAAAAGTCCGTGGTGTTTTGGGTAAAAAACCTATCCACTTGTTAAAACCCGAGGATAGAAAACACGCTGCAAAGATCAGTGACTTATGGATTGATATCGGAGCAAAAGACAAAAAAGCCGCTTTAAAACGCGTATCAATCGGAGATCCAATCACGTTTGATCTTGGAATGGATACATTAAAAGGAAGCATTGTTTCAACAAAAGCCACCGATAATAAAGTAGGTGTTTATGTTGTTGGTGCTGTTTTGAAAGAACTGGCAGATGAAAAGATATCTGCCAATGTGTACTCTGTGTCTTCAGTTCAGGAAGAAATTGGTTTGCGCGGTGCGATCACAAGTGCATATGGGATTGATCCGCATGTAGGTATTGCGATCGACGTTACACACGCAACGGATTACCCGGGGATCGATAAAAATGTCCATGGTGATGTCAAATTAAACGAAGGTCCGGTCGTTGCTGTGGGAGCGAATATCAATCCAAAGGTATTTGAATTGTTAAAAAAAGCAGGAGATGAAGCAAAGATCAAATATCAAATTGAAGCCGCACCCAGAGGAACTGGAACCGACGCGAATGCCATTCAAACGACACGATCCGGAGTTGCAGCAGGTTTAGTCAGTGTACCGAACCGTTACATGCATACACCCAGTGAAGTCATATCATTAAAAGACTTGGACGAGACAGCAAAACTGTTAGCGCAATTTGCGCGAATGGTTAACGACGACACCGACTTCATTCCCGGGATTTAAGAGAATGATACCAAAACATATTGAAGCAGCAACAGCTGCTTCAATATGTTCATACTACCTTATAAATATTTTTGACAACTTTTTTGTTGTTAGGGTGTCTAACAATTATATATAACGAAATTACCGAGTTTATAAAACCAACCAAAAGGAACACAAACGATGAAAATGACAAGCGTAATCATTATTATATCAAGCGTATTATTATTTGCCCAAACCCAAGAAGATACAACCTCTACAGCCGAGAAGCTGGCTGAACTAGAAGAACAGCAGGTTGAAGCGGCAGAGGAGAAAATAGAAACCCTTGAAGAACGCCTCGAAGAATGGGGAGAGGAAATGGAAACATGGGGAGCTGAGGTAGAAAAAGCCGTTGAAATCGGAATGGAAATTCCGCCAATCCCTTCAATTACAAGTCATGCATTTTCCTCTAATAATAAAAAGATAAAAATGGGAGTGTACATTGATGACTTAACGTTTCAATCTGCATATGAAATGCATTACCCGCATAATTATGGTGTGTTAATTACAAAAGTAGATAAAGGCACTAATGCAGATCGCGCGAAGCTAATGGGCAGCGATATTGTAATGACATGGAACGGAATAAAAGTCCGCGGAGAAGAACACCTGCGAAGTCTGATAAACGGTCAACATATCGGCGATACGGTAGAAATCACCTATTTCAGAAACGAAGTAGAATTGACGACCGATTTGACATTCTTAGCTCCTCCTCCCAAACCGATCAATAAAGATAAAACAATAAAAATCAAAAAATCCCGTAAATTATCACCTGGATATGGTGGTGGATTTATCAATGCAAAATATATTGATTTTGATTATTCAGAATTAAATACAATACTAACACAATTTGGTTTTGCCGAACTCACACCAGAGAGAACCATATATTTTGGCGGCGGCGGTATGGGGAATATCGGTAAAGGCTGGTTTCTCGGCGGCAGAGGATATGGATTCATGAATCAAGAAGCGGTTTCTATTTCAGGCGGGAAACGTCATCTGGTAGTTGAAAACGGATTCGGCGGAGTTACTCTAACCAAAAAAATTCCGTTATTCACAAAACGATTGGTTATCGATTTTGATTTGATGGTTGGCGGCGGAATGATGACCATCGAAATGGGTGAAACCAATGGGTATGATTGGCAGAATACAGAATTATCCGGGAAATATCAAAAGTTTCACAAAGGTTATGGAATTGGAGAAACATCAGTCGGCGCTTTATTGCGAATCAAAAACTGGTTTGGATTCCATGCACGTTACGGTTTGATGAAAACCTTTACCTTCAATGATAATTGGACAGAAAAAACCTTTATGACCGACTCGTATACCGTCGGCGGAAATGCTCCTGATTTACCATTTGGAAAAACAGCCACGGTTGGAGTGTGGTTTGGTTTTTAATCAAACAGACAGGAAACATTCTTAAACCAAAGGGAATTAAAAAATGTTAATTAGAAGAATGATCATCGGTTGCTTTATTCTTTTGAATGTCATAACCCCCAAAACAACAGGATCAGAAAAAGAGTTTGAAGCCGTCTCTTTGGGAGAAAGATATATTTCCATCGATGGAAGACTGGATGAAGACATCTGGGGAACACTTCTTCCCATAAGTGATTTTATTCAGAGAGAACCTATTGAGAATGTCCCCCCGACGGAGAAAACAGAAGCGTTTGTCTGTTATGATGATAAAAACTTATATGTCGGAATTAAGGCATATATGAAAGATCCTTCCAAAATCAAAAGTATTCTCACACGGAGGGATGAATGGTCTCCCAGTGATTGGGTGATTGTGTTTGTCGATAGTTATAACGATAACCGCACGGCTTTTTCATTTGCAGTCAATCCTGTCGGTGTCAAACGGGACATGCGGTGGGCGAATGATGAAGAAGCCGATGTAAACTGGAATGCCGTTTGGGATGGTCAGTCTTCTATTTTTGAAGGTGGATGGTCCGCTGAATTCAAAATACCGTTTCGAGAGTTACGGTTTGAAACAGCCGATACTCAGACGTGGGGATTTCAAATTAAACGAAATATCGAGCATAACAATGAAGAGGATTTTTGGACATACTGGTCCAAAGATGAGCATGGATTTGTAAGCCATTTCGGATCGATGAATAATTTGAATAATATTCCTCAGCAAAAACAGATACAGGTGACACCGTATATAACCGGACAAATGAATCACTCCAATCAGTATGTCAATCCTGTTCATGCTGAAGAGTATGATATATTGGGTGATATAGGAATGGATGTGAAAATCGGAGTCACAAACAATCTGACTTTGGATATGACGGTTAATCCAGATTTTGGTCAAGTAGAAGCGGATCCCGCGGAATTGAATCTGTCTGCGTTTGAATCATATTTTCAAGAAAAACGCCCCTTCTTTATCGAGGGGGGAAACATCTTCCATTATCCGCTTGGAATCGGTGACGGAGACCAAAGCTGGAATTCTTTGTTCTACACACGCCGAATAGGCCGGTCTCCTCATTTCAGTGCTTATTGGGGTGATTATTCTGATGGATATATTACAGAACCGAGCTCAACCCGAATTTTGGGTGCTGCGAAACTCAGCGGAAAAACAAGCAACGGGCTTTCGATTGGTATCATGGATGCGGTAACGGCTGAAGAAACAGCTGAAATTCGCTATGAAGACGGATCTAAATATGATCAGGTGATTGAGCCGATCACCAATTATTTTGTGAATCGGATTCAAAAAGACTTTAGAGAAGGACGGACGACTATCGGCGGAATCATAACTGCAGTGAATAGAAAAATTGAAACTGAAGACGAACATTTGAATTGGCTGCATACCGATGCCTACTCAGGCGGAATTGATTTTACACATCTTTTCATGGATAATTCATACATCTTAATTGCCGGCGCGTCATTCTCGAATGTGATGGGATCAACCGATGCTATTTTAAATACGCAGTTGTCTCCAAACCATTATTTCCAAAGACCCGATGCCGATCATTTAGATGTGGATTCAACCGCAACTTCTCTTTCCGGATTTGCTCAGAACCTTGGGCTTTTTAAAGTATCCGGTGAATGGAGATGGGGTTTTGGGCAATGGATGTTTTCTCCGGGTTTCGAAGCCAATGATTTGGGATATCATAGGAACGTTGACAACCAGGTTCAATTTGTTTGGTTTAGCAGACAGGAAAACGACCCGGGAAACTATATTCGAAACTATCGATGTAATATCAGCGCATGGCACGGTACGAATTTTGGGCAGAAGCTCACCCTCTCGGCGGGAATGTCAATGTTAATCTAACATTTAATAATTACATGTCATTTGGCACCGGATTAAATGTTGATGGTCCGGGGGTTCATAATACAGCTTTATGGGGCGGACCAGCGATTAAAACCGATGGAAAAATGAATGGTTGGTTGTTTTTTGACACTGATATGAGAAAAAAGATATCTTACAACGTCAATTTGCATAAAGGTCAAAATAAAATGGGGACCCATTGGAATGGAATCCGTACAGGTGTAAACTGGAGACCGGGACAAAATGTCAATCTCTCAATATCAGCAAATTACAATTATCAGCATGATACATGGGCGAATTGGTCAGGGTATACCCCCACACTTAATCTTGTCACAAGCACTGAAGATTATCTCCTGGCGAACTTCGAACAAAATACATTCTCATCCACCTTCCGTTTGGATTGGACATTAACACCCAATTTATCGCTTCAATATTATGGGTCACCATTCGTTACAGCCGGTCGATACGATCGCTTTATTAAAGTGATCAATCCGAAAGGTGATGATTATGATAGCCGGTTCTACTCATTTACAGAAGATGAGATTTCTTATAATGAAACAACCGGTTATTGGGAGATTGACGAAGGAGCAACAGGTACGATTGATTATGTAATTCCCAATTTAGACTTTAACTATAAATCATTTAATTCCAATTTAGTTCTTCGATGGGAATTTTTACCCGGGTCCACTCTCTATGCGGTTTGGTCACAGGGTAAAATTGATTACATTGATCGTGGACTTTTTGATTTAGGAGAAGATATGAACACATTATTCACCGAAACGGATCCGGAAAACATTTTACTGCTTAAAGTTAATTATTTGATTAATTTGTAACAATTTATTAGTGAGAAAGATATGACAAATATTACACGAAGGGAGTTTATCAAAGTGACAGGTTCAGGACTTGCATTGGCATCGATGGCCAGTTTAATGCCCGGCATGATTATGGGTAATGGTAATACCCCCGGAAGATTTACCGCTCTGGGAATTGACGAAGATATCATCAGAAAGATATTAGAAGAAGCCCTTATGTACGGCGGTGACTATGCTGATATTTTCTTTGAAAATTCCATTAATAACTCCATTCGAATACAGGACAGGATTGTCAATTCTGCAAATACACATGTCACTTTGGGTGTTGGAATCCGCGTGTTAAAAGGAGATCAAACCGGTTATTCTTTTACAGAAGACCTTAGCTTGGCAAGTATGAAATCAGCAGCAAGGACGGCAGCCAGCATTGCCTCCGGATCTGCCAAAGCTCCTCCGTCTGAATTTGTTCCGATGTCCTTGCCCAATTATTATCCGATTCAAACTCCATGGGAAAAACTCGGAGTTGAAAAACGTGTTAAAATTGTAAAATCACTGGATGAAGCGACATTTGCACTGGATCGTAGGATCGTAAAGAATTCGGTCAGTATGTACGACTCAGAAAAATATATTTTAGTAGCCAATTCCGAAGGGAAGATATGCTCTGATTATCAACCGATGCTTCGAGTGAACGTGTATTGTACTGCCGAGCAAAATGGAGATTTAGAGTCGAACGGATATAATTTTTCAGTCCGGGATGACATCAATTATTTGACACCTGAAAAAATGGCTGAACTTCCAAAGAAAGCCGTAGACAGTACTGTAAAATTGTTTGATGCAAAACCGGCTCCTGCAGGTGAATATCCGGTTGTATTGACACCGGGAAGTTCCGGGATATTACTGCACGAGGCAATCGGACATGGAATGGAAGCAGATTTTAATCGGATTAACAGTTCGATTTACTCTGATAAATTAAATAAACGGATCGCGCCTGATTTTGTCAATATTGTTGATAGTGGTTTAAACCCTCATGTCCGAGGATCAATCAACGTGGATGACGAATGCAGTCCATCACAAGAAACCGTTCTGGTGGAGAATGGAATATTGCGATCCTATTTACATGACCGTATTTCTGCAAATCATTATGGTGTCGAACCGACCGGTAACGGAAGACGTGAGTCCTTCAAGCATCAACCAATGCCGAGAATGCGGAATACCTACATGCTGAATGGTCCACATACATTTGATGAAATCATTGCAAATGTGGAATATGGTGTATTAGCTGATCAGTTTATGAATGGCGAGGTCAATATCGGCCCGGGTGATTTTACGTTTTATGTCAAACTGGGCGCGCTAATTGAGAATGGAAAAATAACAGCTCCGATTAAAGATGTTAATATAATTGGGAACGGACCGGAAGTCTTAAAGCGGGTAACGATGGTTGGGAATGATTATTCCATGGCTGAAACAGGTTGGACGTGCGGAAAGAACGGGCAATCAGTGCCTGTATCCCACGGGTTGCCCAGTATATTGATTTCTTCAATTACAGTAGGAGGAACGAGTTAATATCATGGATAAAGTCAAGTTAGCAGATTGGGTACAGAAATATACAAAAAATCAAGGAGCTGATGACTGTACAGTTACCGTCAGCAGACAGCGTTCCACGAATGTACAATACCGAGACGGGAAGATAGATACACTCAAAGAATCCACGTCAAATTCACTGTTTATTGAAGTTTTTTCGGAAGGAAAATATTCCTCTCATTCAACAAATGATTTGACCGAACCCGCTTTGAAGAAATTTATTACCAATGCGGTATCCATGACAAAATATCTGGGTGAAGATCCGTTTAAAACGCTGCCGGACCCAAGTCTATACGAAGGACGATCAACAAAAGATTTACAGCTTTTTGATGACTCCATTCCAAACATGGAAACAAAACAGCGAATCAATTACGCTAAACAGATGTATGACCGTATCCGACCTAAAGATGATCGTATTGTCTCTGTTTCGACCAGTTTTGGTGACAGCGAGTATGAAAACATACATTTAAAATCAAACGGATTTCAGGGGATTTACAGAAACACCAATTTTCATGCTGGAGCAGAAGTATCTCTTGATGACGGAAACGGGAAAAAACCGCAAAATTGGAGATTTTATGGAACGCGGCATCACAATGATCTCCCGGATTTAAATCGAATTGCAGATGAAGCACTGCAACGCACACAAGATTCAGTCGGGCAAACCAAGATCAAGACCATCACGCTTCCTATGATCTTAGAGAATCACGTTACACCAAGACTCTTGTGGGGGATATTTAGTGCTCTGTCAGGAGGCAATCTTCAGCAGAAATCATCCTTCCTTGATGGCAAGAAAAATCAAAAAATTGCATCAAGTATCTTATCTATTTTGGATAATCCGCATGTTGTTCGCGGAATGGGAAGCCGTTATTATGACGGAGACGGAATTGCTGCAAAACAAATGCCCGTCCTTGACAAAGGCATCTTAAAAAATTATTATATCGATGTGTATTACGGGCGCAAATTGAAGATGAATCCGACAACCGGAGGATCATCCAACTTGGTTTTCTCTTTAGGGAATCGATCGGGAATGGAAATCGAAAAGGATATGAAAAAAGCCATGTTGGTTACAGGATTTATCGGCGGAAACTCCAATTCAACAACAGGGGATTTCTCATTGGGAATCACAGGGTGGTTAATTGAAAACGGCGTTAGAACAAAGCCCATCAATGAAATGAATATATCCGGGAACTTTAGTGAATTATTAAACCAATTGGTTGAATTAGGAAACGATCCATATCAGTATTCTTCCTGGTTAACACCGACGATGGTGTTCGAAGGAATTACATTTGCAGGTTTATAAATAACCGACTATAAACTTAAGCAAGTAAACTGCCGGTGATTGATTTACGAAGATATCTGACCATAGGACTCCTGTCGTTATCCATCATTGGAATGGAGTTGATTTGGACAAGAATATTCTCCGCTGAATTTTACTATACATTCTCTTTTCTGATCCTTTCTTTTGCCATACTCGGCTTGGGGATCGGAAGTTTAAGTTTAAGATTTGTTCCATCCTTAAATAATGAGAGATATCTAAGTACATTTTTAGCACTGTCTGCTGTCTTTTCAATGGTCGGACCTATAAGTATCTTTAAACTTAATATCGATTTTTCTATATTATTCAGCAGCGCAGGGACGATGGGTAAATTCATGGTGGCGATTTTATTGCTTTTCCTATCCTTTCTCTTTAGCGGGATGGCGTTGGGCTTGCTGTTTAAAATTTATCATAAAGATTTACCAAAACTGTATTTGTTCGATTTGGTGGGTGCCGCATTCGGGATCATTGTCGGAATCGTATTAATGAATCAAATCGGCACACAATATGCAGCATTTATCATTTCTACGCCCTTAATCATAGCATCATTAATTACAAAAGGAAGAAAGTTCGTGGCATTGGTTCCGCTGATCTTGTTCTGTGTGTTCATTGGAGATGCAGGATCTTTGTTGCGATCTGCAAGGACGGAGAGAGCTCCTGTTATCTATGAGCACTGGGATGCGATGGCAAAACTCAAAATCTATGGATACGGACCGGAATACCGAGGGCTGAACATCGACAATTTAGCCAATTCACCTGTGGTTAGGTTTGACGGGGACCTTCAAAATCCGATGTTAAATGACTGGGATATCGATGTAAAGAACCTGATCACCCAATTTGATTCTTGTACATTTATGTCTTTGGGCTCAGGCGGCGGGATGGATGTATTGCAGGCACTGGGATATGGTGCTTCTGAAATCCATGCGGTAGAAGTGAACGGTCACATCAATAAAATGATGACCGAAGGAGATCCGTCAGGATATATCATCCCTGATTCGATTGAAAATAAAGAAGAATTTGAGATCATTACTTGCAATGATTTTACAGGGAATATCTATACCCTTGAAAACGTAGTTGTGATATCTGAAGATGCCAGAACCTATATCAAGCGGAACAGGAACAAATTTGATATTATATATTCTTTAAGCTCTAATACTTGGGCAGCCTTGGGTTCCGGGTCTTTTTCGTTTGCGGAAAACTATCTTTACACAACGGAAGCTTTCATTGATTATTGGCATGCGTTATCGGACAATGGTTTTCTCTCAATGGAGCACCAAATCTATATGCCTCGGTTGACGAGTTCAGTACTGAATGCACTGAAAGAGATCGGTGTGAAGGATCCGACAAAACATTTTGCGATATATGATATTCCGCAAATGAGACGAAAATTGCTGCTATTATCCAAACAGCCTATGACCTCCGAGTTTGTACAGGAGGCCTATGGAAATTTGCAAACCGGTCGGCATAACGCAAAAAACATTCTTTTCCCTTTACAAGAGAATGAAAAGCCAAATCTTTATAGCAAAATCATTGAAAACGGCTGGAAACAATACGCCGATTCTGTCTCGATCAATATTTCTCCCGCAACAGATACAAAACCGTTTATTGCACAAATGGGATTATGGAAAAACTTTGATATATCTCAAATTGAAAAAACAACGATCATGTATGATTTCACAGGATTCCCATTAACAAAATCTTTGTTAGCCATTATTTTAATTGCGATCATAATATTTGTCCTTCCTTTGAGCTTGCTCCCGTTTCGGTTTTCATCCTCTAAATTAAAAATGGGATCATGGGTCTATTTCTTCTTGTTGGGGATAGGATATATCTTTATTGAAATTGTATTGATGCAGAAATACGCCTTATTTATCGGGACCTCTTTTCATAGTATTGCAACCGTACTCTTTTCGATGTTGATCGGATCTGGGATTGGCAGCAGATATTCCTTGCAGATAAAAAACAACATCGTTTTTCTGGGTATCATCGGATTCACACTTGTTAATATTTTTGCGATACATCTATTCTTAAATAATTTTATACATCTTCCAATTTTCCTAAGATCATTTCTTGTCTTTTTGATCACGTTTCCGTTAGGCTTTTTTATGGGAATGCCGTTTCCAAAAGCCGGTGTGATTGTTCGAGATTTGATTGATTGGGGATTTGCGGTGAATGGAGTAGCTTCGGTTTTGGGTTCCGTTCTTGTCATGTTCGTTGTTTTCTCGATGGGATTTGACCTTGCATTGATTATCGCTTCCATCTTGTATTTAATTGCTTTTATTCTTTTAGAAAGGATACAAGCCGCTTCTGAATGATTTTTGAATTCTTCGTGGAAGTATGAATTCATTTGCCTTCAAATCATTTACCAAATATTGTAAATTTCACCCATGAAACACTTGAATAAATCCAAGTTTACATTCATCATTTTCTTTTTCCTGATAACAATGTTCGCTGAGCGGGGTTATTCATCCAATAATTACCCCATTGTTTTGGTGCATGGATTTATCGGTTGGGGGCCTGAAGAGATGGGGAATTACCATTATTGGGGCGGTAAAGATGATTTGAAAGCCCATTTAGAATCGCAGGGACACACTGTTTATGAGGTTTCTGTCGGACCTGTTTCATCTAATTGGGAACGTGCGATAGAGGCCTACACACAGATCAAAGGCGGGCAGATAGACTATGGAAAACACCATGCAGATACGTGGGAGATCACACAAAAACCAGAAGGAAAAAATTTCGAAGGACTCTACCCGGAATGGGATAAAGATCACCCGATTCATCTGGTTGGGCACAGCATGGGAGGGCAAACGATTCGGATGTTATCCTATTTGCTGACAGAAACATTTTATGCAGAAGGTGATTCTGTTTTAGAAGAAAGTACGTTATTGGGGCAATCTCATGACGGGTGGATCAAATCCATCTCCACATTTTCAACCCCTCATAACGGGACAACCCTTTCGGATCTGATCACGAAGAGCGTCCCGTTTTTACAAAATTTTATCGGATTAGCAGCTGTTGTTGGAACATCTTTTTACGACTTCGATCTCCAGCATTGGGGATTTGACCGACAGGAAGAAGAATCATGGATGGACTATTTTAGACGCATGAGAGGACATCCGGCCTGGGGGACAAAAAACATTTGTGCATGGGATCTGAGTATAGATGGAGCTCGCGAACTGAACTCATCTCTTCAGGCCAATCCCGACATATATTATTTTTCATTTATTACCACTGCAACACACTTGGATACTTCTACCGGATTTCATGTCCCTGACAAGCAAACCAGTCTGATTTTAAAAGCCAAGGCGATCCAAATGGGAAAAAAGACGGTTTATTGGAATGATGGGACGGAGACAAAACCAATCTGGTATGAAAATGACGGTGTGGTGAACACCTGCAGTCAATATGGCCCAACCACCGGAGTGAATGGACCTGACCCGATCGCAGAATACCATGAAGACGAACCGTTAATTCCGGGGCAATGGTATACATTTGGGCCTCTGCCTATCGATCATTGGAAGATCATCGGTCATGGTGTTTCTGAGGAAAATCGGCAAGAGTTATACCGGATGTACAGCGAACACTTCAGTAGACTGAAAAAGCTGTAACTGTACTTGAACAATCCGCAATCTCCATTCAGCATTTCTCTTCTTCGCTGGTATGATCGTCACAAGCGCGATCTTCCATGGAGGGAAACAAAAAACCCCTATCATATTTGGCTTTCAGAAGTCATGCTTCAGCAAACTCAGGTAGAAACGGTTATACCCTATTATTCACGATGGCTCGAAGTTTGCCCAACTCTAAAAGATGCAGCAAAACTAGACTTGGGCCAAGCACTGAAGTTGTGGGAGGGTTTAGGGTACTATTCAAGATGCAGAAATTTTCATCGGGCGACTCATGAAGTAATAACAAAATATAATGGAGAAATTCCATCTGATTGGGATCAGTTTCGTTCTTTGCCTGGAGTTGGAGAATATACTGCAAATGCTGTTTTATCCATTGCCTTTAATAAGCCGTATCCGGCCATAGACGGGAACATAAAAAGAGTATCCGCCAGAATATTAGGATTAAAAAATCTGACAAAGCATAATGTATCACGAATAAGCAACAGCCTTTCTGCATGGATGGATCAAGAACGCCCGGGGGATTTCAATCAAGCATTAATGGACTTAGGATCCGGTATTTGTTCTCCAAAAAATCCCAAATGCGACTATTGCCCATTGAGAGATTTTTGTAAGGCGTATTCGTCAGGCGTCCCGGAAAAATATCCTGCGAAAAAAGCATCAAGACGTATTCCGCACATCCATGTGCTTGCAGGATTGGTTTGGCATAACGATAAATTCTTAATCCTGAAACGGTCTGAAAGCAAAATGCTGGGCGGACTTTGGGAATTTCCGAGCAAGAAAGTGGAATCCGGGGAAAACCAGGTGAAGGCGTTAGAGTTACTGATTTTGGACCAAACCGGACTGAAAGTAATTTGTGAAAACAGGCTCGGTTCTGTGAAACATGTTTTTAGCCACTTCTCCATGACCTTTACCGTGTTTCAGTGTTCAACAACATCACCGGAAGATTTGAAAACAAACAGTCCGGTGCGATGGATTAAATTAAAGGAAGCGGAGCAATATCCATTCCCGAGAGTCAATCAAAAAATATTTGAGTTATTGAAGCAGATCTAGAAAATCGTCTTCACTGATCACAGGGACACTCAATGACTGTGCCTTTGTCAGCTTGGATCCTGCGCCCGGTCCGGCAATAACATAGGATGTGTTTTTACTGACAGAACCACTGGAGCGCCCGCCGTGCTTTTCTACCATTTCACCCGCTTCTTTTCGCGTGAAATTCTCTAATGATCCGGTGAAGACGAAAGTCATCCCTGCAAAACGATCATCAGATGTTAAAGATTCAACCTCCGCAAGTTGAACCCCGGAAGCAAAACAAGCTTGAACAATTCGAATGTTTTCAGGATCACTCCAAAACTGAATAATTCCTTTTGCCACGACAGCGCCAACTTCGAAAATTTCTTCAAGCTCTTCCTGTGAAGCATGAATAAATCGTTGAAAATCTCCGTGAAATTGTTTCTCAAAAACTTTAGACAAATGTTCACCCACATTTCGAATACCCAAAGCATGAAGAAATTTAGAAAAAGAAGTTTGTTTTGAATCTTCGATTGCTTGAAGAATATTTTGAGCAGACTTTTCCGCCATCCGCTCCAGAGGAATCAAACCTTCAAACGTCAATGTGAACAGGTCATCAAAAGTTTTTACAAGTCCTGTTTGAACCAGTTGATCGACCAATTGCGTACCGATCCCGTCGATGTCCATGGCGTTCTTTGACACGAAATGTTCGATTTTCCCTCGGATCTGTGCAGCGCATGACAGGTTTTGACAACGCAGTATGGCTTCATCTTCGGATCGGTAAACCGGGTGTTCACAGACAGGACATGATGAAGGCAAAAGATAAGGCTGAGAGCCCTGCGGACGTTTCTCCAAAATGACTTTCACGACCTTCGGGATCACATCCCCTGCACGTTCGATCAGTACGGTATCTCCGATACGGATATCCTTTCGGTCGATTTCATCCTGATTATGAAGAGTAGCATGAGTAACGGTTACACCCCCGACAAATACAGGATCAAATGTCGCAACAGGGGTAATCGCGCCGGTTCGACCCACTTGGGCGGTAATGCCAAGAATTTTCGTTGTAACCTGCTGGGCTTTAAATTTACCGGCAATAGCCCATCGAGGAGATCGGCTTCGGAATCCCAGTTCATCCTGAAAAGAAATAGAATTGACTTTGAATACCGTGCCGTCAATTTCATAGGGAATCTCATTTCGCTGTGATTCCATAGATTGATGATATCGTATCACTTCGTCAATCCCATGAATCTGTTTGATCAACGGATTGACCGGCAGCCCCCATAACGATAAATCGTGTAGAAATTCAGAATGAGTTGAATAAGTTTTTCCTTGAATTACACCGGGCTGATAACAATAAATTGATAAAGGGCGGGATGCCGTAATCGCCGGATCCAATTGACGAAGACTCCCGGCGGCAGCATTCCTCGGATTAGCAAATAAAGGTTTCTCTGCTAATTTTTGTTGTTCATTTAATTCATTGAAACCCTCTTTAGAAATGAACACTTCTCCGCGAACTTCCAGTAATTCCGGGGGTTCAAGCAGGTCAGAGTTTAAAGAGAGAGGTAAACTCCGAATGGTTCGCAGGTTCAATGTGATGTCCTCTCCAATATATCCGTCTCCGCGGGTTGACCCTTGAACAAAAATTCCGTTTTCATAAATTAACTCTACTCCCAATCCGTCTAATTTGGGTTCGCCGATAAACTCGATATCTTTTTCGATTCCTAACCCTTTTTGAACTTGATCATTGAAAAGATAAAGTTCATCTTCATTCATTGCGTTCGATAAGGACAACATCGGAATGCGATGCGGAACAGAATCAAATTTGGACAGGGGTTTTGCTCCAACCCGTTGTGTAGGTGAATCAGGGGTAACAAATTCCGGGTATTGGTTTTCCAATTGCTCCAACTCTCTGAGCAAAGCATCGTACTCACCATCCGAAATAATCGGGTCATCTAAAATATAATATCGATGGTTATGCTGCCGGATTTGGTCACGAAGCGCTTGAATGTTTTCCCGGATTTTCAGATTCATAGTATCAATTCGAGTGATCGTTTTTCATCCATTGAAGCTCATAATATTCTACTGCATTTGTGAGATCGCGTTCAATGGGTTTAAGTTCTTTTTGGTTATCCATCGGAAAAGAATATAAAGAATAGTCTGTTAACTGTACGATAAAGAAATATTGCAGAGATGTGCATTGACATGTCGTGGGATTGAATCGATAAACAAATTTCCCTTTTACATATTCAAGCGGAATTTCTCTTGTTTCGTCCATTGCATCCGTTTTAAAGAAGAGACTGACTGATTCAATGCTGTCCAAAGGGAAGTCAACTATCAATTCAATATCAAAAAGCCTGTTATCAAATAAGACGTTTGGCGGATGATGGAATAATTTGGGTAAGTGTGAATTACTTACGGTTGAGTCAGAAAGTACCGGAGCTCCAAATAAGAGTGAAAATGATAAGCTAACGAACAGGACTCGAATCATTTTTTTAAATAATTGTCGAGAAAATTGGAGATAGTGAATTGTTGATCCATATCCGGAGCGAAGGTTGAATGCACATAATTACCGTCATGGTTTATTTGATACAGCGGAGTATAGAAATCGCGTTTTGCAATAATGTCCTTCAGTGCATCTATTAAACGATCTACATCATCATGCGTGTTATAGAGGCCGAAAGATGCTCGTACCATTCCGGCTTTGATCTTAAATTCGGGGCGGAACACGTTGTCATCGATGTCCGGGAAGATTAGCCGCACATCCTCTAAGACCATTTCCTGAACATAGGGGTGTGCACAAAAACATTCATTCCGAACCGCAATATTGTAATAATCATTCAAAATAGCCGCAGCCAACCCATGATCCATTCCATCGACATTGAATGAGATAGATGCCGCTCTCGGGCAAACGGTACAATCATTTGCCCCGTAGATATGTACCCCGGGCAAGGATTTGATCTGATCCATGGCATAACAAATCAGTTCGGTTTCATCTTCAAAGATAACATCCATCCCGACTCTATCCATCGCTTCAATGGCGGCTGCGAGTCCAATTGCCCCGGGGATATTCGGCGTTCCCGCTTCTTCCCGATCAGGAAATTTTTCCGTTACTGTGTAGTTATCAACGAATACTCGATCCACCATGCCGCCGCCGACCTCTTCGGGTTCAATAGAGCCCAGGATATCTTTACGGCAAATGACAACACCCGGGGATCCCGGAACGTAAGTTTTGTGTCCTGAAAACACCAGCGCATCTATGTTTCGAGCCGGATTTTCATGACCGCTCATTTGTACAGGAATATGCGCAACCAATTGTGCCCCGTCGACTAACATGAGCGCATCATATTTATGAGCAAGTTCTGCGATATCATAAATTGGATTTATGATCCCTGTAACATTACTGACGCCCGTCATCGCGACATAATTGATTTTACCGGCATTTCTTTTCAACATTTCTTCAAGAACGGATAAATTGATTCCACCCGGCTCACCATCAAAATTCAACAACGGAACATGCATCACTTGTTTGGCATGTTTACGGTGCGGCAAGTCATTGGAATGATGCTCCATAAGAGAAATAATGACATTTGGATAATTCGGTCTATAATCTCTGAACACTCTTGCAAGGCGGTTCATTCCTGCCGTTGTTCCACTGCCGGTAAAAAAACAAGTGTAAATATCCGGGTCAGCATGAACAAAAGAAAGAATTCGGGTATGAGCTTCATTGTAAGCCTGTGTGGAAATCTTAGCAGAAAAATGTAAAAGACTGTGTGTATTTGCGTAATGGTGATAAAAGGATTCTATCGCATCATGAGCTGCTCCCATCATCAGAGTTGAGGCTGTTGAATCCAAATAAACTCGACGGGTTTTTCTTCCGTCTGCAAGTGTATATTTTGTATCTAACCCAATAAAATCTTTTTGGATTGAAGATAGAGAAACCATTGTAAACCCTTTTTTTATGGGTCAAATTTAACACAAATGGGAGATTACTCTGCTATATTCTATCGTATGTTTATGTTAATTCGTTAGAATTATGCCGCGTTTTTACCGATGTTCTCCAAACAACCATAACGACAATGATTATGGTTATAAATAAGAATAGAATAAATTTTTGAAGTTTCGTTTTGGAGTAAATAACGGTTTCAGCATTAAGGATCAGATCGTCGTTTAGGAAATCTTCTAAATCAAATTCCCACCTAATCGTGTCACTTATCACTGTATCGGCATTGGTAGATATTAATCTCCCGGGCATGAGAAGGATATATTCGAATTCATCGTCTTGTAAGCCCATTGTAACATCAAGCTCATCCTCAAAGGGTTTCATAGCAGACACCATTTTCGAAATAAAATCAGAAGGCAAATCATGGAGAAACGGAGCAAGGATTCGATGGAGAAAATCTTGACGGTTTCCTTCCAGTTCTATCAATAGTTTCTCTTCTTGAACATGAATAAAATAATTTTGGAAGTGATGTTTGATTCGATCGATAAATATCGGCTCCAGGGATAAATCTCCTTGGGTCTGAAGATATTGAAGAGCTTTATCAGTAAGGTAAGTCATCGCTTCCGGGAGCCAGCGGATGGAATCTAATCGCGCATTGGATCGAAGAGCATCGGCTAAAATCGGGTATTTACTAAACGCTTTTCTCCCTGCGATTTTTTGATTGAACTCATAATGCGTAGAGATCCATCCATCGTTTTTGATCACATACATCGGATGTTGAACCGGAGCAATAGAAAGCGTATCCTGAACAAATCGGGTTGATCCTGAGAGATAGCCCCGAGTCATCATTGTCCATATTGTATCACCGTCTTCGACGGAATGTTTTACAGATCTCATCCAAGTCCCATCCGGTGATGGGTGGGTGAAATCTTCATTAAAAACATCTACAGAATCTCCAGATGTTTCTATCTGCATTTCGTAAAAACCATCGGGATGAACTCGTATAGTGATTGTATGTTCCACACAGGAAACAAAAATCAATGATAGAAAAAGCAGATATTTACCTGGACTCATTACGGTAAAAATACGAATAAATTGTAGAACCAATCAGCAGAGAAATCCATCCGGTGATAAAACCGATAACAACATCTATGGTGTAGTGAAATGAACAGATAACCGTGGAAACAGAGATTAAAATGAAGTAGATGTGGAGTAAATAATATCGTTTTATAAAAAAACGGTTCGCATAGTGTACCATCACCAAGGCTGCGGCGACATGCAGACTTGGAAAAGCACCTCCCCCTCGATCGAACGTAGAGTAAATCCAATTCATCGCCGGGATAAAAATGAATCCTTCAGGCATTGTTTCTCCCCGAAGAAATACAGGGCCCGATGCCGGAATTAAAATGAGAAGCGCCTGATGAACAATCATGGTAAAGCTCAAAACAAAAAGATATTCTGTTACCAATGGATTATTGTTTTTCCATGCAATGATTGCAAACAAAGCCAATGCAATGTAATAAGATAAATAAATCCCGTGAAACATCTCCATGACAAACACAGGCAAAAAAGCAGGGAAAACTCGATACCACTCCAGAATGAAAACCGATGTTTCAACGGAAACAAGAAACGGGTCAAAATCCATTGGAAAAAATGCATTACGGATTGCGCACGCCTGCGGGTAAAGTATAATAAAATAAATGATCGGATAAAAGATAGAAAGGAAATTCCATAACGGATGATGGGTTTGCCGGTTTGCCTTATTAATAATGAGGATTAATGTGAATAATCCAATCGAACTAAATAGAATTTCTCCTGATGCAGGCAAAACAGACCATCGCAATAACACCAAAATAATGGTGATAACAAAATAGGCTAGAAAAAGCCGATCAACGAGTTGAAGGGGAAGCCTGTTACTCAATAGATGAAAAATGCCTGGTAGTTAATTGCGGAGCTTAGATTATTAGAACGTCATCCTAAGAGAAGATTGCAATGTTCGAATAATGAGTAAAGCATCCGCACCGCCGACAAATCCGGCAGGATCGAATGCGCCGGTCATGACATCTGCCTGCATAATACCGCGTTCGCTGCATAACGCCATCGCATTATACGCCGGGTGACTGCTTGATACATCGCTAAACCGAGAAGGGCTTTCTCCAAAATACCGGGTTTCTAAACTCTGATCGCGAGTAGCTGCGACAAGAAGTCTTTGAACCGCCATGGCATATTCAGCTCGAGTTATGGTTTCATCCGGAAGAAAATTACCATTTGGAAGGGGATCAATAATTCCATATCGAAGCATATCTCGAACCCAAGTTTCTGCCCAATGACCAACGGCATCCGAAGGAAGCGGCAGAGTGCTCTGAGATTGAGAGGGTGTATTGAACGTAGAGGGATTACTTCCGGGGAGTTTTGCAAACAATTCTCCGAGTTTTAGTTCTTCCATAAAAAGGACAGCAAGATCTGCCCGGGAGATTTTTTCATACAATGCGACTTTTTTCCCAATGGGTGTACCGGGCATTGCACGAACGATTTTTTGTGAGATGGTCCATCCCTGGTCGGCTTTTCCGGCGAAATCACCTTTCATTTCAACAACACGGCGAAAATACGATTCTGCATCGGTGAAATTATATTGATATAAATGGGTTTTTCCGTAATAAAAGAGAGAAGCTTCGTGATTTTCGACCCGTTTTAATGCTTTTTTCAACAGACGTTCAGCCTGTTTATGCCATTTTTTTTCGAGAGACCGAAGGGTGATCCACCCTCGGGCACACAAAGCAAGAACATCGGGATCTTTACCGCCTTTATTTTCTGCTTTTCCAATGAATTTCTTTGCATTTTTTGAATTGTTAAGGTGTGCGTATGCGATTCCTAATCCTGCATATCCGTGAGCGAATTTACGATCCAATGCAATGGCACGTTCAAAGGAGTGAATCGCATTAGAATATTCCATTTGCTCAATGGCTCGCATCCCTGCTTTAAAATGATATTCAGGAGAATCCATGTCGCTTTGGGGTTTTTGGCTGCATCCAATAAATAACCCGGTTAAAATAAGAAATGATAATAAAGAATTCAGTTTCATTGGAATTTCCTTTCCTAAGATTGAACGGTAGAATATAGGGGTAATTAAAATGAAAAAAAATAGAGGAGAATCATAAATGTGTTCCAGAGCACTTTTTATGATTATCTATTGCATGGATGCTTTTGTATGAATAATTTAAGTTACCCCTAGTACAGGGAGAATAGAGAGGTAGATTGATATGTGGTTAAAAAAATTTGGTTTTATTCTGTATATTACATCGCTTATTGCTGCAAGTCAAACCACGGTCACAGTTCAAGGTACCGGGTTCGGATTAACCAAAGACGCTGCCATTGAACAAGCAAAAAGAGATGCAGTTGAAACCGGGCTCGGAGCATATATATCTTCAGAGACAGTTGTTACAGCTACAACATTAACGGATAATATTTATTCAAAAGCTGCCGGATTTGTAAAAACATTTGAGATTGTCTCCGAAAAGAAAACTCCGGATGATATGTTTGAAATTACAATTAAGGCACAAGTGACCAATATTTTGGATCAGATTATGGCGGATGAAGTTGCCTTTCAAACCCTACTGAACAGCATGAACCGCCCAAGACTGCTTTTCTTATTCCGTGAAGATAATTTGATCGATAAAGTACCAACTGATTTTGCTGAAACGACTCTATTGAGTTTGTTTTATGAAAAAGGATTTGATGTGGTCGATCGGCAACTGGTAGCAGCAATGAAAGGAGAACCTGACTACGAAAAAGCCTTAAGCGGAAATGTTTCAGCTGCGGCGCAAATCGCAACGCAACTCGGGGCAGAGATCATTGTGTTGGGAACAGCCAAGATCTCTTCAGGTGGAAAAATATTGAGCTCTCCGATGTTCTCCGGACAGGCGGATATCAATGGAAAAATCATCCGGGCTGATACCGGAGAGATATTAGCAGTCGTCCCTCAAGCTCGAGGGAAGAAACCGCATATTTCAGAATCCACTGCCGGAATAAATGCCGTTAATGAGGCTGCATCTATACTCGGAAAAGATATCATGCGTCAATTAATAGAGAAATGGAGCACTGAGCAAGCAAACTTTGTTAAAGTTTTTGTCATTTTGAAAAACGCGGATTTCGGATCGTATATGATGTTTGAGTCATTCTTACAGGCGCAGACGGTTCCCGGAATCCGGAATGCCTATGCGAAGTCACTCAATGATGGTGTCGCAGAATATGAGGTTGAATTTGAAGGCAAGGCAAAAGATCTTGCTATGGGATTAACCCGCACTACACCCGACGGTCTCTCATTCAAAGTGACCGGACTGTCCGGGAATAGAATCACTACCGAAGTTGTACAATAAATCGGAGGAAGTCATGAAAAAATTAGTAAAAATATCATTCCTGTTTGTATTGAGTACGATCATTTTTTCTCAGAATTTTATCGGAGATCAATTTGAAAAGGGTTCCATCAATTATGCCGATCGGACCATTTCTGCAGTTGGAATCGGATTCATCCCTGAAAATGTGATCAATGCCGGGCAGGCGAGAAGATCAGCTTTGCGGATTGCCAAAAATGACGCGATGAGGAACCTCATCGAAATTGTGAACGGTGTGGTAGTGAATAGTGAAACGACTATTTCGGGAGCGATGTTCGATGACGTGATCAAAAGTCAGGTGCAGGGCGTGATCCGGGGAGCTTATCAAGTCGGAGAGCCTGTCTATTTAAGTGATACGTCGCTTGAAGTGACGTATGAAGTGAAAATGAGTGGAATCTCTGAGTTATTCATTCCGCCGGCGATGGTTCAAACCGAGCAGGGAGCCACCACTCCGGGATCTGGACAAAACACCACAGGACAGCCAACGACATCGTCCATCACCGGGATTATCGTTGATGCGACCGGGTTGGGATGCCGCCCCGCTATGTCACCAAAAATTACAGATCAAAACCAAAACGTACTTTACGGACCCGGGAATTATTCCAGAGAATTTGCGGTTATGAACGGTGTTGTCGGGTATTCAAAATCCATTGAATCTGCAAAAGAAGATGAACGAGTAAAAGGGAATCCGCTGGTCCTAAAAGCTGTGGCGGTTCAAGGAACGAACAAAACCGATATCGTCATCGGAAATAAAGATGTTTCTGCATTTCGATCTGCAGACAGTGCATACGGCGTATTAAAAGACTGCCGGGTGATCGTCCTATTAGATTAATTTTAACGTAAAGAGTACATCATGAAAAGATTAGTAATATCATTTTTTATCGGACTTGGTCTGTTTTCCATTGCCTTCGGGCAAGAACATGAGATCAGTGTGCCGGACACAAACGGAACAGAAGTCACTTTAATGAACGTTGGCGATTTAGCCCCCTCTTGGGCATTGCAGCAAATCCCCACCGGATCGGAACCGCCGAAAATGCTGAACTACGAGTTTTTAAAAACGTGGACAGTGGAAAAAAGTGAACGGCTCCGTAAATTCACAACCCAACCCGAAAGACATGTTGTTGTGATGAGTTTTTTCGCGACGTGGTGTAAACCTTGTATAAAGGAAATTCCGCATATTCAGACTTTGTATGAAAAATATACCGGAGAAAAAATAAAGTTCTTTTTGATCGATATCACTGAAGCCACACGCAACATTGAAGGATTTGAAGATTATCCGAAAGCGGGACCATTTCTCACGGATATGAAAGTGACCGTTCCGGTTTTAAACGACAACAGGGGAATTGTGAAAGAACGATACGGAGTTGAAACCCTCCCGAGACTGTTTATCGTCGATAAATTTCAAACAATACGTTTAATAAAACAAGGATTTGACGGCAACGAAAATTTTGAAAAAGAACTATCCGACACGATCGATGTTCTTCTTAAAGAAGACATGAAAGAATAAAAATCGATCCTGTCAAAAATTTAAAAAACCTAATTAGTAAGGAAGTTTATCATGGCAAATAAACTCTTGATCATTTTATTGTTCGCATTCGGGTTACTGTTTGCACAAGATGCGGCAGTTGAACCGGAATTGGAAACGGCGGCTGTCCTCGATTTTGAGGGGCTTGGGATCACTCAAATGGAAGCCGTGGCTTTAACACAAAGACTGGCGGGTGAGTTGGTAAATACTCAGGCGGTGGTGATGGTCGAACGCGGACAAATGTCAGACATATTAGAGGAACAGGGGTTTCAACAATCCGGATGTACCAGTGCAGAATGTGCCGTAGAAGTCGGAGCTTTGCTGGGAGTGGAAAAAATGATCTCAGGATCCTTTGGAAAAATCGGAAGCAGCTATACGATTGAAGCCAAAGTGTTTTCCGTGGGGACTGGAAGAACGGAGAAAGCCGTGAATAAAACTTACAAAGGCGAAGTAGACGGTTTGATCACCCAGGTAGAATTGGTGGCTTGGGAACTGGTCGGTTTGGAGCCGCCGGACGATTTAAAAGAGCGTGCAGGCATCGCCATTGCAGCCAAAGAACCTGAACCTACAGAAGAACCCGCAGAAGAAACTGAAAAAGTTGTAAAGAAAAAAGGCAGTAAAAAATGGCTGCTCTATACCGGTATTATTGCCATTGCCGGCGGAGGAGCTGCTTATTACTTGATGATGCAGCAAGACGATACACCGCAGGATCTTGATCTGCCGCCTGCACCGCCCTCTTCTCATAAGATCAGACCGGGAGGTGTGAGATGAGAAATATGAATCATTACCTCAAATTATTTGGATTTACAATTTTATTCATAAATCTATCCTTGGTTTTTGCCAGCACTATTTATGTCCCAACAGATTACTCTACAATTCAAGCTGGAATTAATGCTGCCAATGACGGCGATGAAGTCGTTGTCTTAGACGGATTTTATACCGGAGCAGGAAATAAAGAACTGACTTGGTCCGGGCAGGAAAAACACATTACGGTACGGTCTGCCAACGGTCCTGAAAATTGCGTGATCGATCTTGGCAGTAACGGCAGGGCATTCACATTTAATTCCCAATCAACGGATTTGGGGATCACATTCGAGGATGTAATTGAAGGGTTTACCATCCAGAATGGGAATGCAAATGAAGGCGGTGCGATCTACTGTTATTTCGGTGTGGGGACCGATATGTCTCCGACCATTAGGGATTGCGTGTTTAAGAGTAACAACGCAACCACCGGAGGCGGAGCTTTGTTTTTAGACGGGGCTTCAGCGATGATCGGGTATTGTGTCTTTAAGCAAAATACCTCTGACACTGGCGGTGCGATTTACTTAGCCTCTTCAAACAGAGATAACGGAACTGAGATCATCGGCTGTAAAATTAAATCCAATTCAGCAACGAGTAAGGCGGGCGGATTATATTATTACAATATCAGTTACGAGCAAGATTGCATCGTTGAAAATACAATTATCAAAGAAAATACGGCTCCTTGGGGCGGTGGTGTGTATACATACAATTCAAGCCCGATTTTCATCAGCGATTTATTTACCACGAACACAGCATCGCTTGCCGGTTCGGCGATTTATATTTACGATGAAGGCGGTCCGGAGTTCATTCATTGCTCGATCACAGATAATACCGGCGGTGATCATTCGGTTCATTTGCATGCCCAGAACGGGGATGTTAATCCGGTATTTACAAATTCGATTGTTTGGGGAAATTCGAACAATGTCGGACCCGGCGGCGGATATAATTTCCCGAAGTTTCAAAACTGCAATATCGGCGGCGGTTTACCGTCCGGTGCAACAGATTTGGGCGGAAATATGGATGTCAACCCGGAGTACGTCGATCAGTATACTTTAAATTATCAATTACAGAATTCGAGCCCGATGATCGGCGCAGGAACCAGTCTTGACCCGGGAGAATCTGATTGGGATATGGATTGGAATTCTAGGCCGACACCTTCCGGAAGTAATCCGGACATCGGGTGTTATGAAAATTCGTTGGCTTCACCTGAGACCGGCGGAGGTGATGATATCACAGTTAATTATCCTAACGGCGGTGAAACATTTCCCGCCGGAGGATCAAGAAATATTCAATGGACATGGGGCGGAGGTGATAACCCGACACTGAATATTTATTATTCAACGGACAGCGGAACGAGTTACCCATATTGGATTACCAGCACGGTTGCAAGCAACGGTGAGATTACCTGGAATATCCCAAACATTGAATTTTCAACCTGCCGGATCAGAATTGAAAGGTCTGATGATTCCAGTGTATGGGATGAAAGCGATGCTGATTTTTCGATTCAATCGGGTGGTACAACCGGAAGTGTCTCGTTTACATTTCAAAACCCAAATAATACATCAGGAAATTTATATCTCGGTGTCTTCTACAGCGGAGATTTAAACGGTGAACCGGATATTGGGATGGGTCCTGTTTGGCATAATTTTGCAACAGGTGACTACAGCGGGACACTTACCAATGTTGCCGAAGGCGACGGCTATGCATTTGGTGCAATTTTTGATCAGGACGGATCGCCAAACAGCGGACCTGATTACTGCGATGAGGGCCAGGATCTCGCGATGGACACAACGGGCATTAATGTGTATGGAAATACTAATATCGGGACATTTCAATTAGGAGATTGTTCCAACAGCGGATTCAATGAATACTCTTATGATTTTGAAATGGGCGACCCAATAGAGGTGTTTGATGGTGAACCAACACGAGAAATAGATAACGAAACAGATTTCATGATTGAATTCTTTATTACATTTCATGCACAGCAGTCAGCCGATCAGATCATTTTTGAACGGGAGGCACAATCTGGCGGCGGGAATGATTTTGAATTACGGTATGATGTCACAAACAGTCAATTTGAATTATTGGTTGGAGACGGTTCACAAGGGTTTGGAGAGATGATTATTCCGGGGATTTATCCCTTTGACGGGGGTTGGCATCATGTATTGATCCAGGGACGAAGCACGACGCATAAACTGGAGTTCTTCTGGGACGGTAGTTTAGCTGGGAGTTTAGATCCGACAGCCGGGACACCTCGTTTCCCGCAATCTCAAAACCCCTGGATTATCGGTTCAACCTTAGCCGCCTCTTTTGATGAATTCAGAGTCTTAGATATTAGCTATGACTACAGTGGCGGCGCACCTGTCCCGAATGATCCGTATGTTTCATCTGACATTAACTCAAACACCGTGCTGTTATGGCATTGTGATGAAGGCGGCGGAACCCAGTTAAATGATGAAGGTTATTATAATAATAATGGTTATGTCAATGGTTCAGGTTCATGGGATTTCTACACACCTTGGGACTCGGGGCCATCAGGATCCGTTTGGTGGGAGCCGAATAATCCTCAAGAAAATACAACCGTTACCATCCACTACGATGTTATGGCCGGGGCACTGCCTGACAACACATCCCCGGTCTATATTCATATAGGTACGAACGGATTTCAAAACCCGTCTGTTCATGAAATGACCTATGATTGGGGAGACGGATCTCAAACGTGGTGGAAACTGGATTATTATATTCCAACGGGTGCAAACTCGGTTAATTTCGAGTTTCAGGATGCAATGACCAGTCCGAATTATGTTGATAATAACGGCGGGAATCCCTGGGTTATTGATGTTGGCGACGGCGGGAATCCGACCTGGATCAGCATTAATCAACCTACAAGCGGAACAACATGGGCGGCCGGGACCAGTGAGAATATCCAATGGAATTCAGATGCGACGAGTAACTACTGGGTGGATATTGAATTGTATCTCAACGGCAGTTTTTTACAAACTATTCAAAATGGTTTTGAAGCTTGGGCTGGTAATGTAAGTTTCTATTGGTCTATTCCATCCGGGTTAACAACAAGCAGCAATTATCAGATTCGTGTCAGAGATACAAGCTCCGGAGTTGATGCAATGAGTTCATACTTTACGATCAACAGCGGCGGTGGCGGCGGGAATCCGACCTGGATCAGCATTAATCAACCTACAAGCGGAACAACATGGGCGGCCGGGACCAGTGAGAATATCCAATGGAATTCAGATGCGACGAGTAACTACTGGGTGGATATTGAATTGTATCTCAACGGCAGTTTTTTACAAACTATTCAAAATGGTTTTGAAGCTTGGGCTGGTAATGTAAGTTTCTATTGGTCTATTCCATCCGGGTTAACAACAAGCAGCAATTATCAGATTCGTGTCAGAGATACAAGCTCCGGAGTTGATGCAATGAGTTCATACTTTACGATCAACAGCGGCGGTGGCGGCGGGAACCCAACCTGGATCAACATTTCCCAGCCGAACAGCGGATCAAATTGGTCAACCGGGACTGGAGAAAACATCCAGTGGAATTCAGATGCAACAAGTAATTACTGGGTGGATATTGAGTTGTATCGAGATAATAATTTTCTGCAAACGATTGAGAATGGATATAATACACCAAACGGAAGTGTTAATTATTGGTGGTCGATTCCATCTGGATTATCGACAAGCAGTAATTACCAGATACGTTTGAACGATACCGGGTCTAGTACAGAAGCGTTGAGTCCGTATTTCACAATTACCGGAAGCGTTGCACCCAATAATTCACCCGTAATCACTGGTGCTGATGAATTATCGACTCCGGAAGAAACACCGTTGGAGATTTTACTGGCGAATCTAACCGTGACTGACAGTGATAATAATTATCCGGAAGATCATACACTAACGGTGTTGAGCGGAGATAATTACAGTGTCAGCGGAACAACGATTACTCCGAATGATGATTACAATGGGACGCTGGTTGTTCCTGTTTACGTAGATGACGGTCAAACAGAAAACAGCCAAAGTAATACCTATAACATGAATGTAACGGTCACGCCGGTAAATGACACTCCGGTCATTACATCAGCTGCTGTATTGAACACGCCGGAAGAAACAGAAGTTGTGATCTCATTAAATGATTTGTCTGTTACAGATAATGATAATACGTATCCGGGCGACTTCACGTTAACCGTTTTAAGCGGTGATAACTATGTGGTGGGTAGCGGTACTGCAATCACGCCGAATGATGATTACAACGGGACACTGGTTGTTCCTGTTTACGTAGATGATGGTGAAGCTGATAACAGCCAAAGCAATACATATAATATGAGTGTTACCGTCACGCCGGTAAATGATCCACCGATTATCACATCTGCAGACGCATTATCCACAC
>CAYQZV010000004.1:0-8859 GCA_964422145.1 uncultured bacterium | reverse complement strand
CCGGATTTTCTTTAACTGTATTAGACGGAGATAATTACAGTGTCAGCGGAACAACCATCACATCGGATCAGGATTACAACGGCTCATTGACCGTACCGGTCTATGTGGATGACGGTGGTGTCGAGAACAGCACAAGCAATACAATAAATATCAACATAACGGTTGACCCAGAGAATGATCCACCCTATTTGATTAGTGAAATAAACGACATTGTCGTTGAAGAGAACTGGAATCAAACGATCGTGATCGAGTTGGGGAATCATTTTGATGATCCGGATATTGTGACAAATGGAGATATGTTAAGTTATTCGATCGGGAATACAAACATGGATCTGTTCACGGCTGCGATTGACGGATCAAACTTGAATGTGACTATTCATCCTGAAAAAACAGGAACAGGCGAAATCACGGTGACTGCCGAAGATCAAAGCAGCCTTTCGGTTTACGACACATTCGGTGTTTCAGTCCAATCGGTCATGGAACTGAGTCAAAATGAGATCGCATTCCACTCCACAGAATACGGTAAAAACTTTAACATCCAAAACTTTGCCAATTACGGAATCTTCTGGAACTACACCATCGAATGGACATCAGGAAGCCAAGGATGGCTGAGTATTGATACAGGTCCGGGAGCCGTTCCTGCAAGTGGATCGACTCAGATAAATCTCAACATTTCACCGACAGCACAATCAGAATCCGCATCGATTTATATCCACGGATATCGGGACGCCGGGTTTAACGAGATGATGGATACGGACACCGTTCTGGTTACTATGGATGCATGGACAGATCAAGGCCCTGCGATCGAGGATATCCAATTTTCTCCGAATACACCGATGTTTGAAACGGACGATGTGACGGTCAGCGCTTCGGTATCATCTGTGAACGGAATGAATTCGGTTCAACTGCATTATAACAGCGGTTTCGGATATCAAACAATGGACTTGTCAAGCGGTTCAGCAGTGATTTCAAGCAGCAACATTTCGCTTACAGGATTGGTATTTTATATCTATGCTGAAGATGTTCACGGATATAATTCTACATCGCAGATACATTCAGTTTCGGTGCAGTTTAATTCTTTCCCGATTGTTCAGGATACATGGGTAAGGACATATTCGATGATCTCCATCCCGGGGCAGTTAAATGATCGCTCACTTCAGGGGATATTTGGTGACGAACTGGGAGAGTATGATCCGACGAAATGGCGTATCTTTACATGGGATCCGGGTGCGAATGATTATGCTGAAAGACCGAATCAATTACAGGTTGGAGCAGGGTACTGGCTGATCACGGATGTATCGCATTCAATCAACGGAGGATCAGGAGCATCTGTCGATCTCACAGGATACACGTTAGAACTTTCTTCCGGTTGGAACATGGTCGGAAATCCGTATCACTTTGCCGTCAATTTAAATGATATTGGCATCCAGGGAGACGTTGAAAACAAACTGTATCAATATAACGGGAGTGGTTATTATCAATCCGCTGATATGAATCCTGGAGTCGGCTATTGGGTATGGTCAGGATCCGGCGGTAGTTTGGTGTTTGATCCTCAGCAATATTTGTTAGGCGGATCATCCGCGCGGACAACCGAAACCGACCCGCAAGGCTGGAAGGCCGGTCTTATTTCTCGGATCGGAAACGCGGAAGACTGTATGAATCGATTCGGTGTTCATCCGGAAGCCTCAAGCGAAAAAGATCATTTAGATTATCATGAACCGCCTGTTATCGGTGATTATGTATCTCTGGCATTTGACAACAGAGATTGGGTCGAAGAATCCGGGTTATATCACGAAGATATTCGTCCTGAAAACCAGGAGATCACCTCATGGAGCGTTTCGGTTAAAACGAATGTACCCGGTATTGTGACATTAGAAGGGATTGATCTGACGAATATTCCATCAGAGTTTGATGTGATGCTGGTTGATGTCAATTATCAAACCACAACCAATTTGAGAGAAACGCCGGCTTATCGATTTACGGCTCACGGAAATGACACAGACCATCCGTTTGTTTTATTGGTTGGTCAGCCTGATGCCGTGAATCAGGAAATGAAAACGATGGGCTGCATCCCGGATCAGTTCGGATTAGCACAAAACACGCCAAATCCGTTTAATCCGGTGACATCCATTAAGCTAATGCTTCCGGAAGAAGCCGTTGTCTCTCTCACGGTGTATAATTTGCTCGGTGAGGAAGTTTCGCAAATCGTGTTAAATCAAAGCATGGACAGCGGAACGCACAGGATGATTTGGAACGGATTAACCCGCAGCGGTGAAAAAGCACCGACCGGTGTCTATTTGTACTCAGCGGATATCCGCGGCGTCAGCGGGAAGCACTTCGTCAAAACTAAGAAGATGATCCTGATCAAATGATAAAAACCGTCATATCAACTCACTTGAAATCTGTGTTTGGCGGTCTTTGTGTTATCGCTTTGTTAGCGTTAACCGCGGTCTCATCTGAGACAAGCAGAGCTGAGTTTGGAAAGATCACGCTGCCGTTGGGGCGAGTTCAAATACAAGCTGAAGGCAGCGCCGAATGGGAAAGAGCTTTACCGAAGAAAACGGTGTATGTCGGCGATATTATCCGAACACAGGCAAAATCCAGATGTGAAATATCTTTGAGAGGTGGCGGAAAAGTTCGGATCGGTGAAAACGCCGAACTCGTCTTAACTCAGGCAGATGTGAAGCCCATGGAAAAATCCTTCGATGCAAACTTGAAAAAAGGGAACGTTTGGGTGTCTGCAAAAGCCGCATTTGGTGAAAAGAAAAATGTTTCGGTACGAACGCCGACAGCCGTTGCGGCCATCCGCGGAACGACGTACCGAGCCGCAGCTGATACCGCCGAAAGTTCTGTTCTTGTTTACAGCGGACGGGTCGATGTTAATGCAGCAAAAAATATCATCGATGAACGAAAAGAAAAACGGAAAACACTCTTTGATACCGGTACACCGTTCAAACTGGGCCCGGTGAAAAAAATAGAAGCACCCACGAAAGTATCCGGCCCGTACGAAGTGTCATTAGAAGACTGGATCAAACTGGCTGAAGGATGGTGCATTCAGGTGCGGAGTGACGGAAAATATCATCTTTATGAGTTCGATAAAGAAGCGGATGCAAAAGATGAGTTCGTTCAGTGGAATCAAGAACTGGATTCTAAATAAACTAACCGATGTCTGATCTGCTCAAACGAATAGGAATCGGCGGGTTGATCGGTCTCGCCGTCGGATTGCTGATCGCGGCGGTGACAGAAATTGACGGCTTCTTTTTAACGTCCGTGCTGGACGGATATGAGTATCGGTCTTACGATGCCCGCATGAAAGCCAAAACAGCGGGAGTCGAAGAGGCATCCATCGAAGATGTTGTGGTGATCGACATCGAACAAAACTCCATTGATATGCTCGGGAATTATTACGATTGGCCGCATGCCTATCACGGGCAATTGATCGACGTGGTAACGTCCGGTAATCCAAAAGCGTTATTGTTCGATATCATTTTCGACCCGGAAAATACGTCCACGTATGATCTGATCAACGCGTCTTCCGATCAGATGGATATGACGGACGATATCCAAACGTATTTGTATTGGCATGACCCAAATTGGTTTGTAGAGTCAACGCAGCGCACAGAAAATGTGTATCATGCGTTATCGTTCGAGAACAGCGATTCTTTAAATTTTCTTTATGCCATGGACGCCGAACCGGAAGGATACGATCCGTCCGGGCATATTATTGATGTGCCGGAAGAGTTGGCGATGCGGCTTCCGGTCGCTGAACGGATCGGCAACACACATGGTGCATTGATCAGCGCGGCAAAAGGTGCGGGCAGTGTCCGTTTTCCACAGGATAGTGACGGTGTAACCCGCCGGGCTCCAACTGCTGTGTATTTCAAAGGAACGGGCCGTGTTTATCCGTCTCTGCCGATAGCGGTGATCAAAGACGTGTTGAACATCCCCGATGACGGATTTGACTATGATTTTGATCAACACGTGTTACGGCTGAAAAATGAAGAAGGTGTTGTGCTTCGGGAGATTCCCATTGATGAACACGGGCGGATGTTTGTGAATTTCATGGGAACGCATAAAACGTTTTATTATCTGCCTTACGCTTACTGCATGGATGCAGAGATGCTTCCGCCGGAATATTGGGAGAATAAGATCGCGATTGTCGGGGCATCCCTGCCAGGACTCATGGATTTGCGGAATACGCCGGTTCAGGAAACCTATGCCGGAGTGGAAATTCATGCCAATGTGATCTACAGTATTTTACAGGATCAGTTTGTTTTGCCGACCAGCGCTAAAACCAATTTTATCACGATTCTGATCATCAGTATTGTATTGGGTATTTTATTCAGTATTCCGCCTAAAACGCTGTACTCTCTTCCGCTTCCGGTTTTGACGATTATTGGATGGGTGATCTTTGCATACAGTCAGTTCTTGTCTGATCTGACCATGTGGGATATTGTCCGTCCGGTTATCGCCATGGGCGGGACGTTTATTACGATATTCGTCTACAACTTTCTGGTCGCCGAAAAAGACAAACGGTTCTTAAAAAACACATTCGGGACATACATCTCTCCGGATTTGATTGACCAAATGGTTCAGGATAAAAATGAACCGGAATTAGGCGGCGTGCAGGGACATCACACCGTGTTCTTCTCTGATATTCAGAGTTTCTCGTCATTCTCAGAGGTGTTGGAGCCCGAAAAAATGGTTCATCTAATGAATGAATACCTTTCTAAAATGACGGATATCTTATTAAGAAATCAGGGAACACTCGATAAATATATCGGTGATGCTATTGTGGCGTTTTGGGGCGCGCCGGCTCCTGTACCCGATCATGAGTCTTTGGCATGTCAAACGGCACTCGAAATGAGTCAGGCACTGGATGATCTGCGTGAAAAATGGTGCGGCGAAGGAGATTGGCCCGAGATCGTTGAGAATATGCAGCATCGAATCGGATTGAGTTCAGGAGATGTCGTTACCGGGAATATGGGTTCGAATATCCGGATGAATTATACCATGATGGGCGATGTCGTGAATTTGGGGGCGCGGCTTGAATCCTCTGCAAAACAATACGGGATTTACATCCATGCCGAAGAGACACTTCAGAAAGCAACCGAAGATCAGTTTGAGTGGCGGTTTTTGGATTATGTGCGTGTGAAGGGGAGAAATACACCGGTCAAAACATTTGAGTTGTTAGCTAAAAAAGGTGAACTGGATGAAAAAACAGAAAAGTGCATTCAGATCTTTTCCGAGGCTCAAATACTGTATTTTAAGCAAAAATGGGATGAAGCCATTGCAGGGTTTACCGCATCTGAAGAGTTGGAAGATCACTTCCCCGGAAGATCCATCACACCTTCATCCGTTTATTTAAAACGATGTGCATTATTAAAAGAAAATCCGCCCGGAAAAGATTGGGACGGCGTCTGGACATTAACTGCAAAATAATCACCCGAAACTATGTTAAAAAATATCATTAAACGAAACGGACGGATCGTTCCGTTCGATCAGGAAAAGATCACTCACGCTATTTATAAAGCCGCATCTTCTGTCGGTGGGCATGATAAAGTTCTGGCGCAGAATCTGTCTGACCAAGTCACCCGCGAACTAAGTATCATGTATCCTCCGCCGGACTTACCTCTGGTGGAAGAAACTCAGGACATGGTCGAAAAGGTGCTGATCGAAAACGGACATGCACGCACAGCAAAAGCGTACATCCTTTACAGGGAAAGCCGACGGAAAGAACGGCAGCAAAAATTCAGACGGACGAACCAGCGGTCCAATATTCCTTATCCGATCATGTATGAAACGTTAGTATGGAATTTGCAAAATCAATGTGAAACGATCGAGAAAATTAACCGCTTGGTAGATGACGGACAGTTGGCGGACCTGGTGCGTAAAACGGATGAAGCCTTCAATGATAAAACCTACCGAGCTGCTAAAGCAATTGTCAAAGAAAAAGATCGGATCAAACTGGTGATCATCGCGGGGCCGTCATCCTCGGGAAAGTCCACAACGACAGCGAAAATCACCCAGCATCTTCACACAATGGGCATTGAAGCTGTTCCGCTGAATATCGATCATTATTTTTTCGATTTGGAGATGCATCCTAAAGATGAATTTGGGGACTATGATTTTGAAATGCCCGAAGCATTGGATCTGGCGTTGATCAATCAGCATCTTCGTCAGCTTATAAAAGGAGAAACCGTAAAAACGCCGCATTACGATTTTGAAGCCGGAAAACGGGTCGATAATGTGAATGAAGTCCGTGTTAAGCCCGGCCAGGTGATTTTGATCGACACACTTCACGGTTTGTTTGAACCGATGACGAACAACATCCCTGATGAGAAAAAATTTAAAGTGTATATCGAAACGATATCGCAACAGCAGGATCAAGACGGTACTTTCATCCGCTGGACAGACATCCGGTTACTCAGGCGCATGGTGAGAGACATGAAATTCAGAGGATACTCGCCGGTTCGGACCGTCGGGCATTGGCATTACGTAAGGCGCAGTGAAATGAAGCATATCATTCCTTATGTGAATGATGTTGATTTTATCATCAACGGAGCGCTGCCTTACGAACTACCGTTCATGAAAACGCAGATCATGAAAGAGCTTCCCAACATCATCGAATCGTGGGCAGACAACCCCAAAAAGCAGGATGCCTACATCCGTGCGAAACGCATTCAAAAATTGCTGTCGAGTGTGAATGAGTTTCATGATGAGTCCATTTTGTCCAAGGACAGCCTGCTCAGGGAATTCATCGGCGGCAGTGATTATAAACTGCATTAAGAAAAGACTCATACATGAAAAAATCAGTAGTTGCGGTGAGTCCATTTGTACGCAGACAGGTTCAGGGGTCGGGGAAGACTTATTCACCATCCTTATCGTTTGAAGCCGTTGCAGAACACGCAGCATCACGGTTAGCTGACGGACATGTAACCCAAGGATATCGCAACGGTGTGGTTTTGGTATCGGTTCATCCGGATTGGGTAAGTGAGTTTGTCTGTCCGTTTGTAAAAATAGATGAACACACACGGTTGAAAGCAGAGATGGTGAAACGGCGGGACGGTGAAGAACCGTATATTCAAATCCGAGCACTGAACGGCGATCCGTTACCGGCCGGAAAGGTTGATTTGATCTTATACCGTCATGATGTGTTGAAAGAAACCGATGAACACAGCTCCGATACAGAATGGGAATTGATCAGCATTCATGCAGTTCCAGAGGGCGTGGATGATTTTCCGATGGGATATGTGACGATGATGCGGAATCAGTTGGAACTCCCCGGCGGAACCAAGGCGATGTACACATCGGAAGCGTGGGCGGAATCGGTTCGGTTTTGGCAGAAATATGCAGCACTGGAACCGGATTCACCGTAGAAAAACAGTTTGGATGTTTTCATCAGGCTGTGTGTAACTTCACCCCCGATATTTAAGAAATATTTATCATAAAAGGGCCCATAGCTCAATGGTTAGAGCAGCGGACTCATAATCCGTTGGTTCGGGGTTCGAATCCCTGTGGGCCCACTACCACTTTTCTCTGAGGGAAACCCTCGTTTCACGACGAGGGTTTTCTGTTTTTAATATTAATTTATTCTGTTTTTCTATTATGTCAACTGTGGTTAAATATAACCAAATATACCCTAAAAGAGGACACAAAATGGAGGACACACTATTTATTAATTGCTAGGTTGCTTTAACAGACCTTCTATTTTGAATTCATTGATGTATTTTATAATTGAATGTAATAAAAAAACTGACATTCTGATCAAATGATTTAAACCAAGAAGAATATACGTTAATAATATTAGTATGTTTATCGTCGGTAAATTAAAAAAATTAATTTATTTATTGGATATTAATGTCTATTTATCTTTATATTAAAATCAGTCATATAGCTCAAAGTTATTTGACAGGCATATTAGGTGTAGTAAATAAAAAGTTATTCTCTTTTTATGAGATATCTGTCTCACTATTCGTGAGATTAGGATAAAAAAAAGAGTTTAACGATGTTAGTATAAAAAGCTTGTTTATGAATAAAATCCTGGAAATAACAAAGCGAATATGATACCGGTGGATTTCAAAACCACGCAACGGATTGGCAGAAACTGTCAATTACAGTGTGGGAGGAGTGCATTCAAAAAGTCATCCGATTTGTCTTTTACGTTCCAATTTTACTCATAACCAATACAGTTTACGGGTCATTCATTATAAAATAACAAATGATCAAGTGAACTTAACAGTGATAATAGAGAAGAATGATTAAGTAACAAGATTCCGTTTTAGTTGTAAATAATATATCAAGGAGAGTGTTATGAGAATGATAAAAGCAATTGCTGTGTTTTCAATGGTGAGTCAAATCCTGATCGCGGATGAATTATATTTGACACCTCAATCAACGAATGTTATAACGAATGACTCGTTGTCTGTATCCCGCTATTTATTGTATTTCCCGGAGATTGATTTTGATATTGTACATTTGATCGATTCAGTTGTGATTTCAATTCCATTAACGGATTGTGATCCATTGTTAGATGATAAGAAGATTGAGATCAGCACATTGCTAACCCAATGGAATGAGTCGGTGGTAACCTGGACGTATCCTTGGGATAAGCCGGGAGGTGATTTAGATGAATTTCGTGTGAGTGGTGTTGTAGACATCTCAGAGGGAATGCTTATCTTTAATCTTTCTCCTTTGTATGTCGCCTTATATCAAGGATATGTATATGACTATGGATATTTGATTCGTTTACACAACGAAAATGGTGTCCAGTTATACTTACCTTATATTGAAGAGTCGTTTATAAGGTCAAGTCCAAAAAGTTCTGTAAAATGGTTCAAGTAGTCACAGTTTTCTGAT
>CAYQZV010000003.1:0-212482 GCA_964422145.1 uncultured bacterium | reverse complement strand
AATCAGAAAACTGTGACTACTTGAACCATTTTACAGAACTTTTTGGACTTGACCCGGGAGAAAATAATGAAAATATCATTCATCTATTTATTTCTATTAAGCAGCTTACTTTTTGCTGACTGGGATGAAGCTGCAAAAGTAGTGGCAAGCGACAGAGCTGCGAGTGACTTTTTTGGTATTAGCGTATCGATATCCGGGGATTATGCCATTGTCGGGGCTCATAAAGAAAACCACGATGCAAACGGTGAAAATGAGTTAAGTGATGCCGGTGCGGCTTATATGTTTAAAACAAGTGATGGTGGTGCAACCTGGACGCAAGTACAAAAAATTGTAGCAAGCGACAGAGCCGCGAGTGATCGGTTTGGCTCTAGCGTATCGATATCCGGAAACTATGCCATCGTGGGGGCTTCTTTTGAAGTCCACGATGCAAGCGGTGGAAATGCATTAACTGATGCCGGTTCGGCGTATATATTTAAAACAAGTGATAGTGGTGCAAGTTGGACGCAAGTACAAAAAATTGTGGCAAGCGACAGAGCCGAGGGTGATCGGTTTGGCGTTAGCGTATCAATATCCGGGGATTATGCCATCGTGGGGGCTTATATAGAAGACCACGATGCAAGCGGTGGGAATGCATTAACTGATGCCGGTTCGGCTTATATGTTTAAAACAAGTGATGGTGGTGCAAGTTGGACGCAAAAACAAAAAATTGTGGCAAGCGACAGAGCTGAGGGTGACTATTTTGCCTTTACCGTATCTATATCCGGGAATTATGCCATTGTGGGGGCTTATTCCGAAGACCACGATGCAAGCGGTGGAAATGAATTAAGTAAAGCCGGTTCGGCGTATCTGTTTAAAACAAGTGATAGTGGCGAAACCTGGTCACAAACACAAAAAATTGTGGCAAGCGACAGAGCTGCGAGTGATCTGTTTGGTGGAACCGTATCGATATCCGGAAACTATGCCATCGTGGGGGCTCATTGGGAAGACCACGATGCAAGCGGTGGAAGTGCATTATCTGATGCCGGTTCGGCGTATATGTTTCAAACAAGTGATAGTGGTGCAAGTTGGACGCAAGTACAAAAACTTGTGGCAAGCGATAGAGCTAGTAATGACCAATTTGGTCGTAGCTTATCTATATCCGGGGATTATGCCATCGTGGGAGCTTATCTAGAAGACCACGATGCAAGTGGTGGAAATGAATTAACTGATGCAGGTTCGGTGTATTTCTCTAACGTTACCGTATTCGCGACAGCCCCGAGTGCCGGTAACGGAACGGAAGGAAGCCCGTACGAGATTGCAAATTTAGCGAATCTGCGCTGGCTGTCGGAAACAAGTTCAGAATGGGCGAGCGGAAAGTATTTCATTCAAACAGCGGATATTGATGCAACTGAGACGAGTGTATGGAACAGCAGTGCAGGTTTTTCATCCATTGGTAATAATACCACAAAGTTTCAGGGGAACTATGATGGACAGGACTATTCGGTAAGTAATCTATTTATAGATCGATCTTCAACTGACTATATTGGTCTTTTTGGGTATACTGATGGTGCTACAATTAGTAACCTGGGGCTTACAGATACAGATATAACCGGTAAGGATAATACCGGGGCTTTAATAGGATATTCTTATAACACATCCTCCGTAACAGATTGTTATAGTACAGGGTCCATAACAGGAGTAAACAGTACCGGAGGATTAGCAGGATATAATAGCAGCAGCTCTACGATTGACAGAAGCTACTCGACAAGTTCCGTTTCTTCTACCGGGGACTATGTTGGAGGATTATTGGGTTACTCTTGGTCGTCAACATTTGTAAGGAATTGTTACAGCACAGGATCTGTTACAGGTGTTGACCGAATAGGAGGACTGGTTGGATATAACAGCTCAAATGCAACGGTTTCAAACTGCTATAGCAAGGGGAGCGTTTCCGGAACCACAAATGTTGGAGGATTGATTGGGGATAACTTTGGTTACTCAATTTCAAATTCTTTCTGGGATACCCAAACTTCGAGTCAGTCTTCCAGTGATGGCGGTACGGGTAAAACGACTTCAGAGATGAAGGATCCGTCTACGTTTACGGGAGCAGGCTGGGATTTTGAGGTAGAGACGTCCAACGGAACAAATAGCTACTGGGATATGGACAATTATAATCGAGTATATAATGATGGTTATCCTTTTTTAAGCTGGCAGAACGGATCCACGATTTTATATAATCAAGCAGAGACGCCATCCGGTTCAGGAACAGAAGGAAGTCCCTATGATGCTTCGACCCCTGCGACAGTCGTCTGGTTAACGGAGAATACAGATGCCTGGTCCGGACACATAGAGTTGAGTGGTGACTTAGATTTAACGGGAGCTGACTTTACACCGATCGGAACATCCTCGACACCGTTTACAGGGACATTTAACGGCGGCGGATATACATTAGACGGATTGACGATAGACGGATCATCCGGCGGTTTAAGAGTTCCTATAGATAATGTTGGATTTTTTGGTTATGTGAATGGCGGAACAATCAGTAATATTAAACTGACCGATGTAACGGTAAGCGGTGGAGACAATGTGGGTGTAATGGTTGGATACTTAACCGGTGCAGCGACAATAGAGAACTGCTATGTCACCGGGACGGTAACAGGAACAGATACCTTAGGTGGTTTCGTTGGTAATCTGTACAGCACAGGGGGAGCAAGAACCCAGGTAATATCCTCCAGTTATAGTGATGTCGATGTAACCGGTAGTGGAGGAAATTCGTTGGTTGGTGGTTTTACTGGTCAGTGTTCAGCCGCAATAGATAACTGTTATTCGATAGGAGGTGTATCCAATGCAGCGACGAGCGGAGGTTTTGCAGGCAAGTTACGCGGGAGCGGTTCACTGACAAATTGTTATAGTACAGGTTCAGTAAGCGGGACATCATCAACAGGAGGTTTTTTAGCTGTTTTACAGAATAATCAGACGGTAAGTAATTGTTTCTGGGATACTCAAACATCCGGGGAGAGCAGCAGTGCAGCGGGTACAGGCAAGACGACATCCGAGATGAAGGACTACACGACGTTCACAGCAGCAGGCTGGGATTTTGTTTCAGAGACAGCGAATGGAACAAATGATTATTGGGATGCAGATCAATTACAGACAGTGAATAACGGCTATCCTATCTTATCCTGGCAAACCGGAGCAGATCAGTCTCTCCCCGTCACTCTTTCATCTTTCACAGCGAATGCAACGAGAGACGGTGAGATAGAACTTGTTTGGATCACAGAGAGTGAGATAGAGAACATTGGATTTATCATCGAGCGTAAAGATTCAAATGAAGAGACATGGACAGAGAACGCCAGTTACTTAACAGAACCCACATTACAGGGACAAGGAAGTGTAACGTATCGTACAGAGTACAGGTATACAGATAATACAGTAGAACCGAATACCCAATATGACTATAGACTCGCTGATGTAAGTTACACAGGAGAGAAGACGTATCATGCTGTTACGGTATTAGGGATAGAAGCACAGAGCTTCCCTGAAGCATTCCGCTTACAACCTGCATACCCCAATCCTTTCAACCCAACGACAACGATTCAATATGAGTTGATCAATGATGGACAGGTCACCCTCAAGATCTATGACATACAGGGAAGAGAAGTAACGACGCTTATAAACCAACACAGACAGAGTGGATTCCACACAGCGCAATGGAATGCAGACACTCACCCCTCTGGAACGTACTTCCTTAAACTCACTCAAGGAGAGAACACATCTACGCAGAAGATCATTCTTTTGAAGTAAGTAGTAAGTTATAAATAGTAAGAAGTAATGAGATAGGAGCCCGGTTCATTCAATCGGGCTTTTCTTTACTCCCTTTTCTATGGATAAAAATAAATAATGCATTTTTTGTATTTGTCATGGTACATTCCTATGTCTTTGTTCAAATAATAATAAGCAAACCGCAAAGGAGTAGATTGCGATGAAATACCTCAGCTACTTACTTTACCCTTTTATTTTTTCCGGTATTCTAAATGCAACAAATTATGCCCTCGATTTTGACGGAACTAACGATTACGTAGAAGTTGATAACCATGCATCGTTAAGCCTTGATTACCCTTTTACCATGCAGATATGGTTTAAATGGGATGGTACAGACGGAAATACTAATTTTTTAGTAAAAGGTGCTGTAACCGGAGGAACATCAGGAGATGGTTATGCTGTTAGACTTGATTTAACAGGTAGTGAAAGTTTGCTTACAACTCAAGTAGGTAACAATTATAACAAGCATACAGGATACGAACCTTCTGCAAATAGTTGGCATCATGTAGCCGTTACGGATAATGGAACGAATAAGGTTACATATTATGATGGAATCAATATCTATTCGGTAGCAACAAATGCAGACGATGATATAGACAATCAATTATTCATTGGACAGAATTTTCACGGTGTTATAGATGAAGTAACCATTTGGAATGCAGCCCTCACTCAATCAGAAATTCAAGCAAATATGCATACAGAACTAACGGGGAGTGAAAGTAATTTAGTTGCTTATTGGAATTTTAATGAAGGAACCGGATCAACTACGGATGATAACAGCACAAATGCAAACAATGGAACTTTAGGAACATCTTCGGTCGGGGATACTGGTGAACCTGTATGGGTTTTATCTACAGCACCTATGGCTAATTTGACTTACACAACCGATATAGAAGCTATTTGGACTGTTACAGGGACGAGCACATCAAATCCATCTGATGGTTTATCATTGCAGGTTAGTTCGCAGCTCGCTGATGGTAATTTTGCAGTGTTTGGAAATAACAATCTTTCAAGTACTTCCATAGATGATCTCACGGCTGTTACCAGTACAATCAGGACTTCTAGAATTTGGCAGGTTGAAGAAACCGGAACCGTTTCAGCAAGTGTCACAATCGATATCAGCGTCGCGACCGGTAATGCAGATCAAAGTGGCACAGCTTCCAACTATAAATTACTCTATCGTGCTGGAACAAGTGGTAATTTTTCCTCAGTTACAACTGGTAACTCAATTGTTGGAGATGCTGTGACTTTTACAAATGTTGCATTATCGGACGGATATTATGCTCTGGGTGCTGAGGGTGATGCTTCTCTCCCCGTAGAACTTTCTTCCTTCACTGCGAACACAACAAGAGAGGGCGAGATCGAACTCGTTTGGATTACAGAGAGTGAGATCGAGAACATAGGCTTCATTCTAGAGAGAAGAGAAACAAACGAAGAGAGCTGGAGAGAGATCGCAAGTTACCTAACAGAATCCACTTTACAGGGACAAGGGAGTGTAACGTATCGTACAGAGTACAGGTATACAGATAATACAGTAGAAGAGAGTAAGCAGTATGATTACCGTTTAGCTGATGTAAGCTATGCAGGAGAAAAGACGTATCACTCAGTAACGGTATTAGCCGTACAAACAAATACTGTTCCTCAGTCATTTAGATTATACCCTGCTTATCCGAATCCATTCAACCCGGTAGCAACGATTAGCTATGAGTTGATCACCGCCGGAGATGTTACTCTCACAGTTTATGATATGGCGGGAAGAGAAGTAGTAACGCTGGTCAATCAACACAGATCGGTAGGACACCACACAGCAAGATGGAATGCAGAAAATTTGTCCTCAGGAACTTACTTGATTAAACTTACTCAAAATGAGAACACGTCTATGCAGAAGATCATTCTCCTCAAGTAAACGAAGACTAAAGATAAAAGATAAAAGTCCGGTTCAATGAATCGGGCTTTTTTATTATAGAAAAAAATGAAATTAGAAAATAAAATACTGGAATAGTTCGGAAAAAAGAGTGAATTTTACTATTGATTTCATCGGGAAAGACTGAACATTGAACTTCTTTAAATCTATACGCAAATTTCATTCAAGACATACCGTTTTGGTTGTTTGCCTTATTTTATTGTCTTTCGGATGTGAGTTTGAGAACCCCGCAGATTTTGAATTGCCGACATGGTTTGTGGATATTGAATTCCCCTTAATTCATGAATCTTACTACATGGACGGTATGATAGACTCCACGATGATCTTTCCGCACGACTCAACCGGAATGCAGTTGATTTTTCAGGGTACATTACCAAAAGTGGAGGTTGATGAGTCTTACTTCGAAGTGAATTTCCCTAACGGATATTTAGAGATCCAAACTCCAAGCACATCTACAGAAATCAATTTTGAATTACCTGCTTTTGTTTTAGATACAACCTTTGTCATTCCCGTTGTAACTCCCGGGGCAACTTTGTATGATGCAGATTTCAATGCATTCACTGTTCCGCTGACTGAAGATCATACATTGACAGCTGAACAATGGAATCAACAAATTGCCGATATATTCAATCTGGTGTTTCAGCCGCAGGAGTTGTTATTAGAAATTTACAGCCAAGATGATCTGCCATTACCTCAAGATCCAGCATTGATTGATGAAGTGATCGGATTGGTAATTCAAAATGATCCATTGAGCTTTTTTCAAACGACGGTACGAAATGCAGGAATTGCAACCTCCGTTCAAAATACCAATATTGAACTGATTACCGGGAATACTCTGCCGATGGAAGACACGTTAGCTCATCACAATAGTGATCCTATCATTGGACATAATACAGAAGCCGTTGAAGTAACGGATTTGTCCAATGAAGTCCTTAAAAGCTGGTTAACCTTTAATTTGGATTTTTCGATTGAGACAGCATCTGCCAACGTGATTATGACGGCTGGAGATTCTCTCTTCATCGAATTGAATTTACGCTTGAGCATCCCCGGCGCAGATAGTGCGGTTGTACACATTGCTCCGACCGATATCACACCGGAAATGGCTCCGGTCGCTTTCCCGACGCAAGTCGAAGTGTTCAAAGGTGTTTATGCGGGCGGATCTACTATCCCTCCGAATGTCAACTTACTAAGCATCACCAATCTGCAAAGTACTTATCCGTTTGATATCGATTTTTATCTGGATTTTCAAAATTTCTTTACTGCGGATGGTGAAGATGTTAAAGTAGATACGGTTTTGTCCAACGGAATTACTCAAGAACATCTCTTCGATCTGAAGTCGGATACCGTTCGGAGCACATTATATCCTGAATCTCCGATCACCGAGTTGGAAATGGATTTATCCGTGTTGCTTCCGGATCAAATCACAACGGTCCCGCTGGGAGGGGAAATCGGTGATTTATCCATGACCATACGCTTTTACGATCAAAAATTTGAATCGCTGGAAGCCATGATCGTTGAACCGTTCCCAACCAGAAGTCATCTTATTGAAGACATCCCCCGCGGAATGGATGGGATTATATTCTCAGATGCATCGCTTGAATTTGAAATGTACAATACAATCTCCTCACCGATTTCTATTGCTATAGACATCGTGGGTTATCCGCAATTTCAGGATTCGGTCAACGTCAATGTTTTGAGTATGATCGATACAACAGGTATCGCATTGTATGATTCATCCAAAACGATTATCCGGTTAGATAAAAACGGAACCACCACATATTTATTCACCCATCCATTGGATAGCATTCCTTCAGATTCGGTAATCAATGCAGCAGTGGAAGGAAATTCAATCGTTGATCTTCTCTCGGCTAATCCCGAAAGAATGGTTATCACAACTGATGCACGCATTGACGGACGTGTTGTTTTGGAAGCCGGAACATTTATCTATGGTAAATACATTATTCACGCGCCATTTGAAGTGATCTTGGCTGAAATGCGGTTCCTGCCTGCCAACGCTTCTTATATCGCGGATATGGATCACACAACACGAAACCGAATTCGGAGTTCGTTATACAAAACATCATTGAATGCAAATATAACCAATCATATACCGGTAGGCGGTAATTTATCTCTGCTCTTTTCAAATCAAGAATATTTCCCGTTAGATACAACATCAGAGATGCTGGATGCTTTAAGGGATTCACTCGTTGTGATGGAGGGCTGGAATCCGGCAGATGAGATATTTATTGTTGATAATTGTGATGAATTAAATCCTGTAATCGGGAATTATCATATTTTCAATACAATGTCTGATTACAGTGACTGTATTGACGGGATGCCCTATTTGGTGAAGCGATCCGGAACAGGGATTGATACAGTTTTTGCGTATATTGATACGCTCCTTTATTTCATTTTACCTGACCCGGTGAATGAACAGAGTGATACATCATTCGCATTTGAAATCGGAAATGAACGTATCCGGTTGTTTACGGATATCGGCGGACATTTTGTGATTCCGAAGTTCCATTTGTATGGAACGCAGGACACTCCGGTCTATTTTAATCAATCAGACTATATTGACATCCAATCATCGATCACAATGATGATCAGCAATACCGGGATGCTTGATATCCCAGAAGATGAATTGATTGTTGCAGATCCGAACGGAGGGGAAACGTTAATCGCAGGAAACCCGTATGTGATCCGTTGGCATACATTGGGTAGTATTGAAACAATATCCGTTGATTGGGGATTAGGTACTGATCCGGAATGGGCATCGATTTCATCTGATATCCCAAATAACGATTCTCTCGTATGGACACCAAACACGTATACGATTTCTGACAGTGTGAGAATCCGTATATCAGGTGATGGAATTGAAGATATCAGCGGATGGTATTTCAGCGTGATTGAACAGACCAGAACATCGAGTAAATCTGATCATCATTCGTTATTGGATAAATCAGTATCCAAGAGGAACAGAATCCGATGAAAATGAGATATTATATCAGCATTTTACTCATCATCTGTTTTGTAACGGCAGGATTTTCTCAAACACGTCGCGATGCCAGATCTGTTGGACTTTCCGGTGCCTATACGACCATCGCTGACGGTGTATATGCCATTGGATGCAATCCGGCATTATTGGCTTACCAAAAAGAAAAACCGTTTATGCTTCAATTGGGCGGATTTGATTTTGGGATTATCAATAATTGGGCATCATTGGCGAATCTAAGTAACTTAAGCGGGGATACGCTTTACACAAAAGAAAAAGACGCATTATACAAGAATTTTGCAGAAGACGGATTGAACTTCTTTCAGGACGTTCACGTTCCTCTCCCGGGGTTGAATTACGCATCGGGGAATATGGCATTAACCACGAATCTTGTTATGATGAACAACGTCAGAATTCCGCTGGGTGTTATGAAGTTATTACTCTACGGAAATGCCGGTCTACCGAATATTGATGTCACGATGCATTACGAGATGCTTGGCGTGAATGAAGTTGGCTTTTCATTTGCGGTACCGTATGAAAAGTTTGCATTCGGTCTGACCTTTAAGTACTTACAGGGACTTTACTATTTTGGTGCTGATCCTGATTCAAGTTCATCTTCGATCGTCAACACGGGTGATAGTATTTACGGAGAAGGCACTTATCTGATGAGACAGGGTGTCGGCGGGTCTGGACTCGGGTTGGATATTGGTTTTGTCACGTGTGATATCAATGGATGGAAATTGGGGGCGTCAATCATCAATGCGATTGGATCCATCAATTGGAATAAACCCAGCATCACAAAGGACATCCTTGCAGGAAGTGACGGTGTTTACGGAAACGATGATGATCTCTGGCATAATAGTTGGGGCGGAACAGCTTTGAATGATTCGATGGCAATTTTATTTACGTTTTCGATCGATTCATTAAATGCAACATCTTTGGGCGGAGATACATTGTTCCACAGTGAACAGCGTGTCGTGAGAAACTTAGATGAAAATGGAAAGCTAAAGACTTTTTCTACAAACTATCCGGCGTTGTTCCGACTGGGTTTATCCTATAAAAAAGATCATTATTTATTCGTATCCGATATTGTTGCAGGATTTGAGAATCGCTTCTACGCTCGGCAGGGATGGAAATGGTCTGCCGGATTGGAGTTTCTCAAATTCCCATCAGTGCCGCTTCGGGTTGGATTTGGATGGGGCGGAACCGATTTAACAGAATTATCGATGGGATTTGGTGTTCATAAAGGACCGGTGATTTTCGACTTTGGTTTAGGGTTCCGTAACGGAGTTTGGATTCATACCATGCGTGGAATCAATGTGTCTGCATCAATTGCGATCACGAGTTTCCGTAGTCGAAAAGGCGGAGTCAAGGATAAGATATTGGAGTCGGCATCTGCACCGTCTCCTGAACCGGAATCACTTCCGGACGCTGATCAGCAGTAAAATACCCCCGATACAAAATACGATATTCCCGATCCAAGCCGAGAGAAACGGTTCCAGTATTTCTTTGAATCCTAGTGATTGACCGAATTTGATAAATGCATAATATCCGAAGATCACAAAAACACTCATCCCTGCGCCAAACGACAATCCGCCTTTTTGTTTGAGGACAACAAGCGGTAATCCAAACAGGATTACGATCATATTGGTAAAAGCGAAAGCGATTTTGAAGTGGCGTGTAACTTCCCAATGAGTGGTTTGAACTCCATTTTCTTTTAAAAGTTCAATCCGCTGGGTGAGTTCGTTAAAATTCAATTCTTCCGGTGATTTGAACTGTTTAGTAATATCCTCCGGTGTAAAATTCAAAGGCATTAACATATCTTCCTCTGACAGGATAACTTGAGTCTCTTTGCCATCAGGATCAAAATACCGGATCGAATAATTGGAGACGTTCCAAAGCGATAAACTGTCTTGCCAAACCATCGTCTTTGCATCGATCCGTTTTGAGATGATATCATTTTCCAGTTCGACAATTGAGATGCCTTTTGCGAAAGTCTGATGGACAAGATACTTTGATAATGCGATATGTGTTTTCTCATTTTTCTGAAGAAAAACATCAGATAATGATTTTTTAACCCGCTTAATCGATCCTCGGGATCGTTTTTTCATATACTCCCGTTCGATGTCGTATCGATGTTCATTTCCCCAACTGACCAGTTTATTATCAAACTCAAAGGACATCAGACTCAATAGGACCCCGACGGAAATGAGAGGAATTGCAACACGATATAGGCTGATCCCAGTGGATTTCATAGCAGTCCATTCATTTCGTTTGACCATTAGTCCAACGCTGAAAACCGTAGCGATCAAGGTTGCCATCGGTAATCCGATGTTAATGAACCATGGAATGGTATAGCCGTAATATGAAATAACAATCGGGATGGGAACACTGTTATCAATAAAGCGATCCAAATTTTCGAAAAGATCAACGATAATAAAAATAGAAATGAAACCGATGAGGGCCATGACCAAGATGGTGACAAACTGTTTGATGAGGTAATAGTCGAGTTTACGCATGAAATGAATCGCTGATTTGAATACCGCAATTTCCGTATTTTATACCATAACAAACAAACGGGAATCAGAATCAACCGAGACGAGTTTTGATGAAATCTTATTACGACCTTTTAGACAGATACGCCGGTGAATTTGCCGAATTCATGTGGGGAACGCCACTTTTGATCCTATTAGTAGGCGGAGGATTATTCTTCACCCTTTATTGCCGATTTATTCCTTTTCGGTATTTTAGGCACTCTTTGAACATTCTAAAGGGGAAGTATAACAAAGATGACGATCCGGGGGACATTACCCATTTTCAGGCGTTATCCAGTGCGTTGGCGAGTACGGTAGGGATGGGAAACATCTCCGGTGTGGCTGTTGCAATTACCATGGGCGGTCCAGGAGCTTTATTCTGGATGTGGGTCAGTGCCGTTTTCGGGATGGCAACAAAATTCTTCACCTCGACACTGGCTATTTTATATCGAGGAAAAGATGATCAGGGAGATATCCAAGGCGGACCAATGTACGTCATTGAAACCGGACTTCCTCCGCGATTTAGAATTTTAGCTGTTATTTTCAGTATTGCCGGATTGGTCGGTTGTTTGTCACTATTCCAGGCAAATCAACTTACTCAGATAATCCGGGATGAAATCTTTGCTCCGAATCATCTCTTTGTGGATGCAGCGGTGAAAGGAAACCTTACCGTCGGTATCATTGTTGCATTGTTGGTCGGTGTTGTCATTGTCGGTGGTATTAAGCGTATCGGCATGGTTGCATCGAGATTGGTTCCCTTTATGGTTCTCATTTATATGATTGCGGGACTTTTGATTCTGTTGAAAAACTTCACAGAGATTCCTGCATTGATTGGATTGATCTTTCATGATGCATTTACAGGTGATGCGGTTTTAGGCGGTGCAGTCGGTGCGGTGATCGTTACCGGGGTCAGACGGGCAGCTTTTTCGAATGAGGCCGGGATCGGAACCGAAGCGATGGCTCACGGTGCAGCCAAAACGACCGAGCCGGTTCGCGAAGGACTCGTTGCCATGATCGGTCCGTTCATCGATACAATTGTGGTGTGTTCAGTGACAGGAATGGTGATCTTGTCATCGGGGTTGTGGCAATCGGATGAAGCCAACGGTGTGACGTTAACCACGCAGGCATTCTATCAGGAATTGGGTGATCCTGGGCGGTGGTTGTTGATGACAGCTGTGATCATTTTCAGTATGACGACCATGATCGGCTATTCGTATTACGGGTGTAAATGCACAGGGTATCTGTTTGGAACAAAATGGAAGAAAGTGTATAATTATTTTTATATCGCAGCGATTATTTTCGGTGCGGTGATTTCGATCGATATGGTCATCAATATTCTGGACGGCATGTTTGCGGTCATGGCGATTCCAACCATGGTGTCGGCGATTATTTTATCTCCAAGAGTGATGGAAGAAGCTAAAAAATATTTTCAAAAACTTCCCGATTAGGAAGATAATTTTAAACAATGATGCAGCGAAAAGATTTAGATACCGAAAAACCAAATAAAGCATCCCAGAAGATTGACTCACGATCTACCCGTGATATTCTGACTATCATTAATCAACAAGATAAAACGATCGCTGAGAAAATCGCGGATGTAATTCCTCAGATCGGTGAAGCAGTGGATTTCGCCGTTTCAACCATCCAAAATCAACGAAAAGTCTACTATGTCGGCGCAGGAACGAGCGGTCGTTTGGGCGTGCTGGATGCTGCTGAATTACCACCAACGTTCTCTGCTCCGCGGGATTGGTTTCAGGGAATCATTGCCGGCGGTGAAGATGCGTTAATCCGATCAATTGAAGGAGCCGAAGATCAACCGGATGTTGCTGTTTCAGATTTAAAAAGACACGGCGTACAAGCAGGCGATTTTATCATTGGCATTGCCAGCAGTGGAGCAACACCCTTTGTTGTATCATCATTAAAATATGGAATGTCTGTCGGTGCCAAAACCGCTTATATCATCTGTAATCCGAAACCGCTAATCCCCGTTGACGTGGATGTGCTGATCCCTGTTGCAGTTGGTTCGGAGATTATTACCGGTTCAACTCGTATGAAATCCGGTACCGCAACTAAAATGGTATTAAACATGATTTCGACGGCAACCATGATTCGTTTAGGCAAAGTCTACGGAAATCTAATGGTTGACCTGCAAGTTGTGAATAACAAACTGCATGATCGTGCCGTCCGAATCATTACAGACTTAACAGATTTATCCTATGAAAACGCAGAACAAGTGCTTAAAGGCGCTGGCGGTTCAGTCAAAACAGCAATCGTGATGACAATAAAAAATGTTGATCAAACCGAAGCGACTAGTTTGTTATCCCTGCAGAAAGGAAATCTGAGAGGGGTCATAGGAGATATAGATTAAACATCGTAATTTTTCGATATATATTTAGCCAAAATTTTCTTGATTGAACCATAATTACAAAGGTATATGTATGAATATTAATCCATTTATTTTTCGAGAATACGACATTCGTGGAAATGTTGTTGAAGATTTTCCACCGGATGTTGTCCGTCTTTTGGGGAAAGGCTTCGGAACGTATGCACTTCGAAACGGAGGAAAAGAGATCACACTCAGCGGGGATGTCCGTATGACAACTCCAAGCTTAATGAAACAGTTTAAAGATGGAGTATTATCCACGGGACTTGATGTGATCGTTCTTGGATCATTACCCACACCTGCAAATTACTACAGTATGTTCAAACTTGACGTAGACGGCGCTGTACAGATTACCGGCAGTCATAACCCTCCGGAGTTCAACGGATTCAAAATGTCATTATTTAAAAAACCGGTGTTTGGTGATGCGATCAGGCAAATCAAAACGCTGATTGATGAAAATGATTTTGAGCAGGGTGAGGGAACAGAAGCAAAGTATGACATCCGTGTTGATTATATCCAAATGCTCATTGATAAAATTACGCTTGAAAAACCGATGAAAGTCGTGATGGATTGCGGTAATGCAGCTGCTGCATTGATGGCACCGGACATATTCAAAAAAATGGATATCGAACTGACTGAAATTTATTGCGCTGTGGACGGAACATTCCCGAATCATCATCCGGATCCGACGGTGGAAGAGAACCTGGTGGATTTGATTAAAATCATGAAAGAAGGCAATCATGACGTGGGTGTTGCGTTTGACGGAGATGCTGATCGTGTTGGTGTTGTAGACGATAAAGGCGGAATCATTTGGGCTGATCAGCTCATGGCGCTTTTCTTACCGGAAATCCTTGAAAAGGGAGATAAGATTTTATTCGACGTGAAATGTTCACAGGCGTTGGAAGATATGATTCTGCGCTATGGCGGTGAACCCGTTATGTGGAAAACAGGCCACTCACTTATCAAACAAAAAATGGTTGATCTCAAGTGTAAACTGGGCGGCGAGATGAGCGGTCATATTTTTTTCGCTGACGACTTTTTCGGATTTGATGATGCAATTTATGTCGCACTCAGATTAATCCAAATGGTTTCCAGAACCGATAAAAAACTATCCGATCTTGCAGCAGACATTCCCGTTTATTATTCCACTCCGGAAATGAGAATGATGTGTGATTCTGATGTGGAGAAATTCAGAATTGCCGAAGAAGCTGCATCCTATTTTATCGAAAATTATGATTGCAGTACCGTGGACGGTGTTAGAATCAAATTTGGAGATGGCTGGGGATTGGTTCGCGCATCAAACACGCAGCCGGTAATCGTCTGCCGTTTCGAAGCAAATTCACCGGAACGAATGGAAGAAATCAAAGATTTAGTCTTATCCAAACTACAAACCATTGGAAATATTAGGCTTGAAACCGGACACTAATTTTCTAGACTACATCCGAGAGATACAAGATTCGACAAATCTTGCGTTAAAAGATCTTTCGTTTCCTTTAGAACCGAATTATCTGTATGATCCTGTGAGATATGTGCTCAAAGGGAAAGGAAAACGACTTCGTCCAATTTTAGTTCATATCATTTGTGATGCATTTAACGTCAAAGAAGAGGATAAACTCAATGCAGGGCTGGCGGTGGAACTTCTCCATAATTTCACGTTAGTTCATGACGACATCATGGATCAGGATGATTACCGCCACGGACAACAAACCGTCCACAAAAAATGGGATGAATCCACAGCCATTCTTTCGGGTGACGGTGTGTATATTTTATCTCAATTCTTGATAGAGAAAGTCACAGTGAACCCAATGGCAGCGATCAATGTTTTCAATCGGGCAACCTTGACAGTTTGCGAAGGACAAGCCTATGATAAGATGTTTGAAGAGAACGAACACGTGTCGATGGATGATTATCTTCTAATGATAGAGAAAAAAACGGGTGTCTTACTGGGTGTCTGCGCTGAACTCGGCGGCATCTTGGGGAATCAATCGATTGAAGTGAGAGAGCACTTAAAAAGCTATGGAATTCATTTGGGAAAAGCATTCCAGATACAGGATGATATGCTTGAAATATTTTCCGATGCTAAAGTGATGGGAAAAAGTCTGGGCAGTGATTTAACCGAAGGGAAACAAACCGCTTTGACAATCCTTGCTAGAGAGAAATTTCCGGAAGAGTGGGCTGAATTCAAAACCAAGATGAAATTGATGAAAACCAATGAAGCGGTAACATCTTTTCGTGATTGGCTGAGAAAACATCAACTGATTTCTGATATAGAATCGTTGATCTCGACCCACGTCGAATTAGCAACAAATGAGATCCAAGTATTACCGCAAAATAAACAGCATCTATTAGAAAAATTTACCGAATTGGTACTCAACAGAAAGAATTAATATGTCATTTTACACCATCAATGATCCTGCAGATATGGCGAAATCTATTTATGATTTCCCGGTCAATATTGTCGACGCATTAAAAATTGAACTGTCACAACCTATCACTGCAGATGAAATAACATTTAAGAATATTCTGATCGCAGGGATGGGAGGTTCTGCCATAGGCGGAGATGTGGTCAATGCCTTAGCGGGTGATCAGATCAATATTCCGCTTGTTGTGTCAAGACACTACGAATTACCTGCTTGGGTTAGCCGAGACACTTTGGTCGTCTGTTCTTCATATTCCGGGAATACCGAGGAAACATTATCTGCATTTGAAGATGCGAAAACTAAAGGTGCATTTATCGTCGGTATAACGACTGGCGGTAAACTGTTAGCAAAACTTCAAGAAGGCAACTATCCTTATATTGCTATTCCATCCGGATTGCAACCGCGGGCGGCAATGGCATTTTCGTTTGTTCCGATGTTAAACCTTCTTAACCAATTAGGTTTGATCGATCATTCAACCATTGATCAGCTTAACGGTGCGGTATCATTGCTGAGTAAAGTGAGAGAAGAATATTCAATCCAGGGCTCTGAAAATCCCACACTGAAAATAGCTGAAAAGATCGCTTATAAATTACCAGTGATCTACGGACAAACAACGACGACCGGAATTGCAGCTATGCGCTGGAAAGGACAAATCTGTGAAAATGCCAAAATGCTGGCTTATCACAATGAACTGCCGGAATTAAATCATAACGAAATCGTCGGTTGGGAAAATAACAAATCGGTGATAGAGCAAATCGCCTTAATTTGGTTGAAAGATGTTCAGGATAATGAACGGGTCCGTTACCGTCAAACATTCACCGAAGAAATTTTAAATAAGGTTGCAGCCATTCAGGAAATAGTTTCAGTTGAAGGAGAGACGTTTACCGAACGGTTTTTGCATTTGATCTATTTTGGTGATTGGGTCAGCTACTGGTGTGCAGCCATCCATGGAACAGATTCGAGTCCGGTATTTAAGATCGAAAATCTGAAGAAGAAACTCAGTAACGTTTAAGGCATCTCCGAACGCATCAAACTGTCTAACGCGTGCTGCGCCGCGGACTGTTCAGCATCTTTTTTACTCGTCCCTAAGCCCGGATTGTAGACTTTTTCTCCGATCTGAACCTGAACTTCAAAAATACGCTGGTGATCAAGTCCGGTGGTTTGACATAGCTTAAACTGAGGATTTTTCAACTTCCGAAAATGGCAAAGCTCAATGAGTCTGCCCTTATAGTTGGTTGATTTCCAGGCTTCTGTCCGGTGGCTCCAAATCGTATTATGAATAAGTTTTTCACACGGAGCTAATCCGCCATCAAGATAGATTGCACCGATCAACGCTTCATATAAATTTGCCTGTTGTTTGACAGCGATTTTCTCGATACGGATATCGACAGAGGATTCTAATTTAATATAATCCAGCAGTCTTAACAGTTTTCCCATTGAAGATAAGAAATCTTTTTGAACTAATGCGGACCGTTTTTGAGTTAAGAATCCTTCATCACTTTCAGGGAATTCTTTCATTAACGCTGTGCTGACGACGATATCAATGATGGCATCACCTAAAAATTCAAGCCGTTCGTAATTCTTTCTTGGGCGTGAATCAACTGAACGATGGGTAAATGCCTGCTCAAGATAGTCTAGATGTTTAAAACGATAATGAATTTGCGATTCTAGGACTGAATACGGATGGGCTTTATAAAATAAATTCTTTATAGACTGGACGATTTTCATATTTGCCGAAATTCTTTATCTCAGCGTACTCACATAAAAACCAAACAATAGGAGGGACAGGATGTTACTCATCCCTCCACTTACGGATACAAATCACACCGTTATGACCACCGAAACCAAAGGTATTTGAGATGATCACATTGACATCATGTTTGACCGCTGAGTTTGGAACATAATTCAGATCACATTCCGGATCTTCGGTTGTGTAATTTATCGTCGGTGGAACCATACCTTTTTGAATGGCTAACACAGCCGCTACAGCTTCAATTCCACCGCTTGCTCCAAGTAGGTGCCCCGTCATCGATTTGGTTGAACTGATCTTTAGATTTGCTGCATGATCACCGAAGACTTCTTTAATGGCAGCCGTTTCGGTTTTATCATTAAACGGAGTTGATGTTCCGTGGGCGTTGATGTAATCAACATCCTCAGGATTAAGTCCGGCATCTTCAATACAGCGTCTCATCGCACGGATTGCACCCGCTCCGCCCGGTGCTGGCTGAGTGATGTGATGAGCATCGTCAGTGGCACCGTATCCAGCAAGTTCAGCCAGAATTGTTGCACCGCGGGCTTTGGCATGTTCTTCAGTTTCTATGACAAGAATCCCGGCACCTTCACCCATGACAAATCCATCTCGGTCTTTATCAAACGGGCGACTAGCGCCTTGAGGGTCGTCATTCCGGGTTGATAATGCCTTCATATTGGCAAATCCGGAAATCGTTAAGGGTGTGATGCTCGCTTCACTTCCGCCGGTAATCATTACATCAGCATCTCCGGCTTGAATCAGTCTTAACGCGACACCGATTGCATCCGTGGCAGATGAACAGGCAGAGACAATGGTTTGATTCGGTCCTTGCAGACCGAAGCGAATAGCAATTTGTCCTGCAGCGATATTAGCGATCATTTTTGGAACAAACTGAGGGGATACTCGTCGAGGACCGCGACTTAATAGTGCTTGATGCTGTTCCTCTAAAGTTTGAATACCCCCGACCCCGCTTCCAAAAATAACACCAACACGATGAGGATCAAATGATCCTTCTTGGAGGTTAGCTTGTGTAATTGCTTCTTGCGCTGCGACAATTCCGTAAACGGAAAAATTGTCTAACTTCCGGATCTCTTTTGGTTCTAAGTGTTCTGTTGCATTAAACTCGGATAATTCCCCTGCAATTTTTACAGAGAAATTTTCAGAATCAAAATAAGAAATATGATCTATTCCGCTGCGGCCTGATGATAAAGCATCCCAATATTCAGGAACTGAATTCCCATTTGGTGTTAATGCGCCTAGTCCAGTAATGACAACACGTTTTTTGCTCATGGTATCCCTATTTTGATTAAATGGTTTTTTTTATTGATTATTGGCCTTCGACGTAATCAATGACAGAGCCAACAGTTGTAAGTTTTTCGGCGTCTTCATCTGGAATTTCAATCCCGAATTCTTCTTCAAGATCCATGATTAATTCAACGGTATCCAATGAATCAGCACCTAAATCATCAATGAAAGAAGCTTCCATTGTAATTTTGCTTTCTTCAACACCAAGCTTATCAACTATTACTTCTTTGACTTTATCTAATACTGACATGTGTTTCTCCTTTTTTCTATTGCGTTACCATACCACCGTCAACGGTAAAGGTTTGTCCGGTGATGTAATTTGCTTCGTTAGAGGCTAAAAACAGTGCCATGTAGGCAATATCTTCAGCCGTTCCAATTTTTCCTAAAGGAATTTGCTGGATGAGAGTCGATTTTTGATCATCCGTTAATTCCTCAGTCATTTCTGTTTCAATGTAGCCCGGGGCGATGCAATTTGCAGTGATTCCCCGTGCAGCTAATTCTTTTGCAGTGGATTTGGTCATCCCGATCAATCCGGCTTTGGACGCGGCATAATTTAACTGTCCGGCATTTCCGGTCAATCCGACAACCGAAGAAATGTTAATGATCCGGCCGTTCCGCTGTTTCATCATAGATCGTGTGACCGCTTTGATACAATTAAATGCCCCTTTTAAGTTGATATTTAATACCATATCCCAATCTTCTTCGGACATCCGCATCAACAATGTATCTCGGGTAATTCCGGCGTTATTGACTAAAATATCAATTTTTCCAGTTTCTTCAATGATCGTTTTAAACACGGATTGGACGTTATTTAAATCCGAAACATCACAGGCATAAGCTGATGCTTTTAAGCCGTCTTGATTAAATATTCCCGCTACGTTATCAATATCACCTTGACTGCGGCTGATCAGAACAACATGTGCGCCGGCTTCAGCTAATAAGCGGGCAATGCCGAGTCCGATCCCGCGAGAAGACCCGGTGACAACAGCTGTTTTATCGTGTAAACTAAACATATTCAATTTCATTAATTTGTGTTAATGTCTCCACACCGGATACCGATAATGACCGATCGATCCTTCTGGCTAAACCCTGTAAAACCCGCCCCGGTCCGACTTCGATGAAGTGTTCAATTCCGAGATTTTTCATCTTCACAATTGATGTACTCCAAAGCACCGGACTTTCAAGCTGTTTAACCAGATTTTGACGAATCTCATCTGCTGCAGTAACCGGAGTCGCTGTAACATTGCAAATAACCGGATATTTTGACGGCATAATTTCGATGGAATTTACCATCTCTGCAAGTGATTCCCTAGCGGAGGACATAAGCGGTGAATGGAAGGCTCCGCTTACATTCAGTTCAACCACTTTACGTGCTCCATATGCTTTTGCTTTTTCCATCGCAGCATGAACCGCCGGAACTGAACCGGAGATCACAATCTGTCCCGGTGCGTTAAAATTCGCAGGGACAACAACGCCGCAGTCCTGGCATTCATCGCAAATTGTTTGGATGTCTTTATCATCAACGCCCATAATTGCAGCCATAGTCCCGGCATTTTCTTCTCCGGAAGCCTGCATGCTTTCAGCACGTACTTTCACCAGTTTTAATCCGGTTTCAAAGTCGAATGCTCCTGCAACGGCAAAGGCTGAATATTCGCCCAAACTATGTCCGGCAAGAGCGACAGGAGAGAACCCTTTTTCTAAAAGAAGTTTCCCAAGGATTACACTCACAACATAGATCGAAGGCTGAGTGTATTTTGTTTGTTTAAGGACTTCCTCAGGACCATTAAAAATGATATCACAAAGATCAACACCCATAATATCGTTGGCTGTCTCAAAATATTCTTTTCCGAGCTGAGTATGCTCATATAAATCCAAACCCATTCCGACTTTTTGCGACGCTTGTCCGGGAAAGATAAAAGCAGTTCTCATGATAAATCTCCCCATTCAATTAATGTGCTTCCCCATGTGAATCCTGCTCCAAATGCTGCGAGTAAGACTAAGTCGCCTTTGTGTAATATTCCGGTTTCCACAGCTTCATCTAAACCGATCGGAATCGTTCCTGCAGTTGTATTTCCATATTTATTTATATTGATCAGCACCTGATCTTCATGGATTCCGCATCTTTGAGCAGCTGCATCGATGATCCGCTTATTGGCTTGGTGAGGAACGAATAATTTGATGTCTTCTCCGGGAATTTTATGTTTCCTGAGAATCTCCGCACTGACATCGGCCATCCCTTTAACAGCAAATTTAAAGACGGTTCGGCCGTCTTGATGGATATAATGCATCCGTTTGTCGACTGTTTCATGAGATGCCGGTTTTAAACTTCCGCCTGCCGGCATTTGTAAGTAGTCACCGCCGGCTCCGTCAATTCGTAAAATAGAATCGATGATCTCACCGTTTTCTTCTGATGGTTCTAACATCACACCGCCGGCTCCGTCACCGAAAAGGACACAGGTGTTCCGATCTGTATAGTCAACAATGGAACTCATTGTATCGGCTCCAATGACCATGACTTTTTTATATTTGCCTGAAGCAATAAAGTTTGTTCCGCAGTCGAGTGCATATAAAAATCCTGTGCAAGCGCCGGAAAGATCATAACCCCAGGCGTTTTTTGCAGAAATATTGTTTTGTACAACCGCAGCAGTCGAAGGAAAGCAGCGATCAGGTGTTACCGTTGCAACGATTATGATATCTACATCATTCGGGTCGGTATTGGTACGATCCAATAATTGTTTTGCTACGTTGGTGGACATCTCTGCGGTTGCTTGTCCTTCTCTAACAATATGGCGTTTTTCGATCCCTGTACGAGTCCGGATCCATTCATCGGACGTATCAATGATCTTTTCTAAATCAAAATTGGTTAAAACTCGTTCGGGAAGATATCGAGCTGTCGCCGTAATTGTCGCTTTCATTCATTCGCTCCCAAATGTTCAGAAAGACTTTGCTGAGTCTTTTCAATTAAGTGAGTATCATTACATTTTTTTGCAACAAGGATGGAATTCTTAATTGCTTTTGCGGTTGCACTTCCGTGCGTAATAATGGACACACCGTTCACTCCTAACAAAGGTGTCCCGCCGTGTTCCTCATAATCATAGCGTTTTTTTAATTTTCTCAGAATTGGTAAAAGCAATAAGCCTGCAAAACGGTATAACAGGTTATGCCCTACCATGGATTTAACTTCAGATGATAAAGTGTGAATCCAGCCCTCTGCAAATTTTAAGACGGTGTTTCCTACAAATCCGTCACAAACAAGGATATTTGCTTCAGAGTCCAACAGATGCCGTCCTTCAATATTTCCGACAAAATTGGGTAATTCTTGTTTTAAAAGCGCATGAGATTTTTGATAAAGATCACTTCCTTTTTCAGGTTCTGCACCAATATTAACGAGTCCGATTTTGGTTTCTTCTCCATCTTCAATATGCTGAAAATAATGTGATGCCATAATCGCAAACTGCATGAGATGATAAGGTTTTACATCGACGTTTGCTCCAACATCACAGAGAATTTTTCCACCTTTTTCTGATGGAATGTAAGCTCCCAACGCCGGGCGTCTAACACCCGGTATTCTTCCAAGCAGAAGAAGTGAAGCTGCCATCACGGCACCGGTATTTCCAGCACTGACAAATCCATCAGCTTTTTTGGTTTTGACCAGCTTGATCCCTGTAACCAACGAAGAATCCGGTTTGGATTTGATAACAGATGCACCACGATCCTCCATCGTTACAACTTGAGTGGTGTGATGAATCGAAATCCGCAATGGGACTTGGCTTGGCAATTCATTCCGAATAGCCTGCTCATCGCCCACTAAAATTAATCGGAGGGATTCAGGTGTGCCGGAAAGTGCTTGTAAAGCACCCTGTACTACGGCCTTGGGGGCAAAATCTCCCCCCATGGCATCTAAGGCAAGTATCATTAAAAAAGGGGGATATTATTCCGTGGGTGAAATAATGGGACGACCGCGGTAGTACCCGCAGTTAGGACATGCACGATGCGGCAATTTCGGCCGATCGCATTGAGGACAAGTTGTTACTGCAACAGCGACAGATTTATAGTGAGTACGACGTTTCCGCCCTCGAGCTTTAGATTGACGTTTTTTTGGTAATGCCATTAATATTTCTCCTAAGCTTTCATCACGCGTTTTACCAAGATCACTGAATGATCATTGGTCAGAACACGCGCACAACTGATGATTCAAATTCATTCCGCATTCTATACACAATCCTTTACACTCAGGATTGCATAAACATTTCACCGGTTTTTCGACTTGGATAAGATCAGTTATAATTGGTTCCAAGTCCACAGCATCAACAGAAGGAGGGAAGAAAATTGTATCCACTTCTTCCTGATCAGAAAAATCAGAGTTTTCAATAATCCAGACCGCTAACGGGATCACATGGTTATCTGAATATCTATCTAAGCATCGATCACATTCATAGATAAACGGAACGGTCAGCTGGCCTTTTAGCCTAAATCCAAAAACTGTTGATTCGCATGTGAGAACACATTGAATCGTATCGGATGAAAACCCCAAATCGGAGCTGTTTAAAGAATCCACCGGTATTTCAAAAAGCCTATCGATGAATCCATTCGTTAATTCTGTGCGAAACAGCTTCATCTACAGCCTACAAATGTAGCAATAAATACCATATTTAATCAAGGATAGAATTTGTTGCAATTAATCGGAAATGATTAGTCTTTTTTGTCTTCCGTTTCGGGTTCTTCCTCAATTTCGGTGGACTCTTCATCTTCAGAATCTTCTTCATTCTCCTCTTCCAGATCATCTTCGTCTTTTTGTTCTAATAAATTTTCATCATTAGATTTTTTCTTAAAGATGATGAACATCAAAACTTCACCTACTGAAAGAATCGAAAGTCCGTAAGAGAAGACTGCAAATGCTAGAAGGAATAAGAAGATCGCAAGAATCACTGCTGCGACGGTTTCCGTCCCTGATAATACCATTGTATTGGAATAGAACGGAATGAGAGCGGGATCACAGCAAGAATGACCGCAACCGGTTGAACATGACCAACCGGAGAGCTCAAGTTTATCGGCCGCCCATCCCATGATCCGTGTCAATTTTTCTCCCATTAACCATTCCTGCCCAAATACACTATGGATGAATTGAACTCCGGCTACCCAGAAGAATTTCATAATGGATACCGCAAATCCTAGAATAGGAAGGAGAGTTAAATGATAGAGAATGAACCTCCATGGCTGAGACCATGTAATTGAGTAAGACTGAAATACAGATCCCATTGTGTCTTCTTCATATGCCGCTACAATTGCCGGAGTGTAAATGATCGACATGATAAAGACGATTCCGGTATAGATCGTAAAGACAGATCCAAAGAAGTACAACACAAACGGCAGCACAAACAGGAATTCGCCGACATATGGAATTTTACCTAACAGGGCGGCAAAGAGCGCTAAAACAAGGAAAAATACGACTATAAGTAAAAGTGAAATTGAAGTGAAAATCACCGGATGCCAATGTTTTTTGACAAAAGCGCGTGCATCACTTGATGAGAAAAACTCATCGCCTTTCAGCTGTTTGTATGTGATCCGTGCAACTGCGGTACAGGCAAAGGAGATTGCCCAAAACCATAACAGAATTCCGAGCCAAAATAACACAGTGGAATACCAAGGCAGGGACGCACAGCAGAGATTAGGGAACAGACCATGGGCACCCCAAATGGTTTTGAGACATGATCCGTCCAAAGCAAGTGCGATATACGAGAGGATAAGATAGAGAGTGTATCCTATCAGATTCGCATAAAGGAATGTCCATATTTTCTTACCGCTTAACGCTAAGCGCGGGGCGCGGAAAATATCTCGAACATCAAAATATAATTTTACCGGGTTCATTATAATCTCCTTTTCATTATTTTATTAATTATCTTTACGAACAAAATCTATCCAGATCGAATATCCGAAGGATGCTGATATCTTTTTTGAAATGTCTACGGCATCCTTGCGTTTTTCATAACTTCCCACACGTACGCGGAACCAATCTGTATCGGTTTCTTTAAAATGTGCTTTTTGGATATAAGCATCATAACCGCTTTCAATTAGTTTTTTTACCACAACCTCGGCTTCTTCCAAAGATGTTGACGATGCCACTTGAATCGTGTACCGATCCTGCAAATACGGAATCGTCGAACCGGGTCGCGGCGTTGAAGGTTTCACCGGTTTCGGAGTAGGTTCATCGGAAATAACCTCTTTTTTAACAGGTTTTTCAACAGGTGTGTCTTCAGGGAATTCTTCATCCAGCCATGGTTTTTTAGGTTCGGGCGTTTTGACAGCCTCTTCCTTTATTTCTTCAACCGGCGACGAGATTGGCAAAGGTTCCTCATCTGATTCAGTCTCTGATTTTTCACGAACAGAATAGGAGTGGATTTCAGTAAATAAGTCATCTCCGTACTGACTGACATTGACTTCAAACGTGTAAAATCCTTCCGCATCCGGAATGAATTCAAATACAGCCGGATGACCCGTGGAAGTAATGTCTCGGGTGCTCAGCATACTGGCATCCGGTTGAACGAGGATCGTCCATTGGTAGGTGTATTGACCTTCCTCAGACATGAGATCAATAAAGATTTCAGTTGGATAGCCGACGAAACCAGGGGTGCCTTTTTCACCGCATCCGCTGCAAAGAAAAACAGTTGAGAAGAGCATTCCTGCAAGGATTACAGTGACAAAATTAAGTTTATTACTATTCTTCATAGATAAGAATTTGAGAGTTGATTAGACAAAAATCAAATGAATTTATTGAGCCAAGATTAATTCAGATTCACTAAAGAAAAACCCGATTTCAAGCGTGGCATTTTCATCGCTGTCTGATCCATGAACGGCATTTTGCCCTAAACTGGTTGCATAATCTTTTCGAATCGTTCCTTCAGCTGCATCAGCAGGGTTGGTTGCTCCGATCGTTTCACGCCAAGCTTCCACGGCATTTTGTTTTTGGAGAGCTAACACCATGCAAGGACCGGAAGACATAAATTCCGTCAATTCCGCAAAGAACGGTTTCCCTGTATGAACGGCATAAAATCCTTCTGCCTGTTTCTGTGTCATGCGGATTTTCTTAGCTGATAATATTTCAAATCCTGCTAGTAAAATCCGATCATAAATTTTCCCCGTATACTTATTTTTTACAGCATCCGGTTTAATAATAGCAAATGTCCTGTTTCCCATTTTTTCCTCAATTAATTTTTTAACGCGTTCAACATTTTTTCACCAATCTCCGCAACGGACTCACATACGTCAATTCCACATTCTTTCAGAATACGCATTTTGGCTTCTGCAGTGTCATCACCACCGGATACAATTGCTCCGGCATGTCCCATCCTGCGGCCGGGAGGTGCGGTTTGACCTGCAATGAATCCTACAACAGGTTTGGTCATATTATCTCGTGCCCAGTAGGCGGCTTCAATCTCCATTTGACCGCCGATCTCACCGATAATGACAACACCTTCAGTTTCAGGATCATTTTCAAACAATTGCAATAATTCGCGCATGGTGGTTCCAATGATGGGATCACCGCCAATCCCGATTGCCGTTGTTTGACCTAATCCGACATCTACGAGTTGTCCGATCGCTTCGTAGGTAAGAGTTCCGGATTTGGAAACCACTCCGATAGAGCCTTTCTTTGTGATGAATCCGGGCATGATTCCTAATTTACATTCATCTACGGTGATCACACCGGGACAATTCGGTCCAATGAGACGCGTATTATTTTGATCCACAATTTTTTTAACGGTAACCATATCCTGAACTGGAATGCCTTCTGTAATACAGACCACCGTCTTAATTCCGGCTTCGGATGCTTCCAATACCGCTTCAGCGGCAAATGCCGGAGGAACGAAAATAATCGAAACATCGGCACCGGTTGCATTCTTGGCATCTTCTACAGAATTAAAGACAGGAACTTTACCGTCTAAAGCAGTTTGTCCGCCTTTCCCTGGAGTAACACCCGCCACGACATTGGTTCCATAATCAAGCATTTGCGTTGAATGGAATGTTCCTTCAGATCCGGTGATTCCCTGTACAATGACTCTTGAATTTTTATTGACTAAAATCGACATGAGAACCTCCTATTGGATCGCAGCGTTAACAACTTTGTCTGCGGCTTCCTTCATCGAATCAGCAGGAATAATAGACAAACCTGATTTAGACAGAATTTCTTTAGCTTCTTTCGCATTAGTACCATCGAGACGTACAACAACCGGAACTTTCAGTCCAAGATCCGTTACGGCTTGAATAACTCCGTTTGCGACGCGGTCACACCGGACGATCCCGCCAAAGATATTGATCAAGATTGCTTTAACATTATCATCTGATAAAATGATCTTAAATCCGTTTTTGACGGTTTCTGCGCTGGCCGTTCCGCCGACATCAAGAAAGTTAGCCGGTTCACCACCCGCTAGTTTGATGATATCCATGGTAGCCATCGCTAATCCGGCACCATTGACCATACAGCCCACGTTTCCATCCAATTTGATGTAGTTCAGATCATATTTATCCGCTTCAACCTCGGTAGGATCCTCCTCAGATAGATCGCGTAAGACCGCAATATCTTTTTGGCGGTAAAGGGCATTATCATCAAAATTGAATTTCGCATCTAAAGCGACGATTTCACCTTCGACGGTTTCCACAAGGGGATTGATTTCCACCAACGAAGCATCCGTTCCTCTATAACAATCATACATCTTGGCGAACACTTTTACTGCCGTTTTAAAAGCAGTACCTTTTAAGTTTAATGCGAATGCTAATTTCCGTGCTTGAAACGATTTCATCCCGAGTAACGGATCGATCCAGACTTTTGAAATTTTTTCCGGTGTTTCTTCCGCCACTTTTTCGATATCCATTCCGCCTTCGGTTGACACCATGAAAACGTCTTTACCTTTTGCACGATCAAGAAGAATTGCTGCGTAGAACTCTTTTGCGATATCCAATGCTTGAGTGATGTACACTTTTTGCACCAATTTACCTTCAGCACCGGTTTGTGGTGTGACGAGGTTCATTCCTAAGATATTCTTCGCATTCTCCATAGCAGTTTCATAATTAGGAGAGTATTTCACACCGCCGCCTTTTCCTCTTCCGCCGGCATGGATCTGTGCTTTCACAACTACGGCTTCAGTATCGAATTCGCTTTGAACCTTCTTGATCACGGTGGCAGCATCGTCGATCTGCTCAATTGTATATCCGTCTTGAATGGGAACTCCGAATTTCTTGAGGAGTTCTTTTCCCTGATATTCGTGTATTTTCAATGGACTCTCCTTTTTGTTTTTCAAACCAGCGTACGAAAGGAATCGCACGCTGGTTTTCAGTATTTTAGCCTAGAAAGGATTTTAAAACATCCGGAAGGGTAGGACTACCAACTTCTTGCAGATCGTAGGTTACTCTAACCGATGGCTGTTTAATGCTGATCACACGTCGCAAATCGATCGGAGTTCCGATGATCACAACATCACATTCTGTGTTAGCGATGGTTGTTTCCAGATCTTTGATCTGTTCGCCGCCGTAACCCATGGCGGGGAGAAGTTCCCCAATTTCCGGGTAATGTTCAAAGGTTTCTGTTAACTTCCCAACGGTGTAAGGACGAGGATCAACCACATCTTCTGCACCGAATTTCTCTGCTGCAACCATCCCTGCACCGTAAGACATTTCACCGTGTGTCAATGTCGGACCGTCTTCCACGACCAAGGCAGTTTTACCAAGAATTAGAGAAGGGTCTTCAACTGAAATGGGAGAAGCCGCATCAATGATCACGGCTTCAGGATTGATTGAGCGAATATTCCAGCGTACTTCATCAATATCTTCAGCATCGGCTGTATCGATTTTGTTGATGATCACAGCATCAGCCATCAGCAGATTTGTTTCGCCGGGATAGTATTCTAACTCATGTCCCGGTCTATGAGGATCAGCAACCACGATATTCAGATCAGGTTTGTAGAACGGCATGTCGTTGTTGCCACCATCCCAAAGGATAATATCTGCTTCTTTTTCAGCTTCTTCAAGAATTGCACCGTAATCCACACCAGCGTAAACAATTGTACCGGTGTTGATATGCGGTTCGTATTCTTCCATTTCTTCGATAGTGCATTCATGTTTGACTAAATCATCTAATGTTGCGAATCGCTGTACTTTTTGTTTTGCAAGATCACCGTAAGGCATCGGATGGCGAATCGCAGCAACTTTCTTACCGGCTTCTTTCAAAATTTCAGCAACTCGGCGTGTTGTTTGGCTTTTTCCGCATCCGGTTCTTACCGCACCGATCGCAATCACCGGTTTATTGGATTTGATCATCGTCGGTTCAGCACCCAAAATTTTGAAGTGAGCACCAGCAGCCATGACAGCTGACGCTTTGTGCATGATATCTTCGTGAGCAATATCAGAATATGAGAAAACTACTTCTTCAACATCATGTCGTTGAATAAGCAATTCTAAATCTGATTCATCATAAATATTGATTCCGTTAGGGTAGAGGTCTCCGGCGAGTTCTGCGGGATAAACTCTTCCCTCAATATCAGGGATTTGGGTCGCCGTAAATGCAACGACTTCATATCGTTTATTACCACGGTACAGAACATTAAAATTGTGAAAATCACGTCCTGCGGCTCCCATGATGATTGTTTTAATAGGTTTCATTTGATTTCCTTTTGTAATTAAGCGTTAAAGAATTGTTTGAATTATTTTTCCCCCATGAACGGATATCGGTAATCTTTGGGCGGGTCAAAGGTTTCTTTTATCGTTCGCTGAGATATCCACCTGAGCAGATTAAACATTGATCCTGCTTTATCATTCGTTCCTGAAGCCCGACCGCCGCCGAAAGGCTGTTGACCTACTACGGCACCGGTTGGTTTATCGTTGATATAGAAATTTCCGGCAGAGTGTGTGAGCGCTTCGGAAGCTTCGATCACGGCATATCTGTCATTGGCAAAAACAGCACCGGTTAATGCATACGGTGATGTGGAGTCCACCAATTTCAGTGTATCTTTCCAATCTTTATCTTTGTAGATATAAATAGTCAGAACCGGACCGAAAATCTCTTCTTCCATCGTTTTGAAATGAGGATCGGTTGTAACGATGGTAGTCGGATCGATAAAGTATCCTTTGGAATCGTCATAGGTTCCACCAGTTATGATCTCGGCATCAGTATCTACTTTTGCATAGTCGATGTAAGCGGTGATCGAGTCAAAAGCCGGTTTGTCGATGACGGCATTCACAAAGTGCGTAAAATCTTCAGGATTACCGACGGTAACCGTTGACATCTCTTTGATATACTTTGTTTTGACTTCATCCCAAAGTGATTCAGGAATGTAGGCTCTGGATAATGCAGAGCATTTTTGTCCCTGAAATTCGAATGCACCGCGAACCATCGCTGTCACCAAACCGTCTATATCTGCGGACGGATGAGCGATACAAAAATCTTTTCCGCCGGTTTCACCCACAATTCTCGGATAAGATTTGTACTGATCGATGTTATCGCCGATGGTTTTCCACATATTCTGAAAGACGGCAGTTGATCCGGTAAAATGAACTCCCGCCAAGAGATGATGTTTCATCACCGTCGGACCAACTTTTGATCCTGGCCCGGGAATAAAATTGATAACGCCGTCAGGTAATCCGGCTTCTTTAAACATTTTCATCAGAAAATACGCAGGATATACCGCGCTGCTTGCCGGTTTCCATAACACAACATTCCCCATCAAAGCCGGCGCAGAGGGGAGATTCCCTGCGATGCTGACAAAATTAAACGGAGTCACTGCAAAGACGAATCCTTCCAATGGACGATGCTCGACTTGGTTCCACATCCCGGCAGGGGAATAGGGAGGTTGCTGTTCATAAATTTCTTGTGCGTATTCGGTATTAAAATTGAAGAAATCGATCAGCTCGCAAGCGGAATCAATCTCAGCTTGAAATGCGTTTTTACCGACATTCAGCATCGTTGATGCATTCAGCAGATCACGATACGGTCCGGTGAGAAGTGTAGCCATCTTTTTAAAGATCGCAACACGATGTTCCCACGGAGTTGTTGACCAAGCTTTCCATGCTTCTTGCGATGCTTCGATCGCAGCAGTGACTTCGGCTTCACCGGCAAGGTGGTAGGTCGCTAACTCATGATGATGATCGTGAGGGACGACACAAGTAGCCGTGTTACCTGTTTTTATTTCTTTTCCGCCGATGATGAGCGGGATTTCAATGTGTTGATATTTTAATTCATTAATTTTACGTTTAAGAGAGTCTTTTTCCGGGGAGCCCGGAGCATAAGATTTGATCGGTTCATTTTCTGCAATTGGAACCGTTACTATGTTATTTGGCATAGATTTCCTTTATTCAGTTTAAATGAATGTTTTTATGATTAAAAAAAGCCAACAAATTTACCAGTGAATCCCGATTGGAAACAAGCCTAGTGGACATCCGTTGAAAGATATTTCTACAAAAAAAGGCACAGTCTTCTGTGCCTTTTTCAATCGGGTTAAATTTCGGATTAATAATAGTATTTCCGATTATCAACAATTTCGGCTTCGGCTTTCTTTCCTTCGATCCAATTTGTGAAAGCAGAGTTCTGTTTCTGCTTCAGTAAATTCTTCTTTAAAACGTCTTTTTGGATCACAAAATCGGTTGAATCGGGTGTCTCAATTTCAAGGACTTCCAGCAAAGCATATCCGCGGGAGGTTTGAACCGGCCCGACCAGATCACCTTTACTTGCAGACATTATTGCACCGGTAACGAAATTGCTTCTGCCGATGGTGGAAAATCCTCTGGAGAGTGTTTTAGTGTCATTTTCGGCATGTTCTAGATTTTCATTTTCACCGCGAATGTCTTCGAATGTAGCTGCATTATCCAGCTTCGTACGATACTCTTCAGCGAGTGATTTGGATGCATCCATTAATTTATCTTTTTCAACAGCAATTCTGATCGGTTTTTCAACATCTTCTAGCGGAGTTGAGCCAGCAGGTGTGATTGAATCGAATGTGAAAACAGCAATGAAGTTTTCGTTTTCAAATACATCGGATACTTGACCAATTTCAGAGCGGAAGGCAAATCGTGCCGCGCTTCTCATCGGACCTAAGGTTGATATCATAATGGCATCTTCATCAATTTTGGCTGCTTCGCCAATGACAACTTGATGAGAATCCAATGCAGTATCAAAACCGAAATCCTGTGCGTCATCGCTGAATAACGTCGCTTTGCGGCGCATATCTTCCATAGTGTTTGCACTGGTTTCAATTTTGAATAAGATATGAGAAGCGTTGATCTGTTCACCGTCGTCCACTGTTTTCATTCCATTAACCTTGATTACATGATACCCAAACCGGGTTAACACCGGACCGACAACATCTCCTTTTTTCGCGGCGAAAGCAGCTTCTTCAAACGGAGGAACCATTTGTCCTTTTCCGAACCATCCAAGCAGTCCGCCCTTTCCGGAATCCGGAGTGACTGCGTTGCTGGGATCTTCGGTGTACTCATTGGCTAATTCAGCAAAATCTTTCCCGCTCAGTGCCATCGTTTTAACTTCGTTCGCTAATTCGAGGATGGATAAAGTATCCATGAGAGACGGCTCTTTTTTCCAGCTGGCATACCGCAGATTACGCAATTCACTATGTTGGTATGAATCGATGTTTTCTTGATAATACGCTTCTAAATCTTCATCCGTGGCTTTGAGAGCGTCTTCTTCAAAGGCCTTTTTCGTAATATGTAAAACATTCAGCGTATAATCGATATTCTTTTTGGTGTATTCTTCAACCACTTCATCCTCAGAAACCGAAACAGAAGAGAGGATCATTTGCTGAAGTTTATATCTCGGGATGTAATCACGCATATAATTTTCAACCATGATCCAGTATTGTTCCATTTGAGCCGGGTTGGCGATGGCTTCTTCATATTTGACCGGATCGAATTGCCCATCTGTTTGGAATGCCGGGTTGGATTGGAGAACAGGAGGAGGATTATTCTGCAGGTGATAAATAATCTCTTCATCTGTCACAGAAAGACCCAAATCTTCAATTTCTTGCTGAACGATTATATCCTTCACAAAATTATCCCAAACCTGAGTCCGTACACGGTCAAACTGTGTGTCATCAACCTGTTGTCCGCTTGCACGGATTTCATCCAGCTGGCGGCCGACTTCCTGTGAAAATAGATTCGGTGAAATAATCTCGCCGTTCACCTTACCGACCGCAGTTGACGGATCAACTCTTCCGAAGAGCTCATCAATAATATTTGCACCGCCGACTAATCCACCAACGGTCATACTCAAAAGAAATAAAATCAGAATAGCCCACAGAACTGCGTGCATCTTATTTCTCATGGTTGTCATCATTGCCATAAACGTATCCTTAATAATTTTATATCGTTAAACGGGTGCGAATTTACAGATTCAAAAACTGTTTAACAATGACTGAAAATCAATAATAAAATCTCATTTGGATTAAAACGGATACTCAAATTGGTGTTTGTGATCGGAATCACAGGATTTTTTACAAAATTTTATTAAGTTTGGTGGGAGTCGGAAGGACCTCCTTGGTTAATGATTCCTCATTTTATCTTTATTCCTTCCGGCTCCCTTTGATATTTACGTCATTGCTATTTCTGTCCATCTTGCGTTACATTCCATCAGAAATATGTCTAATATTATTCAAATCACTAAAAAATCAGAACAAGAATTGCGTGAGTCCGGTGTGTTTCAATGGCCGATCTGGACCTGCGAAATCTCTGAATTTCCGTGGGAATATTTTGACAGAGAATCCTGTTATCTTTTAAAAGGCATTGTTGAGGTGACCGTTGACGAAAAAGTCTATCGGTTTGAAGCCGGAGATTATGTCGTTTTTCCTAAAGGATTAGCCTGTCATTGGAAGGTAATATCGCCGGTCAGAAAACATTATCAAATGGGCTGAATATGAGTAAACCAACTATCAAACTGTTTCAATATCACTGGAGTATCCCGCTGGGGTTGGCGGTGGTTTTATTCGGGTGCAGCATTTGGCTGATCTATTATGGCTGGACGATCAAAGCTGATGGCGGCTCGTTCAGTCGTTACTGGATGCTAGCACTTGTATCCCTGTGGGGATCGGCCAATTTCCTTCAAAAATTAACGAAAAACACTTCAGACGATGCGTGAGTCCATTCATCAGTATTTTACGGTATATGAACCGTTTCAAGCTTTCAGCGCTCATCATATTTGGGCGATGGTCATATCCGTTTTACTGATTATCACCGTTCCGATATTTGCGAAACACTATCTAAAACCTAAACAGCAGTCCGTACTGGGAATTGCCATCAGTTTAATTGTGATGGGCGGGTATTTGGTTTGGATCGCATTAGAAGCGGTGGCAGGATCCTTTGATGTGAAATTGCATTTGCCATTCCATTTGTGCCGATTTGCGGATGTGATGATCCCTTTGTTGATGTGGAAACGGAATTACCGATTATACGAAATCTTGTTTTTCTGGGGACTGTCCGGTGGAATTCAAGCCGCCATATCACCGGATGCCGGAGCAACCTTTCCGCATTTTTTCTTTATCCGGTTTTGGATTTGCCACATGGGATTGATTTTGGCTTTGGTTTATGCAACCGTTGTCTATGATATGCGGCCAACTTGGCAAAGTTTAAAACGATCTTTCATTGCGTTGAATCTGTTTTTCCTCGTGACCATTCCGGTAAATCTGATCTTAGATGCGAATTATTTTTGGATCTGCGGAAAACCGCCTGTTGCATCCTTACTGGATTATATGGGTCCCTGGCCTTGGTATATCCTGTCTGCTGAAGTGTTAGCGCTGGTTCATTTCGTTATTGTGTATTCACCGTTTGCTGTGCTCGATCGAATAAAGGCGAAATAATTATGGCACTGATATCGACCAATCCATCCACCGGAAAGACCATCAAATCTTATGAGGAAATGACACCGGATGAAGTGAATGGAATCCTTGAACACGTGCAGGGATGTTGGAAAGAGTGGAAGAAAGAATCCTTCCAACATCGATCGGAACTCTTGAATCAGACGGCCGCAGTTCTAAAAGCAGGAAAAGAGGAATACGCGCGGATCATGTCCCTGGAAATGGGAAAGCCGTTTTCTCAAGCCGTTGCTGAGGTAGAAAAATCTGCTTGGGTTTGCGAATATTACGCAGAGAATGCGGAATCATTCTTAACCCCAAAATCGGTTCAAACCGATGCAGTGAAAAGTTACGTTACCTTTGAACCCATCGGAATTGTTCTTGCTGTTATGCCGTGGAATTTTCCGTTTTGGCAGGTGTTTCGATATGCCGCACCGACCTTGATGGCAGGGAATGCCTGTGTGTTAAAACACGCGTCAAACGTGCAGGGATCGGCTTTGGCGATCGAGAAAATATTTCAAGATGCAGGATTACCGAAAAACCTATTTAGAACCCTTCGCATCGGTTCATCCATTGTTTCGGATGTTATCGAAAATCCGTTGGTTCGTGCAGTCACCTTAACCGGAAGCACTCCGGCCGGGAAACAAGTCGCTGCCAAAGCAGGGGAGATGCTGAAGAAAACCGTTTTGGAATTGGGCGGAAGTGATCCTTATGTGATCTTAGAAGATGCCGATCTTGAAAGTGCCGCTGAAGCCTGTGTAGAAGGCAGAATGCTGAACACCGGTCAGAGCTGTATCGCAGCCAAACGATTTATTGTGGTAGAATCGGTGAAAGAAGATTTTGAAGCCTTCATCGTGCAGAATATGGGAAGAAAACGAATGGGAGATCCTTTTGATGAAGGAGTAGATATCGGTCCCATGGTCAGCGAAAAAGCGCGGGATGAGTTGGATGTTCAAGTCGTAAAAAGCATGAAAGCCGGGGCTATAAAATTACTGGGCGGAAGGGTTGTGGTCGAACATGAAGAAGACGATGTGGGTGCATTTTATTTACCCACTGTCCTCACAAATGTTACACCGGGAATGCCTGCTTTTGATGAAGAAATATTCGGGCCGGTCGCTGTAATCATTACCGCAAAAGATGAAGAGGATGCCATTAGATTGGCGAATCAAACCCCGTTCGGTTTAGGTGCCGCTGTGTTTACAAAAGACCCTGAGAAGGGGAAGAGGATCGCTGAAAAAGAATTAGAAGCCGGGGCTTGTTTTGTGAATGATTTTGTTCGATCAGATCCGAGACTGCCTTTCGGCGGAGTCAAAGAATCCGGTTACGGAAGGGAATTAGGCGAATTCGGGATCCATGAGTTCGTGAATATTAAAACGGTATATATTCGATAATTTTAATTTACAGATCAGTTCTTTCCGGCCAAACTTTTTGATTTAAAATAAGAGTAGATAAACAAAGCACTTACCACGGTTAAATGAATCCAAAGCGGAATGACTTTATTCAATAAGAGATATCCGGATTTAACAGCAAATATCTGAGCGGTAATAATGCCTGTTATCACCGGGAATACCGTGATGAGATAAATCCCTCTTCGCTCGACAGGTTTTATGCTTGCCCATATTAATAAAATCGTCCAGCCAACCATTAAAGAAGCCCCTAACCCTAATGCATATCTGTAGGCTGGAGAGATGACGAAATTTTCAGCTCCAAATATGTGAATTCGTAATTCAGGAAAGATCATAATTACGGCGGCTAATGCGTCGGTGACAGCTCCAATCCAAAGGGATATTTTTAAAAGTTTTATGTTATTTTTGTTGTTCATATTTAGTACTTCACCCCGCATTACATTTAAACAATGTTGTAGGGCGTATTTTTTCAATCCTTCCTTAACTTTATTACATATTTGACTGTTACAAATATTATTGCTCCCCCAATTCCTTGCTCAATAACATGATAAAGTGTATTCGTAATTTCATACGAAATTGATGATTTATGCACTGCAGCCATAGTTAATCCATGAGGAAATACCCATAAAATTCCGATAATCGCACCAATTTTAATACCTTTTATTAATGAATCTCTAATTTCTTTGGAGTTCAAATAGAAGTAACTCATTAAAAATCCTAAAAGAATGTATGCAATCAGGGTTATTCCTAAGCCCTCATGATGCGGATGCATATTTTCTATTACTGTTGGCAATATCAGGTTATGATAAAGTCCACCGACCACCCACATCGTAAAACCCGAAAAGAGTGAGGATATTATCATCTGAAAAATTAATCTGTTTTTTTGTTTTGTTTTCATGAAAGTCAAATACATTTAAATCTTCGTAACCAACCTAATATTTAGGTTTGTGACAGAAAATATTACAAACAGAACAGAAAAGATACTATGAAAAACTTCAGCAGTTACTGGTTGTAGAACTGGATAATGTAGTATTAAATATTGTCTTCTCTTACTGCCATATAAGAAATGTCATGCAGACATGCGGGACATATTTTAATCGCTTTGTTGCTTTCATAAACATAACCGCAATTCAAGCATTTCCACCATACTTTTCCATCTTTGATGAATACAGTGTCTTCCGTAATATTTTGCAGAAGTTTTAGATATATCCGTTCATGTTCGGCTTCAACTTTTGCGATCATTTTAAATGCTTTCGCAACGTCTAGAAATCCTTCTTCTTTTGCGATTTCAGCAAAAGCAGGATATAATTCAGTCCATTCTTCGTTCTCGCCTTCCGCAGCGGCTTTTAAATTTTCTTCTGTGGTTCCGATAACTCCTGCCGGATAAGCAGCCGTAATCTTTGTCGCACCTCCTTCAAGAAATTTAAAGAAACGTTTCGCATGTTCCTTTTCTTGATTTGCAGTTTCTTGAAAAATTCTTGAAATCTGTTCATATCCTTCTTTTTTTGCTGCTTTTGCAAAAAACTCATATCTGTTTCGAGCTTGACTTTCACCCGCAAATGATTTCAGTAAATTTTGTTCTGTTCTTGTCCCCTTTATTGATTTTTCCATTATGACTCCTTTATGGTAAACATCTACTGATTCTTAACAATTTGATTTAATGATTAATAAAAATGGTACTTAATGTAGCAAGGATAAATACTATTATCCATATCCGATAAATTAATTTCGGAAGATTATCGTTTAGATTTTTCCCACGGATAATTTTCTATATTTTTCTGGTACTGTTGCCAAAGCGAATCCGCAGATTGATTCAAAAAAAGGTTGGTTGCTTTGTTCAACGTCCACACGCGGCAAGTGTCTGCCGTTACATTTAAGTCCTTTATAAATGTTTGGCTCTTGGTGTTATGGATCCACAGATAAAAGAAGGTGGTTGTGTTATATCCCGATAGATACGAACCGCTCGTTTTCGGGAATCGCGGCGGATTGAATCCACCGGTTTTCAGCCGTACAAGGTCTGCTGAACCTTCAATAAAGGCAAAGAATTCGGTGTCATTTTCATATCCTCCGGCGTTTTTGGGTTCTTTTTGGTAGCCGTGTGTGATCTCATGGCAAAGGACGCCATAAATTTCATCCCGAGCAGCATCGTTACCGTGCTTTTCGATAAAGTCGACCAAATAGTTTAGATCAAAACCAATTTCAATGGCCGGAACGGCACCATCTTTATAGGATAGCGGTCCGCCGTCATTCAGTTTGTAGATGATCTCTCGCAGTCCTTGATCGTTCGCTTCATCGACCGTAAAATATAATTCCGTCGCCACCGCTAAACAGCAGTTTTGAACCCAATCTTCGATTCCGGTAAAGCCTTGTTCTTTGATCAGCATTTGATAGGTTTGAATCCCGGCATGATCTTCTGCTTCGATCTGTACTGTGACGGTAGGGTACTGAAAGTCCGCCCAGTTTTGGGCGAAGAGAGGCAGAACGAAGATGAAAAGGGGTAAGACTCTTGTTTGGATCATGCGGATTTATTGACATCCAAAGATCAGCGGAAAACCAAAGACGACAAAGATCGTCCATGCGGAATAGATCGGAAGATATTTTGCGATCCGCATTTCGACACAGCTGATCTCTTTTTGTTGGAAAGTAACGCGATATAAATCGATCATGATGAGGAGGAGATTTCCAAAGATCAAAACATTGGACCCAAGCACTGCAGTTCGGTTCGGTGTAAAGCCGTATTCTGCAACACGGTAGATAATCGCGGACAAGGCAGCCGCATCGATCAGCAGTGTAACGATTGAGAGGAAAAACAAGATCCACTCGTTAAATCGCTGTCTGGAATGAACGGAAGTCTCTGAGATCGAAAATATAATGATCGCAGTCACACCTAAGAGCATCAGGTTGAATATGAACAAAAAGTTTCGGTCATGGTAGAGGTTCTTACCCATAATGAAAATACTGACAAGGTAGATCACCAAAGTGATCAATACCAGAGGACTGAATAGATTTGCAATGATGGGCGCGATCTTATTGGTGATGAACGAATACGATCGAATGATCAGCGTAGCAATGATGGGGATGGAGACCATCCCAACCAGAATGATATATTCTTCATAGAATTCTGCGATGTTCAACCCAATTGTTTGAAACATCCCAATCGTGATGGCAGATATGATTCCGCCGGCAATGACGATTAACGCTGAGAAAATAGCCAGATCACCGTTGTATTTGATGTAATCCATCCGCTTGAGTTTGTCTGTTCGACTAAAATCGATAAAGATCACACCGTATAAACACCAGATCATCAGCGGTAAATGAACAAAAGCCAGATTAATGGAATCTCTGGTCAGATCGTTAGGGAGGAGGTTGATGTAGACTGCTGCGATCAAAAACGAAGAGCCTGATACCACAATTTTATATCGGTCATGGATATTTCGAACAAGGAAGATGAAGAGAGACAACCCAAAGAAAATGATCAGTCCGGTGTTCTTTAAATAAAAAGGGAAGCTCGCCAGATCGATGTTGAATATCTTCGGGATTTGAATCAGAAATCCTGCCGTCATGCAGCTGATCAGCAAATAGAGGAGATCCTGCTTGTTGAAAACAGAGCCGGTTGTCTTTTGGGAGTCTTTGCTTAACCGCAGTTTCCAGAATTCGACAAATGGAGAATTATCGAGCTCACTTTCAATCTCGTGAAAAGCTTTTTCAAACCCTTTTTTATCCGTTCGGTACAGGATTTCAAGCTGTTCCGGATCATGGATATGTTTTTTAATCTGGTCTTTCATCCTCATATTCTACCTATAAATTCCGAGAATGTTTCGAGTAATCTCTCGCTGTATTATTGCGTCATCCCTGCAAAAAATACAAATACCCAATACACGTAGATGACTTTGGAATAGAGTAAAAACCATTTTGGTGTGTCTTCACCGTTTAATTTGTAGGTTATCACGGTTTTTACGATCATGAAGAATAAGGCGATAAATCCGATCATCCCATGAAATGTGATACTGAATCCCGGACGATACAAATACATGAGCAATGTGGCTGTGATATCAAAAAATACTCCGAAACACTGGGTCATTAAGACCTGTTTTGTGATGTGCTTTTTGCGATTAATGACCAAGAATGCGATCGTGTAAAATATTAATGCGATTACTACGGCTATGATTCCGAATATGATCGTCATTTTGTTTCCTTCACCCATGGTTTGATTCCTTTTTTAGTTATTCCGTTTCCGTTTGTCGTAATTGCAGTCTTTATTGTACCGCATTCATAAAAATAAAATTACACAAATAAACGTAGAAGGAGTAAGATTTATTTTCAGAGATTAGCCGGGAATGTGAAGGGAGGAGAAGAAGAAAAGATATAATCTAAAATGTGTTCGTTCTGATTTTCTACTTTTTACCCTGTTTTTTTCGTTTTACAATATTTCTCACATAAATCAATTTATATCTGCCTTTTTGACTATCTCGTTGTTCAATCTCAAATTTACCCATTGATTTGATCATGGGTGTCAACTTTTGAAAACCATAATTTCTAGGATCAAAATTGGGTCTCTTTTTTTGGATCAATCCGCCAACGTCACCCAGAAATGCCCATCCATCATCATCAGATACGTCCGTAATTGAATCAGCAATAAGTTTAATCTCTTTGTTTGTGATCTTTTCAAAGGAATCTTTTCGTGTTTCTTTCTCTTCTTCAGATTCTTTTTCTTTAGATTGCGATTTTAAAATTTCAATATATATAAATTTGTCACACGCTACGATAAAAGGATTCGGAGTCTTTTTTTCTCCGATGCCTATTACTTGCATACCCGCTTCTCTTAATCGGGTTGCGAGTCGTGTAAAATCACTGTCACTTGATACGATACAAAATCCATTTACTTTTTCAGAATACAGAATATCCATTGCGTCTATAATCATAGCGGAATCGGTTGCATTTTTCCCGGTAGTATAGCCATATTGTTGAATGGGAGTAATCGCATGTTCTAACAGCAATTTCTTCCATTTAGAAAGTTTTGGTTTTGTCCAATCGCCATAGATTCTTTTAATGGTCGGATTACCATATTTTGCAATCTCTTCCATCATTTCTTTTACATAGGCAGAAGGGATATTATCTCCATCTATGAGTACGGCTAAATTTATATTCATTGTTGTGACATGTTATTCTATTAGTAAATCATTCCATTCCGGTACATCTTACAACCTTAAATGCACAATATCATACTATTAAGTTCGTATTCAAAAGGTTCTCACATTCCGTAAAAAGTCCTCCGCTGAGTTGCATAGAACGATTCACATTATAGCAAGGATGACATTCGCGGGATTTTGTGAAACGCGTGCCCAATAATCTTTATTCCCAGCTTACAGATGTTTTTTCTCTTTTGCGTTTGAATACCGTCTGACCGATACGCTAAAAAGAATATCCAAATGCGATTCCCGGATATGGATAAATCTTCGTCCATTCTCCTGAACCGTCTTTATAGGTTCCTGTATCAATAAATATTGAAACATCGGCTCGAATGATCATTCCTTTGGCAGTGTGATATTGGTATCCGACTGCGGGCAGGAATTTGTTGGTGATTTCTTCACCGAAAGGGGCGATCAGTAGCCCTGCTTCAAGGAAGTGTTTATTTTGTCCCATAATACATCCGATTTTCCCCACCGGACTTGTATCATTTGAAAGAGCTATTCCTTGCATTATGCCGCCGCCGGCAACGAATCTGAATTTATCTTTGATAGGAAAAGCCTTTCATAAAATACATCCAGCGTCAAGATGTGCGTGCCGACATAGAGGATGTTTCTTTGGACGGTGAATGAATTGGATGTCTTTTGGGCTTCAGCGGTATCTGAGTCCGGTGAGAAAGAAAGCAATGGAGTAAAGATCAAAAGGATTATGAGAATAGATTTCTTCATGGCCTACTCCTTTTATTTACCTTAATTTACAACGATTTCTGCTAAAAATTCATGCAAGATCGGAATTTTAAGAATGAAAAACAGTAAAAATATTGGGGATAATTTCAGCAGGAAAATTCATTTCTTTCCTTATAAAAGAGGGCGTGCGAAGCGAAAGTCTGGAAGACGTCCCCTTGGGGCAAAAGATAGACCGTGCTATCAATAAACTCAAGCATATATAAATGCAAAAATAATTCCTATTATAATTAGTATAATTGAAATCCATAAAAAGAAGTTACGAATTAATTTTTCCTTTTCTGTTAATTCTTTCTTTTTAAGATTTTTATTATTAGCATTTGTTGCAAATATAGTTGATAATACCGCAAAAAGAATTGTTAGATTAGTAAATTTATCATTTACAAAAATCATTAAAAATACGCTAGTTACTGCAAGAATTGTTGAAATAATTGCACCTATTTGAAGGATTTTTTGTTTTTTTGAATTCATATATTAATTGCTTATTCTATTTAGTTAATAAATACTTTCCTTTTTAGTCTTTCTTTTGATTTCATTTAACATCTCGCTAAACCCAATATTGCGTTTAGTAGATTTTAATTTGTCATTACAATTCATCATTTAGTCTTTGCACTTCTTTTGAAAATTACAACGATACCTTTTAAAAAGACAGGGGAAATTCAATCCATTTGTATTCTTTGATGATGTAGGGAAAAACCCTTATTTTACCTTCTGTGAAATCTTGTAAACATCAAGCGATTTTCAGAAGAGTATAATTATGCCTAAACAGAACAAAAAAAACATCCTTCTCATTTTCGGATTGCTGGTATCCCTATCATTCAGTCAGGAGAATAGATTATTTTGGGACGGAGGAGACTGGAAAAGGGTAGAGCAAACCGCTGAATACCACCCTGAAACCGGTTATGCCATCAAAGCAGCTTATGTGAACGGCATCCAGGATGGACGGTTATTTTATTACTTAAAAAACTGGGCAGATCAAAAAGCTTATGCCGACAGCCTCTACTCTGATACAGTGGATTATCTCACTACTCGCGAATTGGTAAAATCGCTGGATGATTTTTATGCTGATCCGTATCATGTTTATATTCCCGTGATCTCGGCTGTGATTATCGTCAATATGTATGGGGAACAAATGCCGCCCCAAGAGATAGAATCCTATATTCAGGAAACAAAGTTTTGGATCAATCAGTTGATGCTGGATTTAGAAAAAGAAGGCGCAACGAACCTCTTGGACGACAAATTGAAAAAACATAACAGGGATAAATAAAGTCATTGTGACGGACACCGAAGTCAAATCTGTTCTGAAAGCATTGGAAGGATCATTCTTCCCCAAACAAATAGGCTCATCTGGAGATACATGGATGATCGTCGGAAGTCCATCTGAGGAAGTATCAACCAACCAAATCGAAAAAATTCTAAAAGCGCAATCCTGTAAGTACGAATTAAATCAAAGTAATGGTTTAGTCTATATCCGCTTAGAAGATGAAGATAGGATCGTTCTTCGAATTCCAAAGATTCCGCGAATAAACCTTCTGCTGTTCTTTGCCACCATTTTTACAACCATTTTAGCCGGGGCATTAATGGCGGGAGTCAATCCGTTCACCGATCCGGTGCAATTAACAAAAGGCATCCCGTTTTCAGCCACCTTGATGCTGATTTTAGGCACGCATGAATTCGGACATTATTATTTTGCCCGTCGGTACGGAGTTGATGCGACGCTGCCGTATTTTATTCCCGCACCCACATTTATTGGGACTTTCGGTGCGTTTATTAAAATTAAATCCCCGATTTATCGCAAAGATGCCCTGCTTCAAATCGGTGCGGCAGGACCGATTGCCGGATTCTTAGTAGCAGTTCCGGCTTTGGTGATTGGGTTAGTCAACTCAACCGTGGTAGAGATGCCGTCTGAAAATATCGGATTAATACTCGGAGACTCACTTTTGATGAAGTTTTTCACGATGCTTCTATTTCCGGGATTATCAGAAAATCAAACTGTTTTGCTGCACCCGGTAGCATTTGCAGGATGGATCGGGTTACTGGTGACAATGTTGAATCTATTACCAATCGGACAATTAGACGGCGGACACGTTGCTTATGCAATGTTAGGCCGAGCTTATGAGAAAGTAGCCAAAATCGCATTATTGTTGCTGATCCCTCTCAGTTATTTTTCAGTAAACTGGTTGATCTGGGGTGCGCTGATCTTGATCATGATGCGAACTTTAAAACATCCGCCTGTATACAATATCGATGAACCTTTATCCAAAGAAAACCGCATGATCGGATACGCTTGTTTGGTCATTTTCATCCTTTGTTTCATTCCAGCACCTTTTCAATAAAATAGCATGAAGAAATCACTGAAAAACTATTTATCGATCATTATAATGTTCTCTTTAGCCGCAGGGATTGACCGAATCGGCGATTGGGAATCATGGACATCCCCTCTGGTTACACTTGATGTTGTTGAACTGAACGGAAAGATCTATTCAGCAACGGAGGGTGGAGTTTTGATCTACGATATGGAAGATGAGTCCTTTCAAATTTTGACGAATATTGACGGTTTGCTCGGAACAAACCTTCAGGTCATCCAAGCGGATCCGTATGGGAATCTCTGGATTGGCGGTGCCACACCCGATGGATTCATCCAAGTCTATGATCCGGTGAATTTCCGTTCGGTTCATGATTTCGATTTTGGATTGACGGAAATTATTGATATTGCGTTTGCAGATACCGTTGCACTTGCTTTATACAAGAATAATCAAGATTTTGGAATACAGAAGTTTTTGTATCAGAATGGGCGATGGATGCATAACGATCTGATTACAGCTAACTGGCTTTTGGATTCTGAGTCGGTTCGAGGGATACTCAGCAGTAACAACCGTGTGTTCATAGGAACAAATCATGGTCTATATACAGGGACGATTGATGCCGATCCGATAAGTTGGACAGTTCCACACCCTGAATTGGAGGGAAATATATCGGCGTTTTCTGTCCGTGGAGACACATTAATTGTTGTGTCGGATATAATGGTGTATCGAATGAATGTATCGACGTTTGAATTGACCATCGAAGCGGATTATATGAATTACGCTTTTCAGGATATCGTACAAAAACCAGATGGATCGGTTATCGGGCGGTTAACTAATGCGATGATCAAACTCGGAGAAGAGGGCTATGAGTGGATTTTCCATTATCCCCAGTATCAGTTGATTACTTTATCTGCAACAGCTTCAGGATCGGTTGTTGCAGGGACAAAATCAGGTCTTGGGTTTTTAAATGAAGATCAATTGAAATTTGATTATCATATTCCGAATGCACCTTTGACTAATCAATTTTCAGCTGTAACCGTCCTGGATGACGGTAGAGTTGTCGCAGGCTCGAAATTCGGATTAGCGATTAAAGAAGCATGGGGATGGAGAAATATAGTTGAGACGACCGGGAACGATACGATCATCCATGTATCCTTTGAACCGAATGCATTTGCAGCAGATACACTTCCGATTGATTTTGGCGGTTTCGTCGCGGATATTGAGCAAGGACCGGACGGATTAGTGTATTGTGCGATTCGCGGGACCTACCCGGAACCCACTCGGCATGGGGGAGGAGTGGTCATTATTGACATTGACGATCCCATCAACTATACGCTAATTGATACCAGTAGATTAGATTATTGGTATACAAATGATAATTCCAGTTCTTATATGGTTGTGAAAGATCTTGAATTTGACAGAGATGGAAATCTATGGATCGCCGATACCTATTGCCGAAAGGATCAAAAACCGATCTCAGTGCGAACGCCGGATGATGATTGGGGCTCATATTATGCTGAAGGAACTATTAGCCTGACACCCAACACATTGGCAATAGACCAATGGAATCGCGTTTGGATAGGATCCTTTGAAGGTGCAGAGAATTTCGGTCACTCACCATCAGTTCCAAACGGCGGGCTTATTATGCTGAAATATACCGGTTCACCGGCTGATCCGGAAACATACAGTTATATCCAATATAACGCCGGGAATCCCCCCCAAAATGTGTCGCTTAGCTTGGACGCAGATTCCGGAAACAATACCGTATGGTCGATGGATGTTGATCAAAATCGCTTATGGGCTTTGACCCGTGTTGGGTTAATCTATTTTGATCTCAGCGGATCTTCTGAGCGACCCGTGCTTCGGCAGGGACCAAAATCCACGACAGGAACGTTACTTTCTTATTTCCCAAGTATTTCATTTGGGTTGGGATCAAAATTGAAAATTGATCCACGAGGAAATGTTTGGACCTTATCACCTGCAGACGGAATTCATGTTTTATTAGCCAATGGATTATATTGGCCTGACCTTGATCCTGAAATTCAGGTAGAAGGAATTACAGATGAAAATTCCTTCTTACTTTCTAGTGAAGTGACGGATATCGAGTTTGATCCTATTCTTGGACATGCCTATATCACATCGAAACATGGAATCAGTGTTTTTAAAATTCCGTTTGCGGATTCCAGAGAAGATTATTCAGGGATGAAAATCTTTCCTTCTCCATTCCATTTACCGTCGGTCAAACCATTAATTATTGACGGATTGATGGATGAATCATCTTTGATGGTTATGACGATCTCCGGAAAAGTGGTCCGTCATATCAAAGATCGTGTCCTCGGTGAGAACGGGTATCAAATCCGTTGGGATGGAAAAGATAAGAACGGAAATTGGGTTGGAAGCGGTGTTTATCTATTATCCGTCTACGACCAAAGCGGTGAATACGAATTTGGTAAGATCACGGTTATCCGTCATTAGATCTTCCAGAGTCTTGTCAGTTTTAGTACTCCACGTACTCCGATTTTAATCCGAATTCACTTTCAAGTTCATCCGCAATCGACTGGATAAGTGATTTCCGTTCATTATGCGGAATGAAAGCGCTTTTCGCTGCATCAATGATGAAATGCCTGAAATCAAATAAATCATAATCAAACAGTTCATGAGCTAAAATGAATTCTTTCGTAAGGGTGGTGTCGCTGATGAGACGATTATCTGTACTCAGCGTGACCCGCAATCCATGTTCGTAATAAAATTTCAACGGGTGATATTTTAAGGATCGCACCGACCGAGTATGCCAATTTGAAGTTAGGCTGATCTCCAACGGAATGCGGTGATCATTGATGTAATTCATCAAATCGATATCCTCTTTAAGCCGTGTGCCGTGACCGATACGGTGAGCCCCGCAATGATGCACGGCCTGATGAATGGATGCCGGACCAAAAGCTTCTCCTGCATGGATCGTTGCATTAATGTTATTATTTAAGATTAGATAAAATGCCTCCTGATGATGTTTTGCCGGGAAGTTTTCTTCAGCTCCGGCGAGGTCAAATCCGACCACACCATTGTTTTTATACTGCACGGTCAAATCTGCGAGTCTCAATGAAGTTTCAGGAGAGATGTTTCTGATCCCGCAGACAATGATACCCGAACGCACACCAAATTCTTTTTCTCCGCGTTTTAATCCCGCTTTGACTGCATCGATTGTTTCAGCGAGGTGCATTCCTTCTTTTGTATGCAAGATGGGGGAGTACCGTACTTCAATGTATTTTACATTTTCTTTGGCGACATCTTCAATCAACTCAAAGGCAATTCGTTCCAGGCTTTCTGGTGTCTGCATGACGCTAAGAGTAACATCAAATGCTTGAAGATAATCTTCAAGTGAGCCGCGTTTGTCTCTAAATGTCAATGACTTATAAAGAACATCATGATCATAGGATGGCAGTTTTATTTTATCAGATTCCGCAAGATTAATTAGAGTCTCAATTCGGAGAGATCCGTCCAGATGGCAGTGCAATTCAACTTTTGGAAGTCGTTTTACCAGTTCTTTTGTAACCATGATATCCTCACTTATCTTTCATGCTGACCTTATATAACCAATAGCAAACCCCGCCAAGAAGAACAACGCCCGGCCATGGACCTAATGGAGCTTCTGCAAAGAAAGAGAACTCGGTTGAAATACTCAAATCATACAGTTCGTTCAGCATGAGAGGGAAGGCTAGCAGAATCCCGATCAGAGCTTCACCGGTAATAAGTCCGGAAGCAAATAAGAGCCCGTTTTGGTTTAGATCGTTTTCATCATGCATCGCGGTTTTTCCGGTAGTGATGAAAGATATAAGTCCGCCTAACAGAATTGGAGTAACCAAATGGAAAGGCAGATAGAGACCCACAGCCACTGCGAGAACCGGTGTTCTGAAACTTGATCCGCGTTTTTCTAACGTTTTATCGAGTATAATGATACCGACAGCGAGGAAACATCCCATAATGATTAAGTCCCATGGGAGATTCTGATTAAAGACTCCGTTCGCAATATTCGACATTAAACTGGCTTGCGGTGCTTCTAAAGCATTCCCTTGCATGCTTGCAGGTAAATGTGCATCCGATGCAATTCCGTACCGTTGATGAAGCATCCAAAGGACGGGCATCATTACAATTGAACTAGATAATACACCAATTGCCTGCATAATCTGCTGTTTCCATGGTGTCGCCCCGACGATTTGCCCTGTTTTCAAATCTTGAAGGTTATCTCCACCGATCGCAGCTGCACAACACACAACCGCACCGATAAAGATTGCCGCTGCCGGACCGACATCCACACCGCCTTTGTGCAGAGCAAAGAGTAAAATAGAAGAAGATAAAACGGTTGCGATTGTCACTCCGGAGATCGGATTATTGGAAGATCCGACCAGTCCGGCCATGTAGGCAGCCACTGCCGAGAAAATGAATCCTGCTAACAGCATGATCACAGCCATAAATGCTGTAACAGGGATGCTTTTTACGACAGTAATGTAAATTGCAAATATTGGGATGAGAGAAAAGAGTAAAGCAATACCAACCCATACGATGGGCGTATCCATTTCTGTGCGGTCAACGGTCACTTTTTCGCCGTATTTCACTTTGTTGTAAACATCCAGGCTCGATTTTATTCCCTTCACTAACGATGAACGAAGATTGATCAAAGCCCATAATCCGCCGACAATCATCGATCCAACTCCGATATATTTGATAACATTACTATGGATCCAATTCACCGAATCAGCCGCATTCATCGCCACGTCCGGCGGCAGCTGATCTACATAAGAAGGTGAAAGGATGGGAAGGAAGACCCAGCGACCGATAACTCCACCGCCAAACACGAGCAAAGCAATGTTCAAACCGACAATATATCCGACGGAGATCAAAGCGGGAGACAGGTTCAATTGGAAGCTGGCAAAGGAGTTGCCGATGCGCGTGGCACCTGTCAAAATACCTGCCCATAATTTTGCTGCTTCTGATCCTAATTTAAATACCGCTCCGGCAATTCCGGCGTAAACGAGATATTTTAACCCGGTTGAGCCTTTCTCACCGGACTTTAAGACTTCAGCTGTGGCGATACCTTCCGGAAATTGAAGCTCTTCTTCAATAATCAACGTTCGTCTAAGCGGGATTGTGAATAAAACACCGACGATTCCTCCGGTAGCTGCGATTCCGGTGATGATCCAATATTGATCAAATCCAAATTCACCCCAATAATTCATCAGGATCAATGCCGGGATGGTGAAGATCACTCCTGCCGCAAGGGATTCTCCTGCGGAAGCTGCGGTTTGAACGATATTATTTTCAAGAATATTTGATTTGCGGAATAATTTTAACACTCCCATTGAGATAACAGCAGCCGGAATGGATGCTGAAACCGTCATCCCTGCAAATAAACCTAAATAGGCATTGGCACCGGCAAGGATCATCGATAATAAAATTCCTAATAAAATAGCTTTTAATGTGATTTCAGGAAGAGGTTTGTTTGGCATAATTCTCTCGTTAAATTCGTTATATTGATGGGAAAGATAGAGAGATTTCGGTATCGTCAGCAAGAAAAGAAGTTTCCATTTTATAACGATCGTTTATGTTAAACATATATTGTTTTAGATGTAACTTGAATCAAGATAATTTTCAATAAACTGAATATATCGGGGGAATTATGATCAGAACATTATTAAGTATATCATTTATTGTTTTAAGCAGAATTTCGGCAACCGCTGTCACATTTCAGGTAGACATGTCGAATGAAGAAGTGAGTGCAGCCGGTGTTCATATCGCGGGCAGCATGCAGGGCTGGGATCCTTCAACGACGTTAATGACGGATAACGATGGAAACGGTGTTTATGAGTATACATTTTCATTGACGCCCGGAGAGACGGTATACTTCAAATATGTGAATGGGAATGCTTGGGGCTTAGAGGAGTTTGTCCCTTCTGAGTGTTCAGAGGGCGGTAATCGATATTACACAGTAGGTGAGATGGATGAGATAATCCCTGTTGTCAATTTCGGTGATTGTGCTGGAGTATATGATATAGGCGTTGTGACATTCCAGGCTGATATGACGAACTTTGTTGGGTTTGATCCTTCTGTTCACACGTTAGAGGTTCGTGGCAGTTTTAACGGCTGGGGCGGCGGTAATACTCTTCAACCGGATTTAGTGGATCCAGACTTATACGTTATAGATGTTACAATCACTGAGGAAGTGGGTAATGAAGTTAATTGGAAGTTTAAAGCCAATCCTGATCAAGATTGGGAAAATACAGGATGGGAGATAGGAGATAATAGAGTATTTGAATTCACAGGATATGATATTGTTCTTGACCCGGTTGAGCCTGAAATTACACCCTCTATACTTATTCCTGATTTTGATGTTACTATCACATTTGCAGTTGAGTGGATTGATGGTGTTTTAAATGCTAACACTGGGGAGCCATTCCTTCATGAAGCAGAAGCCCTGGTATTTAACGGTTCTTATTTGAACGGTTGGTATACGTGGGGTGACTGTATCGGAGACAGTTGTGAGAATCCAGCGAGTGCAGATATGCCAATTTTAACTGACGAAGATGGAGACCACATCTTTACGGGTGCGTTTGTATTACCGGCTGGTCATGATCATTTATTCATGGCGAAGTTTGGTGCATGGTATGATGGTATTGATACACTTTCTCCCGGAGTAAATGGGGCAATTGATAATGAGGCTGGGTTTGGACATGACCGAGTAATATTGATTCCTGAAGGGGTACTAGAATATCATTACGAAACCATCTTTGGTATTAATAACCCGGATAATGATTTCCTTCATAGTGAAATTTCGGATGTTATTCCTGAAAAGTTTACATTAAAAGGGAATTATCCAAATCCGTTCAATCCTGAAACAAATATCGAGTTCGATTTAGATATCACTTCAAATATTAACGTAACCATTTATTCTGTCATGGGTGAAAAAGTCATAACGCTTTATAACGGACAAGCCGATCCCGGCATGTATTCTCTCAAATGGGATGCTGAAAATTCTGCAGGACAAAACGTTCCGTCAGGGATTTATCTGTATACCATCACTTCGAATGATCGAATGCAAACAGGGAAGATGTTGTTACTGAAATAACTGTTTTATTCATCAGAATTCAGATAGTATCTGGATGACGTTTGTTTTGTCAGAGATGCGACAAAAGAATTCTGTTTACCGATTAGTAATTCTTACTACATTCCCGATATTAGTGATTCAAATTGAGAAGAATAAACCATGACACTTGAAATCGCCATCGTACTGGGAATTATCCTGCTGGCTTTTATTCTGTTTGTAACAGAAGCCCTGCCGATCGACGTCGTCGCGTTGTCTTTATTGGGCTTTTTATTCCTCAGCAACTTTCTCACCCCCGCAGAAGCCCTTTCCGGTTTTTCCAATCCAGCTGTGATTACAATAGCGGTCCTGTTTATTCTGAGTCATGCTTTACAGAAATCCGGGGTTCTAGAGTATCTGATCCTAACGCTCAATCGGCTTGTCCATCAATCAAAAGTATTAGGGTTAGCTGTTTATCTGCTGTCGATCTCTCTTGCATCTGCCATTGTCAATAATACGGCGATCGTTGCGATATTCATGCCGGTTACAATCCGCCTTGCGCATAAATATCATATCAGTCCATCGAAAGTCCTGATTCCGTTAAGTTATGCAGCGATATTGGGCGGAACCCTCACATTGGTAGGTACGTCTACCAATCTTCTGGTGAACTCAATCTTGATATCCTATGGTGATTTTCAACCGTTGGGGATGTTTGAATTCACAAAATACGGAGCGATCAGTCTCGTCGTTGGACTAATCTATGTTTTATTTGTCGCATATAGATTTCTTCCATCCAGAACGATTACCTCCAGTTTGACCAAAAGTTATCATATGGGCGGATACTTGACAGAAATAAAGATAATGGATAACTCTCCGCTCGTGGGTCAAACCTGTTTGGAGAGAAGGATCAATCAAGATTATGACGTGATGGTATTGGATATTATGCGGGATAAGCAGCTAATTACAACCAATATACGAAATACCGTTTTAAAAGCGGGTGATGTTCTGTTTGTCAAAGGTGCCATCGATAATTTCCTGAGAATGAAAGAGGTAGAGAAAGTTGCCCTTTTAACCGATGAAAAATTAACCCATACTGAATTGACACAAGCAGATAACGTTTTGGTAGAATGTATATTAACAGAAAATTCCTCTTTATTGGATCGAAGCTTGATGGAAGCCAATTTCAGGAGAAGATTCGGGAGTTTTGTGTTAGCGATTCGGCGTGAAGGAGCTATTTTTAGACGGAAGATCGCCCATATTGTAATGCGGGCATTTGATACGCTGTTGATCTATGGTCCGAGAGAAAAGATAAATGAAATGGCGGCTACAGGGGATTTTTTAGTCCTGGACGAATTAGACGCTCCGTTAAAAAAACCTCGATACTGGTGGATGAGTTTAGTGGTTATTATCAGCGCAGTGATTCTTGCAGCATTAGGCATCATTTCGATTTTAAAGGGTGTCTTGGTTGGTGCCATTCTCTTATTGATCCTGAAAATTGTCACTCCCAATGAAAGTTACAATGCAATCCATTGGCAGGTTATCGTCCTGATTGCTGCATTGATCCCGTTGGGGATTGTGATGCAAACCAGCGGAACGGCAGACTGGATCGGCTCTATGCTCATTCGGCTCGTTGATCAGTTTCCGAATGATTATCGACCTTATGCATTGTTAGCAACGGTCTATCTTGTAACCATGATCTTAACCGAAGTATCTTCAAATGCAGCTACTGCAATTATAATGACCCCAATTGCGATCATCGCATCGATCCAATTAGGATATGATCCGCGTCCTTTTGTCTTCGCCATTTGTTTTGCTGCTTCTTCTTCGTTTATTACACCGGTTGGATATCAAACCAACCTGATGGTTTACGGTCCCGGCGGATATAAGTTTACCGATTACATGAAAGTCGGATTTCCACTCGGCATCACATTATGGATTCTTGCGACGATCATGATTCCGATTCTGTGGCCATTTTTACCGCTTAAGTAATAGGTTTACCTCCTTAAATTCCTCTTCATCTTTTTGATGAATTTTCTCACAAAACGAAAAAAGAGGGTATTTATGAACTATTTTAACTTGAAAAATCATTGGGCAATTTTCGCCTTGATTATACTCATTGGATGTTCTTCCAAAGAAAAAACTGAATCAAATTCCACAGAACTCCCAATGGCGCAATTCGAAGAACTCGCTCCGAATTATGTGAATCAAACCATTCACACAACCGGAATTGTAGACCATGTCTGCAAACATGGTGGAAAGAAAATCCTGCTGGTCACAGATGATTACAGCCTGCACGTGCTGTCTGAAGAACGGTTTGATGAAAATCTGGTTGGAACGGAAATTGTGGTTACCGGTATTTTGGGTGAAGATGTGATTGATGAATCTACATTCCAGCGATGGGAAGAAAATGCCAACACGATTGAGGAACATGATCGTAAGGTCGGAGCTTTGGATTATATTGAAATGATGCGTGATTCATTGAAGGCCTGTGGAAAAGATCATTTTTCTGAATATTATGTAACCTACGTTTCTCATAAATCGGTTGAATAATGATTAAGCCTATCAGAAAATGGAGTCGAATTCTTCATCGTGACTTTGGTTTTTTCTTTATTGGGACCACCCTTATATTCGCGATATCCGGGATCGCATTAAATCATCTTAGCGACTGGAATCCAAATTACATCGTCGAACATAAAGCGTTTACAACTTCTGCAGATCTGTCAAAAGGAGTTGCTGAGGTTGAAACCATCAATAACGTTGCAAATCAAGTCGCAAATGGATTTACTGTACAGAATTACTATTACCCGAATGAGGATCGATTGAAGATCTTTCTGAAGGGCGGATCGTCCATTATTGTCAATACACAAACCGGCAAGGGTAATGTGGAGTTCCTTCGAAAGCGCGCTGTATTCTATCAAGTGAACGTCCTGCATTACAATCCCAATCGATGGTGGACATGGTTCTCTGATATCTTCTGCGGAGCATTGATTCTTTTCGCTGTGACATCCATCTTTATGGTAAAAGGGAAGAAGGGATTCACCGGTCGAGGAGGCCTCTATACTTTCGCAGGGATATTGATCCCTCTCATCATTCTTTGGTTTAGTGTGTAACGAAAATTCATTATTTACATCCAATGGAGTGAAACCAGTAAAATGATCACATAAAGATCGTCACGATGGATACAATGCCAGATAAACGGAACGAGAAACAATTAATCGCCGATGCCAAGAATGAGGACCAATCCGCATTTGCGGAACTCGTTAGAACCCATTCTAGCAAGATATATAATCTTGCACTCCGTATCATGCAAAATCAGGAAGATGCTGAAGATGTTTTACAGGAAACATTTATCACGATGATAAAAAAAATCCATACTTTCTCCGGGAAATCTTCATTGTATACCTGGCTGTATCGGATTACTTCCAATATCGCCTATGGTAAATTCAGAGATAAAAAACGTGTAGATACTGACATGTTGAATGATGAAGCTTTGGTCAAACCATTAAAAGGATATGAACTGCATCATTGGCCGGATTATCTGGAAAATGAAGTGAACGATGAAGCATTTCGGAATTGTTTGATGAAAGCGTTGAAAGAATTACCCGAACATTACAGTTCAGTTTTTATCCTGAGAGATTTAGAGAATCAGTCTACGAAGAGTGCAGCTGAAATTTTAGATATCAGTGAAGCGAATGTAAAAGTTCGATTAATGCGTGCAAGATTGTTTTTACGTGATCAACTTCTAAATCACTTTAAATGTGTGGATAGACCCTCATGAAAACAAAACATGAACATTCAAAAGATATCTTGAAATTAGTGGAAGAACAGTTGGGCCGCGATGTGGACGGTGAACTGATCAGCGACCTTTCAAATCATATGGAGGAATGCCCGGATTGCAAGGTCTATATTGACAGCGTCAGGCAGACAATAAAGCTGTATCGAGTCAGTGAGAAAGAACAATCCATCCCCGATGATGTTTCTGACCGCCTTTTTAAAGTATTAAATTTGAATGAGTATAATCAATGAAGAAACATTGGCTAAAATCAGGATTGTTTATCCTTGTCGGTGCAATAGGAGGATTTGCCTATTATTATTTTATTGGATGCCGATCCGGTGCATGTGCAATCACTAGCAATCCGTATATAAGTACCGCCTATGGCGCAATGATCGGAATGGTTGTATCTTTTCCGACAAAATCAGATACCAAGGATAAAAATGAGTGATATCTTACTTTTAATTTTAGTTGTTGCATTTTGGTGGGTGTTGAACCGTGTAATTTTACCCAAAGCCGGCGTGTATGGTTGAGGGGTTCTGTATGTTCCTCCGTGCGAGGAAAAACCCGAAGATAATTAGGGGATTATTTTATGCCAATGTATGATTACCGCTGTGAGAATTGCGGTGAAAAATTTGAAGAATTAGTGTGGTCTTGCTCCACATCCGATGATGAAATTGAGTGTCCGAACTGCGGAGAATACAAGTCAAAACGGCTGCTTTCAGCTCCATCCGTATCCACCGGATCAACTCAAAGCCAAAATCGAGGATGTTCTTCCTCGGGATTCTCATGAGCATAGTGTAATTTGCGGTCGCAAATAAACACATTTTATCATTATTTAAACTCATCATCACACTATGACATCTCAACCAAAAGAATCCAGATTACAGGAGTTCCTCGATAATCCGTCTCGCGCATTGTGGAAATTAGCTATCCCAATGATGGCAGGGATGGGGATTCAGACTCTTTACATGATCGTGGATATGATGTTTATCGGACGAATCGGAGGAGATGCCATTGCTGCCGTTGCGTTTATCATGCCGCTGATGTTTATGGTATTGGGTATGACAGCCGGGTTGGGGTCAGGTGTGACGGCTTCGATTGCGCGATTTATTGGAAAGAAAGATAAGCAAAGCGCTGATAACTCCGCCGAACATGCTGTAATTCTTGGTGCTTCATTAAGCATTACCCTGGTATCAATCGGATTAATTTACGGACCAAAAATGATCCGTATTCTTGGTGTTCCCGATGGTCTTTTTTCGATGTCGTGGTCTTATTTACAGATGATCACATTCGGGCTGCCATTTATGATTTTTTCGATGTTCTTTCGATCCATTCTATCCGGCGAAGGTGATATGAAGCTGCCGATGATTGTCGCCGGATTTGGAACGATATTGAATATTGGCTTGGATCCAATTTTTATCTTTACACTAAAATTAGGAGTACAAGGCGCTGCTGCAGCCACCGTGGTCAGCCAAGTCACCGTATTCTTTATCTTTGTCTTTATGATGTTTTTCAAAGAACATACTTATATACAATTTAAGCTCAAGGATTTTTCACCATCTCGTTTTATTTTGAAGGATATTATGATGGTCGGAATCCCTGCATCATTATCGATGATCATTATGGCACTGGGCGGAGGGATATTCAATCGGATTATGATACATTATTCCACTGAAGCGGTTGCTGCGTACCAAATAGGACATCGGATTGAACATATTGTGTTTTTACCGATCATCGCGATCGCAACGGCCATTACAACGCTGGTCGGAATGTTTTTTGGTGCCGGTGAAATGGACAAAGTAAAGCAGATCGTAAAATATGCGATTGTATGGTGTATATCCATGACAATCGGGTTTTCTTTTTGTATTTATATTTTTGCTCCATGGATCGTCGCTGGATTTACATCGGATCCGGAAATTATCGATATATCCGTCACCTTCTTGAGATTGATTACCTTAATCTATCCTTTGATCCCGATCGGTATGACAAGCGGGAGAGTTCTTCAGGGATTTGGCAAAGGTTTACCCATACTCGTTTTAACCATTGTTCGAGTGGGAGGAGTTTCTGCACCTCTGGCGTTGATCTTCACTTTTATCCTCAATAAACCGTTGGAATGGGTATGGTACTCAATGATGTTTTCTGTAACAGTTTCAGTCAGTATGGCTTTAACGTGGATGAAAATAACATTCCGAAAGATCGAGATGAAAACTAAGTCTGCCTCAGGAATTGAACGTGGAGTTGACCCATTGGATCAAACGGTCGGGAATAATCCTGATCAGTGGTAATAATAAGCGCCACTGCCAGGGAAAAACATAACATCTTTTATTTTTAGCAATAGCAGACCGTATTTTTAGAGCTGCTGTTTCTGCATCCATTAAAAACGGCATGGGAAACCGATTCTTATTGACTAAAGGTGTATCAATAAATCCGGGACAGATTGTCGTCACATGGATCTGATACTTACTTAATTCAAATCTCCATCCGTCGGCTAAAATACGAACAGCTGCTTTCGAAGCGGAATAGGCACCGTGATCGACCATCCCGCGGAATCCTGCAATTGAACTTACGATGACGATATGCCCTTTATTTTGTTTTATCATATTGGGTAGACAGGGGATAACCGCATTCGAAACCCCCAGAATATTTGTCGATAGAATTCTATTTGTATCTGTAAGATCGCCCCGTTTCAGATTGTCTCTTCCTCCGACTCCGGCATTTGCAATGACGAGATCAATTTTTCCTGTCTCCTGGTAAAAATTCTGAACAGCATGGATGACTTCTGATTCATCTGTAATATCCACCGGATAGGTGTAAACTTCTGATCCGGCGGCCCGACATTTTTCGGCTACTTTATCCAGAATATCTCCTCGGCGAGCCACCAATCCGATGGTTGAGTTTTTACCGGCATAAGCATAAGCTAAAGCTTCACCAATTCCACTGCTGGCACCCGTGATCAATACGGAATGATTATTTTTCATGTATCCAACTTTCTTTAGTTTTCTAACGTGTTCTCGTCAATGATAGAGATATTATTTTTCCATATCCAATAAAATCCTGTGATAGCTAAGATGGACAAACCAAAGCCAGTGAGTAGGTTTCCAAAGATGAAATGACCGATAGCAAACGTGCTGCCCCAAACTAATGCCAGACCGCTGATCCAGTTTGAGATGAATCCTTGGGCGACAGGCGGCATCGTTGTGGTGAGCTGATCTGTTATCGGATCCCACCATCCGCCGGGTTGTACACGCCGGTAAAATGTGGTTAATGTTTCTTTTGATTCGGGTTTAGTTAAGAAAGTAACAGTCATCCATGCTATAACAGAAATTGGTACGATGATCAGTATTTTATGATGAACTTGCAATTCCATCCCAAATATGACGGGTGCTTTACCAAAGAGGGTGTAGGGCAGTTCTGCTTTGATCGTTTGGATCGCTGCGGTTAATTCGAGTCCGATGGTGATCATCATCGACGTCAATAACGCGGTGATCTCTGACCACGCATTGATGCGCCACCAGAACCATCGAAGGATGAGGACTAACCCGATCCCTGCACCCATGGCAAAGATGAATTCCCAGGCTTTTGAAACACTTTGCATTTTTATCGCAAAAAAGGCCGCACAGATCATCATGCCTACCGTGATCAATCGACTAACGATCACATAGTGCTTTTGAGAGGCTTTAGGTTTGAAAAACCGTTTATAGACATCATTGATCAAATACGATGTTCCCCAGTTTAAATGAGTGTCGATTGTAGACATAAAAGCCGCTAAAAATGAGACGACTAAAAGTCCTTTCAATCCCGGGCCCAAGACTTTCTGCATCACAAGCGGATACCCGGCTTTAGAGCCCATTTCCGCAAAGGATTCCGGGATAACCGGAAAAGCGATCATCGAAACCATCGCAACGATAATCCACGGCCAAACGCGAAATGCATAGTGCATTAAGTTATACCATAATGTTGCCATTAACGCGTGTTTTTCATTTTTTGCGGAAGACATCCTTTGGATGATATATCCACCGCCGTCTGTGTTATGCGTGGACCACCACATCACGGTAATAAACACCAGAAAACGAGAGAATGGAGATTCCCAAAACGCCAGACTAAAAAAGTCTGAATCCGGTACCGGCGGGATGAATTTTAATGTATTCGTTGTTACCGAAGAATCTCCTGATAATGAAAGCGCATTTAGTTTTTCGATAACGACATCAATGCCGCCAAACGAATTCACTGCAATGATCGCCAAGGTTATCGAGCCAAACATTGCAATAGAAAACTGTACTAAGTCGGTAATAACCACACCCCAAAATCCGGATAAGAGTGCGTAAATCAAAGCGACGGTAACCAAAATCCATACCGCCGTCCATCGGTCGATATTTAACATCACCGCTGCAACGGATGCCATGGCGTTGATCACCCATCCCATAACGATAAAATTGTACAAGATTGCATAATAAGTGGCTTTAAAACCACGAAGAATGGCCGCAGGTTTTCCGCCGTAACGAATTTCTAATAACTCATTATCCGTCAATACTCGAGCCCTGCGCCAAAGCCGTGAAAACAGAAAAACCCCCAATAACCCGATCAAGATTTGATTCCACCAAAACCAGTTTTGCCAAATGCCGGATCCTCGAACAAACTCAGTAATGGCTAAGGGAGTATCCGCTGCAAAGGTTGTCGCCACCATGGATGTACCCACAATCCACCAAGGTAAGGTTCGTCCGGCAAGAAAAAACTCGCTGGTGCTTTTTCCGGCTCTTTTTGCGAAATAAATTCCTACTCCAAGTGAAAAGAGGATATAGGAGATAATAATAATCCAATCAATCAGTACTAGATCCATTTTGTATGCTTTCCTTAATAAAGTTTCTTCAATCGTGTTCCGGGATAATAGTGCGTGAATATTGAATCGACTGAATGACCATTCAGAGCCATCCCCAATGCACCGATTTGGCATAAACCGACTCCGTGTCCCCAGCCCGCTCCGATAAGGTCAAATTGCATTGGAACTTCATTCACGATATTTCTTTTTTGAATGATAAATGCAGAACTGTATAAAAATTTCGGGTGTAAAATACGTCGAATCTCATATTCAGATTCTATCATTATCCTTTCGATTTCATCATTTTTATTTTGGTATATAATTTCAATTAAAGTAAGTCTTGATGAGTCCCCTCGTTGCAATAATATAATATCAAGAATATCTTTAATAGGAAGCCCTATTTTACTGGATAATAGATTAGATAACACATCTTGGGAATAAGATATGTTCCATCGAAAATAGGCATCCGGTTTATCCACTTTGCCGGTGTAAATTTTGATGTCTTTTTCAGAAATGAAGGATGGACTGCAATAAGCATCGGGGGAAGAACGAATCCATTTATCCGCAAAACCTTCTTGTGTTAGCGAGTGGAATGCTTCATTTGAATTGATTGGAGTATCGAGTTGACTTTTGAGGTACGGATGGGATTTCCCTTGCCATACATTGTCAAATGATTCTGTTTTTCCGCCGCAGCACTTAGAGTATCGGGTATCACAAATTTCATCTTGATAGGTTAATACCACCCCGGATGTTTTTTTGATTACTTTTTCTAAGGACGGTGAAATTTGATCGATCCCTTGATATCGTTGACAACAGTCATCGTTGCAAACATCTAAACCCAGATCCTTATGTTTTTGCTCTGTTGCTGAAAGAACCCAAGATCGAGCGATAATGGTCTGAACTTCGAGAAAAGCCGAAGGGCAGTTTGCGCTCATTTCAGAAGTGGAAACACAGATTAGATATTGCTCAATCGGGATATGGTTAATACACAGCAATAAACCGTCTTTCACTTGGAATTCAACATCGCCGAGATATTGCCCCGATATGTTTTGCTGCCAATGAAATCCTCGACCCGCAGTTACCGGTGATAGTTGAACACATGTTTCATAATCATCGTTTTTTGTCGATCTTCGTTTCAGAACCAATTTATGGTAGGAAGTAGAACCGATTAATAGTTGATCTCCTTTTACCATAATATTCATTTTCGAAAGGAGGGGAATATCAGTATGACCTTCAATAAAATACAAATCTGGTTCCGGAAAAAACACCTGTATTGAAGACTGTTTATCCTCGGGAAGAACGATACCGACTTTTAAAATATGGTCCGGTATCATGAGTTTACTTTGAATCTGCCATCGTTAAATATGCAGTAATGCCTGCTCCAAGAACCGGTGCAGCTTTTAGCGGCGAAATACAGAACAGATCTTCCTTGATCTTACCGTCATGAAGATAATGTGATTTCATTTCGCTGAGAAATTCACCGGTCATTATCAGGTTTGTCAATTCATCGAGAAAAGGTTTCCATAACACCTTTGTATTTTGGGACTGTCTAAATAGATTCCCTAACCGCTGACCAAATATGATCCTTTCGAGAGCTGTTCCCAGATATGGATGTTGCGGATTCAATTCGGGTCGCTGATCATTCACAAATTCAAATGAGGATTTCCAACCGTTATAGATCGTCGTCATTCGTTCAAAAATGAGCATGGCTAAATAGCGGCTCACATCCTGATAAGTATTTACAGCATCGGATTCACCCCTTACAGCGAGTTCTAAAATGCGATCGGCATAGACCCGGTCTTGTTTTAGTTTATCGGTTGGAATCCCGGAGTATTGACTGTAAATGGTTTGAATGCCGTTCGCGGATGCGTAGTGTTCTAATGAGATCTTTTTATGATTTTGCATCTCCCATGTTTTTGCGATCCAGTCTTTGGCAGAATCAAAAGGTAGGAGTGCATCTTTCAGTTTTAGGGCATCCGCGGCTCCGGTTCCTCCGCCTAAATAATACGCATTTGAACAATCTTGGAATAAACCCTCCGCGGCATATTCTTCACCGATCCCGCAATGATCAGCATCACTGCCCAAATGAGATATCGGCTGAGTTAAATGGATATTCCGTTGAGTTAGTTCTCGCTCTAATAACGATGAAAATTCGGGCATCCTCGGCCCATTTGCCATGACGGCTATTCCGCGTTTGTCGGTGGTTTTCAGTCCGGGGAGACCCAATCCGAGAAGGACGGATGCAGCACCCGTTGTTTTAACAATGTCTTCAATCACATCGGCAAAAGCTTGGATGTATGCTCTTGACTGATTTGTCTCATCTGCCATCGGCTTTATTCGGTTCTGGTTGAATTCCGATAACTGAAGTTGAAGATTTACAGGAATGAAATTAGGATTGAACTCGTGATATGTATTGTATGATCTGTCAGTTAGCGTACTTAATTCAAAGGTATTTTCTGTTTGACGATGGACACATCCAGCACGAATTTTCGATGCACCGCCGTCAAGGCCAATAATGATTGTATTGGTTGAATTCACTTATGCATGTTGTTTATTGAGATTTTGCCGACGGAGAATCGCATTGAAGCGCATCCGGTCTTTCGCTTCATCATTTCGATTAATGACCGATTGACTGATGGAGTGATCGGTTCCGCCTTCATGTCGAATAACCTCATAAATCGGATCATAAATACGCCCGATTTTGTAATGTTCACTCACTCGAAGAACCATATCGTAATCTTCACCGTAATTCAAGGCGTAAAAACCGTCATTCATTTCAAACCATCCGATGTCTTTTATCAACTGAATCGGTATGGAACGAGGAGCTCCGGCACCGTTTATCCTCAATAAATTATTTCGACCGTTATCATCCGTCCATTCGTCGTGGGTTACTACCGGTATGGCTTCCATGCGAGTCAAATCTCCAGAAGGCAGTTTCTCCCAAACTTCATAAGAGCCGATGACCATACCTATCGTTGGGTCGGAATCAAATGTTTTGACAATGGATTCTACCGCATTTGGTTTTAACCGATCGTCCGAATCCAGTTGAACGTAATAAACTCCTTTTGCCTGTTTTACCCCTAAATTGATACAAAAACCAATATTGTTGATATCCGTGATCAGCAATTGTACGTTGGGTTTGTCTTGATCATAGAATTTTCCACCGGGCAGAAACTGGTTTACGACAGGGATGGTGGGATCGTCTTTTCCGCCGTTGACTACGACGATGATCTCCACATCCGTTCGGTTTTGCTGTTGAACGCTTTCAATCGCTGTTCCAATGAATTCCGGTCGTTGATTTACCGGTATAATTACGGAAGCGATCAGATCGGTATTTCCTTTGGGAGCAGGGAGAAAAACTTGATCGGATGAGAGCTTCGCGTGAATTCTCTCTAAATGATGAGATAATATGGTTTCCGCTTCCAACTGCTGAGATTTTTCAGAGAGTAAATAGTCAAATACATTTGATTCCGTTTTTGAAGAGAAAACAGAATAAACACTGCCGTCATATTTGTTTGAGATGCGAGTAAGCCGGGAAGACTCAGATAATTTCAATCGAAGGTCATAGAAATGATTCGAATTCAATTTTTCATCCAAGCCGCCAAGTTGTTTGACTTTTTCTGTATCGAAAAAAAAGACGCTTCCGTAATCTTGATTGTCTCGCAATCTGCCCGGATGATGCGATAGAAGGTGGATTTCTTGTCTGTTTTCACCCTCAATGATTTCATAATCGCTGTAGATCATCCCGGATTCAGGATGGCGTAATTTTGTGAGGGAAAAGATGTCGACGGCTGAATCCTTCAGTTGAACAAACGATTGACGGTTATCCATGTAAAGAAAAGAGGATGTTTTTACAAAGGATAATGCCTGATTCCATTGTTCTGAAAAGGAACGGTTTTGCACACGGATAAATTGTATGTCAGGATGAATTCCCTCCAGATCAGGAATGGAAACAGAATCCAGAATGGCGATTAGGGAATAAGATTGCCAGAGTTTGATCTGTGTCTTCAGTTTCAGAAACGTTTCAGGATCTAGGCAAAACTGCTCGGGAATGTGAAATAGGATCATCGTTTTGAAATGCATGGGAATCTTTGTGTAAATATGGTTCTCTTTCAGAAAAACAAGTACCGAATTATTGATGAAAATATAGTAAGGCTTTGATAGGAAAAATAGTATTAATCTCTATCGATATTAGAAGTAATTTCTTCTTCCGAAATATTACAAAACAGGAGATTCATGAAAAAACAGGTCAAACAAGCATTCATCCTTACCATTGGATTATGGATATGGATTACCGGTTGTTCACAGCATCCTACATTAGAGAAGGAATACCCCTCGATTCCATCTATTGTGAAGCCCGGGATTGAAGTCCTTGCCGAGCAAAATTTCGGCATCTTGATGAATAAACGGGTCGGCTTGATCACCAATGCCACCGGAGTTGATCGGGGATATCGATCTACAATTGATATTTTGAATGAATCTCCGAATGTGAATCTAACATCGTTATTCGGACCCGAACACGGAGTGAGAGGGGATCGCGGTGCGGGTGAGTATGTCCATTTTTACATGGATGAAAAAACAAAACTTCCGGTGTTCTCGCTGTACGGAGAAACCCGAAAACCCACACAAGCCATGCTGAAAAATGTGGATGTACTTATCTTCGATATCCAAGATATCGGGTGCCGGTCTTACACCTATATCAGCACCTTAGGGTTGTGTATGGAAGCAGCTTCTGAATTGGGTATTGAAGTTGTTGTTTTGGACCGGCCGAACCCGTTGGGCGGAGATCATGTTGAAGGAAATTTGGTGCAGGACGGATATCATTCTTTTGTCGGGCAGTATTCCATTCCATACGTTTACGGTTTGACGGTGGGTGAGTTAGCCAAAATGCTGAACAGCGAGAAATTGCTCACCGGAGGTGTAACCTGTGATTTGACCGTTATCCCCATGGATGGATGGAAACGATCGATGACTTTTCAAGAGACGGGTTTACCCTGGATCCCGACATCGCCGCATATTCCGCATGATGACACTCCGTTCTACTATGTAGGAACCGGAATTTTAGGGGAATTAGGCGTTTTCTCTAACGGAGTCGGGTATACATTACCTTTTCGGATCATCGGAGCACCTTGGATTAATGGAGAGATCCTTGCAAAAGAAATGAACGAAGCGGGTTTATCCGGAGTGACATTCCGCCCCATTACTTATAAACCGTATTACGGATACGGAAGGGGTAAATCTCTCAGCGGAGTGCAGATCCATTATGATGATTCAAAACAGGCTGATTTAATGAGTATTCAGTTCAAATTCTTGGAAGTACACCACAAACTGTATCCGAATAAAAATCCATTTAAATTGGCAGAGACTTCCCGATTGGTGATGTTTGATAAAGTCACAGGCACATCAAAGGTGCGGGAGATTTTTGGAAAGAACTTTCAATATGATGATCTGAAAGAGTATTTTCGTCAAGACGAAACCGCTTTTCAAACTGTATCGAAACAATATTATCTTTACGATTGATAACGAAATATCGACTCATCAATGGATACAAGTTTAGCAAAACCTAAAAAAGTAGCCATTATTGGTGCCTGCGGAACCTACGGAAAAGGTGTTCTGGCTCGTGCTGAGGAAATCGGTGTCCAAACAGTTGTTATAACACGGTCGCCCCACAAATTCAAAGATGTGAAACCGACGACAACGGTTATCCCTGCGGAGCTCCATGAAGAACAAAAACTGACCGAAGCCTTCAAGGGGTGCGAGGGAGTCATCTCTGCATTGGGCGACAATCGAAAATTACGCCCCAAAACGCACTGTCTTCCTCACGTCTGGAAGGCGATGAAAAACGCCGGTGTAACGAAGTTTGTTACAATGGCATCCGGAGCTATGATGATGCCCGGTGAGAAGCGGGGCGGATTTCAACGGTCGGTGCATCCCATTCTGAGTGTGTTAAAGCTCTTTGGCATCGACTTTTTAGAACAGAATGAATGGGAACGCGACAGCTTACTTTCGGGAAAACACGGCGCAGACGGGATCACGTGGGTGATCACTCGATTGGTACGGCCGACTTTGACACCTTTTGTAGGTGCGTATGCCCATAAAGACCAACGAGGCCCGATCGATTGCTCGATCTATGACGTCGGTGATTTTTGTTTAAATTCTGTAACTTCAGATGAATGGAATAATCTGGCGCCCCATGTCAGCTCCGGGTCGGTTTCTTAATCCGTGAAAAGAAAAGACATCATTGATAATATTGGATACTGCGGATTGATTTGCAGTTTATGTCATCTTGCCAAAGAATGCAGCGGATGTAAATCAAAACAGAATTGCTGCAGCAGATATGTATCGGAAACGGGATGCTATCAACATCAATGTTGTAACGAAAGACAATTAAACGGGTGCTGGAAATGTGAGGACTTTAACTGCGGCATGGATATGTTCTCTGAATCCCACGATGTAAGGATACGAGCCTTTGTTCGGTTTATAAAAGAAGAAGGTGTTGACCGCTTCGCGGACTGTATTCTTGAGAATGAAAAAAAGGGTGTCCATTATGGATACCAGAAAGATTATGACGGGTTCAACACCGAAGAAGAAGTGATCAAACTTCTAAAAACCGGGTTAAGGAGTGTGAAACCAAAACAGCCCTAATTCGATAAACCTTGTCTTTTATTTTTAATTATACTAACTTTCATTTACTGTTATGAATACTTTATACAAAATAATAATAATTAGGATGGAAAAGCTTCATGGCGTATTCCATTCATACATTACACAAATTGTAATTCTGAGTAGCGAGCACAAATTTAGGAGACTAAAATGACTGAAGCACTCATCGGATTGGTTGGATTATTAATAGGTCTTTTGATCAATGAACATTTCAGAAGGATAAATCGAATTGAAAAATACTCAACACGTGTTTTCGACAGGAGAATAGAAATATATGAGGGGTTATTGCACCTTGTACAAGAGAAATCATCCTTTGTTACAAAAGTTATTGAAAGTGCAGATTTAACAAAAGAAGAAACTCATAATTTATGTCAATCAGCTGGTCTAAAGGTTATGGAATACTGTGATGCTAACCAGCTATATTTAAATGAAGAAATTATTGTACATATTGGAGCCTCATTTATTAGTGTTAGTGATATTATTGATTCTAACAATGAAGTGTACAGGCGATCAGAAATCCAAAATTTTAATAAGTCTATAAAGGATGCAAAACAAATGATTACATCTGAGGCAGGGCTTGAGGAGTTAAACCTGTTGTTTCAAAAAATAACAAAAGCAAAACATACTAGCCCAATAATAGAATATTTTCGGAAACTCAAACGAAGTAATATATAATTATAGGTAATAAAAAATGAATGAGAAGGAAATCAAAACAAGAATATTATTAGGAATTTCATTGGCTATAGTTTTTAGTATATTATATTATGCAGGTAAAAGCCCAGACTACTCTGAGGGTAAGGATATTGAGAGCAAAGTTCCAAAAAGCAATATAGAGACTAACAAGAAATATACAAAAAATGAAGAAACTCCTACTATAAGCCAAAAACCAAATTTAATTTGTGATGAATTCAAAAATGGATATAAAGATATACTTTGGAGTTGGAACAAATCTCAAATAATAGATTACTTCAAATCTCATGACTTCTTTATAGAAGATGAATCAATTTATCATATTAACGATGGAAGATCAGCATTAAGTCTCCATTTTCGAAAAGGTAGTTACAAAGATTATCGTTCTAACAATCAAATGAGAGAAAGATTTATCAAGTTAGTTAATGATAATTTATATCAAATTCAATTTTCCAATCATTATAATTGGAATTACAATTTTAAAATGGCTCTTGATGTTGCAAATAAAATAGCTGATAAATACAATCTACAAAAAAAATCAGATCAAACAGTTGGGTTGGGTGCGCGGAATATTGTTTGGTTTGATGATTGCCCTGATTTCCGTGTTATTGTAAGGTTATTTTGGGATCCTAATGTAATAGAAGGAGAAGCAAATAGATTTTTAGAAGTTAGTGTTTTTAATGTTGAGAAAGACAATGAGTTCATAGAAATACAGAATATTAATAGAATTGAGAAACGAAAGAAAAGAATTGGAGATTATACTAAGGATCTATAGAATATGGAAAAAATAAATCAATCACAGGATATGTTTTATCAAATTTTAGATAATATTGAAAATAATAAAACCCTATCAACAGTAATAAATGGTCACCTTATTATAGAGAATTTGTTGAACAGATTATTAAATAATGGTTTAACTCTTCCTGATAGAAATCTAATAGATAAGCTTAAATTTTGGCAGAAAGTTGACCGTTGTGTATCTATTGGATTATTAAAATCAAAGAGTAGACCTGCATATAAAATGCTAAATACAATTAGAAATCAATTTGCACATGAACTGGATAAGAAAATAACAAAAAAAGAAGTTATAGATTTTTACAATAAATTGACAGAAGAACAACAATCCACAATACAAAACATACATACTATACTGGATGAATTTAAAATTGAAGTTGCATTATCAGATATTATTTTTGCTTTGTTTTTTGAAATAGATTGGGAATTAAGAAAAATTACGTTAAAATAATTGTAAACATGAAAATACATTACATACGCCATGAATAGGTTCATCCATTACCCATATTAAATTTTGGGCTGTGAATCCAAAATGCTTGGCACCCATCCGCTTTACGGCTCAAACTCTACATTACAGAAACCGGGTAGAAATAATAGATAATAATTTATTCATTGCAGTATGAAATCGTGTGAAATGGATATGAATATCACAGATCAATTTATTAACAATAAACAAATGTATAAACTGCGATTTGAGTGAGATGATCATTGTTTGCTAAGTCGTATATTCAGCGGTGGTAATCAAAGGAGAGTATAATGGCAACCAAACATGACTTTAGTAATTGGCCACAAACACTATATGAGTTTTCAATTTATCAATTTACCAAAGATAAATGGTTGAGTTTTGATAAGAAATCAAAGATATTGAGCGAAGCCCAAAATGCTAATGTTTTGAGAGCTCAAGCTGTGAAAAATGATCAATATGCATTTTATTCATGGTGGTTGAAATTTGAGATAGCAGTTGAATGTTTAGTTAAAGCTGTCTTTCTAAAACACAAAATATCCCTATTAAGAAAAAATGACATATCCAAAAAGGCTCCTAATAAACAAAATGAACTTGCTACACAAGCAGCCGCAAATGTTTATTGCGCAGTGACAAATAGCGACCTTATAGCAAAAAATAATGCATGGCTTCAATCGATGTTTAATTCCTTAAGTATTAACCATCCACTAGAAATTAATTCAGGTACGCTTGGTATTTATCGTAAGAACATTGATAAGCTTGCAAAAAAGCATTTGATCTCACAATCAGAGCAACAGCAAATTGAAGATTCGCTTCAGGTATTGTTAGATATACGAAGAAACGTGGATGCACATATGTATTTGAAATTGCAAGTAGGTGGTAGTATAAATAAAGACTTAACTGCCGTTTATCTTCCAATGTGTAACCTTCTAATAAAGGTGTTTAATAAATGATTGTAGATGTTTCTACAAACACAGCACTCAGACTTTTGAAACACTGGACAATGTACTTGATGTTAATTGCTAATAATAAGAGGAAAACATGTTCACCCAAGATACATGGGAATTTATTAATTCATTTGCAGATTGGTTTTCTGCTGTAGGTACTTTTGCTGCTGTAATCGTTGCATTGCTTCTTGCAATGAGAGATAGAACCATTCGCCTGGAAGTTAGTGCTGGTCATAGACTTATAGTATCCCCCTACACCTTATCCAGAATATCTCAGCATCAATATTGTTAATGTAGGGCAACGAGAAGTACAAATAACTAATATTGGTTGGAAAACTGGCATATTCAAAAAACAGTATGCCGTTCAATCACCTCCTAAAAATCTGTTCTCAAGTCCACTACCTATACGCCTTAAAGATGGTGAAGAGGCAAAATATCTAATAGAATTAAATGAACAAGATGATTGGTTAACACGTTTTATCGTTGATATGCTCAATCCTTTTCCATTGATTCAATGTAGGTTTGCAAAAATTTGTGTATTTACTTCCGTTGGTAAAACTTTCAGGTCTAATCTAGAAGTTGGGCTCAAGAAGAAAATTATTGAAAAACATAAAGATAATAAGAGTATCTAACAGGACGTTGTTTCGAAAGCAAACTACAGTACGCTTAGTTTACACCGCACCGCCTGAACAATAGACTACGTCAACCCTGTAACCTCAATTAAAACGCTTTAATAAAACGACACAGCACTGAAGTGATTAATGCTGGACTTTACGAGAATAACGGTCGTATACTTTTATTGCCTTATTCATCAGGTTTGCGAGAAATGAATCATATTATCATCGTTCAAAACCCACGTTTACCCAACCCAGGAATATGTCTGAAATAAAATTAGAAGACTTAGGATATCGTCAAAATCTTGAGAAATTCAGGATTGAGCAAGGTTTGGATCGTTTTGAGATTGGAAGGATCATTTCAGAACACAAAGACAGATACATCGTCAAAACCGTTCACGGTGAGTTTAAAGCGAAAATAACAGGCACTATGCGCTTCACGGCAAATAGTCGTGAAGATTTTCCTGCCGTCGGTGATTGGGTCGCTTTGACACCTTATGATTCCGATGTCTCCATCATCCATAAAATTCTACCGAGATTTTCTGTGATTAAACGAAAGGCTGTCGGCCGATTCGGTGAGATCCAGATAATTGCCGTAAATATTGATTATGCTTTTATCATTCAAGCCATAGACCAGGATTTTAACATGAACCGGCTGGAGAGATATCTGACCATTTGCAATTCATCTCAAGTCAAACCTGTCATCATTCTTAGTAAAATTGATTTAATCACTGAATCTCGACTCAATGAAATCTTGGACCGTGTAACAACACGCATTAAACATGTTCCGATTCATGCCGTTAGCAATGAAACCCTTTGCGGGTATGAACCGGTAAAGGAAATGATTACCAAAGGGAAAACGTATTGTCTGCTGGGTTCGTCCGGTGTTGGAAAATCATCCTTGCTGAATAATCTTTCCGGCAAAACCATTATGAGAACGGATAGAATTAGCGACAGCACGAATAAAGGAAGACACGTTACAAGTCACAGAGAATTAATTATCCTCGATGATGGCGGGATTTTAATTGATAATCCGGGTATGAGAGAAGTGGGTATTGTCGAAACACCGGACGGATTAGAAATGACTTTGGATGCCATTTCTGAACTTTCTCAGAACTGTAAATTTAAAGATTGTACGCATACCCATGAGATTGAGTGTTCCGTTCTTGAATCCATAGAAAAGGGAGAGATCGATAAAGCCTCCTATGAGAACTATTTGAAAATAGAGAGAGAAAAAGTACATTTTGAATCATCCGTGACCGACCGGCGAAGAAAAGACAAAGAATTTGGGAAATTTGTAAAAAATTATAAGAAAAGTAAGAACAAAAGTAGGTAATAAACCTATTTCAGCAACAAAAATAATTCGAGTAAATATGAATAACTTACATGTCGAATCTGCTTTATTTCACAACCTGAAACTAACTTTATTATATTGAATTAGGAGAAAATTCCGAAAATGAATAATACAGAGAAAAAAAGTAAACGATTAGCCAAATTACTGGGAATCCTGCAGTTATTCATTGGCCTGGGAGCGGTTGGAGGAGGTTTGACGCTTGTTTTGGAACCAAACGGCAGCATGCTGGGGGTGCCTTTAGACATGCTCGATCGTACCCCTTTTGCCGACTTTCTGATTCCCGGAATAGTGCTTTTAACTGTGAACGGCTTTGGCAGTATTGCGGGTAGTGTTTTCAGTTTCAAACTCGCTCACTATGCAGCAGAGATCGCTTTGGCATTAGGAGCTTTCTTGGTCGCATGGATCACAATTCAAGTCTACTGGATTCAATCTATTCATTGGTTACATTCGTTGTATTTCTGCATAGGTATTTTAGAATTGGCATTAGGATGGTTCCTTCGAAAAACTCTTCGTACCCCTGAATGATTGAATCCAGTATCTAAAAAAAATGAAATGAAAAAATGCGAATAGGAACTACGCTCCACGAAAGGTATCAATGTTAAAAAAACTTTTCATAGGGATAGGCATCCTATTCATTACATTTATTGCAGCCTCTTCTTGGTTTTTAACATCCCTGTTTTCTGAAGTAGATATGGCAAAAATGCCTGAGTATTATCCATTTAAATCGGAAAAAGCACAGGAACGATATCTAAACTATTATGATAAGAGAGCGGAGGAATGGCCTGTTATTTCGGAAACGAGAATGATCGAAACTTCATATGGAAAAACGTTTGTTCGTATCAGCGGACCAACAAATGGTCATCCATTGGTATTGCTGCCGTCAACAAGTGCGTCCTCTCTTATTTGGATGCCCAATATTAAAGCATTGTCCGAACAATACCGGGTATATGCTGTAGACAACATTTACGATTATGGTCGAAGTGTAAATAAACGAAATATTAAAAACTCCAATGATATGATGAATTGGCTCAATGAGTTATTTCTTGCTCTTGACCTTGAAAGAGTTAACCTTATGGGACTTTCATTTGGCGGCTGGTTAACAAGTCAATATACACTACATTATCCTGATAGATTAAACAAAGCTGTTTGGATTGCCCCATCTGCTACGCTTTTTAATTTTCCCGGAGAATGGGCGTGGCGGGGTATTTTGTCCGCCATACCTCATCGCTATTTTATGAAAAAATTTATGGTAGAGTGGCTCGGTGAGGATATGTTAAAGAAAAAAGATGAAACCAGTATAAAACAGCTAAATGATTTAATTGATGATGCAATGATGGGTCTTAAATCGTATAGATTTCGTATGCCGGTGACACCGACTGTTTTAACTGATAGTGAGTTGCAGCAAATTACCGTCCCAACACTGTTTTTAGTCGGAGAGAATGAGAAACTGTATCCTGCCAAGAAAGCTGTTGAACGTCTTAATACGTTTGCTCCACACGTAGAAACGGAGATTATTCCTGATGCTGGTCATCTATTAACCGTGGAGCAAGCAGATAGGGTAAATAAAAAGGTTCTTGAATTTTTGATGAATGATCGTCTCAAGTAGTAACTCCAATATTACTAAATCATTCTGGGTTAATTAAAACTGGACTTTTCGGGAAAGGCGGTTGTAAAATTCGAGAGAGTACAAAAAAATAATTCGAATACATATGAAAAACTCACATTCTGTATTTACATGGTGATATGTACCAAGAATCTCAAATGGAGGATTAGTATGGCAAAGTTAATTATGAACCTCTTGTTAATATCTCTGTTATCCTGTGGAATTAGTTTGGATAATGGCTTACAAGATAAGTTAGTTCAAAAAAAAATTGAATCGTTTCACGTCGACTTAATTATGGAAATAGATAACGAGGATTTTAAGGTAGATCTTTATAAATTTACTCCGGATACAAATAAGTACCACAGCGGTCATTATATCCGCAAATTTGCTGTCTATAATTCCGGTGAAGTACCATGCCACGGATATGTTTTGAATGATTCTTCGACCTCAAGGAGTCCATATAGCCCCAATACTGACATTAGATTTCAGTTGCCCACATCACAGAATATGAAGCTTTTCTATTCAAATATCCTGCAAGAAAAGGATACACTCTTTAGTACCCGTTTAGATTCAGGCAAATACTATATCCGATTTAAACAAATCTATGGAGAGTCACGCATCTGCAAATTTGAAGTTCAATCTGAGACTGACACTTGCGATTGGAAAACAATTTTTATTAAATAGATTTATAACCTTATACATTCATACGGAGATTTTATTAATGAGTGAAGATAAACTGATAGAAATGGGACCGTGCTGTTTCTGCGGAAATCAGATTGAAAAAACCGACATTGATCCATGTAGTGTTACTGTAGAAACGTTGAATGAAAATTGGCAAGTTTGGTATTGTCATGCGGAGTGTTTTAAAAACCAAATTACAACAGAAATAGAAATTGATCTGTCTCCAGCACATTTCTAAATTAGTAATTTATCAGTCCACCATCCCCATCACAACCTTCATCAATTCATCCCGATCCTCTTGATGAATAATCGTCTCAAACGGGAAGCCCAACACAACGGTTTTATAACTGCCTTGATACACTGTGCCGGCACTGAAGTGATTATCACCGTAACGCAGGAGGGAAGCAGACACACCCGGAATCGGATCAATTGCATCCGGTGATTCTACTTTATACGTACTCGGATGATATCCTTGATTATATTTAAACCTTCCTAATTTGCTCGCTTTATTTATTCCAAACACATTCCCCGAAGCGGAGGCATGATCCGTTGTCCAATTGAATTTCAGTACTTTCTGTGCAAATAGAACATTTGGATGCGATTCCTCTTTATCTTTGAATAGATCCGTTCCGATATAGGCTCCGGAGAGGAAGAGATTCCCGCCGTTCAGGCAGTATTGGGTTAGCTTTGCCCGCATCATATCGGAGATCACTTCAAATTGAACCGAACTGTCCGGTAAGGCATAGGATGTTTTTTCTTCTCCAAGAATCAGATCCACAATATTGAATTGTGTGAGGTCAAATGTGATATCCTCAACGGCTTCGTCACTCGCCGAAACAAACGAATATCCGGCGTTCTTGATCGAAACGCCATGTGTGTAAACAAAATCAAAAGTATTTCCGGGGAGAATTTTCGTTTCATAATCAGCATGGCTGGCACCATGTCCGGGTAAATCGTTCGTCGTCCATTCAGATTCGGGTGAAAAGTCAAACTGAGCCCCGGTGAAATTAAGATCATAACGATCAGGAACGCCTTCATCGGCAAAATTGGTGAACCCTTCGAATCCGTTTTTCGAAATCGATGTCGGTCCGGAGATGCGGTCAAATCCGTTGACGATCAATACAGGGTTGTCATGATCACCATTCAGGCAAACCGATAAAATTTCCGACGGAAAACTCTCTCCGCCGTTGTTCACCGCCGCGATCTTAAAACTGTAGATCTTGCCGTGCTGAAGATCATTCAGAATGATGTCGGTTGTATCAACGAGAAACCCGTTATCAAATCCGCCGTCATCGATCCGTTGATACACCCGATAATGAGTCGGTGCTGCGGTGTTTTCCAATGGATCGTCAACTGGTTTCCACCGCAGGTTGACTTGATGCGAATCCAGAAGATCGATGGCAAAATGATCCACCGGAAGCGGATGAACGACATAATCCCGCTGATCACGATTCGCGATGTATTTTAAAATGCCTTTGTATATGCTTCGGCTGACATCAAACCTAAATTGTGGGTCGAGCGCAAACTGCATATCATAGAAATTCTGATGGGAGAGAAGCTCAAGCAATACCGTCGGAACGTTCGGCGTTCTTGCGGATCGGTAATCGGCATCCCATAATTCACGCCGAGTCCAGTTCGGGTCGTATTTCGCTTGAATATCGCTGACGATCTGAGTTTGGATAATATCCGCAAGATCACGGTTAGCCATTCGGGATGTGGAATCAGGGAAGAACTCCGATTCAAGTTCATCGATTAATCTGTAGATGGCTAATGTTCCGACCGAACTGTCTTTTTCGATCCCGGCATCGGTGTGAAACGCCACGGCAAGATCGATCGGAATCTTCAACCCGTCAATTTCTCGATTTGTGCTGGGGCCGTACGGTTTTCCTTTGAGATAATTCACCCATTCACCGCGTTGATAATCATCTTTGTAATCGTTAGTATCGGCATGAACGGTGTACAATGAATCCGGCATCCCTGCGTTCTGCAGATAATACCTTGAACTTTCCAAATATCGAGGACGATTACTCGTTTTACCCTCGCGTACGATATTCCCCATTCCGCCGCCGAAACGAACCGCATCTGCAGAGATGAGTTTTCCCGGAGTTTGGCTTTTATTGGTTAACTCGACACTTCCGGAAGATGGACTTTGACCTTGATGAAATAGAAAGGTGCCCAAATAAACCCACGTTTCGTATCCCATCTGTTGATTGATTGAAACCGGTGTAGATCCTCCGGCATGATGCACTGTATACTGTGCATCACTTATCGCAGAATCTAACTTGCCGTACGAAATATATACAGCGTAGTTATCCGTTTTGGGTATATCAGCGATCCAAACGGTGGATGATGTGGTCATCGTGTCGGTTGTAGTATAGCGAAAGGTTCCAAGTGTAAATGGGTTATCTCCTGTTTTATACGGAGGAGATCCGATGGCATATCCGGGATTGCTTGAGGTAATCCAATTTCCGGTTTCTTTTACGGAATCATCATTGGAATCTTGATCAGAAATAAATTCTAAAGGCTGCGGGTCTCGCTCTCGAGGGACATATAGATTGGCTCCTGATTTTTCCAACATCGGGAAAAGGTATGGGATGGTAAACGACATTGGCAGCAGATCTTCTACTGTCTGAAAAAGCCGCGGACGCATCCACTCCCAGCGGTCAATTTCATTATTATAATACCAACCGTGACTATGCCAGACCGCTAAATGCGTATTCAGTAGTCCGGAAGAAATGGTATAAGGCGTACTTAAATGAGTGATATGCGGTACCGAAGAGCTGCTTTTTGCAGGGATTCTTGACAGATCAAAATCTTTTCGATAAAGATTCGGTATCAATTCGCTGATCGGGCGACCCAATGTTCTGATAACAACAGAGTAATTTCTGAACCGCCATCCAAGTGATTTCTTCAGTTCGTAATATATATCATCATGGATATTTTGCCGCATCGGGCCGTATGAAAATGCCGGATTGAACTCGATCAAAATGGTTTTATTCTTGCGGTCAAGACGAATGGATTGGATTTTTACATCCTCATGCAGCGTAAAGGAATAGTGACCATCCCACGCGTTGTGTATAAATGTTTCAGCTTTTTTGTGGACTTTCTTCGTCAAACGATCCATCGACGAATAATCGTATCCGTTTTGAACCGGGATGGTTTGGGCACATCCCATGAAAAAGAAGATGACAGTTAACGCCAGTCCTTGAATAAGATATGACTTCATCTTAGTCTGATTTTTTCTTTCGGAACGTCGGCCAATTGATCTGAAAGGGCGTTCGTTCTCTCACGGTATGAAGCGTCAAGTATAATGCTGCGATCAGCAAGATGATGTTCGGTGTCCATAACCCAACCGCCGGACTGACAATATTCCGATCAGCCATATCTTCACCGCCGATCAGCAAAATATAGTAGACCAAAAAGAACCCGAAACTCAGCGTTGTCCCGATGACAAACCCTCCTTTTCTTGCCAACACACCCAACGATGAACCCACCAACACAAAGAGGATACAGGCAAACGGCAGTGAAAACTTTTTATGGATCTCCACTTCGTATTTATTCTGGCTTTTGATGTAGCTGTTCAGCAGATTGAATTCATTTTTCACCTGCCGTTCAAGTGTTTTGAGTTTCCGATTTTCAGTTCGTCTCGCAGAGATAAAAAGGGTTGTGTCTTCCTCGACGTTAGTTCTCAATGAGTCAACGATCGATAACGCAAGGTCAAGCGTGGGCGGCCGGATGGAATCCTCAATTACGCGGTAAAAAGCTCTGCCCAGGCGATTTTGAACATTATCCACTCGTTTTTGGTACGATTTATGCTTAGCGATCATCATCGGAATCGTCATTTCCCGATCCGTTCGATTTGATGAATCCCGTCTGTTGAGCATGAGATTATCTGTCGGAATGACAATACGATGACGCTCAAATTCGATGCGGCGGTAATTCCCGAAATCCTTAAGATCCAGTTCGTGGATTTCTCCGTTATTCAGTTCAAGGACGGTGGCATCATCCAGTGTAGACAATTTCCCCGTTTCGGCATAGATACTGGTCTGAGATTCGGTTTGAGATGCTTTGCTGAATATCCTGACGTCTTTCATCACATCATTTTCTTTATCTCGAATGATCATGCTGTAATCAGGAAGGTCATTGATAAAATGTCCCGGATCGATATTCAATCCCGGACGTTTTCGGTAAATATCACCGGATAAGATACGTGCACGGAAGTTCATCTCCGGGAGGATGAAATTATTGAAGTAGATGAGGATGAGTGCTACTGTAACACCAAAATACAGAGCAGGGCGTATCACGGTGAGGAAACTGATCCCTGAGGATCGCATTGCGTTGATTTCGTTGTCTTCAGACATACGTCCGAATGTCATCAGCGTGGCGATCAATACCGCCATCGGTACGGATAATGCGACAATCCAGCCAAGATTAAGAAAGAGATATTCTAAGATCGTTAAAACATCCAGTCCTTTGCCGAGGAAACGATCTAGAGCGCGAAGTAAAAACTGAACGAATAAAATGAAAATGATGATCAATAATGAAAAGATAAAGGGGAGGTAGAGTTCTTTTTGGATATATCTGTTCAGAAGGCGCATGGCTGAAATTACGAATTACCCGTTAAGAATGACCAAGATTATCTTCCCGAAGTCATCGGATACATTATGAGAAAATTTTCTTCGTGTTGATGATGCTTTGAACCAATGCATCAATATCATTTTTTGTATTGTAAATGTAAAAACTGGCTCTGGCGGTCGAACTGACGCCGAGTTTCGTCATGATTGGTTGTGCACAGTGATGTCCGGCACGAACGGCTACTCCGTCTTGATCCAGAAATTGTGCTAAATCATGCGGATGAACATTCTCGACACTGAAACTGAGAACCGATCCGCGGCGTTCTGCTTCCCCATGGATGGTCATACCGGGAATCTCCGATAAACGATTCATCGCGTAGTGAAGCAACTTCTGCCCGTGTTCGTGAACGGTATCCATTGTAATTGTGTTCAGATAATCCAATGCAGCACCTAACCCGACAACTTGGGCGATTTTTGGTGTACCCGCTTCAAATTTATACGGGATTTCATTCCATGTCGCAGATGTCATCGAAACGGAACTGATCATTTCTCCACCGCCAAAAAACGGACTCATTTCCTCCAAGATATGTGTTTTTCCATATAGAACCCCTACTCCGGTCGGTGCCAGCATTTTATGTCCGGAAAATGTCAGAAAATCACAATCAAGATCCTGAACATCCACAGATGAATGCGGAATGCTTTGAGCAGCATCGACTAATGTCAATGCACCGGCCGATTTCGCCAGTTTAATAATTTGTTTCACCGGATTGACCGTTCCGAATACATTCGACTGATGAATCATACTGACGATCTTGGTTTTTTCGGTGAAATATCTATCCGGATCTGAAAGGTCGAGCGTTCCGTTTTCTAAAATCGGAATGTACCGAAGAGTCGCTCCGGTATCCCGAGCAGCTAATTGCCAAGGAATGATATTGCTGTGATGCTCCATTTCGGTGATTAAAATTTCATCGCCGGGTTTCAGATTTTTCCGTCCCCATGCATATGCCACCAAATTGATCGATTCGGTCGTCCCGCTGGTGAAAACAATAGAACGAGGGTCTGCTGAGTTAATGAAATTAGACACGGACAGCCGAACGTTTTCATACGCTTCGGTCGCGCGCTCGCTTAATTCGTAAATTCCCCGATGCACATTGGCATTGTTAGTCCGGTAGTAATCCGACACAGCATCGATGACTTGATTTGGTTTTTGTGTCGTGGCTGCGCTGTCGAGATAAATGAGAGGTTTCCCACGATTTTTCTGGGATAAAAAAGGAAAGTCTTGACGAATGTGATCCATCATTTTTCTAAAACATTCCAAGTTGTAATCGTGCTGCTTCTGACATCATATCCCGATTCCAAAGCGGTTCCCAAACAAGATCAACTCTGACATTATTTACTCCGGGAATGGCCTGTATTTTGCGTTCGGCATCAGCAGCAATAACACCGCCCATTCCGCATCCGGGTGCGGTTAACGTCATTTTGATGGAAATGTCCGTTTTATTCGTTTCTTCATTCGGAGTCAGCGTGCAGTCGTAGATGAGCCCTAAATCAACAATATTCACCGGAATTTCAGGATCGTAACAGGATTTTAATTGATTCATTACGATATCTTTGGTCACCGGACGATCGGGTTGAACCGATTCATCAAATTGTGTCCGCTGTGGTTCTCGACCGATGGCGTCGGCATCTTCTCCGGCAATCTGAACTAAATTCCCGTGAAGACTCAACGTATACGATCCGCCTAATGCCTGAGTGATCCGAACTAATTCTCCTTTTTTCAGGACGACGGACTCGCCGGACGGAACGGCAAATGCGTTGACATCCCGATATAATTTAATGGTGTCTGAATTCGTCATATCTTATTCCGTAACAGTTACTTCATCGTTGTCTTCTAAAGCATTCTTCAGCGTATGCCAGGATAAAATCGCACATTTAACCCGTGCCGGGAATTTATGCACACCGCTCATCACGGCAAGTTTCCCAAGGACGTCCGGGTTGCCTTCTCCGGTGGTAACCAGTTTTTGATATTCATCAAAAATCGCTAAGGCTTCGGTTTTGGTTTTCCCGATCATAACAGTGGTCAGCAGGGAGGAAGATGCTTTAGAAATTGCACATCCTGAACCTTCGAAACTCACATCCTTGATCAGATCATCTTTCACATGAAGGTAGAGCGTGATCTGATCTCCGCAAAGCGGGTTATGACCATCGGCTTTATGCGTTGCATCGTCCATGACATGAAAGTGTCTCGGATTCTGATTATGATCCAAGATCATCTGCTGGTATAAATCTCTGAAATCGTCCATAATTATTGCTGTGAAGTGTTAAAAAGGTTTGAAACAAGATGTTGAATATTTTCATCAGAGATTTTCTGAATGACCTCTCCGGCAAATCCGTCGATTAACAGCATTTTGGCTGCGGATTCATCCAGTCCGCGTGACTGAAGATAAAACACGGCTTCTTTGTCCAATGATCCGGTGGTTGATCCGTGAGAGCATTTGACATCATCAGCATAGATTTCAAGCTGCGGATCGGAATTGATACGCGCATCTTTGGATAAGATCAGATTTTTATTGGACTGTTTTGCATCTGTTTTCTGCGCATCTTGAGATACAATGACCTTCCCTTTAAATACGCCTTTGGATTCATCATTCAAAATGTATTTGAATAATTGGTCACTGGTGCATTCAGGTTGGCAATGATTTACCACGGATTGAATATCCATCACCTGTTTATCGGCGGTAATCGTCAGTCCAAAAAGACCAAGGTCGGCTCCTTCACCATTGATTTCGCCATAGATATTTTTACGGCTGAGAAGACTGCCTGAATTGAAAACACCGGCCGTTAAATTAGAATGAGATTTCTGTGTTGACCGAATCGTGTGAATATCATACGCTGACTTGGATTCATTCTGCAGGGAGATGAAAGTCAATTTGGCGTTTTCATCCAGTGATATTTCTGTCAGATTATTTGAATAATAGACGGAATTGTCCGTACAAGAATGATATTCAATGATCGTCGATTCACTTCCTTTTTCGCCGTGAATAATCGTCCGCGGATGGAACATGATCGGATCGTTCAGATCGGTTTTAAGATAATGGATCAAAATCGGATGATCGGGTTTGATATCCTTTGGAATAATGACCGCTATTCCGCTGTCATTAAATGCAGTATTCATCATGTAAAACGGTTCATTATCACCTGAAGTCTGATAAAACTTGGAGGATGAATATTTCTCGTAATAGTCTTTAAGCGTAAGGACATTTACCGTTGGCGGAAGTGTTGAGATATTTGGTTGATAATGCCCGTTAATAAAGTAGATCGTGTACGGAGAAATTGACTCAGAGTCCAAATTCGTTGATACATTCGCCGGGAGATCAGACGGCAGTGAAAGTCGCCATGATTGATCTTTAATCTCCGAAATATTCGTGAAACGCCAATTTTCCCATTTCGTAGTTGGAAAACCGATCGCTTTGAATTGCTCGAAAGCAGCTTGGCTTTCCCGGTTTGGTCTCTCCGGTATTCGGGCGATCAGATCGTTAAGTTGTTTTTCCAGATTGTTCATTTATTACTTAGTCTTCCAACCAGCCGTAGCCTTTTTCTTCAAGGGTTAGTGCGAGTTCTTTTCCGCCTGATTTTACAAATCTTCCGTCAATAAGAACGTGAACCACATCCGGAACAATGTATTTCAATAGTCGCTGATAATGGGTGATCACCAAAAACGAACGATCAGGACTGCGATAGCCGTTAACACCGTTTGCGACGATTTTCAGCGCATCGATGTCCAACCCGGAATCTGTTTCATCCAAAATAGATAGCGCAGGTTCAAGCGTGATCATCTGAAGAATTTCATTACGTTTTTTCTCCCCGCCTGAAAATCCGTCATTGACGGCTCGCTGGAGATACTTTTCGTCCATTTCAACTAACTTCATTTTTTCACGGATGAGAGTCAGAAAGTCGATTGCATCTAATTCTTCTTCACCGCGATGTTTACGAACCGCATTCAGCGCTGCTTTTAAAAAGTAAGTGTTGTTGACACCCGGGATCACAACGGGATACTGAAAAGACATGAAAACACCGGCAAGTGCTCTGGCTTCCGGACTGATGTCTAATATACTTTTTCCTTGATATAAAATATCCCCGCTGAAAACTTCATAATCAGGTTTACCTGAGATGATATTTGCTAATGTGCTTTTCCCAGACCCGTTTTTCCCCATAATCGCATGAAGTTCTCCTGGTTGAATGGTCAGGTTTATTCCCTTTAATATTTCGATGTCTTCAACACCGGCATGTAAATTTTTGATTTCTAACATAGTGTTTCCTTTAGGTTACCCGACACTTCCTTCTAAACTGACTTCCATCAATTTGGTCGCCTCGACGGCAAACTCCATAGGAAGTTCGGCAAATACTTCTTTGCAAAAACCGTTCACGATCATTGAAACGGCATCTTCTGCAGACAATCCTCTCTGATTGCAGTAAAATATCTGGTCTTCACCAATATTGGACGTCGTCGCTTCATGCTCCATCTGAGCGGACGGATTCCGAACATCGATATAAGGGAAGGTATGAGCACCGCATTGATCTCCGATGAGGATAGAGTCGCATTGAGAGAAATTCCGGGCGTTATCAGCCTGTTTATTGATCTGAACAAGCCCACGGTAAGTCTGTTGACCTTTTCCGGCGGATATTCCTTTGGATACAATAGTACTTTTCGTATTCTTCCCAACATGGATCATTTTTGTACCCGTGTCCGCTTGCTGGCAATTGTTGGTCAGCGCAACGGAATAAAATTCCCCGACCGAATGATCACCTTTTAGAATCACACCAGGATATTTCCAGGTGATGGCTGATCCGGTTTCAACCTGTGTCCATGAAATTTTGGAATTTGCTTCTTTGCAGATTCCGCGTTTCGTCACAAAGTTGTAAATACCGCCTTTTCCGTTTTCATCCCCGGGATACCAATTTTGAACCGTGGAATATTTAATGTGGGCGTCTTTATGAGCTATCAACTCAACAACCGCTGCGTGAAGTTGGTTTTCATCCCGCATTGGTGCTGTACAACCTTCTAAATAACTGACATGACTGCCTTCATCGGCAATGATGAGTGTCCGTTCGAATTGACCGGTATTGGCGGCGTTAATCCGGAAATACGTGGATAATTCCATAGGACAGCGAACCCCTTTCGGAATGTAAACGAATGATCCGTCACTGAAGACGGCTGAATTCAACGCGGAAAAATAATTGTCAGACGGAGGGACAACTGAACCTAAATATTTTTCCAGTAAATCAGGGTAATCGATAACGGCTTTAGAAAAGGGGCAGAAGATCACACCGTGCTTGGCTAACTCTTCTTTAAATGTGGTTGCGACCGAAACACTGTCAAACACTGCATCCACAGCGACACCTGCCAGCATTTTTTGTTCATCCAGTGGGATGCCTAATTTGTTGTAGGTCTCTAAGAGCTTCGGATCAACTTCATCCAAGCTTTTTAATTCTTTCTTCTTTTTCGGAGCCGAATAATAGCTGATGGCTTGATAATCAATAGGCGGATAATTGAGTTTTGCCCAATCCGGTTCTTCCATTTTCTTCCAGCGGCGATACGCTTTTAACCGCCAGTCAAGCAGCCAATCGGGTTCTAACTTCTTTTCTGAAATATATCGAATGACATCTTCATTTAATCCCGGCGGTAACGTGTCTTGATCAATATCCGTGACGAAACCGTACTTGTAATCCTGCTTTATCGCTTCATCGATGATCTGTTTTTCGTTATTTGCCATCGGTTATTTTATGCCTAAAATTGCTTTTCCTTGTTCCGTTACCATATCGGGAGTCCATCTCGGTTCAAATGTAATATCAACTTGAACTTCATCGACTTCAGCGATTCGCTGAACTTTAGTTTGAACATCTTGAGCGATATAGCGAGCCATTCCGCAGCCCGGAGTGGTTAACGTCATCGTGATGTTTACATTCGATGAATCATCCGTTTTGCCGGGCTGGATTGAAATATCATAAATCAAACCCAAATTCCATACATCAATGGGTAGTTCCGGGTCAAAACATTGTTTTAAGTTCTCAATAATTGTTTCTTTCAAAGATTCCATGAAGTTTCCTTTTTATCCTGTGATATCCGCTAATGTCATCTTATCAAATACATTACGAATAGAATTATTTACTTTATTGATGGGTTTTTTAATATTGCATGTGTCGGATTGAGTACAATTAGTATCAAAATGACAATTTGTTAATCCCAGAGGACCTTCGACCATTTCGATAAAATGAGTCATATTAATTTTTTGAAAATCAGCCTTGATACGATACCCTCCATGCGGACCATGAATGGCTTCAATAATTTGATTACGAGCCATGAGTTGAAGCGTTTTGGCTAGCAGTTCCAACGGAATATTATAAGATTCAGAAATCTCTTTTGTAGACGAGACTCTTGTCTGATCATCTCCTTGTAAATGCCGCAGAGCGATTAAAGCATATTCGATTTTTTTAGTAAGTTTTAACATATCCGACTATTAAGGTCGGATTAAATTAAAAAGTAAAATTATATGATAGCAAGAAAAATAAACCGGCTTTTATAGAAGCCGGTTTATTTTTCTATTAAGGTCTACATATGTTTTAACGGATTATAATCCGGTTTCAGCAACCGTTTCTTTCACATGTTCATAGGTGTTCTCAAGAGCTGCTTTTTCATCATCGGTTAATTCGAACTCAACAACTTTTTCCACACCGCCAGATCCGATAAGTGCGGGAACACCGATAAAATGACCGTCAATCCCGAATTCGCCTTCACATAAAGCCGCACTTGGGATGACGCGTTTTTTATCTAATAGGTAAGCCTCTGCCATTTCAATTGCACATTGAGCAGGAGCGTAATAAGCAGAACCGTTTCCAAATAGTTTGACGATCTCTCCACCCGCAACTCGTGTGCGTTTTACGATGGCTTCTAAACGATCTTCCGGAATCAATTCTGTGATTGGAATACCGGCAACATTCGCTGTACGAATAATGGGGACCATTGTATCGCCGTGTCCGCCAAGAACCATACAATGAATATCTTGTACTGAATATCCTGTTTCCATTGAGAGGAAGGCTCTAAATCTTCCTGTATCCAATGCACCTGCCATTCCTACAACTTTATTTTTGGAAAAACCGGAGACTTTATAGAAGGAATAAACAATCGCATCTAACGGATTGGATACAACAATCACAAAAGCATTCGGAGCATATTTCCTTACATTTTCAGCAACATCGGTAATAATCTTGATATTAATGCTCAGTAGATCTTCACGATCCATCCCGGGTTTACGCGGAACACCCGCGGTGATGATAACGACATCCGAACCGGCAATGTCGGCATAGTCAGATGATCCGGAGAGGTTTACGTCATATCCATCGTGAGGACGAAGCTGCATGATATCCAGAGCTTTTCCTTTTGTCATTCCTTCTGCTTGCGGAATGTCAAGAATGACCACATCTCCCAATTCTTTCTGTGCAGCAATAAGCGCGAGGTTGCCGCCAATCTGACCGCCTCCTATTAGAGCTATTTTTTTTCTTCCCATTTGTTGTACTCCAATCTTGTTTATTTACAGAACACTTCCTCAAAAAGGAGAAATGACTAATCGAGGATGTGAATTAAGGTTTTAAGCGTTTTCTTTAAGCCATTCCGCGGTAATAGACTTGGGTCGTGTTATCGGAATTCCGAGTGCACGATTCAGTACCATTTGTGAAACCATACCCATTGCACGGGAAATACTGAAAAGAACCGTGTAGAAACTGAATTCTTCCATCCCGAAGTGATAGAGCAGTGCTCCTGATGCGGCGTCAACATTTGGCCAAGGGTTTTTTGCTTTCCCTTGTTCTTTTAAGACAGGCGGGACAATATCAAACAGATTGTTCACGATATCGAAGACCGGATCATCTTTGATGTTTTCTCTCCCGAAATTAATAAATGCGGTGAACCGAGGATCAGGGCATCGTAAAACGGCATGGCCGTATCCTGGGACGACACGTCCACTGTTCAAGCGTTCCCAAACGAACTGTTTTAGTTCCTGCGGAGAAGGTGATCCGCCAAAGTGATCTCTGATTTCAAGGACGAATTTTAAACATTCTTGGTTTGCTAATCCATGGAGAGGTCCGGCCAGCCCGTTTAATCCTGCTGAAACAGCATAGTATGGATCGGATAGGGCAGAGGCAACCGTTAAGCCGCTGAATGCACTAACATTTCCTCCTTCGTGATCGCAATGAAGCATGAGATAAAGACGCATCAGTTTCTTCAGAATACCGTTCGGATCCGGAATACCCAGCATGTGCGCAAAATTAGCTCCCCAGTCGAGATTTTTATCCGGTGAGATCAATTCACCTTTATTGAAGCGAATACGATAGACACCAGCACCGACGGCTGGAAGTTTTGCCACAAGACGAATTGCATCATCAAGGATCGCTTTCCAGTATTCTTGCTTGGGAATTCCAGCATCATATTTTTGACGGAAAACGGATTCTTTTTCCATGATAAGAATCGCTGTGTTAAACATGACCATCGGATGAGAATCTTTGGGCATGGATCGTAAAACATCCCAAACATATTCCGGTACCTCAGCGTGTTCTGTCAGTTGATTTTGTAAATCCTTTAATCCGTCTTCTTCGGGCATTTCTCCGGAGAGAAGCAGGTAAAAGACTTCTTCAGGAAGAATATGTGTAATATCCAGAAGAGGAATACCACGGATTATTAACCCTTTATCCGCAGAAACGGCCGAAGTATCACAGACGAGACCTTTCACACCACGCATACCGCCGTATGCCTGCTGAACAGTCACATTGCTGATGACCTCATTGCCTTTTTCTTCTATGATCTGTTTGGCTTCGTACCTCCAGTCGGGGATTTTTTTACTCAGAGTTTCAAATAATGTAGCCATATTATCCTCCTATTGTATTCATTAAGATGAAGCCGGGGAGTGTCCTATCAGAAAGTGTAATCTTTGAGTCACAAATAAGTTTTTTCATCCCCATAGTTCATTGCGACCCCGGAATCATCGAGTATGTTTTTTCTTTGCTTTGCGAATGCTATTGCTGTTGCATTTTGGACAAACACGTTCAATGGGTACTTTTTTATCAAAAGGACCCTTGTATTCATGCCCACAATGTAAGCATTTGTAATCCATTTCTTCCATAATAATCCTTAAGAATTTAGAATTTTATACTGCGGTTTGGATTGGGATTTCCTTTGCCGTTTTTTTCTGAGCACGTTTCGCTGCTTTTGCTTCTGCCTTTTCACGATCTTCTTTTAGGACTTTCATTGTATGCCCAACTTCATCCTTTGTGACTTTGCCCAACATTTTATCCAAATCATTCATCGTTCGTTTCCATTTCTGACCTTCAGCTGCACTGATCCATTCAAGCTGGAGACGTTCAGGACGGATTCCTAATTTCTCCAATTTATCCCAGATCTTATCTACACGTTTTACGGTCCAGCGATTTGCATCGATGTAATGACAATCAGCATAATGACATCCGCTAACCAAGACCATCGGTGCACCTTTTTCAAATGCATGAAGGATGAATTTCGTATCTACGCGTCCGCTGCACATTGTACGAATCACTCGTTGCGATGTCGGATATTGCAGACGGGATAACCCAGCTAAATCCGCACCGGCGTACGAACACCAGTTACAGGCAAAGGTTACGATTTTTTTCATCTTGTTGTTATCTGTGATGGCATCGACCTGAGCGATAATCTGTTCGTCTTCAAAGTGCTTCATCGAGATTGCACCAAAGTTACATTCAGCGGCACAGGTTCCGCAGCCTTTACACGCAGCTTCAATGATCTGAGCAGGTGTTTTTGTCTTGCGGTCTCCCCCAGTGATGGCATTGAATGGACAAGCCGTCACGCAAATTCCACAGAACTCACATAAACTCTCATCACAGACCGATGTGATCGCTTCAACGCTGATCTCCCCGGCGTTCAGCAGAATTTGAGATCGTGCTGCGGCTGCACTGGCTTGTGTCACACTGTCTTTCACATCCTTCGGGAATTCAGCACATCCCGCGAAATAAACACCGCCGGTCGGAGCATCTACCGGTTTGAGTTTCGGATGCGATTCCATAAAGAATCCGTCTTCTGTTCGAGAAAGGGTCAAGAGTTTCTGAACCAACCCGCTGTCCCGGCGCGGAATCACTCCCACTGACAGAACTACCAGATCAAATTCATGGTTGGTTACGGTGTTGGAAACTGTATCTTCGACCAGCATGGTCAGGTTTTTCGTCTTTGGATCTTCAAATATCTCACCGGGTAATCCGCGAATATATCGGACACCGGATTGTTTACTGCGGACGTAAAGATCTTCAAACCCTTTTCCGAATGCACGGATGTCAATGTAGAAAACCGAAATCTCGGTATCCGGGTAATGATCTTTGAGCAGTAAGCTGTCTTTTACCGTATTCATACAGCAGATATTACTGCAGTACGGGTTTCCAAGAGGTGAGTGAGAACGGGACCCGACACATTGAATGAATGCAATCCGTTTGGGAGTTTCATGATCTGTTGGGCGGATAAAATGTCCTTCCGTTGGACCGCCGGCAGAGATCAGCCGTTCAAACTCCATGCTTGTAATGACATTCTCGTAACGGGTATATCCGTATTCATCCATGACAGTGGGATCGTATACATCCATACCGGTTGCAACCACAACAGCACCGACTTTGATATTGATAATTTCATCTTTCATATCAAAATCGATACATTTCTTTTCACAGACGTCTGCGCATTTTCCGCAAGCGATAGGATTATGTCCTAAACAATCCTCATCATTGAGGATAAACACAGAGGGAACCGCTTGTGGGAAGGGCATATGGATAGCTTTCCGGGATGAGAATCCTTCTTGGAATTCATCCGGTGCCACAACGGGACAAACCTTTTCACATTCACCACAAGCATTACATTCGTTTTCATCCACATACCGGGCCTTTTTACGTATGGTGACTTCAAAGTTACCAACGAATCCGCCAATGGTTTCAATTTCACTATAGGTAAGGAGATTGATATTGGGATGCCGACCGGCATCCATCATTTTAGGTCCGAGTATTCATATGGAACAATCCATGGTGGGGTACGTTTTGTCCAACGTAGCCATAATGCCACCAATAGATGCCTCCTTTTCAACTAAAGTTACGTCGTATCCTGCATCTGCAAGATCAAGTGCAGATTGAATTCCTGAAACACCGCCGCCGATCACTAACACGCTTTTTGTAACGGGAAGAGTCGTTTCGATTTGGGGTTTGAGCAATCCGGCTCGAGCGACTGACACGTTCACGATGTCCTTCGCTTTTTCTGTTGCACCATCCCAATCATCCAGATGTGCCCAGCTGCAATGTTCGCGGATGTTTGCCATCTCCATGAGATAAGGATTCATCCCCGCTTCTGAAACACAATTTCTGAATGTAGATTCGTGCATTCTGGGTGTGCAGGATGCCACGACAACCCGATCAAGGTTCTTTTCCTTGATGTACTTTTTGATTTCCTGCTGACCGGGTTCGGCACACGTGTATTTGTTACGGACGGAACAAACAACATTCGGAAGCCCTTCGGCATATTCCCGAACGGCTTCGCAGTCTAACGATCCTGCGATGTTCTTTCCGCATTCACATACAAATACACCAATTCGTTTATTGTCATCTTTTGTCATATGATGCTCCGATTGATGATTTTTATTGATCAAATTCATTTGAGTAAAATTAATTTGTTTGTTGTAGAATAATCTTCACTTGTAAGTCGAGCAAAATAAATACCGCTAGGCTCATCAGAAGCATCCCAAGTCACTTTATGCGTTCCGGGAGAAGATCTTTCATTCACTAATTCTATTATTTTCCTTCCTGTTAAGTCAAAAATGGTCAAATTGATATTACTCTCTTTGGGAGTGTCATACACAATTGTTGTAATTGGATTAAATGGATTTGGGTAATTATACGTTATCATAGGACTATCAATAAACGCATCATCTTTTTCATTTGATAATACGGTTTGACTGCTTCTATAAATACATGAAGATTCCTCATCGTGTTCACTTGCAAGGGAATATAAATAACCGTTTGAATCATGTTTAATCTCACAAATATAATTATTTGATATTCCGGTGATTAAAGGATGCCAGTCATCCCAGTTATTGTCTTTTCGCAACACACCGTTGAATTGGCTGTTATCATCACCGCAACCAACAAATATATGATCGTTATATACAAATATTGAGTTTACTTTAAACCACCAATCACCCCATTCACCGTCTTGGTTATATCCGGTATAACATGAATGAGTTTCCCATGTCTCTCCATCATCGGATGAAACTTTAAGTCTTTTACCATTTGCACTTGCAAGCATTTCTCCATCAGGTGTAAAGTTAATTGCGTAGATAGAATTTTCACTTAACCCTGTATATTCCCATGTTGTCCCATTATTGTATGTACGCCATAATCCGCCTGAATAAATCCATGGCATATAGCTTGTGATACCAGCGTAAATAACACCATTATGTTCACTTAGGCAGTACACTGGAGCAACACTCGAAACTGTCAGTACACCAATGCAATTTGTACCATCATTATCACAACGGACGATATGTCCCCAATTCCCGGCATAGATATAATTATCAGAGCTTTCAATTAAAGATAAAAAGTTATTTTGATAATAATAAATTATTGATAATTCATTACTAGCTTCATCGAACATTAATACACGAGAACTAGCAGCTAAGAATAAATTACCACTTTCTGATTTAACAATTTTATATATCCTGTAATCTGTTTCGAGTAAGAGTTCCCATGTTTCTCCGAGAGTTTCAGATTTATAAATATCACCATCCGCAGCGAAATAAATCGTTCCGGTTTGGTCAATATCCATACAAGAAATATCTAACCCCGAAGGCGTAGGGACTTCTTGCCAATAATCCTGTGCTAAGATCATCGGTGATATCAACAAGATTAGATTGACATATTTAAATATGAAATTCATAAAAATATTAGTCTAATCTTTCCAAGGTTAATGTTGATATATCTTTGATGTCCATCCCGTGCTTTTCTTTGACGAGCGTGTCTTTCATTGTACATGTGAGATGGATTTGGCATTTCGGGCATGCGACAGCTAAAACATCTGCACCGGTGTCGGATGCCTGCCGAAGCCGTTCCCGCTGAATCCCTTTCGATGTTATATCGCAGTTCATCCATGCACTGACTCCGCAGCAAAGCGCGCCTTTATTGTTCTGCATCATTTCATGGTAATTTCCATTGGATGTCAGCACTTTCCGCGGCTCATCATACACACCGAGATGACGCCCTAAGCGGCAGGGATCCTGATAGGTAACATCTTTATCTGTTTTTTTCAGTTTCAACTCACCGGAATCCATTTTTTCAGCAAGAAACTGACTCATGTGTTTTAACTGCGGTTTGACCGTATAGCCGAACTTCGGATACAGATCATGGAAACTCGTCATACACTCTGCACAGGAGAATAACATTGTTTTAGCACCGGATTTCTCCACCGATGTCAAGTTGTGCTCTGCCAGCATTCTGAAGTTCTCTTCATCACCGTTCCAAAGAAGATCATGTCCGCAGCAGCGTTCGTCTTTCATCAGTACCGGTTTGATCCCTAAATGGTTCAAAAGGGCAATACTGCTTTTTGCCGCATCCAGAATTGACAGATTCAGATCCGTGAAAAACACATCAAAATAGGGGGCGCATCCGGTAAAGTAAAGGACGTCGCCTTCTTCAGCGACTTCAAGATCATCGCTGACCCAATCCAAACGATTTTGTTTCAGATCGGGTTTGGTCATAATGGTTTGGAGTAATTCCATTGCACCGGAATGTGAGCATTTCCCGTGGAATCCGGAATCCTTTGCTCCGGTCCGAATGGTTTGGGTCAAATCGCTGTATTGAATATTTGCCTGACACACATCATCGCATCGCTTGCAGGTCAGACAGCTCCAAAGATCGTAGTCATTGAATAAGCTGTCGAAATCTTCCCGAACCGCTTTCGTCAGCAGATTTCGCGGGGAATACTGCATGCTGAAGCGAGAAACGGGGCAAACGCCGGTGCATTTTCCGCAATCCAAACACGCATAGGCATTTGTGGCTTTGATTTTAGATTTTAATTCACTCAGCATTTATGACCTCGATTCCATGACAAATTCGTTTACTTTTTTGATAAACTGTGCCGTATCACCTTCAGGGATTTGTTCATATTTGATCTTTCCATCTTCAATACCGAGCATGTGAGCGAGTTGTTCTATTTTCTTATACGTTTCAGCAAACTTCTTTGCTCCGAACTCGAAATGACAATCTTCAATTTTACATCCGGTGATCAACACACGATCGACACCTTTTTCTAAGGCGTTAAAGATAAAGGACATCTCAATTCGGCCGGCACACATTGTATTGATGAATATCAAATTCGCATCATGGGGATCAAGGTCAGGGTGCTCAGCAGGATTAACAACAGAACCATTCCAATTACAAGAGAAGATAACGATGTTTTCTTTTTTCGTATCCAGCTTCTCTAATTTATGTGTGAGCCAGTTCTGAGTAAATTTTCCCGGGATAATTGCACTAGACGGACAAAGTGCCACACACGTTCCACATCCTCTGCAAAGATCAGGATTGATTTTTGACACCATCACATCTCCACCTAGAGAGACGAGTTCACAAGCATCGTATTCACACACGGTAACACAATCACCGCACCCGCGGCATAGTTTCTCTTTTACGTGTGGCACGACAGAATCCATCAGGAAAGTGATTTTACCATTGGTAGATGAGATGGAACCCTGCCACGGTTTTTGTTGAAGTTCTTCGATAGGGAAGTTTGCAGGCAGACGGAAAATGAGATCGTCATAATGATCGGGTGAGCTTAAAACGGCCACACCTTTATCGCAATCTGTTACACAGGTAAAACACTCATCACACGGTCCGCATCGTAAACAGCGCTGGGCTTCAGCAATGGCTGTAGCTGCATCAAATCCGTGTTCGACTTCTTCAAAACTGTTTTTTCGCTTTGGAGTGTCCGTCATCGGCATTTCAGCCCGTTCTGTTTTCTTCCGTGTGACAGGATCTACTTTAATCTCTGTTTCAAACTTACGCTTTGCAGGTTTTTCGATACTGAGTTCTTCACCGTTCAAAAATCGTTCAATGGCATCGGCAGCATTATGACCTTGGGCAATGGCATCGATCACAGTATTCGGACCGGTAACAGCATCACCACCGGCAAATACACCGGGAATATTCGTCGCCATTGTGGATTCATCTGCCATAAATGTGTTCCATTTTGACAGATCAAGTCCATGGTCATCAGGAAGGAAGGTGAGATCGGGTTCTTGACTGATCGCAGGGATGATCACATCCGCTTTCACAACAAATTCCGATCCTTTGATCGGCACAGGACGTCTTCGACCGCTTTCATCCGGTTCACCTAATTCCATATTAAGGCATTCCATTCCGGTGACTTTTCCATTTTCACCTAAAATCTTCACCGGTGACGCTAAATAATGGATTTGAACACCTTCATTCTCAGCTTCTTCAATCTCGGCATCGTTGGCGGGCATTTCTTTACGTGTACGTCGATAAACGATATGCACTTGGTCGCAGTCAAGCCGAATGGCTGTTCTCGCGGCATCTATGGCGGAATTTCCACCTCCGATGACAATCACGTTATTCCCCGGTTTTTCGGATTTGTCTAAATTTACGCGGCGTAAAAAAGTAACGGCATCCAAGAATCCCTTATAATCATTTTCACCGGATATATTCAATTTCTTTCCGATATGAGCACCCACCGCAATAAATACTGATTGATAGGATTTTAGGAGATTATTTAATCCGTTTTTTCCTTCAATGCGTGTATTGGTTTTAATCTCGACTCCTAAATTTCGGATATAATCAATTTCCACTTTGAGAATATCACGAGGCATACGATAGGAGGGAATACCCGCAATCAGCATTCCGCCCGGTTCACTTAGTTCTTCAAAAATAGTGACTTGGAAACCCTTTAAGGCTAGGTCGTGAGCGGCGGTCAACCCGGCAGGTCCGGCACCGATTATTGCGATATTTTCTTTTCGTTTGGGTAAAATTGCGGCCGGTTTTTCAATCGGATGGGTTAATTCGTAATCGGCAACAAATCGTTTAAGCCAGCAAATTGCAACGGGTTGGTCAACTTCGTTTCTGCTGCAAAAAGATTCACATGGATGAGTACAAATCCTGCCACAGATACCAGGTAGAGGATTGCGTTCACGTACTACTTGAAGTGCATCATGAAACTTTCCGGCAGCAATTAATGATACATAAGATTTTACATTCACTCCGGCCGGACATGCTTCTTTGCAGGGAGATGGATCAACAAAACCAAATTCATATTGTTCTTTTAATCGATCGAGAAAGGATAGAGATACGTTGTCTCCGGATAGTACTTCCTGGAATTTATTTTTGAATCTATCGGAGATAAGTTTTTGAGCCATTCTGGTGCCTTTTATTTTTCTTTTTCCAATAGATCTAAACCGTAATTATATCCGCGTTCTAAAGCTTCGATGTTGATATCAATAAATCGTTCGGGGACAGAACCGGGAAGTGCTTTTTTCATCGCTTCTAAACTAACAACATCCGTAATTGAAACGAAAAATCCGACCATAACAACATTTGCAAAAATGCGGTTCCCCATTTCTTCCGCGATTCTTGTTGCTGGAATCGAGTACAATGTTATGTCCTTGCGAATTGTATCAGGTTTGACAAGATCGGTGTCGGTAAGTACTATGCTGCCTTTTTCAGGATCCCCGATGAATTTTTCGTAGGCTTCCTGTGACATAGCTACGAGAATTTCAGGCGCAACAATGTATGGATATAAAACGGGATTGTCATCAATAACGACTTGAGTTGAACAGGCTCCTCCGCGTGCTTCCGGACCGAAACTTTGCGTCATCGTTCCAAACTTATTGTCATAAAGGGAAGCCGCCTTTCCGATAAGAATACCGGATTTGATAATTCCTTGTCCTCCAAATCCTGAAAATCGAATATCCATATTATGCTCCTCGGTAAGGTATGTATTTATCACCCAGTTTTGCAGATAAGACTGCATCCTTGTTCTCTAGAAACGTCGGTTTATCTTTATCGACAAATTTTCCAACAACAATTTTATCTTGGTAGGATATATCAATATCTCTTGTGTCTGCATTATGATCGATCACTGCATTATCATGATAAAATCGCATGAGATCCAGTCCGCTTCCGAGACGATTACGCCGTGCATAGAGAGTCGGGCACGGTGCAACAACTTCAATGAACGAAAAGCCGGGTTTTAAAAGGGCTTCAGCAATCGAGTTTGTGACTCGTCGGACATGCAAAGAAGTCCATCGGGCGACATATACAGCTCCGCTTGATTCTGCAAGGAAAGGAAGGTTGAAAGGATATTCATAAGCACCATAGGGAGCAGTGGAAGCGTTTGCTTCTTCCGGAGTGGTAGGTCCTGCTTGCCCGCCCGTCATCGCATAATTAAAGTTGTTGATACAGATGATGGTCATATTTACATTACGTCTCGCTGCATGGATGAAATGATTTCCTCCGATCGCGGCGATGTCTCCGTCTCCACTGATCACGGCAACTTTCATATCGGGATTTCCTAAAGCCACACCTGTAGCAAAGGCGATAGCTCGTCCGTGAGTCGAATGGAAGGAATCTAATCTCAAATATCCTGCTGCTCTCCCTGAACATCCGATTCCTGAAACAACTCCGACTTTTTCACGATCCAAACCTGATTTCTGTAACCCGGCGATAAAGGCTGTGATGACGGTACCGATTCCACATGTGGAGCACCAAATGTGGGGTAGCCGTTCCGTCCGTAAATAATTTTCCATCGGATGAGCAAGAGGTTCTTTCGGTTTTGGGATGATCAATTCGTCTGACAGAATTTGGTCTACATTCGTACTCATTTCGCACCCTCCTTGATCGCTTTTAAAATATCATTGGGATCATGAACCCATCCACCAGCGTGCGGAACTAACAATGATTTTGCTCTTCCTCCAACACACCGTTCAACTTCGTAATAAATTTGTCCAAGATTGATCTCCGGAACGACAAATGCTTTCACACGATCCCTTAACTCATGAATTCGTTTTTCAGGGAAAGGCCAGACCGTAATCAATCTCATTGTTCCAACTTTTAAACCTTGATCTCTAGCATCCTGAACAGCTTTGAGCGCTACTCGGGATGTGATTCCGTAGGAAATCACGACAATGTCTGCATCGTCTATTTGGTCTTCTTCAATAATGCGAATCTCTTCTTCATTTTTCAGAATTTTATCCACTAAATGACGAACATTTTTATCCTGCGCCTCTGCATTGATAACCGGATATCCCCGCTCGTCATGCGTCAATCCAGTTACATGAATATTATATCCTTCACCTGCTTTGACCATTGGAGCGACCGATCCGTCTCCTTTATATTGGTAAGGTCGATAATCTTCTTTCTTCCCTTTATAAAACTTCCGCGGGACAATCTCAATTTCATCTGCTTCCGGAATCACAACTTTTTCGGTCATATGTCCGACACATTCATCCATCATAAATAAAACAGGCACACGGTATTTCTCAGAAAGATTAAAAGCTTGGATCGTCAAATCAAAACATTCCTGTGGAGAGTTGGGGCATATTGAAATCAGTTCATAATCTCCATGGGATCCCCACCGAGCTTGCATCATGTCTCCTTGGCCTGTGAGAGTAGGAAGTCCGGTAGATGGTCCGCCGCGTTGAACATTGACTAAAACGCAGGGAACTTCCATCATGGTAGCGAGACCCAGATTTTCCATCATGAGCGAGAATCCCGGTCCGGATGTGACGGTCATAGCTTTTACACCGGTCCAGGCTGCGCCTGAAACAGCAGCCATCGAGGCTAACTCGTCTTCCATTTGGATAAATTGACCGCCAACAAAAGGGAATCGTTCAGCAACGCGTTCTGCGACTTCAGTCGACGGTGTAATCGGATACCCTGCGAGAAAACGGCATCCGGCTGCTATGGCTCCCTCTGCGCAGGCGTGATCGCCGTCAATATAATGATTTCCGGTGGCAACACCGATTGGATCAGCTTTCATGAAATTTCCTTTCGTCAATTTGTGTTATCATCGCTGACAACTGCATCATTCAAAACTTTTTTTAATTACTTCATCTGCTTCAGGATTTCGAGTCTCTCCTTCAGCTACAAAGATGGAGAATTCCGGGCAGATCATTTCACAAAGGTTACAATTTACACAAGCTCCCTTTTTTAGGACGTTCGGATAGTGGTAACCTTTTCGATTGAACTCTGCAGACATCTCCAAGACACTGCGAGGGCAATATTCCACGCAAAAATTGCAGCCCTTGCATTGTTCAATGTTAATATGGATATCCCCGGAAGGGACTTTAACTTTTTTTAAATCTAGTGGTGCACGCCAGTAAGCCATAGTGTACCTTTATGTTTACGTGTTGAAGAGGAGAGGTATAAGTTTAGAAGCAATTCATGGTTTAATTTAGGGAGGTTCGTCATGGGTTGCTTCGTGTGTCTTTATATATACTTAAATTTGAAAACCCGGTGGATTAAACACAGAAAGTTTGGAAAAGCCCCAGTACGAGTCATGATAGTCAGGTTGTCTGATTATGTATTTATTCATTAAAAGCATCTGATCAATAAATTGAATCAAAGATATTAATATCCACTATTAGATATTATGGAAATGAAAAAAAGATTACAAGTAATTTTCTTAATGATGGATAAATACTGTAATGAATATTACAGGTTTTTGCATCATTTTGGTTTAGAATCCAATGGAAACAACCTGAAGAGATAACGATAAATGCAAATATTATTAAGTATAATGCACTTTAATTCAGAAAGAGAGAGTTAAATATTTTCATACCCTTTTGAAATATGATAAGTCGCCCGATCAAAGAAAAGATTAACCCTGGACATAAATTCCATACTGCGGTACATCTCCATGGGTTTTTCCCAAATACCTCCTTGAGCAAATACATGGGCAAAGATATGTTTTCTTGTTAAACTAATGGCAGAGATGACTTCTGAAAGCTGATATCCTTCATTCCGGCGTTCTCCGCCGATCTTATCGAAATATTCCCATATATCCGTCATTTTTTCCCCCGGATGGATCATCCACTCACCAAACTGGGAGATCACATGATGTGCTTTCTCATAGACTTCTTCAGATGGTTTCAACGCATAGTGCGGCGTGGAAGCGTGGGTCTGAAGTTCAGCCAATAAATTTTCCGTGATAATATTCGCATCTTTGTTGATGATCGAGAAAAGGGAATCTGATGGCAAATCACCTTTGGGCTGATGGGTACCGCCCTCAAGTCGATGAAATGAATCCTGCATGGCCCACAGATCACGATAACGATTTAAATATTGATGAATGGCACGATAGTTCGGTGAAAACGCAATTTCGGGTAATTGGTTCAGCGGAAAATACCGAACGTCTTCCGCATCATCCCCTGCCATGAGATTTCCAGATTCATACTTCACTTCAAATGTAACCCAAATTAAATCACCATAAAAATCGTTGTAATGAGACTTCGTGTCTAAGAGTCGTACTATTTTGCCGGTAATTCCGGTTTCTTCATGAAGTTCACGAAGAGCAGCTTCTTCAATGGTTTCGTGTGTTTCAGCAAAACCGGATGGAAGTCCCCACATCCCTGCGCGCGGTTCATTTTTTCGTAAGACCAATAATATTTCCTGCTTGTCATTGACAACAATCGATGAAGCGACCGGCAGCGGATTTGTGTAAAAAACGGTTTCGCATTTTGCGCAGTAATCCCGTTTGCGGTTTTCGACAAGCTTTTCAATAATCTTACCGGAGCAGTTCGGGCAAAAATTGCGTTGTCTCTTCATGGTATGATTCCTTGTTTTACCGGTTTTTGGCAGTGGAAAATTGCATCGTTTTTATTTAAAGTGTAGTGTCCGGATGATGCAATTTTGTTATGAATGGACTCTTTGACTTTCTCTCTGAAATCAGAGTGATCAAATGTCTCGTGATACCGTGACTGGAGTGAAATGGTTTTCAATTTAAAATACACATATTTTAAACAGTCTTCTATTGTGGATTCATTAAAAACCATCTGATTAGCATAATGAGTCATCTCAACACTCTGAAAATGAGGGGAGAGGATATCATGTCCGTTTTCAGCGTTGAATTTGGTCAGTGTCAGATCCAATTCTAAACGTTGGGCAGAGAGTTTAACGGAGCTGTCCATGGCGTAACGAATATCGTCCAATAATTCGGTCAAGGATAAAGACGAATGGGTTATTGCTACAAATCGTCCATTGGGTTTGAGGATGCGAGTGATCTCAGAGAGTAATTCAGGAAAAAAATACAGTGAAAATCCGGACAGAATTATATCATATGATTCGTTTTTCATTTCTCGAATTGCATTTGCAGATTCGCAAATAAATGCTCCATCAATCCCGGATTGGGAAAATTGATTTAAAAATGATTGTTGATTGCTGCAAAGCATATCAATCCCTGTTATTTTAGAATTTGAGGGAATGATTGCCGAAACTGAACCGCTGAATGAGCCAAACCCGCAGCCTAAATCCAAAATCTGAATCGGGGACTCGATGGTTAAATGTTCCAATGCAAGCTGATAAATATTCGATTTATTCGAAGAGTGAGAACGGATCAATGTTCCGATCTCTTCATGGAGATTGACATTTCCATAGGTTTCAAGAAGGTTCTGTTGAGATTGTGAACCCATCGGAAGACGTTAGGAATTAACGGTAACGGAGATTAATGTATTCTTCTGTTCAGTGATTTGACCGACTTTAACGGCTTCAAAATCAGAAAGAGAATTAAACTGATCGATATATTTTTGAAGATTTTCTTGCGGACATGCGACTAATAAACCGCCGGACGTTTGGGCATCCGCAATCATTAGCTGCATAATCGGGTTTATGTTTTTATCGAATGCGGTGAACGATTCTGCATACTTTAAATTACGTTTTGATCCGCCGGGAATGACATTATTTTCTGCAAGTGTTTTCACTCCGTGGAGGAAAGGAAGTTTATCATAATGAATCTCCGCTGAGACGCCGCTTGCTTTACAAAGCTCAGATAAATGACCTAACAACCCGAAGCCGGTTACATCGGTGGCTGTATTGACTGAGCATTGATGCATAACATTTGCACCGATTTTATTCAGCTCTTTCATCGAATTCACTGCGGATTGAATCCATTCAGGTTTTGCGACACCTTTTTTCACAGCGGTTGCAATGATACCTGTCCCCAACGGTTTTGTTAAAATGAGGGCATCTCCCGGTTTTGCATTCTGATTTGTGATGAGATTTGCTTCTTCCACATCTCCGGTGACAACCAAACCGTATTTCGGTTCCGGGTCATCAATACTGTGACCGCCGACGATGGGGATTCCTGCTTCTCGGGCTTTATCCGCACCACCTTGAAGGATGGTAGTCAGCATCTCTTTGGGAAGCGTATTGATTGGGAACCCGACGATGTTCAATGCAAAGATCGGTGTTGCGCCCATCGCATAGACATCGGACAATGAATTTGCTGCTGCAATTTGACCAAAATCGTATGGATCATCCACCACTGGAGTGAAGAAGTCAACCGTTTGGATTAGAAGACGACCATCGTCAAGACGTACGACGGCGGCATCGTCATTTCCATTGAAACCGACGATTACTTTGTCATCATTTGGGACAGCAAGCGGACTCAGAACCTGAGCCAGGTCTTCAGGACCTATCTTGCACGCTCAACCCGACCCGTGACTAAGTGTGGTTAATCTAATTGTATCTTTCGGTGTCATAACAATTAATTGAATTTAACGAGAAAAATTTCATGGATGGACTAAATATTTATCAAACTCCTCCAAATTATATAATGTAAATTATCTGTCGAGATTCAATAAACTTGTCCTTACTAAAACACACCTCGATGAGAAATACACCTACATTAACCTATTATGAGTCCACGCGGACTCCAATGTATAATTTGATATTTGTCCTTCCATTGTTAGGGCTTTACGAAATCGGATTAATGCTGATCTCAAGAGATGATCTCCCCAATTTACGGAATGCCGCGGATGTTTTGATGAGACAAATGATGATGCAATTCGGTTTGATCGGTTTATACGGATTTGGACTGTTATTTATCATCGGGTTTTCGTTGGTGTATTTCCTCCAAAAAAACTCATGGAGTCATATCCAGATCCATGGGAATTATTTCATTTTTATGTTGATCGAAAGTATCGTGTGGGCTGGGGTGCTGTATTATTTTATGCAGATTGTCCAATCGCCGTTTTTGATGAACCCGAATACGCGAAATATTATTCAGCAGGTGGTGTTATCCATCGGAGCAGGGATTTACGAAGAATTCATTTTCCGAGTATTACTGATCACTGGATTAATGTCCGTTCTTCATTTCATTTTTCAATGGAATATCAGTCTCCGCCGTATGGGTGCAATCGTTGGAGCGGCGGCTTTGTTTTCACTGTTCCACTTTATTGGGATATTAGGAGAAGACCCGACCATTTCGTTATTTATCATCCGGTTTTTAGCAGGAATATTTCTCGGCGTATTGTATACGGTTCGCGGATTCGGAATCACCGCGTGTGCTCATGGAGTTTATGATTTGATTTTAGTAACACAATCCTTCACTGAAATGTATTAAACCTTAATTTGGCAGATCATTGATAAAAAATCATTAAATTGCCCGAACCTATTATTGACTCACCTTAAACCTCCGAAGTAAATTTTATGCCTATGGATGTAATACGACTAAAGAATATGGTCTTTTATGGCTATCATGGTTTGATCGAGTCAGAAAAGGATCTTGGCGGAAAATTTGAAATTGATTTGGAACTATTTCGCCCGCTACGAAAAGCCGGACGAACGGATGACCTTCAAAATACGATCAACTATGAATCCATTTTCAGAACGGTTGAAACCTACACAAAAGAGCATAAGTTTTACCTCATCGAAGCATTAGCTGATTCAGTGGCAAAAGCGATTCTAGATAATTACGATGTAGCTAAAGTGATCATTCGTGTTCGGAAACCTCATGCTCCAGTTCATGGAATTTTGGATACGGTCGAAGTAGAAATGACTCGAACAAAGACGGATTATGTCTGAGAAGGTCTTTTTATCCTTAGGTTCAAATCTCGGAAACCGAGAAGCCAATTTGGTGGCGTCCATCTCTGCCATGGAAACATATTATGAGATATCGGATATTCAAAGCGCATCCTATTATGAAACACCGCCATTAGTAAACACAGATCAGCCAAAGTTTTTAAATACTGTCATCGGATTGAAAACAGATTTTACTCCGTTTGAGTTGTTGGACACGACTCGAAAAATTGAAACAATGCTCGGGCGATCTCCTCAGAGAGAAAAAAATCAACCAAGAACGATAGATATCGACATTCTAGTTTTTGGTACATCGGTGATCGAAACCGCTGAACTGATAATTCCTCATCCTGAGATTCCATTCAGACGTTTTGTGTTAGTCCCGTTCAATGAGATCGCACCCGATACCATCATCCCTGGGATCAATAAAAACGTTTCGTTTCTTCTGGAACACTGCCCGGATCAATCTATCATTCATAAATATCAAATTAAAACACAAGCATGAGAAACTTATACTATATCGCCATCGAAGGCCCCATCGGCGTTGGGAAAACCAGTTTAGCCAAATTATTGGCTGAGCGGCTGAGTGCCAGAATCGTGTTAGAAGAATTTGAAGAAAACCCGTTCTTGCCGGACTTTTATAACGATCCGGAGCGATTTGCGTTTCAGACGCAGCTCTTTTTCCTTCTCCAGAGATACAATCAGCAACAGGATTTACGGCAGGTGGATATGTTTCATAATCTCTTGGTCACCGATTACATGTTTGTGAAAGATCGTCTTTTTGCGTCGTTGAACTTAAATGAAAAAGAGATCAGTCTTTATGATACTGTTGCGAATTTGTTGGAAAAAAATGTAATTAATCCTGATTTGGTGATTTATCTTCAGGCTGACACGGATACGCTGATGAAAAACATCGCTAAACGCGGTCGGTCGTTTGAGCGGGATATGTCCTATGATTACATCAATGCACTGAACCAAGTGTATTCGGAATACTTCTTCAGATATCAGGATACGCCGTTAGTGATCATTAATACAAATAACATTGATTTTGTTCACAATCCTCAAGATCTCGAAGAAGTTATTCAAGTGATCCGACAACCGGTTTCAGGAACAAAATTCTTTAATCCGTCCAGCAGTTTAATCTCATGAAATATATTTTATTAGCAATCCTGATTTATCTGGGATGGAAAGGGTGGGGTTTTTTCAATCAAATTTCTTCACTCGGTAAACCAAGGACACCTAAACGTAAGTCCGATGTGAAAAAAGATACATCCAAGATGGATATCAAGGATGCAACTTTTACGGATATAGACGACTAAATTCTGCATGAAGGCTGTACGAATTCATGAACATGGGAATGTGAATGTTCTGAGATATGATGAGGTTCCCATTCCATCAATTACCGACGATCTGGTTTTAGTTAAAATACACACTGCCGCCATGAACCATTTAGATATTTGGGTTCGAAAAGGCATTCCAGGAGTTCCTTTACCGTGCATATTGGGTAGCGACGGAGCCGGCGAGATTGTTGAGATCGGTTCCAATATTTCTTCGTATGCTGTGGGCGATCGGATGATGATTCAGCCCTTAACCTTCTGCGGAACCTGCAAATACTGTTTATCCAAAAAGGAAAATTACTGCGATTCATGGGGAATCCTAGGTGAAAACCAAAACGGAACTCAGTGTGAGTATATCGCTGTAAGTGAAGTGAATCTCCGGCCGATTCCAGCTCATCTGAGTTATGAACAGGCTGCAGCCTTCTCGCTGGTTGCACAAACCGCATACGCTATGCTGGTTCGAAGGGCTAAAATAAATGCAGGAGAGAACATCTTTGTTTGGGGCGGAACATCCGGTGTGGGAAGTATGGGCATCCAAATTTCTAAAGCGTTGGGATGTCAAGTTTATACCGCAGTCGGAAACGAAGAAAAAGCCGCCGTTGCAAAAGAATTGGGTGCAGATCACGTTGCAGATTATACCGAAATGGATATATCCAAATGGATGATGGATTTGACGGAAGGATACGGTGCTGATGTTGTTATGGAACATGTCGGTGCTGCTACATGGAAAACCAGTTTGGCCATTCTCGCAAAAGGCGGGAGAATTGTCACATGTGGAGCCACAACCGGACCGATCGTCAACGTTGATCTAAGGCATTTGTTTTACAAACAGCAAACCATTTTAGGTTCAACCATGGGCGATATGGCTGCATATGATGAAGCTTTAGACATGCTGAATAAAAAACAAATCTATCCGGTTATCGGGAAATCGTTTCCGATGGAAAATATACAAGAAGCCCACACATATTTAGAAAACAACCGTCAAATCGGAAATGTGGTACTGATCCCGTGAGAATTCGACGCCGTCTAATAACGCTGGTAATTGTTTTGATTAGTTTATCGGTGGCTCTTACTGCAAAACCGGACTATCAATACGGGCTGTTGACCGGTTCAAACAGTTGGGGTATTGTGCTGAATACAGCCATTGAACGCTCTGAAACGACACAGTGGATGCTGGATTCAAGATTTTATGACTGTAAAGGTGATCATGAATTTGTCATCCAAAGTAATTACGGCGGGACCTATTCGTTCAATGAACAAAGTTTAATTTTGTTACCCGTGTTTGCCGGAGTGCGAAAAACCGTACTTCATAATAAAATCGAAAATAATTTTATTCCATTCATCGAAGCCGGGGCAGGAGCTGTTCTCGTCGGTGACGGAGATGAAACCATCGATGGATGGTTTGACAGATGGAAACAGACTGATGTTTATTTGACTCCCAGTGCTTATGTTGGTGCAGGACTGAAGTTTTGGTTCTCAAATCAAAACAATATTTATATCCGGATCGGGTTTGATTACCTGCCGATGAATCAGACCATCGATGGTAAAACGGGTTACCATCAAGCTGTTGTCCAATTCCTTTTCAGTAAATAATGTTATGGATACACTGTATTTTTATATCCAACCCGAATCGATTCACCAAACTACATTTACACTGGATAAAGACGAATCTCATCATTTCTCAAGAGTTCTGCGTAAACCTGTCGGAACAGAAATTATCCTGATCAACGGAAAGGGAACAGCGTATAAAGCTCAAGTCGATTCAATTGATGGTCGTCATGTGAGCGGAAATATTTTAGAAGAATATCCCGGTTATGGCGAGAATAAGATCAATATTCATCTTGCTTTGGGAATTTTGAAAGGCGATCGACTGAAATTAGCGATCGAAAAAGCGACAGAAATGGGTGTAACATCGATCTCATTATTAACGTTAGATCAATGTATCAAACGGGATGTGAAATTAGATCGTCTGAAGAAAATAGTGGTTTCAGCCGTAAAACAGTGCGGACGAAGTGTCATCCCTGAGATAAAAACCATAAAATCGGTGGAAGAATGGATCAAGGTGACAAAAGACGAGACGCGATATGTCTGTGCATTGGAAGATGCAAAAACGCTGTCATCAGTGGTAGGAGAAAAGATTTCCAAAATGAAGGATATCAATGTTGTCATCGGACCGGAAGGTGATTTTTCAACCCGTGAGATCAGCATTTTAAACGAGCACCAGTGTCAATTTATTACGTTAGGGTCACGACGGCTGCGATCTGAAACTGCCGTGGCATCCGTCTTAGCCGTTATCAACGAGTTGAGCGGGTATTAAAGAAAGGAAGAGTATGGATAATTGTTTATTTTGCAAGATCATTCAAAAAGAAATCCCCGCCGAGATTGTGTATGAAAATGAACGGGTGCTGGCTTTCAGGGATATCAATCCGCAGGCGCCGGTTCATGTGTTGATCATTCCGAAAAAGCACATTCCAACCTTGAATGATATCCAGGAAGACGACCAAAATTTGGTGGGCGAATTATTTTTAGCAGCAAAAGAAATTGCAAAAACAGAAGAAATTGCCGAGGACGGCTATCGTACGGTGTTTAATTGCAACTCAAACGGAGGACAGGAAGTCTACCACATCCATTTACATGTGCTGGGCGGAAGACAGATGACATGGCCTCCGGGTTGATCTGAAAATAGACGAAGGAAAAATAGACGAATTATTGTAAACTTTCCGGCGCAAATAATGCGTTTCTAGAAAAATATGTATATTTCTGACCTAAAAATTCACGGATTCAAATCCTTCTTTAATAAGGAAGATCTCACGTTTGGAGAAGGAATCACCGCAATTGTTGGTCCCAATGGATGCGGAAAAACCAATATTGTGGATGCCATCCGCTGGGTGTTAGGGGAACAGAAGCAAAGTACACTCCGAAGCAGTAAAATGGAAGACGTGATTTTTAACGGAGCAAAAGGAATTAAACCGTTAAGTGTCAGCGAAGTCTTTCTCACCGTTCACAACAATAAGGGGAAACTCCCAACCGAATATAACGATATCGAGATCGGCAGAAGGGTATTTCGCAACGGTGAAAGCGAATATTTTTTAAACCGCGTTCCTTGCCGTTTGAAGGATATCAATGATCTGTTTATCGATACAGGGATGGGTGCTGATGCGTATTCCGTGATCGAGTTAAAGATGATCGAACAGATCTTATCTGAAACCGGTGATGATCGAAAGCGGATGTTCGAAGAAGCTGCGGGAATTAATAAATACAAATCGCAGAGACGATCCGCTTTTCGAAAGTTTGAAGCTACTCGGCAAGATCTTGACCGGATCGGGGATATCATCCTTGAAGTTGAAACAAAGGTACACGGATTACAGCTTCAATTAAAACGCTTCAAACGTCATGCGAAACTGACTGAAGATCTGAAAACCAGTGAGATCGCTCTAGCCTATTTACAGACGAACCGTTTTATCGAACTCGGAAAACCGTTATATCGAAAGATCATTGAATACAAAACGATCCGTGAGTCAAATACAAGTCAGGAAAATATCCATGAATCTCAACTGGAAAGGTTGGGGCAGACCTACAAACAGCAGGAACAAGAATTATCAGAGATTCAGCAGGAATTACACTCATACGAAGAGAATCGTGAAAACCTGAAACAAATCATATTAGTCAATACAGAAAAATCAAACTCCGCCGATTCAACAAAAGAACGGCTTTTAGCCGAGAAAACGACAAATGAATCAAAACAAAAACAGTTAAATGATCTCGTTGACGATCTTGGTAAACAGATTGATAAACTCGATCCTGAGATTGAAGAAAAACTGCTGTCGTATAAGGGAAAAAAAGAAGAATATGAGTCCGTTGAAAAATTATATAATGACGCCCAATCCGCTCTTGAAGACGTGCAAAATAAACGGTGGGCTGAACAAACCAAGCTGTCTGAAAAAATATCTCTGCTGGATAGAACAAAAACGTTATTAGAAGAAAAAACAGCACGGACTGAAACGCTTGAAGCAAAGCAAGCGAACGTTGAGAATACACTAAAAGAATTATCGGTAGAACAAAAAGGATTCGATTCACAGAAAGACCAACTGCAGACAAAAATCGACTCATGCAAAAAGGAGATCGCTGTCACAGATGAAGCCTTAACCGTGTTGCAGTCCCAGCGAAGAGACTTCACCGTCAAACAGGATTCATTAACGACGAGGATAGAAGGACTATCTTCTCAAGTTGATTTTTATCAGGAATTGATTTCATCCGGTGAAGGGCTGCCGCAGGGTGCGCGATACATACTTGGGCAGAATGAAAAAGGTATTCTGGGTCTTGTAGCTGATGTATTTCAAACCGATGATCAATATCAGACTGCTGTGGAATCCGGTTTGGGGAGTATTGCTCAGTGTGTGATCGCCAAAGATCGGAAAACTGCACTTGACACGATCAGCATCGTCAACCGGAATAAATACGGAAGCATTACCATTATCCCATTGAAAGAACTCTCTTCATCATCCGTAAAACCCGAATCGGTTCCAACTTCAGATCAGGTGATCGGTCGAGGGGATCAACTCATCAAAGCATCGAAAGACTATCAAGGACTTGCTGAACGGCTGTTAGGCCAACTGCTTGTCGTGAAAGACCTTGAAAAAGCACTTAGTGACTCAACATTAAATGGATGGGATCTTGTTGATCTGAACGGTGTTTTAGCACGCAGGGATCACGTGATCAGGAATCAACAGACGTCAAATCAGGGTGTCGTCGGAAGAAAGAAAAAAGTCGAACAGTTAAATGAGCAAATCCGTGATTTGCAAAATCAGGTAGAAGCAGCCGGAAACGCATTAGCCGAAACTGAAAAGACTTTGCAGGAAAAGGAAACCATCCACTTACAGTTTCTAGAGCAGTTGGATGAATTGCTGTCCGAAGAATCGACATTAAGCAAAGGAATCGTTCAAAACCATTACCGTCAATCCCAATCAGTTGAATTATTGGACGAGTTGAAACATGAGATCACTGATCTGAATAAAACGACTCGTCAGCTTTCTGATTCACTGAAAAGCATGTCTCCGGATATTGAAAAATCCAAAACAGCGTTGGAGGTTCTGAAAACATCTATTGAGGAATCCGAAAAATCATTGATGAAACGACGGATCGACAGAGATAATTTTAATCAGAATCTTCAAGATCTACGTATTCAGCTTCTCAACCTTGAAAATCAGCGTGATAATCTGAACTTCCAGAAACGGACATCTTTAGAGAATATCGATGAACTGGAAGAACGCCGGAATGTGATCAAAGAAGAGACTAAATCCCTTGAGCAGAAGAAAAAAGATTTATTAAGCGAAGTCCAATCAACCGAAAAAGAACTTCAAAAGGTTAACGGAAAGATCCAGCATCAGCGGACGGTTCATGATATGAAAAAACAGGTGTATTCCGAAACATATCTGGAAATTGAGAAGATTCGAACGCTGATCCGGTCTGAGCAGCAGAATCGTGAGACCATCCTTGAAGACATGAAGCGATGCGAAATCCAAATTGCCGAGTACGAACAGCAGATCAAACACGTTCAATCAAGAATAAAAGAACGATATCAAACCGATATTCCGGATTCAGTGGTGACTGACAAAGATGAAGAAACGCTGGATATGGAGATTCAACGGATTGAAAGAGGTATTGAGAAAATCGGTCCGGTAAACATGGCGGTTCAGGATGAGTACGAAGAAGAGAAGAAGCGGTATGATCTGCTCATTCATCAGCGGGAAGACTTGATCGAATCAGAGAATTACCTGCGTGAAACGATCCAAAAGATTGACCGGGTTGCCCGAAAACAGTTCTCGGATACCTTCAGTGCGATCAAAGCCAATTACGAAAAATTATTTGAACTATTCTTTGAAGGCGGGCAGGGAACACTCTCATTGATTGGAGATCCTGATCCGTTGGAATCAGATATTGCTATTTATGCCCAACCTCCGGGAAAAAGAAACCAATCATTGCGAATGTTATCCGCTGGAGAGAAATCACTCACAGCCATCGCTTTACTCTTTTCAATCTATCAGCATAAACCCAGCCCTTATTGTATTTTAGATGAGGTAGATGCTCCCCTTGATGATGTCAACGTTCGGAAATTCACTCGGGTTTTAAGGCAGTTTGCACACGATACACAATTTCTTGTTGTTACGCATAATAAACTGACGATGGAAGCTGCGGATTTTCTTTACGGCGTGACCATGGAGAAGAAAGGTGTCTCCAAGCTGGTTTCGGTAAAGTTTGATTAGAAATAATTCTATCATCCTAATTGGTTTTACTTACATTATTTTTACTCAAATTAATTGTATAAAATATCCCCACGCTTGTTGATTTTTTGGATAAATGCCAGTGTTGAGACATATAAAGACCTAAAGAATGCAAATTATTTTTATTAATATTTAACCCTAATTCAATAGAATTTTTTAACCCAAATCCTTTTTTCCAGTTATCATTATATAACGGAACAGCATTGAGGGAATTACCCATGTGCAATGAAAAACTATTATTCCAAGAGCGAATAATCATTTTCCCATCAGTTAAGAATAAAATTAAACTAGAAGTCTTGTTGTAATAGTTTGTCTTTTTATAATTATCATACACAATTAAAGGACTAGTAATTATACTTGAAAAAAAGTATTTAATAATATTAGATGTAAAAATATATTTATTTTGATTATTAGGATCTTGAACAATTGTTAATGTAATTCTTTTCGTAAAAATTTTATTATTCCAATTATATTGTGGCTTAGATTCAGTAATCTTGTCTAATTCAAATATTGAATCTCCAAAATACCCTAAACCAATCTCAACTTCTTTTGGATAATAACTATCAAATCCCATTTGAATATTTCCAAAAAGTGCAGGCCCTTGTTGCCCGAAAATCATTTGAAGTAAAAAAGCTATGAAAATTGTTTTCTTAATCATTTAATTACCTAATAAATATAATATGTGCATTAATACGATTTTTATTGTGTGAAGTAAAAGTTACAATGAAGCTGTAGCTTGTATCAAGCCATTTTAGTTAGTTATTCCTCTCGTTTTTCTTCCCATCCGTAAAACGGATTCTTCGTCCGTCACCTGTTGGAGATCATCGACTGAAAACCATGCAACGTCGTGTGATTCATCACTGACAGCGACTTTTTCATTCATATCCGCTTCAAATAAAAACCGGACGTCATAATGGTAATGCTCGGGCATTACGGGATTTTTCGGGATGAGATGAATGTCGATATCAAAAATGGATTCGGAAACAGGAACGATATTCGTTAAACCGGATTCTTCTTTAGCTTCACGAAACGCCACAGATAAGATATCCGATTCACCGTCGGCGTGACCGCCTAACTGAACCCACATATCCAGCTTTTTGTGATGGGTCAATAATGTGTGCTTTCTGTGTGAATCGACAATCCATGCCGAACCGGTAACATGTCCCGGTTCAAATGAAGTCATAAAACATCTATCATTTTGAACAACAAAATCAATGAGACGATCGGTCGTTAATCGTTCCTCAGGAAAACGGTCGGTATAATCCTTCAGTTTAGAAAGGAGAGATTGACGCTCCATTGACTATTTCTTTTCCCATTCAGGGCAGAGAAGATATTTGTAATCGCACCAGTCACAATAAAATCCTTTACAGGGTTGGAATTGTTTCTGTCGAATATTCGCAGCGATTTCAAGGATATGCTTTTTTGTTTTCTCAAGTTCATCTTCGGTAAAACAATGCGTTTGCAACGGCTCTTCTTCATCGCGAAGGAAGTAAAGTCCGGCCCATTCCGGGATTCCGTTGAGATCGGAATCTTTCGCGATGGAAAGATATAAACTGTAAATGGCTAACTGGAGACTTTTCTTTGCGGGTGCAGACTTTTTTGATGTTTTGTAATCAAGAACCTGTAATCCGTTCATTCCTTGATCGATACGGTCGATTTTTCCCCGAAGTGTCACATCATCTAAGGTGAACTGAAATTCCTTTTCGGTAGTAATAATATTGGATGGATTTGCGTGATAAAACTCCCAATACCGGTCTAAAATCTCTTGACCTTCTTCATAATATTTCTTCTCGCTGGCTTGACTGCCGGTGAACCAGTCACTGATCCAATGCTGATCCAAGAGATCGAATAAATCATCTTTGGTGGTTAAAGATGCTTCTTTATGAAAATGATCAAGCACGGTGTGGATGATATTTCCGAAAACCAAGTGCGGTTTGTTCGGTGATTCTGGAATATGATCAATATGACTTAATCGGTATTTGAACGGACACGACACGTAGGTTTCAATTGCACTTGCAGATAAGTACAGCGGATCGCGCGAAGATGGAACGTATTTGCCTTCTAATTCCTGTTTCAGCGCAGCTTCCCAAGGTTCGTCTGTCCATTGGATGTCTTGGTCGTTATCAAGGTCGTTAATCCGTTCCAAACACTGAACCAGTTCATGTGCTTGATCGAATTGCCCGATTGCAACCGCTTCCTGCAGACGGATCTCATATTGGTTTTTCAGATGCTGAAATTCATTAGATGTTTCTATTTGTTCAGAAGGTGATATTGGTTTTTCTTTCATCAGATTAAGGTCCATATCTTTTTGAATGAATGCAGATGCCCTTTTTTCCGGAGCCAGAACAAAGAGCCGTTCTTTAGCCCGAGTTAAGGCAACATATAAGATTCGCCGTTCCTCTTGGTAATGATGTTCTTTCGGTGTGAGGTCAGATTCCTGAGAGTACACCAGCCAGTCATCCGGGGGACGGTCGACTAACACCGATCGCTTATAATTCAGCGGAAAACTTCCTGTTTGGTTGAATGGAACAAACACAACCGGAAATTCAGCTCCTTTTACTCCATGGATGGTTTGAACCAGTACGGCCGGTCGCGAAGGAGATTCGGGATATACCGTTGAAATATTGCCGGATTGCTGCAGCGTTTGGATATACTGCATAAACATAAACAGCGAAGGTGAATCTGCATGGGTGTTAACAAAAGACTGCGCTTTTTGAATGAGCTTTCCGACATTTTGAATCGCGATTTGATCCTGATATTCATATCGATCGGAATATGGTCTGAGCAGATCGATATCACGGCAAATCGTCATGATGACTTCATCGGCACGTTTTGTTGATGCTTCCGTCTGAAATATGTCGATGAGGAGGATTATATCCATGAGAGACCGGCGAATCGTATCAGGATAAGATGAAACTGAGTTTCGGATCAAATCCATGCGGTTTGTATGATCCCGCTTTGAGAATTGCCGAAAGATCTGAACAGCATCTTTGTCGGAAAGCCGTTGTGACAAAATCCGGTACAGCGCTGAATTTTGATGAGGGCTTTTAGCAGCAACATGACACCAAGCCATTAAATCCTTGATGGCCGAAATCTGGAAAAACTCTGTTAAATAAGCCAATGTAGGAATATGAGCATTTTGGAGAGAAGAAACGATATCTTTAACCTGGTTTTTCGTCCGGCAGAGAACAGCAATATCCTGAAACGTGTATTCACCATTACTAACCAGTTGATGGATCTTATCCGTGATAAACTTGATTTGGTCAAATTTCTTCCCGCGCAATAATTCAGGGATAGGTCCTTTTCGTCCGTCATGCGTGACTAAGGTTTTTGTGATCCGGTCTTGATTATTGGAGATCAGATTATTTGCCGTATCTAAAATGGGTTGATGTGATCGATAATTCTCGATCAGCGAAATTTCTTTATAATGCTCAAAGTGTCCGTATCGTTTTTGAAAATCATGAATGTTATACGGACTGGCTCCACGAAAACTGTAAATGACTTGATCATCATCCCCAACGACGGTAATGCTGCCGTGTTCACCAGCAATATGTCCCATGATCTCGTTCAAAGCGTGGTTATTGTCCTGAAATTCATCAACGATAATGTGACGATATTTTTCCTGAAGCGTTTTCCGTAATTCCGGGTTATGGCTCATCATGTCATATGCAGTCAAAATCATGTCGCCGTAATCCACATAGTTTTTATCCTTTTTCAGGGATTGATACATCGGGTAGATTCTGCGAAGATCATTTAATTGAGCAATGGTTTCTTCATGGATTGTTTCATCATCCACGGCCGGATTCTCGTACTGATCTAAATCGATGAGTTCATCACGAATACGATTGAAAAAAGGAAGAAAACTTTGAGTAACGGTTTTTACCGGGTCAAATGGGAAATCTGATGACTCAAACGGTTGGAATGAATCAAAATGGTTCAAAAGCAGGAAGATAGCATCACCTTCTTCTAAGAGTTTAGGAGGTTCCTGGACAGCTTCATTGTATGATCTGACAATCGAATAACAGAAGGAATGGAACGTGCAGACGGTGATATCTGCGGCTTTTGTCCCGAGTCGTTGATTGATCTTGTGCTTTAACTCACCGGCTGCTTTTTCAGTATAGGTAATGGCCAGGATCGACCCCGGATCAGTCTTTTCGTTTTCGATCTTGTACAGAATGCGATAGAATAGCGTAGTTGTTTTTCCGGTGCCGGCTCCGGCAAGGATCATTAGCGGCGCGGACGGATGCGTAATCGCAACCGATTGATTTTCATTGGCAGTAAAATCTTTTCCGCGAGAGTATAACATAAATAAAATTAATGTGATTTCAGATGGAATCCCAACGGTTTAGACGATTTAATCGGATGAGGTGTGTTTAATAAGTGTTTCATCGTACGAAAAAACTTTTTTAACATTTCCGCATCCAGAGAGTCTAAACGAGTAGAACAAATGAAAAATGACCATGAACTCATTCAACAATTTCAACAAGGAAGCCGATCAGCTTTCGATGAACTCGTTAAAAGACATCTTGACTCGACCTACCGATTCTTTTTGCGGATCACCGGAAATGAGATGGAAGCGGAAGACCTTGCTCAGGATGTTTTCCTTAAGTGTCATCAGTCGCTTAAGAAATTCAAATTCAAATCCGCATTTACGACCTATTTATATAGAGTCAATCTCAACACGGCAAACTCCTGGATGCGAAGGAATCGGTGGAAACATTTACTGCACCTCGACCAAGCACCCGAACCGGTTGAAGCAGATCGATCTGTTGAAATGGAGTGGACACGAAAAGAACTTTGGAACGGGATCGCATCCCTGCCAAAAAAACAAAGAATGGTGGTAACGATGCGGACGGCTCAAAGTTTACCCTACAAAGATATTGCGAAATTGACAGGAACGACAGAAGGTTCAGCCAAAGTAAATTATCAGCACGGAATTCGTAAGCTGAAATCAATCCTTGAGAGAAACAAATGAATTTTGAAAACAAACTGCAAACTATCATGTCTGTTGATCATGAAATTTCCGATAAAACAGCGTTTTTGGACAAACTTTACCATCGATGGGAACGGCAGCTTGAAAAGAAGCAAAAAGTACTATCCGGAGCGTCTGCAATTGGGTTGGTCATTTTGACTGGATTATTAACTTTTTCGCAGTTGGATATCCATAGCGATATCTATGCGGATGAAACTTCTTCAATTGAGACTGAAATCTATATCGATGATCTGGCTATGCTGCTGCTGGAATTTGATGAAGATGTATGGACTGTACTAGAATTATTAGAAGAAGTAAATCATGAAACGATAACCGAAATAAAGGAGACGATATGATGAAAAAGATGACGATATTCTTAATCGGGGTGATGTGCTTATCAGCTATTGCTGCACAACCTAAAGACGGGAAAAATTTTGAAGAAAAACGAGAACAGATGGAAATGATGGTCATGTGGAAGCTGACAGAACAGTTAAAACTGACCGAAGATCAAGCCGAGAAATTTTTTCCGGTATTTCGCCAGCATCGGGATGAAATGAAAGCCATTAGAGATGAACAGAGAGCTATTACCAGTGAACTCGGTGAAAAAGTGGATCGGGGAGATGTCATCTCGGATGAAGAGATCAAGCAAGAGATGGAAAAGCTGAAAGTACTGGAATTGAAACGTATCGAAGCCCGTGAAGCTTTGTTTCATAAGATGGAAGGAACGCTCAATAATGCACAGCGGTTTAAACTGCTTGGTATGGAACATCAAATGCGAAATGAAATGAAAAAAGAAATCCGTAAACATCGCGGAAAACGGATGAAAGAACATCGCGGTCGTAAAGGATTTTGGAATTAATCAACAAAGAAAGAGTATAGAATGAAACGCATACTTATTACAACGATCATTGCAGGATTTGTTCTGATGTCCTGTGAGGATAAAATTGAATCAAACTTAGTATTAGAAGCTGAGCTCCATCAACTTCTTTTGGCTGATGAAATGTTAGGGTTAGATGGTTTTGGCGACGAGGGAGCAGCTCCGGAAGAATATGTTGAAGGTCTTGAAGAGAGCTCACCCAAATTATTATTGGACGGTGATTATCCACCGGACAGCATTTGGCATTATCGGTTTGGCCGTCGTATTGAATCCGTAGATCGTGATGTGCAATACACACATGGCGATAATGAAATTCTGGCTGAAGTTAATTGCACCGTTGAGGGATTTTTCATCGTCAAAGTGTTTGATACCACTTTCACGCTGATCGATTCAGCTGCGAAACCTTTCACTCAGGATTTTCAGAGAAAAGTACGGTTTGAGCCTGTTGAAAACCCGGAAGTTGATTCAACTGAATGGCGGATTAAAGATTTTACAATCGGCGTCGGCGGCATCGGTGAAAAAGTGGCCGTCACTAAACTGGAATACTTCCGTTTAAGTGAAGATCAAACCACGTGGGAATCTGTCTTTGCTGTCGAAGATGACAATGTATGGGACACCTTCATTGCAAGAGAGGATATTCCGACATTTGCAGCATGGGCTCCGATCAAAATTGAAGTGTCAATATCCAACCAGGATCCGATCTATGATTTCCGAAGCGGAGAAAAAGTCATGATGCATTTCGGACGAGACCGGAGACATAAAGCACGGCGCTGTATGTTTGACGACGGCGAACATCTTGGCGATGAAGTGGCCTTAGATGACACCTTCACACGGATTTGGCGAGTCCACGGGCCGGGACCCGGACATCAAGCGCGCGCATTTCGAGCCTTTTATGATGTGATTGATTATGGCACACTCTTTTCAACGCAAGAGGATGTTCACACCGCATTTTGGAGTTTACCTTATCGGTCAGTCCGACGTTAAAATTTGGACCTCCTTGTATTAACTGTAACGTAAGTAAAAGCCCCTCAGATTTGAGGGGCTTTCTTTTTTAATTATCTTAGATTTTTTCTATAGGAAATGCTGGAACTAATTTTTGCGGTGTACGTTATGAAATATGTAAATTTTAAGCTACGAAGGAGGACAATATTCAATGATTAAAATTGAAAATCTATCAAAATACTACGGCGATGTAAAGGCTGTTAAAGACATCAGCTTTACCGTAAATGACGGTGAGATCCTCGGGTTTCTCGGTGCGAACGGTGCCGGAAAAACGACGACGCTGAAGGTCATCACCGGATTTTTGATGCCGACAAAAGGCAATGTGTATGTCAATGATCTGAACATCGTTGAACATCCGCAAAAGATACAAGAACAGATCGGCTATTTAGCGGAATTAAATCCGCTCTACACCGAGATGATTGTTTATGATTTCTTACATTTTACAGCTCAAATCCGCGGGATCGAAGGCAAAGCGTTTAAAACAGCGATTTCTCGGGTGATCGATCAATGCGGTTTGAAAGGGGTCGTTCATCGGAAGATCAGCGCTTGTTCGAAAGGATATAAGCAGCGGATCGGTTTAGCCGCAGCAATGATCCACGATCCTGCGATCTTACTGCTGGATGAGCCTGTTACGGGTCTTGACCCGAATCAGATCGTCGAGATCCGTGAATTGATCAAAGAACTGGGGAAAGAAAAACTTGTGATGATCTCAAGTCACATTCTTCAGGAAATCCAAGCAACGGTTGACCGAATTGTTATTATTCATGAGGGAGAAATTGTTGCAGACGGCACCAGTCAAGAACTGATGAGCGGTTTCATCGGCAATACTCGATTAACGCTTGAAGTTCACGATGCAACCGATGCAAATCTTGAAACATTCGCAGCAACGAATCCTTCGGTAAAAGTTGCACAGATAGAAACCATTAAAGATAATCATCGAGTTCTGCATTTAGAATATGCTAAAGATAAGGATCCGAGAATGGACATTTTCACGTTTGCGGTGAAGAACAATTGGACGATCACAGAAATGAGCCCTCATCGTATTGAGTTAGAAAATATTTTCAGATCACTCACATCAGGGGGGAGGAAGTAATGCGTAATATAATAGCAATATATCAAAAAGAACTAAAGTATTACTTTAATAGTCCTATGGCGTATATTTTTCTCGTCATCTTCGCGATTGTGAATGGATACTTTTTCACGAATACGTTTTTCCTGTTTAACCAATCCAACATGCGTGCATTGTTCAATATTGTCCCGTTGGTGTATCTGTTTTTCATCCCTGCGGTAACCATGGGATTGATTGCAAGGGAGAAAAACGTTGGAACAATCGAGATCATCCATACAATGCCGATTAAAGACAGTGAATTCATTTTAGGCAAATTCTTTGCTGCATTTTCATTGATCTTGATCGGACTTGCTATTACATTGATCCACTTCTTTACATTGGTCAGTGTTGGACTCAATATCGACTATGGAGCCGTATTTACCGGTTATCTTGGGTTAGCTCTGGTTGGAGCAGTATACGCATCCGTGGGAACGTTTTCAAGCAGTGTAACAGATAATCAGGTGGTTGCCTTTATCATTGGTTTGTTCATCATCCTGGTTTTCTTTTTGATGGATAAACTACTGATCTTCGTTCCAATCTCGTTAGCGGGTATCATCCAATTTTTGAGTGTGGAATATCATTTTTCGAATATTTCACGTGGAGTCGTTGACTCGAGAAATCTGATCTATTTCTTTTCGGTAATCGGATTTTTCCTTGTGATGACCGTTCGTACACTTGAAATCAGGAAATGGAGGTAGAAACGATGGGAATTCAAAATAAAAAAATCTATCTGATCTTTCTTGGGATATTTCTTACAAGTTTAGTATTGATGAATCTCATATCAAGAAATTGGTTTTTCCGCTTGGATTTAACCGATAATCAACGGTACTCGCTGTCAGAATCCAGTCGATCTGTTGTAGAGAAAGTTGATGATCTCTTCACAATGAAGGTCTATTTTTCAGATAATCTTCCGGGAGAATACGGGAATAACCGACGATACCTTCAAGATATTTTAGAAGAATACGCTGCCTTTTCAGACGGGAATATTCGTTTTGAGTTTTTCAAACCGGAGACAGATAAAGATCTTGAACAAGAAGCTCAAAAAAGCGGTATCCAACCCGTACAGCTTCAGGTTGTTGAAAATGATAAATTAGAGATTAAAAGGGTCTTTATGGGAATGGTTTTCCTCTATGAAGATCAACGAGAAGTGATCCCTGTTATTCAAACCACAACCGGTTTGGAATATGAGATCACCACACGGATCAAAAAATTAGTCGATACTCAAAAAGAAATGATCGGGCTGGCATCCCTGCGTGATGAAGAGGTTAAAAGTGAAAATATTACCATGGCATTGCAGCAGAGATTTCGTGTCAATCCGGTTGATCTTGAAAATGAAGTATCCTCGGATATTAACGTACTTTTGCTCTCAGGTACAGCTGATACTCTTTCGGATAATGAAGCCGCAAACATGAATGCGTTTTTATCACGCGGTGGTAATTTGTTCATTGCGCAAGCCGGAGTAAAAACGGATATCCAAACCCAGCAGGCATCACCCATAGAATCTGATATGATTGCAATTTTAGGCCAATACGGATTCAATCTACAGTCTAATCTCGTCATGGATAAGAACTGCGGCAGGGTGAATGTGATGCAAAATATGGGCTTCATCCGGATGAATGTTCCGATGGAATATCCGTTCTTACCGGTGGTTCAGTCTTTCAATAAAGATGAACCTGTCGTTGCCGGGTTGGAGCAGCTTCAGCTTTTATTCCCGAGTGAGATTGTGATTGATGATACAATGACGACCAATTCAAATGCACGAGTGACGCCGTTGTTCTTTTCCTCGAATCGTTCCGGTACCGCCAGCGGATCCTTCAATCTGAGTCCTGATCCAAAACAGAATATTGCTTTTCAGCAGTTGACAGAGAAGGGGAAAGTCCTTGCCGCTCGATCTGAATACACACATTCCGGGACGAACTTAATGAGCCAGATCATTTTAGTCGCGGATATGAACTTCTTTGCTGACGGTGGAGGTGGAGCATCTGCAGAGAATCAGATCTTTGCAATGAATGCAGTAGATTTTCTCACCGGAGACAGTGAATTGATCTCGTTGCGCTCCCGAGAAATAACAAGCCGCCCATTATCTGAACTTGAAGATGATGTCCGTAATCGTTGGAAATGGATGAATATCGTTTTACCGTCGCTTTTGATTATCGCATTTGGATTTATCAGAATGAAGAAAGAAGCAAAACGAGCACGGATTTTGGAGGATATTTATGAGTAAAAACATGAAATATGGACTTATTGCGTTCACAGCCCTAGTTGCGGTTTATGCGCTGACGGTTCTGTATCAGCAAAATTTCACAAGTCATTCTCTGAATCTCTATTCGGAAGACGATGGAGCTGTTTGCCGTGTGGTGATAAAAAAGAGCGGTGAAGAACTTGAAATTGTCAAAATCGATACATCATGGCAAATTACCGGACACGACACGCTGGTGATCAAAGAGAATTCAATAGAGAATCTCTTTGAAAAAGTGCTGAAGACAAAAAAAGGTACAGTTTTGTCAATCAATCCGGATAAGTATACTAAATATTCTGTCGATGATTCATCAGGAACACATTTGATCCTTTATGATCCTTTTGACGATGAAATCGGACATTTTATCTTTGGTTCGTCCAAATCAGATTATTCGCGGAATAACGTGCGTATCAAAGGGGATGAAAGTGTCTATCAAACCGATCAAAATGTGGTTTGGATCATTAATACCCGTCCGGATTACTGGGGACAAAAACCGAAACCACCTGAACTTGATACAACTTTAGTGAATTAAAAAAAAGGCAGGAGAGATCCTGCCTTTTTTATTAATTCTAACTGGGGTTTGCTCATATCAAAACATAAATCGTATTCCAACCAGACCCCTGGCTGAATGTTTCAATTGAGTACCATTTTGATCTTGCCAAGCAGGCAATTGTAATAATGTTTCAAAGATGAAAGATGATTTGGTCAGTTTAACTCCGGGTGAGATGAAAAGAATAGATTCACCACTGTTGATAACGCCTTGATTGTTGAAATTATCCGGTAAAAATTTGTTATAAGACAGTTCCAATACCGGAGTGAATGATAATCGTGATTTATTACCCATACTGATCTGATAAGCTGCAGCCCCGTCAAAAGAGATTTCATCGCCCGGTTCTATACCTTGACTGTTCTCTCCGGCAAATCCATTCCGGGCATAAGCTAGACTAACGTCTGTAGCCCAATATCCTTTTCGCCAAGACAAATATAATCCGGGACGTACATCCCATGTTTCAGATGTAAAGGCATCATCACCGCTGGGAATTTTCAAAGCGATAGTCGATGCAACGCCCACAGTATAATCCCGTGTATTTTTCCGAAATATTCCGTATTTGCACATCAAGGATAGATCCGAGAGTCCTGAGATTTTCGTATCCATTCCACCCATAGTCATGGTTCGATTTATCACCATTTGCTTGACCATTAATGTTACATTTCGGCGAAGACCATAAGCAAAGACTGACCCTATCATTTGGCTGTTCATACGGGTCATGTCATTTTCCTTGCTCATATATCGAAGTTGGGTTCTGAACATCCATCGATCTTCGGGTGGAGTCAGACCGGCATCAACACTAATCCCTGCTGTTTTTACACTCGAGGTTAAAAGAACGATTGTAACAATATAGATACAGAAAGAATTTAAAAGTTTTAACATAATATAACCTGATTGATTGAACTACTTGAGCCGTTGACCTGCTGTGAGATTGGCACGTTTAATCGCATTGTAAATATCTTCATCGTGTAATTCAGCTCCTTTTTGAAAATAAACCACCAATTGTTTCTCTTCCCAATTGGCTTCTGCATGTTTTACCAGAGAGACTTTTTTGACGAGTTTTTCTAATCCCCCATGGCAACCCGGGCAATCCATCCCAAATACTTCATAAATGCGATTTTCATATTGCTCTGGAATAAAGTCTGAAGTTACTCCCGGATTATTCCCAGAACAGCTTAAAAAACTCATCGCTGCTAGAAAAACTGTGATGTTGAATAATGTTACTCTTTTCATAATGTACCTTGTATTTTATTGTCTTTTGGAAAGTAAATCATATAAAATTATCGAAAAAGTTACTAAAGATTATGATTCCAATTTCAGATTTAATCTATCCTATCATAGTACCAATTGAGAGTTGTGTCTATCAAACCGATCAAAATGTAGTTCGGATCATCAATACCCGCCCGGATTACCGGGGACAAAAACCGAAACCACCTGAACCCGATACAACTTTAGTAAACTAAAAAAGGCAGGAGAGATCCTACCTTTTTTAATCATAGTAAAATAGAGTAACCTAAATTAAATACCTGGATATTTTTTACGCTCTAAAGAAATATTATTCATAACCAACGATATTGTAAAAGAAAGCATTCCGCCCTTAAGATTTGATATCTCTTTTGCGCTTAAAATAGTATAATTAGTTCTTAACCGAAGACCAAAGTTAGTGGTTTGTCCAATGTTATTTGTCCATTGCCAGCCACTATTATACGTTAAAAGACATCCAAAGTTGACACTAAAATGGGAACCTTCTATATCATTCTTAATTTCAAATTCTTCGGCTTGATTTTCAGCAATTGAAAATAGATTATGTGAAATGCCAACATAAGGAACCGTATAACTAGGTAAAAAGTTAAGTGGATATCCAACCATTATACTTTGATGTAATAATTGCGGTCCTGATTCTTTTGGATATACATAATCTCCTTGGATTATATCTTTTTTGCTATTTGTGTTTATTATAGACATTAAGTATTCTAGATATAGTTTTTCTCGTTTGACAAAGAATGATAAGTTAAAAGCGACAGCATTATCTAAAACAGATTCTGCACCGTTTACAAATTGTGTTTGCGCTGCTCCGTATCCCATGCCCCAATAATTATTACTTGGACCAACTTGATACCAAATAAACTCAGTAATAAATTTGAAATGTTCTTCACTCTCTATTAGATCAGCATTTTCTTTTATAAATTTGTTAACTTCAACCTGGGATAGTGTATCTAGTTTTACCGCAACGGATTTTAAAAAAACCTGATTACTAAGTGATTGGATTTTATATGATGGGATAGAGTGAATACGTTTTGAAAAACCTGACATGATGTCTGTAATATTTAACCGTAGAGCGTCATTTTGATCTATAACCCTCGAAGAATATTGAGAAGATATAATATACTCTAAACTATCAATATTAAATAAAAATGGATAGTCTTGTTGTAACATTTTTAATGAAATTAGTTCGTATGCTGAGAAAGCATTAATATTAAGTACTGATCCTAATCGAGCAGTTGAATCAATATCAACATCTAAATATGAAAATTCACCTTTTAAGATGTCTCCCACAATTTTATTTCTCATTAAGGTTATATCATTAGATTTCCCAAAAGAAAATAATAAACAGATTATTAAAATTGATTTGACATTTATTTTATTCATAGTATTTATCCATTAGCTACCATTTATTTACAACTAAACATGCTAAAATATAAACCGTTGTAAAGCAAGCTAACAATGTCAAAATATTATGTTGTTAAGCTTTTAATATCGTCCAAAGCCCGATGAGGATAAATCCCGTACCGGCGATGATCTTCAGGAGTTTGATGTTGATGTAATGTGACAGCGTGCTGCCTGCCAAAACACCGATCCCTGAAGCAACAATTAGTGCCAATGATGACCCGAAAAACACCATGAGTTTACTGACGTCTTTATCAGAAGCAAACAGCATTGTGGCTAATTGAGTTTTATCTCCGAGTTCAGCAATGAATACGGCTGAAAAAATGATGAAAAATGCGCGAATGTCCATTGTTAATTTTCTCCTGTGATATAATGATTAAATGTAAACAGGAATAAAACTTACAAGCAATGTGGAATAAAAAAAGGGGAGAACCGAAGTTCTCCCCTTAACAGAATAGAAAAGAATAGACGCGAAGTCTAATCTTCTTTTAATGTTTCAACAAATTTGGAAACGGTGGCTTTCGCATCACCAAAGACCATGTAGTTGTTGTCATATCCGAATAATTCATTTCCGATTCCGGCAAATCCCGGATTCATCGAGCGTTTCAATACAAACGTAGTTTTAGCATAATCAACATTCAGAATCGGCATTCCGTAGATCGGGCTGTTCGTATCATGCCGTGCTGCGGGGTTAACCACATCATTTGCACCGATAATAAGTGCAACGTCCGTTGAATTGAATTCATCGTTGATCTCATCCATATCGAATAATTTATCGTAATCGATGTTGGCTTCTGCCAGCAGGACGTTCATATGTCCGGGCATCCGTCCGGCAACCGGATGGACAGCGAATTTTACGGTTACACCTTCTTTTTCAAGCTCATCGGCCAATTTTCTGACTTCATGCTGAGCCTGGGCAACAGCCATTCCGTATCCCGGAACGATGATCACAGAGCCGGCAGCCTGCATCGTGTACGCTGCATTATCGGCACTCATTTCTTTTACGGTTCCACCGGATGCAGTTGTTGCTGGTGCAGCGGATTCATCGACTTTACCGAAGGCACTGAAGAGTACGTTACCGAGGGAACGATTCATTCCTTTACACATAATGTTTGTCAAGAAGATACCGGATGCACCCACCAACGCACCACTAACGATCAGTGCGTGATTTTGAAGAACAAATCCCGTTAATGCTGCTGCAATTCCAGAATAGGAGTTTAGCAGAGAAATCACAACCGGCATATCTGCTCCGCCAATAGGAATTACAGATAGGATTCCCAATAGTAAGCCAATACCGATCAGAATGTAAAACCACATTAATTCAATTTGCCCCGTACCGGCTAAAAATCCGCTCATATTTGATATAGCGAAATAACCGACGACAACTAATGCAATTAAAATCAATCCATTAATGATATTTTGTCCCGGATAGGTAATAGGCTGACCGGAGATTTTTCCCTGGAGTTTACCCCAGGCGATAAAGCTACCGGTGAATGTGACAGATCCGATCACCACTGACAGCATAATCGTGATGAGTGTGGTTACGTCATCGTTGGCAGCATTTTTACCGTAGATCTTGAAAAACTCAGCTGAAGCAACTAATGCAGAAGCACCGCCGCCAAAACCATTAAAAATGGCTACCATTTCAGGCATGGCGGTCATCGCAACTTTGGTTGCGGCAACAGCACCGATTACAGCACCTAACACCATACCGGTGATCACCCATTCTAACGGAATGGCATCCATCATGAATAAGGTTGCAATGATGGCAATTAACATACCGACAGAAGAGAGGAAGTTTCCTTGCCTGGCGGTATCCACTTTTCCTAATCGTTTGATCCCTGTAATAAATAGGATTGCTGATACGATGTAAGAAATGAGTATAATACTTTCTTTCATTGTTCTTTCTCCTATTTCTTCTTAAACATTTTAAGCATACGGTCTGTTACCAAATATCCTCCAACGACATTAATCGTTCCGAAGACAATCGCACAAAAACCAAGTATAGCTAACAACTTGTCATTACCACTTGCGCCAACGGCTAATAATGCTCCAACAATTGTAATTCCGGAGATCGCATTTGAACCGGACATTAACGGAGTGTGAAGCTGGGGTGGTACTTTACCAATTAACTCTGCGCCGGCGAATGTTGCCAGTACAGCGATAAATACTAAAACAATCATTTCCATTATTTTGCTCCTTCAAGGATATTTTTTGTCATTTCGTGAACGATTTCGCCATCATGAGTTACCACACAGCCTTTGGTGACTTCATTTTCGAAATCAACGACGAGTTTACTCTCTTTGATGATATCCGATAACAGTTTTGCCATATTCTTTGAAAACATCTGACTGGCGTGGAAAGGAACCTCTGCCGGTAGATTGAGTCTTCCGTCAATCACAACACCATGTTTCGTGACCAGTTTACCCGGTTCGGTTAATTCACAATTTCCGCCATTTTCAGCTGCCATATCGATAATGCAGGAACCGTCTTTCATATCTTTGACCATATAATCTTTGATCAGAATGGGAGCTTTTTTCCCAAAGATCAAAGCAGTGGTGATAATAGCATCAACTCGTTTTGCAGCATCATGGAGCAATTCCATTTCTTTACGGATAAATTCATCATCCATTTCAATGGCATAACCGCTATCCGTTTCTGAAGAGTCATCCAGATCCATATACAAGAATTTGGCTCCAAGTGATTCAACCTGTTCTCGTGCAGCAGGTCGAACATCAAATGCCTCAACTTTTGCTCCCAGACGACTTGCTGTCGCAATAGCTTGCAATCCTGCAACTCCGGCTCCAATCACCAAAACGGTCGCTGGTTTAATGGTGCCAGCCGGTGTCATAAGCATCGGAAAGAATTTTCCGGAATGCGTAGCAGCATTTAACACAGCTCTGTAGCCACCGACCGTTGCTTGAGAACTCAGCACGTCCATGGACTGTGCATAGGTTGTACGCGGAATTAATTCTAAGCAAAATGATGTTATTTTTTTCTTTGCTAATGTATTTACACCCTCATGATTTGTGAAAGGTGCTAATAAAGAAATTAGAGTTGTTCCGTCTTTTATTTTAAGAAATTCATCTTTAGTCGGAGGATTGATTTTTACAATCAGTTCCGCTTCCGGATAAACATCGTTGACAATTTTTGCACCGACCGATTCGTACTCGGAATCCGATACAAATGATCCTGCTCCTGCACCCGTTTCAACAAGGACGGTGATCTCATCAGATTTCAACCGCTTGACGTCACTTGGGAGCATTGCTACTCGAGTTTCCCCGGGCATAATCTCTTTTGGAATTGCCACAATCATACAAGTATCTCCTTAATGATTTGATAATATTGATAAAACATGTAATTCTATAGCGAATTACATCGCGGAAATTACATCTATCATCTCACGGTAAACCATAAAAAAGAGTGGAAATACTAAGAATTAGGAAGCAGGAAATAATTGTAAAAATTAAAGAATCAATACAGATCAACCACGGATGAATCAACGGCGTTTTGAATGAGATTATCTGTGTCTAAGACTTCTTCAGCCGCTAGAATATAATGGAGTTTTGCTTTCGTTGCCGGATGTTTGGGTACGAACAGGGTACAGCAGTCCTGGTGAGGACGAATAGAGATATCGTAGGTTCCGATCTTTCTTGCAGTGGTGATGATCTCTTCTTTGTCAAAACCAATTAGCGGGCGAAAGATGGGCAGAGTAGAAGCTTCTTCGACGACCGTAATATTCTCTATGGTTTGAGAAGCAACTTGACCGACAGCTTCTCCAGTATAAAGTACTTTTGCATTTTCTTTTTTTGCGATCGTTTCCGCGATGCGGATCATGTATCGTCGATATAAAATGACCAACAGTTTCGGATCGGATTTGGAATAAATTTCATCCTGGATCGGTGCAAACTCTACCGAGTATAATTTTGTGTTTGGTTGAAAAGCCGATAAAACCTGAACGGTGTCTTTCACTTTTTCGATCGAAGCGGGAGAGACGTGAGGAACGGAATGAAAATGGATATAAATGGGATTTGTACCGCGTTTCATGGCGTAATAAGCCGCAACAGGTGAATCTATTCCACCGGACAGCATTACAGCTACTTTTCCGCTGACACCAACGGGTAATCCTCCTTGTCCCGGAAAACGCTTTGGATAAATAAAGGTTCCGTTTTGAAGCATATCAATATAACAGGTTGCTTCCGGGTAATTGAGGTTCACTTTTTTATCCAAATGGGTTACAATGGCTGCACCAACATCTTCATTCATTGTTTGCGCGCTGTAACGAAGAGGACTGGATGAATTTCTTGCAGTAACTCGGAACTGCGTAAAATCGATTTTTCTCATCATTTTCACTGATGCTGAAATAATCGTGTCATAATCAGATTCAATGTTCAGAGCCGGAGCAAAATAAGCCAATCCAAAGACGTTTGAGAGTGTATCTGTCACCCTTCGAATATTCTTTTGTCCGGAAGCAGACAATGTAATGAGGAATCTCCCTCTGAGTCGTTCTATAGATTGGACAGAATCATGACAATTATTTTTCAACTGAAGCTGGATATTGTGTTTTAATTTCTTTTCAAAATATGAACGGTTATCGCCTTTTAACCCGATCTCTGCATAATGACAAAGGATGTGTGAAGGAGTGAATTTCAAAGGTGAGTCAGAATTCGGTTTAACGGAACATGGCTCTGTTAGATTTTTCGAATGATTATTTGATGAGTTCATACTGATGCAGTAAAGATGTTAGATAAGTACAATTATATTCCTGAAGATTCTTGTTCATCCATAACGTCTTCTTCAGGAAGATTCGGTTTATTAATTATACCAATTCCTGAAATACCATTTAATTGAATATTTAATGGGTATTCAAGATGATACCATGATGAAAATTTCAATTTTTTCTTTAAAGTCAAGCTTTCTATCCAATCAATATCAATCATATCAGAAGTCCTTTTATGATCAATAGTAAAGTACCCGATTCGAAGGCTAGTAATATTTTGAAAGAAATGACTTCCAAATGAAGGATCAACTGGAAAAGAATCCATACCAATTTCCGCAATCACTCCTGCTTTTGAGATTTGTTGCCAAGTGGTGGGTATCCCTAGTAATGGATCAGCGGTTCCCCAGCGACCGGGACCGATCAGCAGATATCGAGCGCTTTTATTGATCATGGAGTTGAGTAGACCAATCTCTTGAGCTATGTCAATTGTTCTTGATGAATCAAATGTTTGTAGATTTACTAAAATGATATCACAGATTCCTTCAATATTACCATTTCCAAGTGCAACTGAACTACGACAAATCGTGTCAGTCAACGGCGGAGATATTTCATCTACTCTTCTTATCTCTGGACCGATGATTCCCATAGGTCTTATCTGCAATAGACAAAATTCCGGTTTGAGATTTTTATCCGTAGGGATATTAACGGCAAATTCTATTTCGACGGGAGTACCCAAAGCATTTTTACCAATGGTCAATAATGTTGTCAAAATCTCAGATAAGGGGATTGTATTCCATTTTAATACCGGTGTAAATGTTACTACTCTGGTTCCTGAATAACTTAATGAATCTCGGATGATATCATTCTCAGTTGAAATAACACTCCCTAAATGTTTGAGAGTACCATCTTGTTCTGCCACCTCAAGGGAGTAAGTAGTAAGATTTTCGTTTTCGCCTTTTTGTAATGGTTCGTTATTGCTGTCAATATCCAAAGCATAGAACGAAAGTTGTGAGGAATCAAAAGTTGCTTTAACGGAATAAAATTGTGGAATTATACGTGGGTATTTTGGTGAAAATCGGACGGCTTTTTTTCCTTCCATAACTGTACGGCCAAATCCCAATGCTACCGTCGCAACTCCTTCATCACGTTTCATATAAGAAACAGGATAATAGTTGATGCTTTGGGCGGTTCCACTAAATGTTGGATAAAATCGCTTATCATGGCGTTCTCCGACTAATTCCATAATCAATACTGCCATTTTTTCCTCATCATGTCGGTGGATTGTTACATCCATGATTGATTTCGGTCCGCTATAAAATGTTGATGCAAAAACTAATTTAATTGCTTTGATAAGTTGTTTTAATCTTTCTTCATCTTCATCGTGTGTATTGGGAAGCATAAAAGTCGCATAGAGTCCAGCTAAGGGTTGGTATTGAGAGTCTTCTAAAATACTTGAAGAACGAACCGCCAAAGGATAGTGTACTTGGGAAATAAAGGAGTTTAACAACGCAGTTAAATTCTTTGATAGCCGAGCAGATAAGAATAGTGAATTTATTTCTTTGTTCGATTTTGCGATAAGTACCTTATCATAGAGGTTGTTATCCTTCATATAAAAATCAAATTCGTCTGTCCCAATAACCATAACTTTTGGAACTCTGATATCTATATCTGGGAATTTATCAGCTAGATTATGGCGAGTTAATAATGTATGTAAGAAAGCTAATCCACGAGCTTTCCCACCGAGTGACCCAGAGGAAATACGAATGAAATTTGTTTGTGGAAGAGAAGAGGGTCGATTGAAGTCACTGAATCTAACTTTAACTTGGTGTTCAACAGTTTTGCTGATGAGAGTGATAAGATATTTTCTTAGGTCATCGGCAGATGTGAAATCTCTTACCAATAATGGACGGATAAGTTTAGCGAGTTCGAATTCACCACGTGCAGCCAACCAATTTGAAAAATGGTTGCTGCGGGCATGCTTCAGTATAGCATATTGAGGTACTTTACCAATTCTATCGACGAGTGATTTTACACTGTTCGCTTTGGTAATTTGCTTTCCCTGTTTATTGCGGAAGATAAAATCTCCAAAGCCAAAATTTTTCAGAATAAAATTGCGTATATCCAACAACAAAGAATCAGATAATTTATGTAAAAAAGATGCGTCAACGTATTCGGCTTCTTTTTTCCTATTTAAATCAGAGGACTGTAATATGATTGGTATATATGGTTCTTTATTCCGAATATACTGTGTAAATTTAATACCAGCTGTCGGATCTAATTCCCCTTTTCTCGGAAAACGAATGTCCGAAATAATTCCAAGTATGTTGGTCTGATATTTATTGAAATAATATTTTGCCTTTTCATAATCTGTAGCTAACAATATTTTTGGACGTCCGCGTAAATGAAGCAGTCGTTGAGAATCATTTAAGCTTTTGTTCACTAATTGTTTTGTATGGTAAGTGATTTCCTGGTAGATTAATGGAAGAATGACCGAATAATATCGTGGTGTATCTTCAATAAAAATAATAGCTCTTACATCCCCATTTAAAATGTCGCGTTTTGCGTTTTTTCTGTCCTCAAACTGTTTCATGATTGCAGGAAAGACATTTGAGTTTCCAGTCCAAATGAATACACCATCAATACACTGATGAACAAAATTCTCTGGAAGATCTGTTAATTCAGATTCATCAAAAGCGAGAAGAATGATAGGTTTTCGGGGATATTTCTTTTTTACATTCTGGCAAAAAGACACAATATCTGTGTCAGTCAATCTCATCATTACAATCACGATATCCAATTTCTCTTTTTCAAGCATTCGGAGAGCTGATTGTGCGGTATTCGTTTTCCAAACACGGGGTGCATAACTGAAATTCATACCAAGATATTCATGAAGGATTTGCTCGGTCAATCGTCCATCTTCTTCAAGGATAAACGCATCGTAATCGCTTGCAACTAATAGAATTTCATGGACTCTAAATAACATCAGATCTTGAAAATCTAATAGTTTTTTATAGTCTGTATTATGGTTTTCCATGCGAAAAAGTTACGGGCATTTTAGCTAGAGTACAAGAAAAGTAGTTACTAAGATATTAATCTATAAACAATGAGATATCACAAATTTTATGGCTGCAATTAAACTACACTAATAATCATGTTTCATTTAATATTTCACATTCAATAAATTGTTTCATTAATTATATGAAAATTAACCTCACATATTTAAAACAAATACTAAATCTGGTCTATCCAAATTCATGTTTAGCATGTCAAGCGATCATTGATGATGACAGAAATGGCATTTGCACAGAGTGCTTCGATAAATTTGAACCAACATATTTAGAAAATTGGGTGGATCAAATCACGAACCCCGGAGAAATAGATCGTGCATTTTCCGCATGGTATTTCACACCTGAAATTCAAAAGGTTATTCATTCTCTTAAATATCAAGAACGTGCTAAATTGGGATATGGTTTAGGCCGTGATTTCGCGAAACTTATACCATTATCGGACGTGAAACCCATCGATATTTTGCTTCCAGTTCCTCTTCATCCTGTGAAAAAACGGGACAGAGGATACAACCAAGCCCAGTGGATTGCGAAAGGGATATCGGATGTTTGGAAAATCCCAAATAAACCGAATATCCTGAAACGAGTAAAATTTACTCAATCGCAAACAACGTTATCCATTGAGGAGCGCGAAATCAATATGAAAAATGCGATAAGAGTAACGACCGACTTGTCCGGACAACATATCGGAATTATCGATGATGTGTTAACGACAGGTTCGACGATCTCTGTTTGTGCAAAAGAATGTAAAAATAATGGTGCTGCTACGGTTACTGCAATGACGTGCTGCACGTCTAAAATCATTGCGGAGGAATTATGATTAAAACACTGAAATCGTTTGATCTGAAGAATAAACGCGTGTTAATACGGGTGGATTATAACGTCCCATTGGACGGTGAAACCGTTGTTGATAATTTCAGGATTAAATCCTCATTACATACGATTCAAATTTGTTTGAAAGCTGGTGCGTCGGTCGTGCTGATGTCTCATTTGGGAAGACCGAAAGGCGAGGTGAATCCGGATATGAGTCTGATTCCGGTGGGTGAAGAATTAGCCGAATTACTAGAGAAACCGATCAAATTTTCTGATGATTGCGTGTCTGAAGATGCCATCGATGTATCGTTCGGGCTCAAACCCGGTGAAATTCATTTATTGGAGAATTTACGATTCCATGCTGAAGAAACATCCAATGATATGGAATTCAGCGCAAAACTGGCTAAACACGGCGATATCTTTATCAATGACGCCTTCGGGACAGCTCATCGCTCTCATGCATCAAATGTCGGTGTTACATCGTTTTTCAATCAAAAGGGAATTGGTATTCTGATGGAAAACGAGTTGAAATATTTGCAAGCTGCAATTCGACGTCCCAAATGTCCGCTTGTGCTGATCCTCGGCGGAGCAAAGATTAGTGGAAAGTTGGAACTGATTGATACGTTCCTTGATCAAGCTGACTCGCTCATCATCGGTGGCGGAATGGCATTTACCTTCCTGCAGGCGAAAGGAATGCAGGTCGGCGGTTCACTCGTGGATGAAACCATGCTCTTAACTGCCAAGTCCATCCTGAATAAAGCGAGAGTTAAGAGAGTGGATTTACATTTTCCAAAGGATATCATCATTGCCGATAACCTAGAGGATGCAGAAAATAGAATGCTTGTTCCCATCAATAAAATTCCTTCTGATAAAATGGGATTGGATATTGGACCGGACACGATCCAGAGATTTTCTGATGTAATTCAGTCTGCAGGTACCGTTGTTTGGAATGGTCCGATGGGTGTGTTTGAGATTCCGGGATTTGAACAAGGAACCAAAGAACTTGCCAAAGCCATGGCATCAGCAAATGAAGAAGGCGTTCTCGCGATCGTTGGAGGTGGTGATACAACTGCAGCGGTTAAGAAATTGGGATTCATCGAAGAAATGTCACATGTCTCTACCGGAGGTGGAGCATCTTTAGAATTATTAAGCGGAAAAATATTACCCGCTTTATCAAGTATGGAGTAATGAAAATGAAAAAATCGATTGTTGCCGGAAACTGGAAAATGTATAAAACCCCTTCTGAGGGGAGAGTCTTCATCCAAAACATCTTGAATTTAGGTTTGGATATAGAGAAGACTCACGTTATATTCTGCCCGCCTTTTCCGACGTTATTTAACATAGTAGAGAGTTTGCCGTCAGCCTACTCGATCGCAGCCCAAAATTGCCACTGGGAAAAGGAAGGTGCTTTCACAGGGGAAGTATCGACTCAAATGTTGTTGGACTGCGGAGTTCAGTATGTCGTTATCGGGCATTCAGAAAGAAGACACGTTTTCGGAGAACCCGACGAGTGGATCAATCGGAAAGTGCAATCAGTACTGAGTGCTGTGATGATCCCGATCCTTTGTATTGGAGAGACACTGGAAGAACGGGAAGATGGGCAAACAAAAGATATTATTATCCGTCAGCTTACAAACGGATTAAATGGAGTAGAATCCTTATCCGATGTGGTAATCGCCTATGAGCCCGTTTGGGCAATAGGAACCGGTGTAACGGCCACTCCTGAACAAGCAGTGGAAGCTCACCAGATGGTTAGAGATCACTTGGCAGAAATGTATACAGCTGAAGAAGCTGAAGCTGTTTCGATCTTATATGGTGGATCAGTTAAACCAGCAAATGCGGCTGACTTAATCAATTCAAATGGTGTTGACGGATTTTTAATCGGCGGAGCAAGTTTAGATGTAGATTCGTTTACGTCCATAATTAAACAAGTAGAACAAGAATCATAAGGAATAAATCGTGCAAGGATTTTTTATCGGAATACATACACTCGTCAGTATTTTGCTGATCATTGTGATCCTGATGCAGGCAAGCCAGGGCGGCGGTCTGTCAGGTACATTTGGAAGTACAGCCACGAGTGCGATTATGGGTGGCCGAGGAGCCGCTTCATTTTTAAGTAAATTGACTGCCTGGCTGGCAGGGATCTTTTTAGTTCTGGCTATTTTGATCAGTTTTTTCTCCACACCGTCTGCGGTGGAACCGGAATCTCTGTTAAAACAGGAATCAGAAAGTCAAGCTGTTACTCCCGGTCAGGATCTTTCCCTGCCGATGGGAGTAGAATCCTCTGATCCTCCGAAAGAGGAATAAATACATTTCATGCCGAAGTGGTGGAATTGGTAGACACGCTATCTTGAGGGGGTAGTGTCCGAGAGGGCGTGCCGGTTCGAGTCCGGCCTTCGGCACAAGATTTTGAATGAAGGATACACATGAGAAAATACGTTAATATTATCAGCATTGTTTTAGTTGGAATTCTTATTGGACAAACCAATGATGAGCTGTTTCAACAGGGAGTTGAAGCGTACAATAACAAGAGTTATTCACGAGCAGAAGAATTATTCCAACAGATTTTATCCAACGATGATACATTTGCCGCAGCACATGTTTATTACGCGAAACTAATGTTTCGTAAAGGAAATATGGATGATACTCAAAAGCATTTATTAAGTGCGATCAGTACTGATCCAAATAACCAAGAATATCGCGATGAATTTGATCGGCTGAAAGAAATCAACACTTTGATGGGCGATGGTGCACGATTGATGAGTAACGGTCGATTTGATGAAGCGTATGAATCCTATCGAGTCGTTTTGGAAAAAGTCCCGTTTTATAGTGAAGCAGCCTACAGCCTGGGACTTGCGAAATTCCGTTTGAAAGATTTTGAAACGGCTGTTCTCCATTTTCAAGAAGCGCTAACGATCAACCCCGATCATGATAATGCCCGTGCTGCATTGACCAATGTTGCAAAAAAGACCTTCAATGAAGGAAACACCTCATACAAACGGGGAAATCTTGAAGAAGCTATTGACAGTTATCGTAAAGTATTAACCATTGACGTAAATTTCTATCAAGCTTATTACCAGATCGGTGTGATAGAAACAAAAATGCAGAATATTACCGGAGCAATTGAATCCTATGTCAAAGCCATAGAGATCAATCCGAATTTCTATAAAGGTTGGTTTGCTTTGGGAATTGCTTATAATAAAAACAGCGATGCAGATAACGCATTAGTTTCGTTCGAAAAAGCAGTTGAAGTTCATCCCGGATATGCAAAAGCCTATGCTGAGATTGGAAAAATTTACGTTGAGAGAAAAGAATTCGATCAAGCAGAGGAAGTCCTAAAAATGGCGACACAGGTTGATCCTTCCTATGCAAAGCCGTTTGAATTATTAGGCATGATCTATGCTGAAAAGGAAATTTTAGATGAAGCAGCAAGATATTTTGAATTATCTGTTTCGTTAAAACCAAAGAATGCGACGGCATGGTATCGTTTAGCTCAGATATATAACCAGTTATCCGATTGTGAAAATGCTATTCGTGCCGCTCGTGAAGCCACGGATCGGAAAAAATCTTTTGGCGGCGGCTGGGTTGAGCTGGGTATTGCTGAATGGTGCGGTGGAAAAGGAAATAAAACCGCAGCACTCAATGCGTTTGAAAAAGCGCGAAATGACCGCTCCTGGCGGAAAATGGCTGAATACGAAATTGATAAAGTTAAAAATCCTCAGAAGTACCAAGATTAATATTTGAACGAAGGAACTCCTTCGTTTCCTATCATGATAAAAGCTGTTATTTTTGACTTAGACAATACCCTTCTGGATTTTGTCAAAATGAAACAGTATGCCGTTCGGGCATCCTTGTCTGCGATGGTTGAAGCCGGTCTTGCCATCGATGAAGAAGAAGCTTATCATGAAATTTTTAAAATGTACGAAGAAAGCGGATGGGAAAATCAAACTATCTTCAATGATTATCTTCAAACAAAATCTGGTACGGTCAATAATAAATATTTAGCTGCAGGGATTGTCGCTTACCGTCGGGCAAGAGAAGCCACACTTCAAGTATATCCGAACGTAAAAAAAACATTATTTGAATTATTAAAGCGAGGAATCAAACTCGCCGTTGTTTCCGATGCGCCTAGCAGGGAAGCCTGGATGCGTATCTATTATCTGAATCTGCATCACATTTTTGATCACGTCATTACGTTTGACGATTCTAAAGTGCATAAGCCGTCACCGGTTCCGTTTAAAATGGCGATGAGTGCATTAAATGTGACATCCGATGAAGTGTTGATGATCGGTGATTGGCCGGAAAGAGATATCGTCGGTGCGAAGCAATTAGGGATACGAACCTTATTCGCCCGTTACGGTGACAAATTTGATGTAAAAGATTCCGGCGCAGATTGGGAAGTGGATGACATTTATCAGATCGTCGGCATTATTGAAGAGTTAAACAGTGCATGATGTTTTCATCGGGACGGACATTCTGTCTGTCTCTCGGATAGAGTCTATCCTAAGTTCTGATCAAAAGGAACGATTTTTAAACCGGATTTTTACAAAAGCAGAGAGAGCCTATTGCGAAAATAAAGCGAATCCAGCAATACATTATGCCGGTCGGTTTTCTGCAAAAGAAGCAGTAACCAAAGCGATCTTATCCTCAAAATTACTTTCAGAAATTTCGATGAAAGATATTGAAATTCTATCTGAAGAAAGTGGAGCTCCAACAGTTGTAATCCACGCTGAATTGCCCTCTGCATATCAATGTAAAGTCTCCATTTCACATTCTCATGATTCTGCCGTAGCTTTTGCTGTATTGATTACATTGTCATGAGAGTATTACGTCGACAACAGGCACAGGAGCTTGATCGAATATCCATGGATGAAATGGGTATCTCAGGGATCAGTCTGATGGGGAATGCAGGGCAGCAAGTAGCAAAAATTGCAACAGATATGCTGAAAAATGATACGTCTAAACGGATTGCCATTTGCTGCGGAAAAGGAAATAACGGAGGAGACGGATTCGCTGCTGCAATTCATCTTAAATCGTATAAGATAACATTATTTTCCATCCCAAAAGCGGATGAGGTCAGCGGGGACGCAAAACATTTTTATCAATTATGCTTAGATAGTAACCTTCCGATCTTCCACAAAACAACTCCGCCAAAAACTGACGAGTATGATTTGGTGATCGATGCATTATTAGGTACCGGGTTTCAAGGTGAAATTCGCCCTCCGGTTGTAGAATGGACAAAATGGGTTAAACAATGCTCCGGGAAAATACTCGCAGTAGATGCCCCGTCAGGCGTCAATGCTGATACCGGAACAGCGGCTGATGGTGCTGTGATCGCAGATGTTACCGTTACGATGGGTAAACCCAAAACCGGATTACGTTTCAATCCCGGAAGTCATCACTCAGGAACCGTAGTTCCGGTGGAAATTGGATTTCCGGATATTGACGATCAGTTAACGGGTTATCGTTGGAGTGATTTTAATGAAGCGTTATGCTACCGTTGGTTGAAACCACCCGCAGTTGATACGTATAAACATAAACAAGGCAAAGTCCTAATTCTTGCCGGATCAACCGGGATGACCGGTGCAGCAGCATTGGCAACTTACGGAGCGTTACGTTCCGGTGCCGGTTTAACTGTAACCTGTGCACCTGCATCATTGAATGAAACGTATGAAACAAATATCATCGAAGGAATGACATTATCCTGCCCCGATGAGGGAAAAGGATATCTTAGCGAAAGTAATTTCAGTGATATGAAATGCATGTTTGAATGGGCAGATGTTTTGTTGATCGGACCGGGGCTCGGAGGAAATGAATCTACAGTGGGTTTGGTGGAGAAACTCGTAAAAACTTTGACGATCCCGATGATCATTGATGCAGATGCGCTTCGCATTTTTGTTCATCATCATGACCTATTCGATCAAATCAATTCTGATTATGTTTTGACACCGCATTATGGTGAATTGGCTGCAATCGTCGGAACAGACCATCAGTCGATCAAAAACGAATTTCCTTCGGAATTTGAGTCATTGTTGAACAAAACGTCCGGGGTCGTTGTAGCAAAGAATGCCCCGACTTGCACCGGGAAAAATGGACACGTTGTGCTGAATAACAGCGGTCATCAAGGACTTGCGACTGCCGGAACCGGGGATGTGTTAGCCGGGATGATATCCGGATTGATCTCACAGGGAATTCCACCGTTTGAAGCATCTCAGATCGGTGTGTTTCTACACGGAAAAGCCGCCGACAGTTTAATCGATGAATCAGGGTTTCGTGGACTGATCGCAACCGATTTGTTAACACAGATACCAAAGGTTATGCGCCAATATGAGCTTACGTAACACACGGATCGCCCTCGGTATTTACATGCTCCTGATCCTCGGATTGTCATCAATCCCGGGAAAATCTTTTCCTGATATCAAATTTTTATCCTATGACAAATTAATTCATTTTATCGAATACGGATTATTCAGCATCTTGTTTTGTTATAGTTTTCTACCACTGACATTCAAACGCTCATTGCTTATTCTTATTTATGCCGTTGCATTTTCACTATTGGATGAAACCCTCCAGTCATTCGTTCCGGGACGTGATGCCAGTCTTTATGACGGAATTGCTGATGTCCTTGGTTTTATGGCTGGAATGATTCTTGTAAAAACAAGAATAAAGAAAAGTGTTTGAGAAATTATACATCAAAGATTTTGCGATCATCAATGAAATGGCGATTGATATCGCCAATGGATTCACTGTCATCACGGGTGAAACCGGTGCAGGAAAATCGATCATTCTTCAAGCTCTTTCCGTCGCAATGGGAGCTAACGGAAATCAAACGATGGTAAAAACCGGAAGTAAACAATCCGTGATTGAAGCGATGGTTCATGATAAACATTACCGGCGATTGATCTCCAATGCCGGACGGGTAAAATCCTTCGTGGATGAAGAACCGATCCCTGTAAAAGATTACAAACATATCACTAATGGATTGATCGACTTTCACGGACAGCATGAACAGCAGTTGATCATGAATCCGGGTACACACATCGATTATCTCGACAGTTTTTGCAGCAACCAAAAGTACGTGAAAGAACTCGAGGAAATATTTGCTGAGTTACATGAAACAAAACACAAACTGACAGATCTTCAGCAATTAAAAGTTCAGGAAGAAGAAAAACGGGATTTACTCGAATTCCAGAGAGACGAGATTAATGCAGTTGATCCTCAGGAAAATGAGGATAGTGAATTACGAGTCGAATTTCAGAAACTCAGCCATGTTGAGGAGTTGATCTCGTCCATTCGGCAAATCAATTACAATATGATCGACTATGATCAATCTGTCTATAATCAAATGGCATTGATCGTGAAAACGCTAAACTCATTGACAAGATACGACAAATCATTAGAATCAATCAATGAATCTATGGAATCAATATTAGTCATGATGAAAGATTCCGCAGAAGGATTAACGGATTACCGGCAATCGTTGGAATTTAATCCGGAACATCTAACTGAAATCAATGATCGGCTTCAAGCAATTGAAAAACTTTTACGGAAATATGGCGGGACCATCAAATCCATCCATTTGAAACGATCTCAAATTGAAGACGAACTTCAATCGTTGGCATCCTTGAGTGAAGATGAAAATCTGTTAAAAGAACAGATCAAATCATTGGAAGCAGATTATGTCAGGAAAGCCGCGTTGATCCATGATGTCCGACAGAAGTCGTTGAGTGAATTGTCTAAAGCGGTGGAGAAGGAAATGCATTCCTTAAGTATGCCTAGAGCCGTTTTTGAAATACGAATTTCTCACAAAGACGATCCTGATTCATTTTTTACTAAAGATGACCGTTTTGTAAAGACAACACCGAAAGGGATCGATTTTGTAGAATTTTATTTAAGTGCAAATCCCGGAGAAAAACCAAAACCTTTGACAAAGATAGCTTCCGGGGGTGAAATTTCACGTATCATGCTGTCATTAAAAACCGTATTTCAACATAATGACCCGATTCAAACGATGGTTTTTGATGAAATTGACTCCGGAATTTCAGGTGTAGCTGCTGAAAAGGTTGCCGCCAGTTTACTAAAATTGTCCAAAACAAAACAGGTGATTTGCATTTCGCATTTACCTCAGATCTTCGACAAAGCCGATCATCATCTCCATATTACAAAAACGACAAAAGACGGAATGACGCTGGTATCCGCTGAGTATATTAAATAACCATGAATAACATTTCATCAGAGGGGAAAAATGGATAAAATAATTATTGAAGGGAATCGATCGTTAATTGGAACCGTTTCTATCAGCGGTGCGAAAAATGCGGTGTTACCGATCATGACCGCTGCTTTATTGGCTGACGGTATCTCAAATATTCATAAAGTTCCGAATCTCAGGGATACACGGACGATGATCCGATTACTGGAAATGGTCGGAGCTAAAACGGAATATAAAGATGGGACGTTAACCATTGATGCGAGGTCAGTGGATACGCCGATCGCTCCGTATGAATTGGTTAAAACGATGCGGGCATCTTTTTATGTGTTAGGTCCGTTATTGAGTCGCTTGGGCGTGGCGAAAGTATCGTTGCCTGGAGGATGTGCATGGGGACCGAGACCGGTTGATTTTCATTTGAAAGGATTAGAAAAACTCGGAGCAAAGATCGAACTGGAAGGTGGATATATTCAAGCCAAGTCCAAACGATTAAAAGGAAATATTATCCGGTTTGATTTTCCGTCCGTCGGAGCCACTGGAAATATTTTGATGGCATCCGTTACCGCAAAAGGGAAAACCGTGATTGAAAACGCAGCACGGGAGCCGGAAATTGTTCAGTTAGCTCACTACCTCAACAAAATGGGTGCAAATATTGAAGGAATTGAATCAGACATTCTTACAATTCATGGGGTTGATAAACTGCATCCTGCAGATATTGAAGTCATTCCGGACCGGATCGAAGCAGGAACATTTTTAATTGCAGGAGCTGCTCTCGGTGATGTAACTTTAATAGATGTAGAACCATCACACTTGGAAATTATTCTGGGTAAATTAGAAGAATGTGGTGCTCATGTGACTATTGGAGACTCAACCATCAATATTAAACGCGGGACGCATATCAAACCCGTCGATATGATAACCGGAGTATATCCCGGATTCCCGACAGACCTCCAAGCACAATGGGTCGCACTGATGACGATCGCAGATGGTTCAACGGTTATCACCGACACCGTCTACAAGGATCGTTTCTCTCATATTCCTGAACTCAATCGTCTCGGAGCAAATATCCAGTTAGAAAATAACACCGCTTTTGTTCGGGGACAGAAATCCCTGACCGGAGCACCCGTTATGTCCACCGACATCCGGGCAAGTGCATCCCTAGTGATCGGTGCGCTGATTGCGGACGGAAAAACAGAAATTGACCGTGTATATCATTTGGACAGAGGATATGAAAATCTTGAGGACAAATTTCGAAATCTGGGAGCTAATATTACGCGTGTTTCCGTGTAATAACCACCTGACCCTTTAGATCATGAAAGGATAATCTATGCGAATTGTTATCATTGGAGCGGGTTCTGTAGGATTCCATGTTGCGAAGGAATTGAGCCAGGAAGATCATGACATCACGATTGTAGAAATTGATCCGGAAAAGTGTAAAAAGATCAACGAACATTTAGACGTGATGGTTGTAGAAGGGAATGGGGCCAGTCCGAATAATTTACAGAAAGCGAATGTACAGTTTGCCGATTACGTCCTTGCGCTAACCCGTGTTGATGAAGTGAATTTGATCGCATCTCAGCAAGCGCATGAATTGGGTGCCAAACGGATCATAGCTCGTTTAAGAAACCAACAGTATAGTACACGGGATTCCATTATTCGTCCGGAGAAATTTGGAGTCGATGTGATCATTCACCCGGAAAAAGTTGCCTGTGAAGAGATCGTCCAGCTCATTCAGCATCCTTACGCCACACAAATCCAGGAATTTGAAGGCGGGCGTTTAGTGATGTTGGGTTTGCAAATCCCGGAAGATTCACCGCTTGTCGGTAGGTCGGTAAAAGAAATTTGTGTTCATGATGTCGAGTTCAAGTTCGGCGTTGTATCGGTTTATCGAAATGGAGAAACGATTGTTCCGTGGGGCGATTTTGTTTTCAAAGGAAATGATATTGGTTATTTCATTATCAAGAAAGAAAAACTGTCTCACATGCTGGCGATCGCTGAAATATCTGAAGTGAAGGCGACACGGATCATGATAATCGGCGGCAGTAAGGTTGGCCGATCCATTGCGGAAACATTAGAAAATGAAATGTCTGTTCGCTTAATTGAATCCAGTCGGCAAAAAGCAGGAGTTATCGCTAATAATTTACAAAATACGATGGTTATCCATGCTGATGGTACGGATATCGAATTTCTTAAATCAGAGAATATTCGGGAGATTGATTGTTTTATTGCGGTTTCGGCCGATGAACAGACGAATTTATTATCAGGGATGTTAGCCCATCACTTGGGTGTGAAACAGGTGATCATTCATTTATCGACCACCGAATATTTACCGATTGTGAAAGAATTAGGGTTTGCGTCTGTTATTAGTAAAAATGTGTCCACGGCTCATGCCATCACAGCGGAGATTCACAGTGATAAATCTCAAACCGCTCTGAAATCATTTGATGACATGAATGTCGAGATTATTGAGATGAATCCCGAACCCGGTAGTATGGTCACGAAAAAACCGTTATCTGAACTGGATTTCCCCAAAGCCAGCATCATTGGTGTGATCAATCATCACGGTCACCTCAGTATTGCGAGAGGGAATTCCATCCTGACTGATGAAGATACCGTGCTGATTTTCACGAAAAAACAAGTCATCCCAAAACTGAAGAAATTGTTTAAGAATTAATTGAATTAATCCAAGGATTCGATGAATACAAAAACCATCATCAATATTTTAGCAGCGTTATTAACGTTATTAGGATTAACGATGATCATCCCGACTGTGATCGCTTGGTTTTACAATGGACCGGACACAATGGCGTTTCTTCAATCCGCAGGGATATGTTTATTGATCGGAATCCCATTGTGGTTAATCAGTCGTAAAAATCGTTCACTCACAAATAAAGATGGATTTGCGATCGTCACGTTTGCCTGGATCTTAACATCTGTAGCCGGAGCGCTTCCTTTTTATTTTAGTGGGGTAATACCAACGGTCACAGATGCCATTTTTGAGTCGATATCCGGAGTGACCACAACCGGAGCAACCATCATTGGTAATCCGGTCACATTACCTCATTTACCCAACGGGATTGAAAGCTTACCGCATGGAATCCTGTTTTGGAGATCGTTTATCCAGTGGATCGGTGGAATGGGAATTATTGTATTTACGATCGCCATTCTACCCTTATTGGGAGTGGGAGGTGTTCAATTATTTAAAGCTGAGGTTCCCGGGCCGGTTGCTGACAAGATACGCCCACGCGTTCGAGAAACAGCGAAATATTTGTGGCTGGTTTATGTCGGAATTACTGTTGTGGAATTTATTTCGCTCGGTATAGCCGGTATGCCTTGGTTTGACTCAATTTGTCATGCATTCACAACGATGCCCACCGGAGGTTTTTCGACAAAGAATGCCAGCATTGCTTATTATAATAGTTCAACTATCCATTATATCATTATCTTTTTTATGTTTTTGGCAGGTGTCAACTTTACGCTGCACTTTCGGGCATTAACCGGCGATATCAAAGCATATTTCAGAGATAAAGAATTCTTAATTTTCTTCCGTATTATTATTTTGATCACGTTGGTGATCTTTACAACCATTGTTGTTAAATCCGGGACGTTTACGCATGTTGGGTTTAGAGATGCACTCTTCCAAACGGTATCCATTATTACAACAACAGGTTACGGAACAGCCGATTATGAGTTATGGGCGTTTTCTGTTCAGTTCATCATTTTAACACTTATGTTTATTGGCGGAATGGGTGGTTCAACTGGTGGCGGGATGAAAATTGTCCGTGTAACGCTTATTGTGAAATATACGGCTCTGGAAACGAGGAGGATGCTACATTCTAGAGCAATCATTCCGATTCGGATCGGGCACCGTTATATTAGTGGAGATGTGATCAGAAATACGGTTGGTTTCTTCTTATTCTATATTTTCATTTTTGGATTAGCTACGATGTTACTGACCATGATGAATATTGATTTGCCGTCAGCAATCGGTGCGGCCGCATCAGCTTTAGGAAATATCGGTCCGGCACTTGGTGAATTCGGTCCGACGGATAATTATGCTTTATTGCCGGTAGCAGGGAAGTGGTTGTTGTCCTTTTGCATGTTGCTTGGGCGTTTAGAGATCTTTACTGTGATGGTCCTATTCAGTCGAACATTTTGGAAATAATTCTCGAGGGAAAAATGAATTTCATTAAATACAATATTGATCAAGGTATTGGAAAAATCATCATCAACCGACCAGACGCATTAAACGCAATGAATGCGGATGTGATCAGCGAATTAACTCACGCTTTTCATGTGATGATTGCTGATGATTCAGTCGGAGTGATCATATTAACCGGAAGCGGAGAAAAAGCATTTGTTGCGGGTGCAGACATAAAGGCAATGCAGCAAATGGACAAAGAAAAAGCGCTTGAATTTGGTATTAAAGGTCAGGAAATGACTCTCATAATTGAGAACTCTCCGAAACCGGTGATTGCCGCGGTGAATGGTTTTGCGCTGGGCGGCGGGTGTGAAATATCTCTGGCCTGTCATATGCGAATTGCCAGCGATAACGCACAGTTTTCTCAACCCGAAGTCCATTTGGGCATTATCCCTGGATGGGGAGGAACGCAACGATTACCCAAACTGGTCGGGAAAGGTGTTGCGATCGAAATGATCGTCACTGGAAACATGGTCTCTGCCGAACGGGCGTTACAGACAGGTTTGGTGAATGCGGTTGTCCCTTTTGATCAGTTGGAAGACTTCAGCCTAAAGATTGCTAAAGCCGTATTACGAAACGGACCTGAATCAGTGGCTAAATCTTTATCATGTATCCATAAAGCTTCAGACGTAACATTAGAGGAAGGACTTCGATACGAGGTTGAGGCTTTCAGCCAATTGTTTGAGACGAATGAAACCCTTGAAGGATTAACGGCATTTGTTGAAAAACGCAAACCCAATTTTCGATCTAAATAAGTCCTGATCTGACTTCTGATGGATATCCGATGGAGCACGTACCGAATTCATACAGTTCATCCGTTTGGCATTTCACGAAGTACTCACAGTCATTACGACATTATTTTTATCTATTTAATTGACGGTGATATTATCGGTCGCGGAGAGGCAGCACCGAATATTCGGTATCAGGAAACACCCGAAAAAGTATTATCCCAACTCGAAATGGGTATTCCACTGAGTAAATCCCATGACGGAGTAGATGACTTGATGGCTGACTTAAAAACTCAAACCGGCGGATTACACAGTTTAGAAGCCGCATTTTCAATGGCTGCTTTAGATTGGTGGACACAAAAAAAGAATATTTCCGTATCTGACTATTTCGGAAACGAACTCCGCCATCCGAAACCCACTTCTTTTACGATCGCCATCGGTGATTTGAATTCTGTAAAAGAAAAAATCGCGGAATCCGAACCCTATTCAATTCTCAAGGTAAAATTAGGAACTGCTGATGATAAAGCGATCATCCGTGAAATCCGTAAACATACTCGTAAAATTATCCGCGTGGATGCCAATGAAGGGTGGGATCTGAACACAGCCTTGGAAATGACATCATGGTTACACGAACAGAATGTTGAATTGGTCGAACAGCCGCTCAAAGAGGATCAATTAGAGGAATCAGCGATCTTAAAGAAAAACTCTCCGATCCAGATCATTGCGGATGAAAGTGTGACCAACTCATCGGATATCCCAAAGATTGCAAATGCATTTCATGGAATCAACATCAAATTGATGAAATGCGGATCAATGTTTGAAGCATACAAAATGATAGAAACCGCAAAAGAACATCAGTTGAAAATCATGTTAGGTTGTATGGTAGAAACATCAATTGGAATCACCGCAGCGTCTCATCTGTCATCTTTTGCTGATTACGTTGATTTGGATGGGAATCTATTGATTCAAAATGATCCTTACATAGGGACGGAAGCCCTGCAAGGGAAATTGGTTCTTCCGAATCGATTGGGTTTAGGTGTGAAACTTGGAATAGCAAATAACAAACTTTTATAACTTGGGAAAAATGATGAAAATATTAGGCATTGAACATATTGGAATTGCTACTAACTCTATTGATGAGACAGCACCGTTCTGGAAACTGATTTTAGGACTAAACCATCGCGGAGATGAGATTGTAGAAGAGCAGGGAGTAAAGACATCCATATTTGATGTGGGAAGCAGTAAAATTGAATTACTTGAGCCGATGAATGAAAATTCTGTTATAGAAAAATATCTACACAATAAAGGGCAGGGAATACATCATCTTTGCTTAGAAGTCAAAAGTATCGATGAAGCAATTGAAGAATTAACGACTCATAATATTGAATTAATAAATACAAAACCAAAAATTGGTGCTGAGGGATACAAAGTGATATTTATCCATCCAAGAGAAACGGGCGGCGTTTTACTGGAACTTGCAGAAAAGCCGAAATAAATCAGTGGATAAATAGTTCAGTTATCCGTGCAAAATCTATTCGAATTGTGGGAAATGATGCCTAATTTCCGAGACTTTATTTTTCACATTAATGTTAATTACAACCCCATAAACAAAACTTGAGGTGATATCATGACCATGAGGATACTTACCAGCCTTATTTTTATTTCAATCTTTTTTGCCGGATGCGGTACTAAAGATAGCAATCAAACTGCTGCACAAACTAATCAGACTAGTGCCGACTCTAAAAATGTTTCTCAAGGAGAGGATTTAAACGTTTCTGCTGAATTAGGTGGTAGTGGATTCGAAGCTATCGCTGAAAGCTTAGGTTATCAAACTTATATCCCCGATGAAGAAGACCTAAAATATTTTGGTGATCCCCGTGCGGTTAAAGGCGGATCACTTACAAGCATCGTGAGTCGTTTTCCTGCTACGTTGAGAATTATAGGACGTAATTCAAACTATGTTGAGAACAGTACCATTCAGTCTCTATGTTATGAAGGATTAATCACGATTCATCCTGTAACTCTTGAATTTATGCCGTCTCTTGCAACTCATTGGAAAGTATCTGATGATAAGATGAAATTTTGGTTTCGTATTAATCCAAAAGCACGTTTTTCAGACGGAACAGAGGTCACGGCGAAAGATGTTGTTGCCACATGGGACTTGCGGATGGATGAAACAATCGAGTTCCCTAGTTCACAGTTAGTTTTTGGAAAATTCAATCGCCCTGTAGCTGAAAGCAAATATATTGTCAGTATGGAATGCAAACAGCTTAGCTGGCGTAATCTTCTCTATTTTGGTAGTATGAGCATTTTACCTGAGCACATCCTGAGAGACATGGATGGAGCAGACTACCTTAGAGAATATCAGTTTAAAATGATGCCAGGTTCCGGTGCTTATACAATGTATGATAAAGATATTATCAACCAGGAATCATTTACATTGACCCGCCGTGATGACTATTGGGATGCTGAAAGTCCAACTAGTCGTTATTTGAACAATTTTGATAAATTAAAATTTGTTGTCGTTAAAGATAATTTATCGCTTATCTTTGAGAAATTTAAAAAAGGCGAATGTGACTACTATACCGTTGCCAAAGCTCGTGAATGGATAGAAGAATGTGATTTTGAATCCATACAAAAAGGCTGGACCCAGAAACGTAAGATATACTCAGAGAAACCTGCCGGGACATCAGGGTATGCTTTCAATATGCGCAAATGGCCTTTTGATGATAAACGAATCCGATATGCTTTCGCCTATTTATATAATCGGGAGAAAATGAATAAAGAGATGTATTACAGTGAATACACGATGATGAATTCCTTATACAGCGGTTCTGCTTATGAAAATCCTGATAATGAAAAAATTACGTATAATCCTGAAAAAGCGGTGCAATTATTGAAAGAAGCCGGTTATACAAGTCGAAATGAAGAAGGTTGGCTGGTACATGAGGAAACGGGAAAAGTACTTCGCTTTGAAATTGGAATTGCAAAGACTTCAGAGTATATGGTGACACCGGTACAGCAAATGCTTAAAGATTACGGTATTGATATGCAGATCAAGAATGTAGATGGAAATGCCAATTGGAAAAATCTGATGGAACGAAACTTCACTATTTACATGCAGGCATGGTCTGGCCTGGTTTTCCCGAACCCGGAAACTTCACTCAACTCGAAACTTGCTGATGAAAACTTTACAAATAATATTTCAGGTTTCAAGAATGATCGAGTGGATGAACTTTTGGATATTTATGACAAAGAATTTAATCAGGCAAAACGTGTTAAGATCATTCAGGAAATTGATGGTATTTATTCTGATATGCATCCAGCGGCTTGGGGTATTGCTCGAAACTACGAACGCCTTCTCTATTGGAATAAGTTCGGTTATCCTGAATTTATGGTTTCTCGATATACCGGAGATTATCGCTCCATTTTCAGATATTGGTGGGTAGATCCTGAAAAAGAAAAAGCTTTGGAAGACGCTATGAACAATAACACATCTCTGCCGGTCGGAGAACTGGATGTGATGTTCTGGCCGGAATATCTGAAGAACCAACAATAATTCTCTCATATTATAAAGGTATTATAAAAGTATGACGACCTATTTTTTACGGCGTATGCTTCTGATGATTCCCACATTCATCGGATCAACGCTGATTGTATTTACGATCTTACAACTTGCGCCGGGCGGTCCATTGGAACAGGCTATTCAGCGGATTCAAATGGGTGCTGCAGCTCAGGGTGAAGTTGCCGGAAGTGCAGCGGATGTGATGTCGGGCGGCGGTTCAGTATTACCTGAATCAGCCATGAAACAGTTGGAACGGTTTTATGGTTTTGATAAACCGATCTGGCAGCGATATATGATTTGGCTTGGTATTTGGCCGCGAGAATATAAACATCGCAATCTTGAGTTTCGTTCCGGGGAAGCCGAAATTGAGAAAAGAGTGGGTAAGCGTGATGGTCAAATTTGGCGTGTCAATATTCAAAAAGATGGTGAAAAACTCACGGTTCTGGATCATGGTAATGTTAGCGATGTATGGAAAGCACATATTGACGACACAAAAGATGATGGTACAGTTACCGGCGTCATATATCAGACTCGTTTTTCTGGAATATTTACAGGTGATCTTGGTGAATCCTATACCTATCAAATGCCTGTAACTGAAGTGATGAAACCACGGTTTAAAATATCACTATTCTTTGGTTTAATTGGTATGTTCCTATCGTACACTGTTTGTGTTCCTCTGGGTATCCGTAAAGCTCTAAACCATGGCAGCCCTTTTGATTTCGTTTCAAGCATCATTATTTTCGTTGCATACTCCGTTCCAGGCTGGGCGCTCGGCGGAGTCCTGTTAGTTCTTTTTGGTGGCGGCTCTTTTTGGGATGTATTTCCCTTAGGTGGTTTTCATGCTCCAACAGAAGTTTGGGAAACTATGAATACGTGGGAAAAAATAGTAAACCAACTTCACCATGCTATTCTACCTATTATTGCTTGGTCAATCGCCAGTTTTGCTACTCTCACTGTAGTCATGAAGAACGGGCTTCTGGAAAATATGTCTCAAGATTATATCAGGACTGCCTTTGCTAAAGGGCTTTCTGAAAAGCGCGTTGTATGGCTCCATGCCATCCGTAACTCAGTGATTCCTATTGTTTCACGTATCGGACATATCATTGGGATTGTCTTTGCCGGGTCATATTTTATTGAGAAAGTGTTTAATATTGAAGGTTTTGGTAAAATGGGATTTGAAGCCGTTATGGCTCGAGATTATCCCATCACGCTTGCCTTCCTAGTTATCGGTGTGGTTATTCGACTAATAGGTAACATTATTTCGGACTTGGCTTTAGCATCCGTTGACCCCAGGATAAGGTTTAGATAGATGGTTTTCAATAAAAAAATAAAACAGAATCATGAAGAGATTTCACTCTCGATCATGAAAAAACGGTGGTTGAAGTTTAAAACCATGAAGCGAGGATATTATTCTTTTGTCACACTTGTGACTTTATATTTATTGTCCTTCTTCCTTCCGTTAATGGTGAATAGTCGTCCTTTGGTAATTAATTATGAGGATGATATATATTTCCCTGCATTTGTGGATTTATTCCCTGGTGCAAATTCATATCATGCCGGAGTTGAGTTTGGACAAGATGTACCCGGTGAAGCAAATTATCGCCAGTTACAAAAGCGATGGGAAGAAGAGGATTCAGAAAATTGGATCATCATGCCGGTTTATCCATTCAATCCATATGAGGATATTACAACTGAAGGGAATAAAATGTATGAACCACCAAACAAGATTCATTGGTTGGGAACGGATGATACAGGACGAGATGTGTTTGCACGACTCTGTTATGCTTTCAACATTTCTATATCCTTTGCATTGATTCTTGCTCTATTTAATTATACGGTTGGAATATCAATTGGTGGTGCTATGGGTTACTTCGGTGGAAAATTTGATCTGTTTTTTCAACGATTTATTGAAATTTGGTCAAGTCTACCCATGCTGTTTGTGATCATAATTATTGCGTCGGTTGTTCGCCCAAGCTTCTTTTTGTTGATCCTAATATATACGCTGGTGAATTGGATAGCGATGACCTATCTAATGCGTGCGGAATTCTATCGAGAAAAAGCTAAAGATTATGTTGCGGCGGCAATTTCCATGGGACAATCAAATACGAGTATCATTTTCAAACATATTCTACCGAACTCCATGGTTCCTGTGATTACCTATTTTCCTTTTGCAATCGTGGCTTACATTTCCTCGCTTGTCGGGCTGGATTACCTTGGTTTCGGGTTAGCACCGCCTACGCCTTCGTGGGGTCAGATGTTGGGAATTGGTCTGCAAAACATGAGTAAATGGTGGATGGTATTTGCACCAATCGGTGCCCAGTTCTTTACGTTATTAATGGTGGTTTTCATCGGCGAAGGTGTCCGGGAAGCTTTTGACCCTAAAGTGTATTCGAGGTTAAGATGAGCAAAAATTCTACCAGAAAAAAACTGCTTGAAATCAAAGGTTTAAAGACTCATTTCAAAGTAGGAAATAGTTGGGCTAAAGCTGTTGATGGAATCGATTTCGATATTTACGAAGGTGAAACTCTTGGTATCGTTGGTGAGTCTGGTTCCGGAAAGTCCGTTTCAGTTTTATCGTTGATTCAGTTAATTCCTAATCCTCCCGGTGAAGTCAATGATGGAGAAATATATTTCAAAGGCGAAAAAATCTTTGACGGGAAGGATTTGCAGAAAGTAAAAGATGTTCCAAAATACCGATTCTTCAATAATCTTAGGAGCAATTTCCGTTTAGCGACTGCTTCGGCATTTTTTATGTTGTGGTTGATCCTGCATATCTCTTTACAAATACCTGGTGTATTATTATTCTTTACCTCTTTGATTTTAAATGGGATTATCACATCTCAACTATTTTTCACATCCCCGCGTAAAAAAGCTATGACCGCATTTCGAGAGAATATGTTTAAGAGGATGCGTGAATTACGCGGTAAAGAAATTGCAATGATTTTTCAAGAGCCGATGACATCCTTGAATCCTGTCTTTACTGTTGGAATGCAGATGGTTGAAGCTCTGTATCCAAAATCATTCAAAGAATATCTAAAAGACGGGATTATCAGTACCGTGCGGAATTTGAAGGAATTATCAATGCCGCAGCGTATCAAAACATCAGTTGGTTTTGCTGTCGTTATTATGCTTATTTCACAGATAACGCAGGGATGGACGTTCCAATTAGTACCGGTTATTAAATCGTTGTTGGCAGGTGGATTATTTCCAACAGGTTGGGTTTATCTCCTCATTCTGTTCAATAAACTTATTAGTGATGAATACCATGCTGAATACGATCGTCTTCAAGAAGAAGGTGCAAAGTTATTGGAAATGGTTGGTATCCCTGATGGACGCCGTCGATTAAATGACTACCCGCATCAATTCTCAGGTGGGATGCGTCAGCGAGCGATGATTGCAATGTCCTTGGCACGAAATCCATCGTTATTAATTGCTGACGAACCAACTACGGCTTTAGATGTTACCATTCAAGCACAGATATTAGACCTGATGTTAGAACTAAAGGAGAAACGTACAGATGCAGCAGTCGTTCTTATTACACATGATTTAGCTGTTATTGCAGAAACATGTGAGCGCGTTATCGTTATGTATGGCGGTATCATACAAGAAGTTGCTGAAGTGAATGAGTTATTTGACAAACCGATGCATCCATACACAAAAGGATTACTCCAATCTATTCCTCGTCCGGATATTGAAAAGAAAATGGACCGTCTGGGTACAATCAGAGGAATGGTACCGAGCATTCTTGACCTTCCTGTCGGGTGTAAATTTTGTACACGGTGTGATGTAAAACTGGATAAATGTGATACGGTAGAACCACCGCTCGTAGAAGTCGCTCCTGAACATTTCGTCCGTTGCCATGTTGTCAAGACAGAGAAAGAAAATGACAATGAGTAAAAAAAGATTAGTTGATGTAGAAAACCTGAAAGTATATTTTCCGGTTTTCGGCGGTATTTTATCACGCCAGGTTGCCACAGTTAAGGCAGTAGATGGTGTCAGTTTTAGTATTGATCATAAACAAACCATCGGGATCGTAGGAGAGTCCGGTTGCGGTAAAACTACAGTTGGGCGTGCTATGATCTCCATCCTTAAACACATTGCTCCCGATGTAAATATTCAGGGACATATCAATTACCATTTTGATGAAGGTATCGTTGATTTTGCTGCTGCGCAACCAAAAAGCTTACAAAAATATCGAGATAAAGTGCAGATGATTTTCCAAGATCCATATGCTTCATTAAATCCACGTATGACTGTAGCTCAGATTATCAGCGAACCATTGCAGATTCATAAGAATATGTCCAATTCAGAAATGCAGGATCGTGTCGCATGGCTGTTGGAAAAAGTAGGATTAAATCCTGAACAAGCTCGACGTTTCCCTCATGAATTTTCCGGGGGACAGCGTCAGCGAATTGGTATTGCCCGTGCAATCGCAACGAATCCAGATCTGATCATTTGTGATGAACCAGTCTCTGCATTAGATGTTTCGATTCAGGCACAGGTAATTAACCTGATGATGGATTTACAGGATGAATTTGATTTGTCTTATCTTTTTATCGCTCACGACCTCTCTGTCGTTGAACATATTTCAGATAAAATTATTGTAATGTATCTTGGTAATGTAGTGGAATTTGGTAGTTCTGAAGATGTCTACCATAATCCGAGACACCCCTATAGCCAAGCTTTGCTGTCTGCAGTTCCTCTTCCTGATCCTCATAAAAAAGGAAAGGAACGGATTATTCTAAAAGGTGATATTCCTTCGCCTATGGCAAAACCGTCTGGCTGCGGATTTAGAACGCGATGTCCGATAGCTAAGCCATCCTGTGCAGAAGCTATCCCGACTTTTGAAGAACATTCAAAAGATCATTGGGTCGCTTGTCCGGTTGTAAAAGAATCCAAATAACATCAATATTTTTCAAAGGACTTCATGTCCTGCACTATTATTTTGAGAACAAAAGGTTCACGATATGAATATTAACGAAAAAAAATACGGTTTCACATTATTAGAACAGAAATACGTCGAGGAAGTCAATTCTACTGCACGCGTATTTCAACATGAATCCGGAGCAGAACTGCTTCACTTAGAAAATGATGATGACAATAAAGTATTTACGATCTCGTTCAGAACTCCACCCTCTGACAGTAAAGGAATTCCGCATATTCTAGAACATTCTGTGTTATGTGGGTCACGCAAATTTTCAAGTAAAGAACCATTCATTGAACTCTTAAAAGGATCAATGAATACATTTTTGAATGCGATGACTTTCTCAGATAAAACCGTGTACCCGGTGGCAAGCACGAACGAGAAAGATTTTGTGAACTTGATGGACGTTTATCTTGATGCAGTTCTTTACCCAAGAATTTATGACCACCCTGAAATTCTGATGCAGGAGGGATGGCACCACGAATTGGATGATAAAAACGATGATATCATTTACAAAGGTGTTGTCTATAATGAGATGAAAGGAGCATTTTCATCTCCCGAGCAAGTCTTGTTCAGATCGATTCAGCATTCTCTTTTCCCTGATCATATTTACGGACACGAATCAGGCGGAGATCCAGACCAAATCACGAAATTATCCTACAAAGAATTTATCGATTTTCATCAAAGATATTATCATCCGTCAAACTCAAAGATTTTGATCTACGGCGATGGAAATTATGAAGACAGACTGAAATTCCTTCACGAAAAATATCTACAGGAATACCGTCCCGAAAAGATTGAATCTGACGTTCCGTTAGTATCAAGTTATGATCAAAAAGACAGACTTGAATTGCATTATCCGGTTTCTGCAGAAGAAAACACAGATGAAAAAACGTATCTCAGCTTAAATTACGTTATCGGAACAGCAGAAGATCTTGAACTTGGGTTGGCATTCACCATGCTGGATTATATCCTCATGGAATCATCAGCAGCGCCGTTGAGAAATGCGTTGAATGAATCCCGTTTAGGCAAGGATGTCTTTGGCAGTTACAACACCCAATTGCAGCAGCCGTTATACAGTATCGTGATCAAGAATTCAGAGCTTTTACGGATGGATGCATTTCAAACACTTGTCAATGATACATTAAAATCGATTGTAAACAATGGTTTGGATAAGAAACTGATCGAAGCAGCTATTAATTCCACTGAATTTGATTTGCGAGAAGCTGATTTTGGAACGTACCCAAAAGGGCTCGTTTATTTCATGAAAGTAATGGGATATTGGAATTATAATGATCAACCGATCAAAGCATTAGAATACGAGGAAGCTTTAACCAATATCAAGACAGCTCTGACGACGGATTATTTTGAACAATTGATCCAAAAATATTTCCTGGATAATTTACACAAGAATCAATTGATTCTGTCTCCAAAACAAAATTTAGCTGAAGAAAATGCAAAGCGTGAGAGAGAATCATTAGCCCAATTCAAAAAGTCGTTGTCTGAAGATGAACTGCAAGCTATCGTTAATAATACAGAAAAGTTAAAACGTCTGCAAGCCACGCCGGATTCTCAGGAAGTGCTGGATATGCTACCGTCACTCGAACTATCTGATTTGAAACAAGAAGCTGATGTTATCCCGATTGAAGAGAAAATAGAAAACGGGATCAAAGTTCTGAGCCACGATATTCACACAAGCGGGCTGTCATACTTTAAGTTGTTCTTTGACACGACCGTTATTCCGCAAAGTGATATCCAGTATTTACCTTTACTGACGCTTTTACTCGGGGAAGTGAATACCAAAAACTATTCGTATTCGGATCTGTCAAATGAAATCAATATCCATACCGGCGGAATCGGTTTCGCTGTTTCTAACCTGACAAAACATGATGATGACTCTGTCTATTATCCAAAGCTGATCGTCAAAGGAAAATCAACTCGATCTAAATTCTCAAAGATGCTCGAATTGATGGGTGAAATGATCCAAAATACGATATTTGATGATAAGGATAAAATTCGTGAATTGATCATGGAATCCAAATCACGTCAAGAGATGTCCATTGCACAAGCCGGACATACGGTGACGATGTCCAGATTATTCTCGTATTTTTCGCAATCAGGGATGTACAATGAGCAAACCAGTGGACTTGCATTCTATCAATTCATTTCAGATATCGAAAAGAATTTCGATGAACGCATCGACAATCTCATTCTAAAACTCAAGGATATCTACGAGAAAGTATTTCACATAGATAATCTGATTGTTAGTATCACACAGTCCAAAGAACACTATGATGAGTTTATAGACGATTTTAAACAATTCATCCCAATCATAAACGACGAACCGCAGATGAAACATATTTATCACTTCGATTTGTCAGATATAAATGAAGGGCTGTTAACACCGGCGAATATTCAATATGTTTCGAAAGGATATAATTTTAGACAATCCGGTGCTGAGTATACAGGGATGATGGCTGTGTTTTCGAGCGTTGCACGATTAGACTACCTTTGGAACCGTATCCGCGTGCAGGGCGGTGCTTACGGGGCATTTTCAGCCATCAGCCGTAACGGAAATGTCTTTTTCGGAACTTACCGTGATCCGAACTTGCAGGAATCTCTGGATGCCTTTGATCAAGTAGCTGATTATTTTGAATCATTTAAATCCGATGAAAAAGAAATGACAAAATACATCATCGGTACGGTTGCAAAGATGGACACTCCGCTGACACCCAGTGCAAAAGGAAATCTGGCTGCAACACGGTATATCATCGGGTTAACGTATGACGATATCCAGAAAACCCGAAACGAAGTATTAAACACAAAACCGGAACATATCCGTGAAATTGCTCAGATGATCGGAACAGTGATGAAAGAAAACCGTTATTGCGTCCTTGGGAATGAAAAACGGATTAAAACAGATGAAAGTCTGTTTGATGAACTCATCCAGGTATTTGAGTAAAAATAGAGGAGACAAACATGAAAAAGTACAGTGAATATGAATATAAACGTGTTGATGTAGAGACACTCTCATCCGAGGTTGATGTGTTGATTCAAACCTTTCAAGATGCTGAGACGGTTGATGTGCAACATGACGTTATCCGTAAAGTAAATGATATATTTTCAAATGTATCTACTTATAGAGCCATCGCACAATTAAACTTTTCCCGGGATACTGAGAATGAAGCATATAAAGCGGAAAACGAATTTTATGACAATATCGGACCATCAATCGCCGAATTGAGTACAATGTTTTCAAAAGTAGTTCTGGCTTCCAAATTTAGAGAAGATCTTGAAAAAAAATGGGGTAAACAGTACTTTGTTCTCAAAGAGATGGAACTCAAATCATTTGACCCGAAAATCAAAGATATCTTACTCGAAATAACGAAATTAAAGAACGAGTACACTATTCTGTTGGCAGGTGCTAAAATTGAGTTTCAGGGAAAAACGTATAATTTATCCGGATTAGCCCCGTTTCACACAGATGCCGACCGGAGTATAAGAAAAGCATCTTACGAAGCTCGATTTTCATTTTATGAAGAGCATGCTGATAAACTCGATGATCTGTACGATAAGTTAGTGAAACTCCGTCATCAAATGGCGATCGAACTCGGATATAATAATTATGTTCCGCTTGGTTATATGAAAATGGGGCGGAGCGATTACGATGCAACTGATATCGCCAAATACCGGCAGGGAATTGTGGATCATGTTGTTCCGTTAGTTGGTAAACTCCTTGACCTTCGTAAAAAAGTATTGGGGCTGGACACACTCTACATCTATGACGGGATCAATTTTATCGAAGGGAATCCAAAACCTAAGGGAACCCCGGATGAACTGATTAAAGCCGCGCAAAAGATGTATCATGAACTATCACCGGAGACCGGAGAGTTTTTTGATATGATGATCAATGAAGATCTGATGGATTTGGTCAACCGAAACGGGAAAGCTGGGGGTGGTTTTTGTACCGGTTTCCCGGATTATGAACGCCCGTATATTTTTGCCAATTTTAACGGAACATCCCACGATGTGACCGTTCTCACTCATGAAGCCGGACATGCGTTTCAAAGTTATTTGAGCCGTAAACAGCCGTTGCTTGAGTATCTCTGGCCATCGATGGAATCCGCTGAGATTCACTCGATGAGTATGGAGTTCATCACGTGGCCATGGATGGATCGATTCTTTAAAGAAGAAACCGACCGATTCAAATATATGCATATGATGGATGCAGTAAAGTTTTTACCGTACGGTGCTTGTGTGGATCACTTTCAGCATTGGGTGTATGAAAATCCTAAGGCAACGCCAAGTGAGCGCAAAGGAAAATGGGCAGAGTTGGAAACGATCTATCTCCCCAATAAGAATTATGATGACATCGATTTTTTGAATGCCGGCGGATTATGGCAGGGACAACTGCATATCTATCAAATGCCGTTCTATTACATCGATTATACGCTGGCTCAGATCTGCGCATTTCAGTTCTGGATGAAATACGAAGAAAATAAAGACGGTGCTTGGGCAGATTATCTGACGCTTTGCGGAGCAGGCGGAAGTTTACCGTTTACCGGATTGATCACATTAGCTAATTTGATGTCACCATTTGAAGGCGGTGTTTTGAAGGATATTACAAGTAAAATCGAGGAGTGGCTGGATTCAATCGACGTTGAATCCTTATAGGACGGCAGAGTTAATACTCGTCTGAAAACTCTTCGGGAGAGATATTCAGGTCACGGAAAATCGTTGCGGCGATTTCTTCGGCAATTTCATCTCCGTTCATATTTTCTTCAGCTAAACCGTTCCATGCGTCGATCAGCAGTTTTAGATCATCTTCGTTAGAAAAGAGTTCATCCAAAACAGCAGCAGGGACGTGAAAGTCGCGCAAACGCTGATAGATATTTAAATGGGGAATATCCATGGTGAAAATTACGGAATAAAATTTATTTTGACTAATTGTGATGATATAGTTTTTGACGTAAATTTCCCGGCATTTTAAACGATGTTCACGTTATTTAACCGTAGAGTGATTTTATTATTGGCGTTGTACCCAAGCGGTCTAAGGGGACGGTCTGCAAAATCGTTATTCACCGGTTCGAATCCGGTCAACGCCTCTGAATTGTTATTTAACGCTATGATGCCCGGGTGGTGAAATTGGTAGACACAAGGGACTTAAAATCCCTCGAGGGATAACCTCGTGCCGGTTCGAGTCCGGCCCCGGGTACATTCCGATAAACCCCTGATTTTCAGGGGTTTTTTGTATTATGCAGGTTCAACAATATCGGCTTGTATATTATTTCAACAAGTCTTAAACTTTGTTAAGATATAATTTATTTCTAATTAAATAAACAACGAGGGGAGTCAGCTATGAAGAAATTCATAACTATTCTAGGTTTAATGATATTGATCATTATTATGTCTTATAACGATAAGGATACACAAACTGAAACACCTGGGCTATTTGAGATTAAGTGGGTCCTTTATAAATACGAAAATCCTGCTGTTGATCCATTAGAATTTATTATTGAAGAAAATGAAGACTATTGGATCATATTCAATGATGATAATACTACTGCTTCACAGAATGCGTGCAATGGTTGCAGTGGGACCTTCGAATTACTTGAAAATGAAGTGATAAGCATATTTGAAACTGTTTGCTCAGATGCTGTATGTGAAGGGTCTGATTGGTTAGGAGGTATTAACGGTACTTTTGTCTATGAACTTAACGGTGATTCTTTATTGGTTTTAACACAAAATCATGCAAATTCGGGGCAAGAAAAATATTATTTTCGTACCGAATAGAAAACACTAGAAATAGGGTAACAATTTTGAATAAAACTATACCTTTATTAGGGTTACTGGTTTCAATAATCTTAATGTCATGCGATGACAAAGAAACTCAAATACAAACCACAGATTTATTCGATACAGAATGGAATCTCTATAAGTTTAGTGATTCAATAGAGGGGCCTTTTATGATTTATCCGGAAGAAAACGAAGATTATTGGCTCATGTTCTTTAATTATGATTCCATCAGTGCAAAGGATGCCTGTAACGATTGTGCCGGAAATTTCACAATGCTGGACAATAACAGAATTGATATTGGGTTAGTCTGTACTGAAGCAGCATGCCAGGGAGGCTCTTGGATAGCGAATATTCACGGTGTATACAGCTTTGATTTAGAGGGAGATACTCTGATATTATCAAGCGAATATTCACGATCTGACACCGATCAGCATCAGTTTTACTTTCGAATGGAGAAAAATTAAAAAGGAATATAATATGAATAACAAAATCCAAAATATTTTAATTACTATTGTTTTATTTTCTCTCATCGCATGCCCCAGTCCCTCTGAAATTGAGCCATGTACAATATTTGTTAAAACATTTGGTGGGAACTCATCAGATATGGGATATTCAGTTCAACAAACTACAGAAGGTGGATATATCATTATAGGAAGTACGTATTCTTTCGGAGATGGTGTAGATAATGTATGGTTAATCAAAACGGATGATAGCGGGGTTGAAGAATGGAATAGAACATTAGGTGGCCTTGCGGGAAGTTCTGTCCAACAAACTGTAGATGGAGGATATATTATTACTGGATTTACAGGATTAGAATACGGTCCTTATGATGTTTTGTCAATCAAAACAGATAGTAATGGAAATGAAGAATGGAATCGAACATTTAGTGGTGATTCTGATGATGTTGGAAATTGTGTTCAACAGACCAATGACGGTGGATATGTCATTACAGGAAGTACGTCATCTTTCGGGAATGGTCTTTTAGATATTTGGTTAATCAAAACAAATGAAAATGGAGATGAGGAATGGAATCAAGTCTTCGGTGGAACTTCTTCTGATTGGGGTAAATCAGTCCAACAAACTACAGACGGCGGATATATTATAACTGGGTATACACAGTCTTATGGAAATGGTGTAAGAGATGTTTGGTTAATTAAGACAGATGAAAATGGAGAAGAGGAATGGAATCAGACATTTGGAGGAACATCCATTGATGAAGGATATTCTGTGCAAGAGACTTTTGACGGCGGATATGTAATTATTGGTTGTACTTTTTCAAATAGAAGTGGTAACGCCAATGTATGGTTAATTAAAACGAATACTTTTGGGCAAGAGGAGTGGAATAAAGAATTCGGAGGTGATTCAGACGTAGAAGGGCGGTCTGTACAACAAACTTTAGATAGTGGATATATTATTACCGGTTTTGAAAGAATAGCAGAAGATCGTCATGTTGAATTATTGCTAATTAAAACAGATAGTAATGGAAATGAAGAGTGGAGTCATAATTATGGAGGAGCAGATTCGAAGATAGGATATTCAGTCCAAGAAACTGATGATGGAGGATATATCATTGCTGGTAGTATCTTACCCAATGAAAGCGGTTCATACGATGTTTTGCTCATCAAAACAGATTCAGAGGGAAATACAATCGCGGTAACGGAGTAGAAATAGTAGATTAAATTAACCCCGGTATAACCAGGAGTAAACCGCTTTTCCTGCGTTTGAGAAGTGTCGTAATTTTCAGCATGGAGAGATGGCAGAGCTTGGCTGAATGCGCCGCACTCGAAATGCGGTTTACCTTCGGGTAACGGGGGTTCGAATCCCTCTCTCTCCGCCATCCTGCGTAACGCGTTGCGTTATCTTCGGATGGCTCGCCATAGTTTACTGTCAATTGTGATGCATTATATCACATTTGGCTGGTGCGCCAATTTTATCTGTCAATCGTAATACATTGAGTTATATTTATATGACTGACTCATATTGTTTAATGGAGAAATTATGTGGTATGTTTATGCATTAGAAAACACGAATAAGAATTTTATCTATGTGGGATTTACAAATGATATAAATAGGCGGGTAAAAGAACATTCTGATGGAAAAACTCAATCAACGAAAACTTATCGTCCTTTAACTCTTGTCACTTATGTCGCAGTAACATCAAAAGAAAAAGCGATACGGTTGGAAAAATATTTTAAGAGCGGTTCAGGTAAAACAATCTTGAAAAAAAGATTAATACAGTGAAAAAATATTTGAGAATCCAAGCCAAACGAAGGCGAAGCGTAGTTTGGCCTCTCTCTGCCATCCTGCGTAACGCTTTGCGTTACCTTCGGGTGACTGGAGATGTCTGTAATACGGCAACTAGGAAACCCAGTATAAACATTTAGATTGATAATTTGGTTTATTGTCATAGGTTGAAGAATCTCTTAAATTCCCTCCCGTTTTATCGGGGTCGTAGCTCAGTTGGGAGAGCGCAGCGTTCGCAATGCTGAGGTCGGGAGTTCGATTCTCCTCGACTCCACAGGTGGATGGCACTATTCGTGTTATCCGTTGTGTAGATTTGGTCGTGCTGGATGGGGAGTCAGCGGTGCCCTGTAACCTGCAATCCGCTATAGCAGGATTAAAGACACAACGAGGCTGTGGCTGCCTATGCTTATTGGATAAAGTGGTGTTGAAATTTCAATCTTTCGCAATGGTTCATCTGTGAACCCCGTCAGGTCCGGAAGGAAGCAGCGGTAAACGGATCGAACGATGTGCCGGGAGAATCCTGGAGTGGAGCTAACTCATCACATAAGGATAGTGAACAGCATGGTCGGATTGTGGGCACGACCAATATTTTGACGCAAATCGTGAATTATTTCTGCCGTGAAATCACGGAATGTTGTAACTTCTTTGTCGGATTCAAATCCGCTAATCTTAAACTGAAATGGCATACCAAATACTATCATTAAAATGGAGACCGCAGACATTTTCTGATGTTGTCGGACAAGACCATGTTACGCGCACATTAGTCAATGCATTTGCGAAAGACCGTATCGCCCAAGGATATTTATTCACCGGTCCGCGCGGTGTCGGAAAAACAACAGTAGCCCGGCTGCTCGCAAAAGCCCTGAATTGCAGTAATACACCGGGGAACTCCTGTAATGAGTGTAACAATTGTAAAGAAATCACTGACGGTCGTAACATGGACGTCCTTGAGATTGACGGTGCATCGAACCGCGGGATTGATGAGATTCGCAATTTAAGAGAGTTAATTCAGTATCCGCCGATGAATTCGCCGTACAAGATCATCATCATTGATGAAGTGCATATGCTTACGACACAGGCGTTCAATGCGCTGCTTCGAACCTTAGAAGAACCGCCGCCCCACGGAAAATTCATTTTTGCCACGACCGATATTCATAAAGTTCCCGCTACAATCATTTCTCGATGCCAGCGCTATGATTTCAACAGGATTACCGTTCAGACTATTGCTGAACACATTCAGCATATTCTCAAAGAAGAGAAAGTCACCATGGATGATGATTCCGTCAAAGCGATTGCACAAAAGGCAGACGGAAGTATGCGGGATGCATTAAGTGTTTTGGATCAAGTCATTTCGTTTTGTGAAGAGCCGATCAGTTATGATGAAGTCGTCAGCGTGCTCGGATTGATTCCACACCAAGTGTATTTCCGCGTGACGGATGCGGTTGCCGAACGTTCCGGTGAAAAAATGATGGAAATTCTTCATGAAATCCGTTTTACTGGACTGCCCGTAAATGAGGTTGTCCTCGGACTGAATGAGCATATCCGCAACTTGTTGATCGCTTCCATCCCCAAAGGATTGGATACCGCCGAGTTAAGCGAGGATTTGAAATCACAGTATATTGATGAAGCTCAACGATGGGATAACCGTGATCTGCTGCGAATTTCTAGACAGCTGGTTGATTTAGAAACCACAACAAAACGAGCAAGTCAGCCGCACATTTTATTAGAGATGATCCTGCTTCGCTTCCTCGAAATGGATCAGTCTGTCCATATTGATGAAGTTCTATCGACGATGTCATCTCCCAATAAAGTGCAGAGAAAAACACCTTCTCCTAAAGCGACTAAATCTATTGTGAAAAAACCGGATCCTGTTCAGCCAAAACCAAAAGTTGAAACTCCGAAACCAGTTGAAAAAACTGTGGTATCAGAAGAGCGTACTGCTCCAAAAGTGGAGAAAATAGAAGAGATCGAAGAACCTGGGGAAAAAGAGAATATTCCGGAAACTTCTGTTTCGGTGAATGAGTTAAAAGAACACTGGATTGAGATCATTAATACGGTCAATGAGAATCGTCCGTCATTGGGGATGATTTTAGATCACAGTGATCCGGATCAGATCAAAGGGAATGTTTTGACGATTCAAGTCACAGATGTGTCCAAGTTTAATATTAGTATTTTGGATCGAAACCGATTAGCGGTTGAGCGGACGATCCAGGATCGCCTGGGGCATGATTTACGATGCAAGTTTGTGTTGAATGAAACCCGGGATATAAATGAACAAAAATTAAAACAACAAACAGAAAAAGAATCCCTGGAAGCAAACAGCAGAGAGATCGTAAGAAAAGTGATCGATAAATTTCAGGGAGAATTATTAAAATAGGAATGATGATGTTTAATAAAGGAAATATGACCAACATGCTGAAGCAAGCCCGCGAAATGCAGAAGAAGATTGAAGACATCCAAAATAATCTCGATGAGATGATTGTCGAAGCGGATTCCGGTGGCGGGATGGTGAAAGTCGTTGCAAACGGGAAAATGGAAATTCTCGAGATCACGATCGACAAAGAAGCAATGGAAGAGGAAAAAGAATTATTGGAAGATCTGATAATTTCTGCCGTCAATAAAGCAATCAGCAAAGCGCAGGAAGAATCTCAAGGACAAATGAGTGCCGTAACCGGAAACATGTTAGGGGGAATGAAACTCCCTGGGATGTAATATGGCGATGATTCCTGACAGCGTAGAGAAACTCATTGAAGAGTTCTCAAAATTCCCTGGGATTGGTAAGAAAACAGCCCAGCGTATGGCATTCTTTGTGTTGAAATCACCGAATGAACAGATTGCACAAATGGCAGAAGCCTTGCTGAAAGTGAAAACAAATATCATTTTCTGTTCGGTCTGCGGTGGAATTACCGAAGAAGATCCATGCCGTATCTGTTCAGATATGAAACGGAATAAAGATCTCATCTGTGTTGTAGAAGATCCTGCTGATATTTTTGCTTTTGAACGTACGAACCGATTTAACGGTGTTTATCATGTGCTAGGCGGTGTGTTGTCTCCGTTAGACGGAATTGGTCCTGATGATCTGAATATCGACGGATTGGTGCATCGGGTTAAAGACGGGATGGAGATTGTGATTGCCACTAATCCAAGCGTTGAAGGAGATACAACGGCTTTGTATCTCGGAAAAATCTTACAAGATACGGATGTTCGTATCACAAGGTTAGCCAGAGGATTGCCAGTCGGCAGCGATCTGGAATACACCGATGATGCAACTTTGATCCGTGCAATGGAAGGGAGGACCACATTTTAAATCTGCCTAACATTCTGACGGTATTTCGAATTTTGTTGACCCCGTTCTTCATTATCTGTCTATTTGCGTCGTTTCCGTATGCAAATACGGTTGCACTATTCATCTTTGTTATTGCGTCCATCACGGATGCCTATGACGGATATTATGCTCGAAAGTATAACATGATCACACCTGAAGGAGCTTTTCTTGATCCGCTTGCAGATAAGATTTTGGTTTCATCCGCATTTATCTCTTTTGCCGTCATGGGATTAATCGAGTACTGGATGGTTGTTCTCATTATTTTCAGGGATTTATTTGTCACAGGACTTCGAATGGCGATGAATCGAAAAGGATTGACGATGGAAACCAGCATGATCGCCAAAGCAAAAACGGCTACGCAAATCGGACTTATCGTGTTTATTTTGACCATTATTGGCTTCAAGGGCTTGCCGATTGATTGGCTTCTTCCGATGATAAAACTGATCCTGCAAATGAATCTGATCTATTATTTAACAGGCTTAACGGCCATATTTACAGTGGTCACCGGTATTTCTTACGTCTATCATAATCGTAGGGTGATCCGTCAATTTTTTGCATAAATTGATGAAACTTAAACTATCAGAACTTTTTGCAACCGTGTTCTATATCGGGAAGGCTCCGTTGGCACCCGGAACGGTTGGAAGCTTAGCCGCATTTGCAGCTTGGTATTATATTTATCCATGGATTGGACTGCCATTTCTCATCTCTGTAACTATCATAATAACGATATTAGGCGTGATTACCTCAAGCATTATCGAGGATAGTACGCAAGAGTCTGATCCCTCACGGATTGTTATTGATGAATGGGCAGGACAATGGATCGCATTTTGGTTTATTCCACACACACTTTGGTACGGAATTGCGGCATTCATATTGTTTAGATTGTTTGATATTTGGAAACCCGGTCCGATACGAAAGTTAGATCAACTTTCAAACGGATGGGGCGTGATGATGGATGACATCGCTGCAGGACTGGCAGCTGGTGTGATCTTATTCATTTATCAGGTGGCAGCGGGATGAAGATTACACTGATCACTGTCGGAAATGAACTTCTCTCCGGTTTTACCGTTGACACAAACGCAGCGTGGATCGGACAGGAACTCGGAAAAGTCGGATTGTCAGTATCAACGCATTTGACTCTACCGGATGATCCTGAAATAATCATATCGGCATTGAAAACTACATCCGATCAAGATGTAATAATTGTAACGGGCGGACTCGGTCCAACTCATGACGATGTTACATCGTCTGCATTTTACACATTTTTTCAAGATACACCCGAATTTTCCGAAGATTATTGGGAGAAACTCACCGAACGATTCCAGAAAATATCTCCAAACATTCCGAAATTGAATCGAAATCAGGCTTTTACACCTCAAAAGGGGGAAACCATACCAAACCCCGTTGGAACGGCCAGAGGGCTGCAATATTCGCTTCAAAACCGAATCTATTATGCGCTGCCGGGTGTTCCAAAAGAGATGAAAGCGATTATGGCGGAAACAATCTTACCGGCGTTAAAAGAAAAAAGTCCAAAAGATTTAATCGTTCACACACTGAGAACGACCGGAATTACTGAATCAGCATTAGCGGAACAAGTTCATGAGATATTGAACAATCATTCTGATGTCACGGTAGCTTTTTTACCACAACTCATTGGCGTGGATATTCGCTTAACCGGAACATCACAGTCTGCCGTCGCCCAAATAAAAAAAGAATTAGAAGATAATCTGGGAAAGTTGATCTTTGGATATGGAACTGTCACGTTAGAAGACGTAGTTGGAAAACTCCTCATCGAAAAAGGACTGACTTTTGCAGCCGCTGAATCCTGCACGGGAGGATTACTGTCACACCGACTGACGAATATCCCAGGGAGTTCAGTTTATTTCAAAGGCGGTGTCGTTTCATATAGTAACGATGCTAAAATGAATATCCTTGATGTAGAAGAGGAAACATTGGAGCGAGTTGGCGCTGTATCAGAGCAGACCGCTATTGAAATGGCGGAAGGCGTTCAACAATTGATGAAAACCGATCTGGGTGTGAGTATCACCGGTATTGCAGGACCCGGTGGCGGGACAAAGGAAAAACCAGTCGGGTTGGTTTATATCGGTTTAGCGGTTCGAGATGATGTTTCGGCTAGACAATTTATTTTTCCGCGTGATCGGAAAGGAAATAAATATCTTAGTAGCCAAGCTGCCTTAAATATGATTAGACTTACATTAAACAAATGACAAATAAATTACTAAGAACCTTTATATCTGTAACCGTGCCAAAAGAAGTGGTTTCGATTCAGGATATGCTGAAAACGACCATCCAGCTTCAAAAAGGGAATATCCACTGGGTAAAACGCGGCCAAATTCATTTAACCTTAAAATTTTTAGGGCATACACCGCCAGAAAGTGTGGATGAACTCAACCGTGTGATCGGTGACGTGGTCTCAAATCACGGACCATTTAATCTCACCGTGAAAGGAACAGGATGTTTCCCGGACCCGCGTCGCCCAAGGACGTTATGGCTTGGCTTAGAAGGCGAAACAGATGCATTATCATCGTTAGTACAGGAGATCAATGCCAAGCTCGATCCGTTAGGTTTCCCTTCTGAGACGAGTGAATATGTTCCGCATATCACCATTGCACGGATCAAATACCCGCCGCAATGGACACCGGATATTTCTTCCTTTATCCAAACAACATTTGAACCCGTCCCTATGACGGTAAATCGGGTCAGGTTTATGGCAAGTGAATTACTGCCGAAAGGACCGCTGCACAGCATCCTAGGAACCCATTTTTCAAAAGCGACTGACACTGAATAGGAGAATGACATGAGTAATAAAGAAAAAAAATTAAAAGCTTTAGATTTAGCCATGGATCAATTGAACAAACAATTTGGTCCGGGATCAATTATGAAATTAGGTGCTGGGACATCTGTTGTTTCTCAGAATGTCATCCAAACCGGTAGTTTATCCTTGGATATTGCATTAGGTGTCGGCGGTATTCCGAAAGGTAGAATTATCGAGATCTTCGGCCCGGAGTCTTCCGGGAAAACAACCCTGGCACTCCATATTGTTGCTGAGGCGCAAAAAGCCGGCGGTCATGCAGCTTTTATCGACGCTGAACATGCTTTGGATCCTGTGTATTCTCAGAAACTCGGGATCAACATCAATGATCTGTTAATTTCTCAACCGGATACCGGAGAACAGGCATTAGAGATCACCGAAACACTGGTGCGCAGCGGCGCTTTGGATGTGATCATCATCGATTCGGTTGCAGCATTGGTTCCACGAGCAGAATTAGAAGGTGAAATGGGCGATACGCATGTTGGACTGCAGGCAAGATTAATGTCTCAAGCGCTTCGGAAACTCACCGGAACGGTCAAACGATCCAATACCTGCGTGGTCTTTATCAACCAGATTCGTGAAAAGATAGGAGTGATGTTCGGTAATCCCGAAACAACACCTGGCGGAAGAGCATTAAAGTTTTACACATCCGTTCGACTTGACATCCGCAGAATTGCAGCCATCAAAGACGGGCAGGATTTTATCGGTAACCGTGTGAAAGTCAAGATCGTGAAGAATAAAGTCGCTCCGCCCTTCAAGGTAACAGAATTGGATCTGATGTACGGAGAAGGGATTTCCTTTGAAGGAGATCTCATTGATTTAGCGCTGAAAGGAAATATCCTGCAAAAAACTGGTTCTTGGTTCTCATGGGGCGATGTTCGTTTAGGGCAGGGACGTGAAAATGTGAAGCTCTTTTTGAAAGAAAATCAGGAAGAAAGAGAAGCCATTATTAAGGAAGTAAAAGCCTTTACCGGGATGGACGAACCGGAGGACTCCGCTGAAGCGTAAAATTGTCAAGATTACAAACCAGCGTCGAAATTCGAGTAGAAGAACTCTCTATTTTGATGATCAAAGCGTCTTCGGAATTTCTGAGGACGTTTTTCTTTCATCCAATTTTTCAGTCGGTGATATCCTCGATGAGAACACGTATTTGGACTTACAACGATCGGAGTCACAAAATAAAATCCTCGAATCGGCGTTCGGTTTACTGCAATATCGAATGAGAAGTGTGTCTGAAATGCAGGACCGCTTGCTAAAAAAAGGGTATACCAACGAAGAAATCGAACCGGTCATTCAAAAATTACTGAAGATGGAATATCTGAATGATGAAGAATTTGCCGTTGCTTTTTGTCGAGATAAAGTCCGGAACAAAAAGATCGGACCGAGAGCTCTTCGGCAGGAAGTGATTGTCCATAGGCTGGAGCCATCTCTGGTAAATCGAGTCATGAACGATATTTACATAGAATTCCCAATAACAGAATTGATCAACTATCATCTGCAGAAAAAGAATATTAGCTCCGGGATAACAATGGATCAGAAAGAAAAAAAACGGCTCCTTGCTTTTTTACAGCGAAAAGGATTTACATGGACCGACATTTCAGAAGTTTTTACAACATTAGATATAAACTGATTGTATGAAAGAATCCAAAACTAAACAAAATTATATTGATTTATTAACAGACCTTGATATTGCATTTATTCGCTCAAAACTCTCACGTTCACCTAGCGAAATTGAGCTAGAGATCATTGCGGCCATTAAACACTATGATTTGAAACTCCGTCCGTATCTTCAGGCTTTAGCTCGGATGGATCAAGCCGGCGGGTGGCATAAGAATGAAGAAACATCTGAGAAAATATTAAGTGAAGTAACCGGAGAAACGGGAATCAAACTTAAAGGCAAGAATAAGGACGAAAGTGTTGGTTCGTTGATCTGTCAAGGATTTACTCCCATAGCGACACTCACAAAACGTTCGAAGAAAATAACTTCATCAACAGTTCTCGGGATTCCATCTGGAATTGATACCTCTCTCCCGAATTCAGATGTGTCATTGTTTGTACTGAGATACGAGCAATTTGGCTCGATCAAAGATCGAATAATTCACTATCTTAAACGACCGTGGATTTATCGAATTATTCCGGTATCGACAAAGGGATTGGCATCCTCGATCTTTGATCAAATTAATGATACAGGATACGGGATCGTTTTTACTGCCGATCAAGAAACGATACTTCGCAGAGATACGATCACTGTTGTTCTGATGATCCAAAAAGGATTTGAGAAAGAGATATCTACCGAACTGAAAAAAGAGAATATCAGCGCTGATCTTATCGGAGAGTTAGATTTAACTTCTAACTTTACCTTAATGGAAAAGGGTAAAAAAAATGTGATTCTACCATTATCTGTATTTGATTTTATTTGGCAGGGAAAGAACATTAATACTGTTGTTAAACATAATATCGATACGGAAAAGCAAATTGATCTGAAAACAATCGAAAAACCGAAAGATTTGAATAAGGTTTTAATCCAATTGCTTCAATCGATTCATGCAGGTAAACATGGCAGAAAAAAGATATCAAGATCAGTGCATAATTATGGTATTTCGCTGGACGACCCTCAGCTGAATAACTCAGTCAGTGTTACTCAAGCAGAGTGTGATCATTTCCTCCAATTGGATCCCCGTGCGGGTGGAAAACTGGCTGTTGCGAACGCCGTGCGTCAATGTGTGTGTAGAGGAGCGATTCCTGCGTCAATTATCATTCATAATATTCTACCTGATGGAACCGAAGGCTCTGACACAGCTAAAGGAATTGAAATGCTGCAGGGACAAGAAGAGGCAATCCGGATGTCTAATTTGACGATGGAATCCCGTCAATTATTCCCATTTCAGAACCAAATTAAACAACACATCACCATTGTTGGAATATCCTCTAAAGAGAATCTTGCGGTTCAAAGAGGATTTATTGAAAGCGGAGACTTTATTACCATGCTCGGCAGCCATCGGGGAGAATTGGGTGGAAGTGCATATTTCAGGCATATCATTAATATTCAAACCGGGCAGCCGCCAATGGTGGACATGGGAATGGAAACCCGTTTGCGTGATGTTGTGCTGCAAGGGATCCAAGCCGGGTTCATCCGTTCAGCATCGATGGTAGATGAAGGCGGTTTGGCTGTTACAATCGCGGAATCATTAATGTCCTCTGCAAAAGGATTGGGGGCTCGAGTTCATTTGTCAAGAAAAATACGGCATGATGAACTTATTTTCGGTGAAACACAGGGACTGATGGTCATCACACTGGAAGAAAAAAATATTATGGAATTTGAACGATTATGTATGCACGGCGGCGTTCCCTCAACAACGATCGGACGAGTAACCGATGATGAAGTGTATTCTTTTAATGACGAGATCCGAATCGATGTATCAGAATTAAGAAAGCTTTAAATCATGGACAGATCGTTTAACGTATTTCATCAGCAACAGGGTGTAATTCCGGTTAGAAATATATATTGTACGGTCAGAAATTATTCAGATCACGCCAAAGAAATGGGAGAAAATTCTTCTCGTATAGTTCCTGTGTTTTTTCAGAAATCCTTATCATCGTTGACGACAGGAACAGAAATACAATTACCGTATGATCGAAGTATTCAATTTGAGTGTGAGATCGTCATTTTGATCAAAAAAGATGGAGAAAACATTCCGGTTGAATCTGCGATGGATTATGTCGGAGGATTTGCATTAGGGTTAGACTTAACCGACCGTAAACTCCAACATGAATTAAAAGAAAAACAAATGCCGTGGTTTGCAGCAAAATCCTTTCATCACAGTGCTGTTGTAAGTGAATTTGAATCACAAGAAACATTTGATCTGCAATTACCGTTTTGGTTGGATAAAAACAATGAACGCGTCCAAATAGGTGAGACGAAAGATATGATTCATTCACTGCCAAAATTAATTGCAGATCTGTCAGTGGGTATCCCTTTATTACGTGGTGATATACTATTTACCGGGACTCCAAAAGGGGTCGGTCCGATTCATCCAGGAGACGCATTAACTTTAGGGCTGGGTGAAAAAACAAAAGGCCGGTTCACCGCGGTAAACCGACCTTAAAAAGTTATTAAAACGAATTAGCTTATCCCGAAGAACGTAACCTGAAGTTGATCGGAATGGCTATCCAAACTTCAACCGGTATATCTCGTTGTTTAGCAGGTTTAAATCTTGTCTTCCGTATTGCGTCCATTGCAGCTTCATTTAAACCGGTATTTGGAAATCCTTCTAGCACTTCCATCTCTATTACACGTCCCTTTCTATCAATATGTACTTCAATAGTTACTTTTCCTTCGAGACCGGCTTCGCGGGCAATGTCCGGGTATACAACATTCCGCTGAATTGCACCATATCCGCCGATCGGAACAGGAGGTTCATCATAAGCATAAAACTTGGCTTTTGGACCACTAGAAGGTAAAGGTGGAGCATCATCCCAAGCGATAAAATCGTCCAGATCGGTTTCTTCAATCGTGACATCTTCAGCAATATCTTCGGATTCAGATTCGATCGGAATGGCCGGTCTTGCCGGTGGCGGCGGACGATTAAACTGCTGTGTCTGAGGGATTTCGTCCATTTGGATTATGACTTGATCAGGACTCCCAAAATCAACTATTTCTGTAACAAAACGGGGAATAATTAACATCCCTGAAACAATGATGCTGATTGAAATGATACCGGTGATACGAATGATAATAGGGTTGAAAAACTTTAGTAAGTATGATGGTTTATGAATAGGTAACATATGATAACCCCATAGTATTGTTTTTGTTCGACGACAAAATATACAGTGTAAATAAGAAATGGGAAAGAAAAAAATAAAAAAGCCGATTTAATCAATAAACCGGCTTTAAATATTTAAAATATAGTTACTTACCCAGATGAACGCAATTTAAAGTTCACGGGAATGGAAATCCAAACACCTACCGGGCGTTCACGCTGTTTAGCAGGTTTAAATTTTGTCTTCCGGATCGCTTCAGCAGCCGCTTCATCTAATCCGGTATTTGGAATACCGCTTAACACAACGGTATCTTTTACGCGGCCTTTTTTATCGACAAAAGCTTGGATGATCACGGTTCCTTCAATCCCTGCTTCGCGGGCAATGTCAGGATAAACAACATTCCGCTGAATTGCGCCATATCCACCGATCGGAACAGGAGGATCATCATAAGGAATGAATTTGACTCGCGGTCCTTCATCCGGAGGAGGAGGAGCATCATCCCAAGCGATAAAATCATCAAGATCGGTTTCTTCGATCGTGACGTCTTCGGCAATATCTTCTGATTCGGATTCAATCGGAATTGCCGGTCTTGCCGGTGGCGGCGGACGATTAAACTGCTGTGTCTGCGGAATATCATCCATGGTGATAATAATCTGATCCGGTGTGCCTAAATCAACAAATTCAGTCACAAAGCGGGGGATAATCAGCATCCCTGATACAACAATACCAATCGCAATGATTCCGGTGACCCGGACCACGATGGGATTAACGAACTTTAGTAAATATGATGGTTTATGTACTGGTATCATTTTTCTATGCTATTCTCTAAAATAATTGTTTTATCAACAGCAAATTTTACGGTAAATAACTGAAGAGAACAAGATGCAGAATTGACTATTTTCTTTTCAGCAGTTTTACAATCGGGAATGGAAGATATACGATTACAAAGATGACAAACCCGACACCGATCAACGGCAGTAAGTAAAACGGCCAGGGACCTAAAAAGTCCAGCAAGGACGCTGAATGCGGTTTATGTGCGATGAAGAAATAATTCGAATCGAGGAGCCAATTGATGAGTCCGATGGGAATCATAAGTGATGCAGTAATATAAAACGTTTTGACCAATCCCTGCCAAGTCGGCTGGTATTTGAATACCACCGTGGCATATACAATCAAGAGGACAATCCCGCCATGTCCCAAGAAGAATTGGATGAATAGATAATCAGGGAAGGTGGCTTGGAGAGTCGGGGTTAACAGTGCTTGAGTTGCACCGCCGATTCCCCAAAAATACATAAGTTGATAGAGAAACGGACGTTTTGTGTACAAAAGGATAGGTAGCAGTAAAGCTGAGAATCCGCAAAGATGGAGAGGTAAATTCTCTTGAATGGTGAAAATATCGTTATAGATTCTATAAATCCAAATGCTGGCTTCCTGAATCCAAATAAACGCAGCTAACAGCATACGAATTCTAAATTCTGCCGTCGGATTTGCATATCGATTCACCGCCCAGGGAAGAAGAATCGAGATGGCAATAATAATCCCAATAGCAGATAAATGCTGAGTGCCAAACATGATAAATACGTGTGAATCCATAGTTATATCCTTTTTTGTGTTAGTTCTATTCGTTCGTAACTGTCTTCAATTTCATCAATCGCCAGTTGGATGGTTAATCCGATCACGTCGTGTATTAAGATTTTGAAATGAATTAAAGCAGGTTCATTTAATAATACTGAATGTAAATATTCACGAATTAATTCCAAAGCACTTGTTATTTCCTCATGAGTGAACCCCTCACTATGGCGAATATTAGCTAAGAACCGATAGTAATTTACCAAAGACATTCTGTCTCCTGTTCGAACCGAAGCCATTAACAAATTATAGTAAATTCGGATATACCATTCCAGACTGTCCGGTTCCATCTTTTGGTAATTGGGGAAAATATCATAATTTGCAGGTGAGTGCATTTTATACAAAATCGTTTGTACAATTGATTCATTTAGCCGCTGCATCGTTTCAGCGATATGAAGATGGGGACGGTCAATAGTTAATTTACCAAGAGCGATCATGTTCCTTCGCTGCCATTCGACAGGATAGCTTTTTAAGTGTTCTATCAGATATAATATCCTTCGTTCAATTTTTCGGCGCGAATTGGGTTCCCAGTTCAGAGTCTTTTGTGTATAAGTTGAATCTACCGTTAACTGTTTATCAATATATCTCATCATCCATGGGCGTTCAAACGGCGGGTGCTTAAATAATTTTCCGAAAAAGTACCAAGTATAAATACCAATAGTTGAGAGGAATTTTGGCATATGAAACGGTCGGATATTATATCCATAGAATAAACGCGTTGACAACTTAAATAATTCGTTATGTGTTGTTGCTCCATTCGGACTGGCAATATAGGTATCATATTTGGGCAGAGTATCCGATGTTTTTATAATATTAAGCAGAAGCTGCACTAAACACTGAACGTGAATATACGGTACGGATGATTCTCCTTTTCCACCTAAGATTTTTGAATTCCAGGATGTTGAAAACCACGTCTTCAAAAACATGAAGAGCGGACCGTATTCACACCAGTCGCTGAATGCTGCTGCAAAACGCACAATCGAACAGGGGACATCATCCGATAGTTCCCGGCACATCTTTTCGCCTTCTCTTTTTGTGACGGCATAAGGAAAATCTGCATTTAGGGGTGTCTTTTCATCAATAGATTCTCCTGTGGGCGGGAATATGCAGGCCGCGACCGAGCTCGCAAATATAAAGCGTGATACATTAAGCGATTTTGCGATATCAACCATATGTTTTGTCCCAAGGACATTCGTGCGATGATACTCAGGGTGATCTTTATTGGTAAAATCAAAATAGGCGGCTAAGTGTAAAATATAATCTACTTTCTTTTCTTTTTGAATGGTCCAGATAATTTCAGAAAGCAACTTGTACTCACCGATATCAACTAAAAACCATTTAATATTTTTGTGCGCCTCGATTCGAACTTCCTGCATCGTACGCCGGGCGATCGCATAAATGATATAATCTTCTTTGACTAGTTCAAGGAAATGCTTTCCGATGAATCCGGAAGCACCCGTCACAATGATCACCGGTAATTTAGTGCTTTTCATCGTTGAAAATCGGTACTAAACCGGTAGAAAAGTGTGTATAAAATCATTGCCATGAGTCCGTCACCAATCCCTGAAAGTAAAATAATTAATAGGTCGGCGATGAGAAAGTAATATATGAAGAGGAAAAGTGTAGCGATCATTTTAACGATGACAGCAAAAATGATGAAATCAGATGAATAGTCGATTTGCTTGACGCCGTAAAAATATGCGATGCTCATCACAAAATGAAATACACCGCCCTGCACTAAGAAAAAATGCCATTTATCGTTTGAAAAACCGAACGAATTGATAAAATCTATAGGGAAGAAAATCATGCCGAATCCGACGCAAAACGAATGGGCAGCAATAAGCCAAAGGAAAAGGACTAAATGTAAACGCCGATCACGAATGAAAGCGGCAAAGGTCATTGTTTTATTGGAATCCCCCATTTTATTAATCGCTGAAATATAAGGTCAATTGCTATATCCATCACAGCAGTAATTGTGGGTGTCATTTCAGTTCCGGCTTCCATGGATTCCGGTTGAATGCCGATGAGACAAATATCGTCCGGTTCTTTATTCAGGAGTTTAGCAACGCTAAGAACATCAGTCAGTCCTAAATGATGGACAGACATCAACGTGCTTAATTGGGTAAGGATATTCTCTTTTTCAATGAGTTGAGTATATCCAGGATTTTGCTGAAAATTGACAGCATCGATCAGCATAACATATCGTTTATTCTCAATATAGGGAAGAAGATCCAGCCCAAAAGTGCCACCGTCGATTAGAGACACTTCCGGTGGAAATTCAAAATCAGCGATCAACCGATTGATGATATGAACACCAACGCCTTCATCCTGGAGCAAGGTATTCCCAAGCCCCAGGATGACAACTTCAGTTTTGTTGTTAGCAGGTTGTGTTGACATGCACAATATTCGTTTTAGTATTATCGTGCAAGTGGATTGCGCATGCTAAGCAAGGATCGAACGAGTGTATGGTACGAAGTACCTCTAATGGTTTTTCCGCATCTGCGATCGGATTACCAACCAATGAAGCTTCGTAAGGACCCGGTTTATCATCTTGGTTCCGTGGGCCTGCATTCCAGGTAGATGGAACGACACATTGGTAGTTTTTAATCTTACCGTTCTCAATGACAACCCAGTGTGACAGCACTCCGCGTGGAGCTTCATGGAAACCAAATCCTGTGATTTCACCTTTGGGGAAGACCGGCTCATTGAAGGTCGTCATATCACCGCTGGCAATATTGGCCACAAGCGCATTGTAATTATCGCCCAAGACATCATAGAGGACTTGCGTACGGACGCAGCGTGCTGCATGTCTTCCTAAAGTGGAATGAAGCGCTGCTACACCAACTTTTGTCCCGGCAATTGCACTGACTTTTTCTAAGGCAAGTGTAACGTACTTTGTTGCGCCTTCATGACCGGAAGCGACCATACCTAAGACATTGGCTAACGGACCAACCTGTGAAGGCTCGCCTGCAAAACTTGGAGATTTGACCCATGAGTATTTTCCGTTATCTTCGAAATCAGTATAATTTGGAACGGTCTCCTCTTTATACGGATGACGAGTCCAGTCGCCTTTATACCAGCTGTGTTTAATGCTTTCTTTGACGTTATCCTCAAAGTATGGATCATCAAAATTAGCGATGGTATGAAATTTGCCGATATCCCCGTTCGGAATATATCCGCCCGGGGTACCGAATGTGGTGCCTTTTGTATCCATTGGGAAGTCAGGTACACTAAGGTAGTTCAGTACTCCCGCGCCATATGGCAGCCAATCGGCATAGAGTGCCCCAACCGCAGCAAGATCAACCAAATACACATCACGGACGAACCGTTCTAGCTTATCCATTAGTGATTTGACATAAGCAAGTTTTTCAAGATTCAATGTTGATTGATCATCAGGATTGATAGCATTTGCAACTCCGCCAACAGCCAAGTTTTGGATATGCGGTGTTTTGGATCCTAAAATGGATACGATTTGATTTGCGATTCGCTGATATTCGAAAGCTTCAAGATAGTGAGCAGCTGCGATCAAATTCACTTCCGGCGGAAGTTTCATTGCATCATGTCCCCAATATCCGTTGGCGAAAATTCCGAGCTGCCCGGTTTTGACAAAGGATGCCAAACGATCCTGAACAGCTTTGAATTCCTGAACGCCGTTATTCGGCCACGGAGATAAACTCTGAGCTAATTTGGATGCAGCTGCGGGATCGGCAGATAGCGCAGAAACAATATCAACCCAATCCAAAGCAGAGAGATGATAGAAATGCACGATATGATCGTGAATTCCATGCGCCGCAATGATCATGTTTCTGATGTACTGTGCATTAAGCGGGACTTCCAGATTCAGAGCATTTTCAACAGCTCTGACTGAGGTCATCGCATGGACGGTCGTACATACACCGCAGATACGTTGTGTGAAGATCCAGGCATCTCTGGGATCACGGCCTAACAAAATGGGTTCAATACCGCGCCACATCTGCCCGGATGACCAGGCTTTTGCAACCTTACCGTTACTAATGTCGCAGTCGATTCTAAGGTGACCTTCGATTCGGGTGATCGGGTCAACTACAATTCTTTTTGCCATATTATATTCCTCCTATAATTACGCGTGTTTAACATCCGGCAGAACCGGTAATTTTTTAACGAAAACCAGATAAGCCATGATTTCCGCTGAAATGATACCTAAGGTGATCATGATCTCTGCTACTGATGGGAAATAATGCCATCCTTCACCCGGATTGAATCCAACTAAAAACGTATTGAAGCGTAATAATGCTCCGGCTAAGATCAGTAAAATAGCTGACCAAAAGAGCATTTTTGCTTTCGTACGATATTTCTCCATAAACAGCAGGATCATCGGGACAATAAAGAGCAGACTTTCCAGGATAAACATCCATCCATTGAGATCACCGGCAAACGCATCGCCCAAAACACCTCTCCAGATTAAATCTCCGTAACGGAAGACAACATAGAGAACTAGAACCCAGGAAACAAATTTACCTAACTGTGACAGTAGTTTTGTCTCCAACGGACGTTTAAACGCGATGGATGCATAGAACGACTCAAAGATCACCATTCCAAATCCGATCACAATGGATGAGAGCAGGAAGGTGACTGGCAGCCATCCGGTTTGCCACAGATCTGCAACTTTATGTCCAGCAATGATCATTAAAGTTCCGAGGGATGATTGATGCATCGTTGGAAGAAGAACACCGATGGCAATAAAGACAAAGACGATCTTATTCAGTTTCGGAACAAGTGTCGGTTTCCATTTTTCGAGGAATACCGGTGTGAACTCAATCCACAATACGAGCACATACGTTGCAACACAAAATGCCACTTCAAACATGATCGAATTCAGATTGGAATGCCAGGGTAAGAATACATTGTACAGCTGCCAGTATCGACCGACATCAATGAAGATCGACACACCAGCCAATGTGTATCCAAACAAGCTGGTCATCACTGCAGGCCGTACAAGAGGATGGAATTGACCTTTATTCAGAACATAGACCAATAAAGCCATTGCATAGCCGCCGCATCCGATTGCCGTTCCGACCAGAACATCATACACGATCCACATTCCCCATGGATAGCCGTGACTCAGATTCGTCACTGCTCCTAATCCGAACAGAAATCGCTTACCAAGGAGATAAAAAGCGATGACGACCAGAATAGCCATGAAGGTGAATGGCTTTGTCCATATTTTACCGCCTAATGGTTTATATGTACTCATTGCTGTCCTCCTCCCTCAACATGTTCTTTGACGCTTCGATGTGCAGCAAATAAAAGTCCGCCCAACAACACGATAGGGGCGATCAGCCCTTTATATGTCGTATGTTGGATCGTTTCTGATTTTACCGCTCCGGATGATGTCGAAAGTTTCGGTAATCCTAACTTATCAAACGGAATGGCTGAAAGGATCAAGTATTGTGTTCCGCCGCTTTCGGTTTCACCGTAAATGTAATTGATATACTTTTTCACTTTCTTGTATTGTGTTTTGCCATCGATGTTCGAAACAGGGTAGGAGTATGTATTGCCTTCTGACAGTTTCAGTCTCTGCTTTGCTTCTTTCAAAAGATCGGATACGTTTCCGAACAAAGAAGCTCCTGTCGGACAGAACTCACAGCATCCCGGGATTCCACCTTCGGCTTGAATATGAGAGCACATCTGACATTTTTTAATCTCAGGGAAGGCTTCGTCATATTGGAATTTCGGAATGTTGTAAGGACACGCCACTTGACAGTAGCGGCATCCGATGCAGGCATCTTTGTTGTATGTCACGATTCCGGTATCAGTCTGTTTTCGCAGGGCTTGAACTGGACACGCAGAAACACAATCGGGATCAATACAATGCATACAGGCTCGTTTCATAAATCCAAACCCGTCAACGACTTGATCTTTGGTTTCTCCGGTTCCGTTCCGGTAGGCTTGAATTTTATTTAAAGTGGTTTCACTTAAATCACCGGTATCCCAGATACCGCTGACTTCTTTTTCCATTTCCAGAGGAGAATTTATATCCGCCGGCATGTTGTTTAATCGCTTGCACGCCACTTCACAAGACCGACATCCAATACAAATGGTCGCATCATAGAGAATACCTTTTGCGTTGGGTGGAAGCATCTTAACGGTGCGTGCGTGCAGAGTAGACAATCCTGCCGTGGTAGCAGCTCCTGTGGAAAGGATTCTTAGAAAATCACGTCTTTCCAAGTTCATGTCTAATCTCCTCAGGCGTTCGTTGATTTTTCTTCGGTGTCTAATTTCTTAGCCGTCATAGCCGTGACAGCTGCGGCTGCTCCGGCCACTGCTCCAGCCACTGCAGCTGCTCCGGCAGATATACCGCCACCTTTTTCCTCATGAGAGCCCGGGAAGAATTCCGGAGGAGTAACTGAGAGGACATTAGCTTGTTCATGCAGCGGTTTTGTAAACCCGACGCCTTGCTCAGTACACCCGAAGCAAGGATGACCGGTACCAATCGGCCAAGAACCGGTATCTCCAAATTTTTGGATACCGCAGTTGGCGTGCGTTTCAGGTCCTTTGCAACCGAGTTTATACAAACACCATCCCTGGCGATGACCATCATCTCCAAATTGGTTTGCAAATCGTCCGGCATCAAAATGCGGTCTTCTTTCGCAATTATCATGGATTAATCTTGCGTAAGCGAAGTTTGGACGTCCTTTGTCATCAAGCTGCGGCAGTTTACCGAGCGTAAGATAATAGAGGACAACTTGCAGCAGATTATACGGACTGGCCGGACATCCCGGTAAATTGATCACAGGAGTTTTGATATTGTTCAGCGCAAGAACTTCAGCAAATCCTGTTGCCTGTGTCGGATTTGGAGATGCCGATTGAACCCCGCCCCATGAAGCGCATGAACCCATCGAAACGGCAGCGGCGGCTTTTGAGCCGACATCTGTTGCAATATCCAAAGCCGTTCTTCCTGCAATTTTGCAGTAAATCCCGTTTTCTGCCAAAGGAATTGATCCTTCAACAACAAGGATGAATTTTCCTTTATATTTTTCGACCGTTTGATGAAGCAATTCTTCAACTTGATGGCCTGCTGCAACACAGAGTGTTTCAGAGTAATCCAGTGAGATGTAGTCGAGTACGAGATTTTCCACCGTTGGATGTGTTGCACGCAACAGCGTTTCAGTACATCCGGTGCATTCCTGAAAATGGAGCCATACCACTGGTGGCCGGAATTTGCTTGCGATCGCCTCAGCAACTTTTCCTGCAGCTTGATAGGGTAGAGCCATTGCGGCGGTCATTACCGTACAGAATTTAACAAAGTCTCGTCGTGAAATTCCTCTGGCTTTCATATCGTCATTATAAAATGAAGATATTCCTTTAGGTCCATCATGCGATTTGATTTTCGCCATAATTTTCCTCCTTGGTTTTGGTTGTATTTTTGCTTTTAATCTATTAAAGCAGTCAGGACTTTAATTTGACAGAGTAAAAGCAGTTAGTATTATTTGGTCTGAGTTTGCACGTGTCTACTAAATTTCCATCGCATTGCAGACACACCAACTCGAAATCGTTTTCATCGTTAAAAAAAGATTGGATAAATTTATTGAGGTGTTGATTGAACGAGATTAGTTCTTCTATGGTAAAATTGTTTAATACAGATTGTTGATGTTCCAATCGATAGGCATCATAATCAAAAACAACTTGTTCACCTTTCTGTGTAATACTGATATTGACACCGCGTCGATCTTCTTCATTTTGGATGCGCGTGACATATCCGTCTTTTACTAAGTGTTCAACAGATCGACTGATAGCAGGATCACTTATGCCAAATGTATTGGCTAAGTCACGGACAGATTTTGATCCTGTAGATAAAAGTGATTTTAAAATAAAGATTCGGCGTTCCGTTAATTGAGAGTCTGCAGCTTCAATGGCATTAACCTCACATACATTTTTGATTAACCGTGAGACTAACCTAAGGTTATTAGCTGTTGCTCTAATATGTTCGTCTAGTGCCTGAATCGTAATGCCATTAATAATTAACGTGGTTAATTATAAATGTGATTACTTCTACTATGCAAGGATTATTTTTAAAGATATTATGACGAATATTTTAAGGAAGAGCGAATACGTTTAATAGAGCATTATACGCATTGGAAAAGTCGTTGTCATCAATTAAACAGCAAATAGATGAAATGGAAGTGGATATACCTAAAATATTTATATCCTCACTTCCCAAGGCAGAACACATACTACCGCAAATAGCCGGTTTTTCTCTAAAATGAGGTCCGTAAACGGTTAGAGCTGTAATATTGGGTACAGAAACGATATCACTGATACCAATAGTGTCTTTTTCTTTTTGTATTAGATCTAATGCAAGAATTTCCTTATCCGGGTTTATACAAATTGTAAGGTTTGCCCTTGATGAAATATCTTCACTTTCAGCAATAAAATGCATGTTGATATTCGCATCACCAAGGACGGTTAATAATTTACCGCCATGTCCCGGCTTGCTGATTAATCCCATGATTTTAATCAATGTTAAATTCTGTAGTTTTAGTATGCCGCCTATTGAAATTTTACTCAAAACAATACCTTGATTACACTTTAGTTATGGGTAAAGGTATTATAACCGTAAATGCAGATCCTTTATTGATTTCACTTTCTAGAGAAATTTTTCCATTAAGTTTATCAACTAAACTTTTTACAATACTAAGCCCGAGTCCGGTTCCGACTGCTTCATGTATTTTAGCATTTTTAGTACGATAAAATTCGTCAAAGATATGTTTTTGATCTATTTTAGAAATACCAATTCCGGTGTCTTTAATGGTAAAGGCCCAATGTTTTTTTGTTAGTGAAGTTGAGATGGTTATTGTTCCGTTATCAGGAGTGTAACGCACTGCATTGGATAATAAATTTGAAAATATTTTTTCTAACAGGAATTTATCTAATAATAAATCACTCCGTTCTTTGCAGATATTTTGATTGATAGTTATTCCTTTTTCTTCTGCACGTGGACGTTCATTTTGAATAAACTCCTCAATGTAATCACAAGGAACTACCTGTTCACCGGTTGCTGCACTGATTTGCCGATCATACATAATATCTAAAAGGTCTTTCAGAATATTGAGCATCTGAGCCGATCGAACTCTTGCTCGTGTAAGCAAATCTTTGGTTTTTGGAGTCAGCTCATTTCCCATCAACTCCAGTACGACATTAATAGAGCTTTGAATGGCAACGATAGGCGATTTCAATTCATGAGAAACAAATCTGAAAAATTTATTTTTTTCGGCAGACGCCGATCGAAGTTTAATATTTTTCTGATTGATAATATCTTTGACTTTTAAATGCCGCTTCATCAATGTAACGCCCAAATAGGCACTTGAGAACATCGTGATGTAAAATACTCCCAAGGATATAAAGACACTTAAGGTTGAAAGGGAAGAGCCAAACAAATCATAATGATGAATCCATTGCTTCGATTCTGCAATCACCATCCCGGTAAATATGATAACAGAAAATACTGTCACAGTATAGGGATCATATCTTTGTTCAAAGATCGTACAAGCTATGATCACATGAAAGATATAAAATAAATAGAAGGGATTTTGAATTCCGCCCGTCAAATGGATGAGTATGGATAACAATATCAGATCGAGATATATTTGTATCCGTACAAAGATCAACTCGCTTTTCAATGTATTTGGAGGGAAGAAATGTGTTCCTAGCATATAGAATAAATTCAATCCCCCCAAAAGAGATATGGTTAAAATCAAATCATGCAACGGTAAATCAACATCAAGAAGGGAAGCTCCAATATTGATGAGAATGACTGTACCGATGGTGGCAATCCACCGTAGATTGATTAGCCAGCGAGTCTTTCTTCTGAGAGACCTTGGCGTGTAAAGGAGGAAAAGGTCAGTCTCCAAATTAGGCAATAGACAAATTCCTCTTTACGGCATCAATTAATGTTTCAGGATTGACGGGTTTTTCGATGAATTCGTCCACCGGTAAAAATGATTCGTCTTTCATGGAATCAAAACTATATCCGGTTTGATTTCCGACTGCGGTTACCATCAAGATCGGAAGATTTTTTGTATCTTCTGATGCACGAAGTCGGTAAGCCAATTGAAATCCTTCATCTTGTGAAGCCATCATCACATCCAGAATTAAAAGATCAGGTTTTTCTGTTTTTAGAATCGTTAGCCCTTTTGTGCTGTCTTGAGCATCAATCACATCAAATCCGGCAGATTCTAATGTAACTCGCATCACTTCGACTAAATCTATGTCATCATCGATAATCATGATTTTTTTTGCCATAATAATCCTCAGTTTAAGTTTAAAGTATTTTGAAAATCAATTAGTTTTGAAATTGCATTTGGAATGGCATTTAACACAGTTTTACTGAGACCGGCATCGACGGATATCTGCTCCGGTTCGATCCCTAAAATCATCACAGATTCCGGGTAAGCGCCGATCTGTTTTGCAATGTTGATCGCATCCGCAATACTAATCCCATGTACGGATAAATGGTCCGACTGGATTCGAATATGTGCATCTTCTGCGTTAAACAAATTGACCGTTCCTGGGGGAGATGACATTTTTGCCGCATCAATAATGACGACGTATTTAGCTCCGCTGAAATGGTCAATGATATTTAGTGCATCCGTTGCACAGTCAGCCAAAGCAGACTTCTCAAAAGCGGACTCATTCTTAAGTCGATTTAAGATCTCAATACCGACACCGTCATCGCCGTAGAGATCGTTTCCTACAGAGATGATTTTTAAATCGGCTGAATAGTGAGTATTGGATGATTCAATCATTGCTGAATACACAACAATTTAGGTGTTAAATACCGATGAGTGCGAATGAATTATTTTGTTAAACAAAATCCACATCCAGTAAATGTACTGAGCAGGAGATGCATGGGTCGTAAGCCCGAACCAGCATTTCCAGTCTTTTGGTGATCTCTTCCTTCGAAAGATCGATGATCTCAGGAACAAGTTTCTTCATATCGTCATCGATATTGGCCAAGTTTTGACCTGTCGGAATGATACAATTTGCTGAAACGATATTGCCTTTGCGGTCGTATTCATATTCATGATACAAAATACCGCGGGGAACTTCATTCGAACCGACGCCGACTCCATACCGTGTTGGTGTTTGATTCGGCTTTTCATCTTTCAATCCGCGGTCAAGAAGCTTGTCGATAATTGCAATGGAGTCTTCAATACAGTGAACGGTCTCAATTGCTTGTGCAACCGTATTCATGTATGGGTTGTAGCAATTAGGCTTAAGACCCAGTGTATCAGCGACTTCCAATGCATTATCACACAGACTATCATGGTTGTTATTCCAGCGAGCCAAAGCTCCGACCATATAGCTGGATCTGGCATGTTTACAGTGTTTGCTGGTTGAATGAGATACAATGTATTCATTCGTCATTTCACGATAATTCTTATCCGATGTTGCGCCTGTATCTGATGAGAATATTTCACCGTCGTACAATGCATATTCATCCGAATGTTTCAGTGAAATGTATTCCGTTTCACGCGTGAAATTCGGAATCAGCCCTGCAACCGATGCCAACAGTTTTGCTGTTTCAACCATATCCGGGATACCATTCTCAATCAAATCCTTGCGGATGGCTTTTAATTCACTCGCTGACGGGATTTTTGTAAATCCGCCGGGAACAGGTGTAATCGGATGAACAGCTCGACCGGAAACGACATCGCCAATATCATTGGCCATTCTTTTCATCCGGAGCGCACGTAGAATGACATCCGTGTGAGTTGGAATTAACGGAATGACGCTCGGTGCACCGAAGAGATCCGGTGCTACGAGGAAATAGATATGCAGGATATTTGATTGGATCGTCGCTCCGTGAACGAGGAGTTTCCTTAATAATTCCGTTTGTGTTGAGATTTCCAGACCAAGGGCATCTTCTGTTGCTTTTAAGGATGTCATTTGATGTCCTAATGAACAGATCCCGCAAATTCTGGATGTGATAATAGCGGCTTCATGAAAGCTGCGTCCCTTCAACATGGCTTCAAAGTATCGAGGAGCTTCCACAATATCTAATTGTGCTTTTTCCAGGACACCGTCTTTCATGTTGACTACGATATTTCCATGACCTTCCACCCGTGTAAGGTGTTTGACCATGATATCAAGATTTTTACTCATTATTGCTCCTAAATTCTTTCTTTAGCTGACTATTTCTTCGGTAATATAACTGCTGTACATTAGCAAACGTTTACGGGCGTCCTGAATTGATAAACCATGTCGAACAAGGATTTCAATCATAGCTGATCTGTCTGCATTTGGCAGGATACCGCGGCACCCGGAACAGAATTGTCCAAAAGAAGGACAAACGGCTTCGCAACCGGAACGTGTGATGGGTCCCATACAGACGATTCCTCGTTCAAATAAACATTCATTTTCCTGTAATTTGCATTCGACACAAACAGGGGAATCTGCTTTGATCGGCATTTTACCTGCGATCAACGATTTGAATACTTTCAGGAATTCAGGAATACTCATCGGACATCCATGGATTTCAAAATCCACTTTGACAACGGCCGAAACCGGAATGGCAGGAAGCGTGGGGAATAGGTACTTATCTTTTCCGTAAACGGTTTCACGAACCGATTCGATCGGATGAAGATTTTTCATCGAGTTGATTCCGCCGATGGATGCACATGAACCTAAAGCGACCAGCACGTCTGCTCTGCGGCGAATATCATGTATTCGTTCTACACATTTTGGAGTTGAGATCGATCCTTCAATGAAGGCTACATCATAATGATCTGCTTTATCGTCCATCGCTTCGCGGAATTCCACAATATCAATATGCTCAAGGACATCCAAAATGTGATTTTCTAAGTTTAATTTATTTAACTGACATCCTTCACAACTGGTGAAATCGAAGAATGCAACTTTTGGTTTTGCCATTAGATTGCCTCCGGTAAGTTTTTGATATCAGGATAGTGATATACGGGTCCTTCCTGACATACATACGAATGATTGATTTGACAATGCCCGCATTTTCCAACACCGCATTTCATCCTTCTTTCTAAGGACAGGTAAACATTTTCATCTGATATTCCTTTTGTCTTTAACGCCATCAACGCAAATTTGTACATGATTGGAGGACCAACCACGGCAGCGATGGTGTTATCAAGATCAAGGTCTAAGTCAGGGATAAGGGTTGTGATAACCCCGACATTTCCTGTCCAATCGGGTGAGTCGTTATCCACCGTTACATGATATTCCACATTTGGATCATCTTCCCATTGCTTAAGTTCATCTTTGTAGAGTAATTCAGAAGAAGATTTCGCACCGTAACAAATGATCAAGCGGCCAAAATCCTTCCGGCTATCCAAGATATAATTAATCAAAGAACGTAACGGAACAATTCCGATACCTCCACCGACGATCAAAATATCTTTGCCTTTAAGATCATCGACATTGAATCCCGTTCCAAACGGACCGCGGATGCCGACCTGAGAACCGACATCCAATTGATGCAGTTTTTCGGTTAACATCCCGACTTTCCGAACACAAAGTTCGAATGCCCCTTTTTTAGTAGGAGAGGACGTGACTGAAATCGGAGCTTCACCGACACCGAACATTGATACTTGTACAAATTGTCCAGGATCATGATTCAGGTCACGGCCTTCCGGTAACGTGATTTCGAACCATGTTTCAAATTCAGTATGTTTTTTAACCTGTGTGATCTCAGCCATCTCCGGATAGTAGAGCTCTTCAGGATTTTGTTTTTCGTGTATGAAATTTGACATAATAATTCCTAACCAACCCAACCTGATTGCGAGGCGGGCTTCATTAAATGGTTTTGTTCATATTCACTTTTTAATTGATTGACGGTTTCCACGATGCTGATTCCTGCTGTACAGGATGCGATACAACGTCCGCAGCCGACACACCAGGGTTCTCCGGTAATGTCGCTGATATATTTAAATTTGCGATATAATCTGTGGCGCTGTCTCTCACCGAGTTTTTCACGGAAATTTTCACCTCCAGCAACGGCGGCAAAACTGTTTAATGTGCAGCCGTCCCAATGGCGGTCACGTGTTCCTTTTTTCAAGGATAGATCAAGCGTATCCTCCACGTTGAAACAATAACATGTCGGACAAACCAAGTTGCATGTTCCGCAGCCGACACATTTATCAGAGAGGGCATCCCACACAGGAGAATCCCATGATTTTTCAAACATAATCGGAAGTTGATTATAATTAATTTTGATTTGAGTGGGAAATTCGGGTGAAGGATTAGTAACTGGATTATTTTTCTTATCCATATCGAAGCCGTTGATCAGTTCTTCACCTTTGTCCGTGAGTACGATTAGTATATAATCGGTATCGTTCTTCCGAAGGAAGAGATCAAACCCTTCAAAATCTTCTACCGGAATTCCGACAGAACGGCTGAAGTGGTATTCATCTGGGGTAAATGAGACACCGATAAAGTAAGAGTTTTTTCGCCGGGATAAATAATTCATCTCCGGGCTGCCTTGGGTGAAGTTATAATCCAGCTTTAAAACAGCATGCATATCATAACTGTGGACGCCTAAAAAAACTTGATGTCTAGCTTTTATTTTAGTCTTATCAAATTGATTAGAGACAGTAGAGTATGATAAAAGTTGCTCGGTTGGAGGAAGAAAATATTTCCGTACGGATTGTAGAGTACGATTGTAATCTAAAACAACTGCATCAGGATCTGTAACTTTAGAAAAAGAAAACGAATTTTCTCCTTTTGCATGTGGAGCAATGACGTCTCCTGAGTTTTGCAAATGTACAATAAAATCCGAAATATTTTTCTGTTTCAGTTTAAACATATTCATAGGATTTATTTCTCGATTAGTTAGTGGTTATTAATATTGAATTGGTTGAAATATTGATAATAATAAGAAGAGCACCGGAGTCGGCGTAGGGCACGGAAAGGTGTGCAAAAATCAGCTTCATATTCTGTATGTGTCGTGGCTTGTTTACTTTCCTGATAAGAAATTAGGACAAATTTATCCTATTTAAAAGATATTTTCATTTTATTCGACAATAATATTATGTAGTTTTTTACAACTATAATGGAATCAATATGATAGAACATGAAATAATCTCGTTGTTTGGAAAACAATGGATGATAGGAAATATCCCCACGATTATATCCATTTTTGTTTTGTTAATGATTGGAAAAAGATTAACTGAGAAATGGATAACTAAGACGACATTCTTTTTTGGCGCTTTTTTATTATCCATCGCTATACTGAATCATCCTTATCAATTGGCCATGGGACGTTGGTCTCTACAGTCCAGTTTGCCTTTGCAGATGTGTGCAATATCAGGAATCTTATCTGGAGTAGTCTTATTATTTCCAAAACAATGGTCTTATGAAATACTCTATTATTGGGGGATTCCCGGAGCATTCCATTCGCTACTGACCCCCGAATTCACGTTGGGCACTGACGGATTATTTTTTATTGAATATTTTGTTTCTCACGGTGGGATAATTTTCGCAGCACTTTGGGCAACGATGATCTTGAAAATGCGTCCGAGAAAAGGATCGTGGTGGCGCGTGTTCTTGTGGTCTCAACTGCTTCTACCTATCGTGGGAGGAATGAACTGGATTTTGGATGCAAATTATATGTACATCTGCAAACCGCCGATAGTGGAAAATCCGTTTATCGTTGGTGATTTCCCATTCCATTTGATTGGTCTTGAGTTTGCCGGACTTCTTCACTTTGCGTTAGTATATTTACCGTTCGGAATAATTTACTTAAGAGAAAATAAACAGTAATTTAGTCTTATTCTTCGTTAGTAAATTCTCCGTAGATGAATCTACTCATATTATACTTTTCCTTGGCTCTGGGAGTATCATTTATATGTTCACTTCTTGAGTCGATCATTTTATCTGCATCTCATGCTCATATTGCTGTTATGGTGAAAAATCACCAAAAGGCAGGTGTGATTATGCAGAGATTAAAAAATGATATTTCTCGTCCGCTTGCTGCAATTCTGACGGTGAATACAATTGCAAATGTGGTTGGTGCTGCTGGTGTCGGTGCACAGACATTCATCATTTTTGAAGGCGCAAAGTGGGTCACGTTGAGCTCCATCATTCTAACGCTATCCATTCTGATTTTTTCCGAGATCATTCCAAAAACCATCGGTGCAACATATTGGAAATCGCTGCTTTCATTTTCGGCTTATATCATCCGCGGACTGATTTTTGTTACGTATCCTTTTGTGTATCTATCAGGTTATGTTAATCGCGTGATTAAAAAAGATGAGGTACAGGACAAAGTATCCCGAGAAGAAGTGATCGCGATGGCTGAAGTTGGTGAGAATGATGGAACCATCCTTGAGAAGGAAAGTGATATCATTGAAAATCTGTTAAACCTGAATGATGTCCCTGCAGAAGATGTTATGACACCGCGTAATGTTATCTTTGCGCTTCAAAAAGATCAAACGGTCGGAGAGATCGTACAGCAGCATTCGTTGATTGCATTTTCGCGAATCCCGGTTTATAACAAAGATATGGATGATATTATCGGTGTGATCCATCGGTACGATCTTGTAAACAAGCAGGCCGAAGATAAATTTCATATCACAATGGAAGAATTACACGAACCGGTTTACTTTGTTCAGCAGGAAGATTCGGTTGCATTCATTTTGGATGAATTTGTTAAACGCCGTCAGCAGATGTTTATTGTCACCGATGAGTTCGGAACGACAACTGGGATCATTACACTGGAAGATGCGATTGAAACACTGTTAGGTGTTGAGATCGTGGACGAGCACGATTCAGTAGTAGATATGAGAAAACTCGCGTCGGAAAAGTATGACAGCGAGCGGCGTAAAAATTATTCCTAAATTGATTACTCTTTAGCGTGTTCAGCCAAAACCGCTGCTAAACCGGCTTCTTTCATCAATTTCCGTTTGTTGATGACTCTTTTTGCTAGTGCTTCTAAATTTTCGGCAACCAGCATATCACGAATATCTTCACGGATCACTTTCCATTTATGGTGCAGAGGGCATGGGACTTCATCCGAGCAGCGATCAAGCCCGATGACACACCGTGCCTCCGGTTGCTGCGGGCCGTCAACCACATAGACGATCTGATCAAGATAGATCTCACTTGCAGGTCGGGCGAGTTTTACACCGCCGTTCCGTCCACGAATGGTAATAAGTAATTGATGTTTACTGAGAACCTGTGCAATCTTCGCAAGGAACTGCTGAGGGATACCATATGCATCTGCAATTTCACTGACCATCGTTGGATCAGACGAGTCTTTTTCCGCAAGATAAATCATAGCCTGAATGGCATATTCTGAAGCTTTTGTGTATAACATCTTTGCCCTATTCCTTTAAATTTTGTGGTTTTTATACCAAAACATATTTTGGCAATCAAAAGTGTTAGAAAAAGTAAATGCATCTTTCCTTATCAATCAAGTGAATAAAATCTTGAAGTTTATAATTGAATATCACGTGTGCAAATGGATTGTCACTCAAATTAAAAGGCGGTAATTTTTATTATGTATTCGATTTGGTTAACCTTCACAGATGATAACAAAGATTATCTAAGCGACATCATTCAAACTCTGAGCAGGACGTATCAATCTCCTGCATTCCTTCCGCATATTACACTCTACAGCGGGGTGAAACGTGTCTCACAAAAAGAAATAGATACGCTCCGAAATATTGAATCCAAATTGGAAAACATTCAGGTTGAAATGAAGTCGATCCGCTATTCGTCTAATATTTGGAAAACACTGTATATCCAAATTGTGATGAACGATACTTTGAATGAACTACAAAAAGAGATCGAAGATTATTTTCGTCATCTTAACATAAAACAGTTTGATTTTAATCCGCATATCAGTCTAATCTATAAAACGATATCAGAAGATAATAAACGAAAGATCGCTGAACAGCTTAAAGTTAAAACTCATTATGAATGCAACCGGTTGCAAATCGTGAAAACCGGTCCGAATGTTCATCGATGGTCTATCATTAAATAAATCAGAAGAATTGAGGAAGTAATGCCGTGTAAATGTCATACAGTATTGGTCGTGGTTGATGTGCAAGGAAAACTGGCACAAATAGCTCACGAAAGTGAATCATTTCTCCGTAATTTGAAAATTTTGATCAAAGGATTTAACGTGTTGGGGTTACCCATCATTTGGACGGAACAACTCCCTGACAAGTTAGGTGCAACACTTCCTGAAATTGCTGAGATATTAGATGGCGAACCGATCATCAAAAAAGACTTTAGCTGCGCCCGAGAAGAAAACTTTATTAATGCCTTGGAAAAATTGGAGGTCCATCACGTTGTATTAGCCGGTATCGAAACGCATGTTTGTGTATATCAAACCGCAAAAGATTTACTCGAAAATTATGATGTATCTGTTGTAGCAGACGCTGTCTCATCTAGGACTGAATTCAATAAGCAAATAGGGTTGGATAAAATATTATTAGAAGGCGGATTACAAACCAGTGTTGAAATGCTGTTGTTTGAATTACAGGAAACCGCGGTGGGAGATGCCTTTCGGGAATTAATAAAATTAGTCAAATAGAGTTTGGTGTATTTTTATTTGGAACTAATCCTTATTTCAGCGTAATATAATCATTATGCTGAAAAGAATCATATCGATTGGACTTATTTTCTTCTTTATCGGAGCCGCAGTCATGCCCGTGTTTCACTTTCATGATTGTGATAATCCTTGCTGTGAAACCGGCCAGGATACATGCTGCACCATTGAAGTGATGGACGAATGCACGATGTCCAATGGTGAGTGCAATACTCAGGTATTTATCCCTGTATTATCTGCACCGATTTCTCAGTATGAATCGATGGTTGATATGTTTAACGGAAATATCGTTCGAGTTCCGTTACTGTCATTATCGGTTGAAAATTTAATTGTATCCGTGGATGAAATCGTTCATCCACCCGAACCACCTCCGTCGTTTCTGACACCTCTGCTCGCTTAAGCATCGTCTTATCTTAAACGGATACAATCCGTTATGTGGATTCGTACATCTTGTCGGATCTATCATTTTCAATACAGTCACCATTAAGGAGATAAGACTTACGTGCTTTTAAAACATAAAACTATATTCATCATTACACTTGGATTGACATTCGGGTGTTTCACCGTGAGCGGATCAGAAATGCCAGAGGACCTGATCCTATCCGGATACATACGGATATCCCTGAATCAGAATGCGGATATCCGAGCTGCGTATGATCAATGGCAAGTGGTAAAAGAAGAAGCATCCGCCGTTAAGAAATTGCCGAACCCGGTATTACGTACCGGATATTTCATAGAGAATGTTGAGACAGCCGTTGGTCCTCAAGAGTTCAAATTAGGTATTACACAAAAAATTCCAATGTATGGAAAATTAAGAAGTGTCAGCCGTGCTAAAATGGAAAAAGCAAAAGCCTTTGAGCACCGATATTATCAAATGCAGTCAGATATCACTGCAAAAGTGAAATCTTTATACTACGATATTTATTATCTTGAAAGAGCGACTCAAATTACAGAGCAAAATGTAACATTGCTTGAAAACTGGGAAAAGGTCATTCAGATAAAATATCAAACGGCTCAAGTCAGCCATCCTGATGTTATCAAAACTCAAATAGAATTGATCAAACTTCAAAATGATCTTGAATCACTGCATGCTAGGAAACGCCCATTGATGTCAGAATTCAAAGATCTTTTAAATGATTTTTCTATGGATAATATAACGATGACCGATTCGTTGTACTTAAGCATCCTTTTTGATACGAAAGAGTCAATTAAGGAACGCGTTCAAAATCAAAACCACGCATTAATTGCTTTAGATCATTTGACAGCGTCTGCGGAGAATCAGTTAAAAAGAGCCAAAATGAATTACCTGCCCGATTTTGGTGTTGGCGTGGATTATATCGAAACGGGAGATAAGTTAATGGACGGTGTCCCTGTATATGACAGCGGTAAAGATCCGCTGATGTTTAACGTCTCACTGGAGATACCGATATGGTTTGGAAAAAATGCGAAACAAGTGTCAGCTGCACGTTATAAAAAATCTGCTGCCGAAAATAAGTGGGTCAGTCAACGGAACCAAATGAACACAGAAATAGAGACTATTTTATATCAGATTGAAGATGCAAAACGAAAAATCGATTTATACGGGAAAGATTTAATCCCAAAAAGTATGGAGTCTCTTGGGGCATCCGAGAAAGCGTATATCAGCGATAATACAGATTTGATCACACTTATAGACGATCAACGGAGACATCTGCAATTCAAACTTGAGTACGAAAGCGCTGTTGTCAGTTATTTACAGCAAAAAGCACTCCTTGAATCTTATTTTGGAACAGGAGAAGGAGAATAACTCATGAAAAAATATTTTGACAAAATAAAGATTTTTCGAGGAATGTTGGTGGTTGTTATCATCTTGGCATTTTTCATTGGATTATGGGTCGGATCACCCGGTGAATATAGCGGCGATCAAAACCATAACAATGTTGAAGTATGGACATGTTCAATGCATCCAAGTGTGAATTTGCCAGAACCGGTTCCGTGTCCGATTTGTTTCATGGATTTGATCCCGGTTGAAAAAAGCAGTCATTCGGTCAATTTGAATGAAATTACATTATCAGAAGATGCTCAGGCATTAGCACAAGTTGAAACAGTTCCGGTCAAACGTGGAGAGGCTCACATTCGACTCAACGTATCAGGAAAAGTCAATTATGATGAAACCAAAATCAAATCCATTACATCCTGGGTCTCCGGGCGCATTGAAAGACTGTTTGTCGATTACACCGGTATCTCTGTAAAAAGCGGGGATCACTTGGTGGAACTTTATAGTCCTGAATTGTACTCTGCGCAGGAAGAATTTTTACAATCTGTAAAATTGGCTGGATCTGATCCCTCTTTGAAAACGATGTTGACATCATCCCGCGAAAAACTGAGATTACTTGGATTAACACAAGATCAAATTGAAACGATTGAAAAACGAAAAACACCGTCAGATCGGATAACCATTTACAGTCCGATCTCAGGCGTTGTTATTAATAAAACCGCCGTAGAAGGTAAATATGTAAAGACCGGGACACCGCTCTTTGAAGTGGTTGATCTTTCAAAAGTCTGGGTAAAATTGGATGTTTATGAATCTGAAATATCTTTAATACATTATGGGCAAGAAGTCAGTTTCACTACGGCGGCTCATCCCGGAACTCATTTTACAGGAAAAGTTGTGTTCATCAATCCTATGGTGGATGAGGAAACCAGAACCGTACAAGTGCGGCTGAATGTTGATAATGCTTCAGGTTTATTAAAGCCAGGAATGTTCACTAACGCTGTATTCAAAGCCAAAATTGACTCAAAAAGCAAAGTATTAACCCGCGAATTAGCCGGGAAGTGGGTATGTCCGATGCATCCGGAAGAGATATACGATACACCCGAACAATGTTCTATTTGCGGTATGAATCTGGAAACTGCAGAATCACTCGGAATGGTTTATCATGGTGACAGCAGTGATCCGTTATTAATACCTGTAACGGCAGTTTTGCTGACCGGAGAACGTGCGGTAGTATATGTTAAAACGAATGATGACACCTTTGAAAGCCGTGAAATATCATTGGGACAAAAGGCAGGTGATCATTACATCATAAACAGTGGTTTGCATGAAGGCGAACGAGTTGTGGTAAAGGGCAATTTCAAAATCGACAGTGCGATGCAGATTGAAGGAAAACCAAGCATGATGAATTCGGATAACACTTCTGCAAAAAACCATTCCGTGAATCACCAGCATTGAGTTGAATGATGTTAGATAATATTATACGTTACTTTCTCAATAATCGGTTAGTCGTTTATATCCTTCTGATCGGTGTAGTGATGTGGGGGATCATGGTGGCTCCATTTGACTGGAATTTGGGCGGTATTCCGCGTGATCCTGTTCCTGTGGATGCAATTCCTGATATCGGTGAAAATCAGCAGATCGTTTTTACAAAATGGTCCGGTAGAAGTCCGCAGGATATCGAAGATCAGATCACCTATCCGTTAACAACGGCATTATTGGGAATTCCCAATGTGAAAACCATCCGATCCTATTCCATGTTTGGTTTTTCAACCGTGTATATCATTTTTGATGAACATGTGGATTTCTATTGGTCACGATCACGGATTTTAGAAAAACTTAATTCGCTTCCTGCAGGTACTGTTCCCAAGGACGTTTCACCTACATTAGGTCCTGATGCGACTGCATTAGGACAAGTGTTTTGGTACACATTGGAAGGCAGGGATGAAAACAATCAGCCAACCGGCGGATGGGGATTAGATGAATTAAGAAGTATCCAGGACTGGACGGTTCGATACGCATTGCAATCAGCAGAAGGGGTTTCTGAAGTAGCATCGATTGGAGGATTCCACAAAGAATATCAAATTGATGTTAATCCTGTTGCTATGCGTGAACACGGTGTTCAGTTAACAGAAGTCTTTAATGCCGTCCGGCAATCCAATTTAGATGTAGGTGCTAGAACCATCGAAGTCAATCGTGTGGAATATATGATTCGAGGTCTGGGATTCATTGAATCGGTAGAAGATATTGAATACACCGTTGTCAAGTCGCGTGAAAATGTGCCAATCTATATCAAAGATATTGCTCATGTAACATTAGGTCCGGCATTACGCCGAGGTGTTTTGGATAAAGAAGGCGCAGAAGTTGTCGGAGGTGTTGTTGTTACACGGTATGGAGAAAATCCGTTGGCAACTATCAAGAATGTGAAAGAAAAGATCAAAGAGATTGCACCCGGCTTACCGCGAAAAATTTTAGAAGATGGAACTGAGAGTCAGGTTACGATCATCCCGTTTTACGACAGAACCAAATTGATCCATGAAACGTTGAACACTCTCAATCATGCATTAAGAGATGAAATCCTGATCACGATGATCGTCATTCTCATCATGGTAATGCATTTTCGTTCATCCATGTTGATATCCGGAATGCTGCCGATTACGGTGTTGTTTGTCTTTATCGGAATGAAAATATTCAAAGTTGATGCGAATATTGTAGCGTTATCAGGGGTTGCTATTGCGATCGGAACCATCGTTGATATGGGAATCGTGGTGACTGAAAACATCTTGAAACATCTTGATCGAGCGAAAACGCATTCCAAAGATGTCATCTTCAAAGCGGTATCGGAAGTTGGGAGTGCCGTGTTAACGGCCGTTTCAACAACGGTAATCAGTTTCCTACCTATCTTTACTATGATCGGTGCTGAGGGAAAATTATTTAAACCGTTGGCTTATACAAAAACCTTTGCGCTGATCTCATCAGTGATCATTGCTTTGGTGATTTTACCGGTATTCGCAGATTTGCTCATGTCCAAAAGGAAAAAACGAAAACGAGTCAATATTGAAATCCTGAAACGATTTCCGTGGCTTGGAAATGCAATCATCGTTATACTCGTAATTTTGGTGTTGGCATCAACTTGGGCACCATTAGGGTTGCAAAAAGGATTTTGGCTGAATTTCATATTTGCAGGGATGTTAATTACCTTTATCATGGGAATCATCATTGGATTTACAAAGATTTACCCAAAAATGCTTCGGTGGTCACTTGATCACAAAAAACAAGCATTGTCGGTTCCGATGATCGTAACCGTATTTGGGTTAGTGATTTGGCTGGGTTTTGACTCTTTAGCAGGATGGATGCCCAATTTTATCAAATCATCTCGACCGTATGTGGCGGCAAATCATGCATTTCCGGGACTCGGTAAAGAATTCATGCCGCCGTTGGATGAAGGGTCATTTTTGTACATGCCGACGACGATGCCTCATGCTGGGATGGAAGAATCTATTGATGTACTTCAAACATTGGATAAAGCATTGTATTCCGTTCCGGAAGTTGAATCCGTTGTCGGGAAAATCGGACGGGTTGATTCACCGTTAGATCCGGCACCATTAAGTATGATCGAAACGATTATCGCCTACAAACCGGAATATGGTCGAGATGAAGACGGAAAACGAGTCCGGCAATGGCGGGATCATATCAAAACCGGAGATGACATTTGGGATGACTTAGTCAAAGTAGCACAAATTCCGGGAACAACCTCGGCACCGAAGCTTCAGCCGATATCCGCGAGATTGGTCATGCTCCAAAGCGGAATACGAGCACCAATGGGCATAAAAATTAAAGGTCATGATCTCTCCACCATTGAGTCATTTGGTTTTGAACTTGAGAAACACTTAAAAGACGTTCCCGGTGTCAAAAGCGAAATGGTCTTTGCAGACAGAATTGTCGGGAAACCATATCTGGAAATTGACGTAGATCGATTAGCCATTGCTCGCTACGGGATTCCGATGGGCACTGTTCAGCAAATCATTGAAGTCGCCATCGGCGGGACACCCATCACCACGACGGTTGAAGGGCGAGAGCGATACCCGGTAAGAGTTCGGTATTTGCGTGATTATCGGAGTGATATGGAATCTCTGAAGAAGGTATTGGTCCCAGGACAAGACGGTGTCCAAATTCCATTGGGACAACTGGCATCAATCAACTATGTCAAAGGACCGCAAGTCATCAAGAGTGAGGACACGTTTTTAGTCGGTTACGTCTTGTTCGACAAATTATCCACTTGGGCAGAAGTCGATGTCGTTGAGTCAGCACAATCTTACTTGGAGTCTTTAATTGCATCCAAGGATTTGTACGTTCCAGCAGGAATGAGTTATACGTTTATCGGTTCGTATGAAAGTCAAATAAGAGCATCAAAAAAATTGGCGGTGGTCATGCCGTTAGCCTTGACGATTATCTTCTTGATCCTCTATTTTAAATTCAAACGAGTTTCGACTACACTCATCGTATTCAGCGGGATATTTGTTGCATGGTCAGGCGGTTTCATTATGGTGTGGCTGTACGGTCAGGATTGGTTTATGAATTTTGGAATATTCGGTGAAAATATAAGAGAGGTATTCCAAATGAAACCGATTAACTTAAGCGTTGCAGTTTGGGTCGGATTTTTGGCTTTGTTTGGTATTGCCACGGATGATGGTGTTTTGATCAGTACATATCTTGAACAGCAATTTGCAAATGATAAACCAAAAACGATCAAGGCTGTACGTACCGCAGCCGTCGAAGCTGCAAAGAGACGTATTCGTCCTGCGATGATGACAACAGCAACGACACTTATTGCTCTGATGCCGATTTTAACATCATCCGGACGCGGAGCTGATGTGATGATCCCGATGGCGATTCCGTCTTTTGGCGGCATGTTATTTGCCATTTTAACTACATTTATTGTTCCAACTATTTATACAGCGTGGAAAGAATTAGAATTAAACAAATCGAAAGGAATGAAACATGAAACGAAGTAAACTGCTTATTGTCATTATCGGTATGATTGTACTGATTGCAGGATGTGAAAAGAAAAGTGAAGCATCCGTTGCAAAACATACCGCTCCTCAAAGTGAAAAGCTGATCTATTATACTTGTCCGATGGACAGTCATAAGCACGTACATCATCGTGAACCCGGTCAATGCGAAGAATGCGGTATGAAACTGGTCGCCGGCGTGATAACATCTGAAGATAATAAAGACTATTACGGATGTCCGATGCTCATCCATAGTCATATTAGATCGGATCAATCCGGAAGCTGCAATGAATGCGGAATGAAACTCAAACCGATGCGGTTAAAATAAATTAATACAATACGAAAGGAAAACCATGAAACAGATAACGATTGTACTTATCATGCTACTGTCCGTAGCAATGATTAGTGCACAAGAACAAACATCATGTAAAAAAAGTAAGGCTGCTCATACACAATGTGATAAATCTGCCGGTGCAGAAACTGATAAACACTGTAAAGGTGAACTAGGGAAATCACAATGTTCCAAAAAGGCAAAAAGCCATTGTAAAGAAGAAACTTCATGTAAAAAAGAGTCTTCTGAGTGCCCAAAAGACAAATGTGATACCGAAATGAAATGCAGTAAATCCAAAGATGATTGCAAACCCAAAGATTGCAAGAAGAATAAAGGATTTTTCGGTTGGATGTTTGGAGGGAAATCTCACGACAAATCATGTTGCGAGAAAAAATAACCGTATAAATTTGGAGTCTTGCGTTGATTATCTTCGTAAGACTCCAAATATAATCTTGCTGTTTTGTTTGTATTATGCCCTGCGAAAATGAATTTAACTATTTGCAAGAAACTGGGTCTAAAAATACAAATTAGACTGTAAATTCACGCCATCATTATTGGGATATTATCTATGAAATTGGGACGAATTAAAAGAGTAATCACAGGAATTCTTGTATATATCACTTTCTTAACAACTTTAAATGCTCAATATTCTTTAGAATGGCAAGTTTATCAAGATGTGTCTGAAGTAGGGATTATTTATTTTGATTTTAATGATGATGGTATCAATGATATTGTGAAAGTGTTGTATAATACAATGACGGTTTATGATGGGGGGAATAATTTTGATGTTACTTGGGAAATTACCGACGAGGATTATGATTATTTAACCATTTGGGATGTATATCATTCAGACGAAATGAATATGGATTTTGCGTTGATTTATTCGACAACATACGACCCAGCGTACAGATGCAAGATTTCTGCTTGGCCTATTCTTGGAACAGCACCGCTATGGGAAACAGATGAGACCCCCGGTGCTGTGTATTTTCTTGATTATCAAAATTTAGATAGTGATAATGAGAAAGAAATTCTTTTTGGCGTGAATGATTATGATTCTGAAACTACAACTTACACAAGCAAAATTTATATTTTGGATTCTACTACGGGTACAACCGAATGGGAGAGCAGTTTGTTAAATGGATATATTGCCGGTCCTTATGTTGGAAATATAGACACAGATCCGCAAAAAGAGATTGTATACAACTTATATGACTACGAAAATGAATTGTATACGCTGAATGTTTTACAATGCGACGAATCGGTATCCGTTATCCATCATGACTTACCAAACGATTTTATCGTGGGAAGAAATTTCCCCAATCCGTTTAATCCTATGACTCAGATTCCGATTGCCATCGTATCATCTTCAAATGTAACCGTCAAAATCTATACGGCTGCGGGGCAGGAAATCTTTACACTTTGTGATAAATATTTAACACAGGGCAATTATCAATTCACTTGGTTCGGTCATAATCAGCGAGGGAATCGAATGCCAACCGGAGTGTATTATTACCGAGTTGAGACTGATACCGAAACGTATTCCCGTCCAATGGTATTGCTTAAATAAATGAGATTATTATGACGAAACAACTAATAAAATGGACGACGTTGATTTCGATCTTTTTTGTAAATGATCCTACATCCGCTGGACCCATTTCAAGTTTTTTATATCCATGGAATTTGACCGTCGGCGGGTACTACACGCATGGAGAGTATTCATCAGGAGCCCAGTATCAATCTAAAATGGGTTATTTATCAATGGACAAACGATGGAAGGATCGATTCACATTGTCGATTGAGTCGGTTGAGATCACGTCAGATTCCAGTTCATACTCTCAAACGAATATATTTGCAAAAGATCATTTTTGGATCAATTCTAAAATCAATATCGGCGGTATTGTTGGAATTGTATTCACACCGACAAACGAAAAAAGTTACGAGAGTTATGAGAGTCCTAATCCTACTTGGCACATAACAACCAGTACCGATGAACAGAATTATCAGCAGGGATTTATAACAGGAATGATGATATCCGGTGATCTTTCATGGGTTGGATATTCAACTTCCATTTTACGTTTTCAGTTCAATGACTATTATGATTGGACGAAAACAACGATTTCTCAGATCGACTCAACGATCTTAAATCCCGGTAGTATCGATACGACTGTAACCACATCTTCATTTTATCATGGAATCAATGCTTCTCAGATTACATATTCAATAAGTAAACAACTGAGAAATCATAGTTTTACATTAGGGCAGATGCTTCAAAAGATAGAGGATGACTCCAATTTTATGACTACTGGAATTTGGAACTGGAAACCGATTGAAAATCTTGATATTGGAATAACTCTATCCAAGGGACAAAGCCGATATTCAATTGATCCATACGTAATGATTATCAACAACAATCCTGATTGGCTTGTTTCATTATCCAATGTGAATATCTCATTTCGATTGTTAACCAATTGGATGATTACAGGGGTTTGGTCAAAACATAGGTATAGACAAGAATATGCTGATGATGAAGGAATGAACATTCCTCATTACTTTGTCGATTATATTGGCATCGGATTACAAGGAAGATTTTAATGAAGAAGTACACGTTGATTGCAGTTATATTTGTTATAATTTCCATTTTAACCGCCCAAGATACATCAACTATGACGGTTGAGATTGTTTTGGATTCAGACCATGGCTGGCCGATAAAAGTCAATATTGAAGGGTACACAGCCCAAGAACCAGTATGGCTCGGTATATCCATGTATCCCTATGGAACTATTGATTACAACACGTACGGCAATCATGAACAGCTTCATTTAGCTAAAGGCAGTTTTTCGAAAGTGATAAATGTAGAACAATCAATGCTAGGTGGAAGTTTTGAAGCAGCATTATGGGGAAAAAAAGTCGACAAAATAGATTGCGTATTAGACTATTGCCACTGGTGTAAAACCAACGGATTCCATTTAGATGACCTGTTAGTGTATAAATCCGGATTATTGAATATCATGAAAGGATATGACAATTAATTTGATAAATATGGAAAAAAATCAAAAAATCTAAGGAATGCAATATGAGTAAAGTTTTTAAATCCACATTAACGCTGAGCGACAGCGGATTTTTATTTGATCACAGTACTGGATTAACATACACCTTAAATGAAACCGGTAGTTTTATCTTTAAAAAATTGGAAGAAGGAACATCGTTAATTAACCTTCTTGAGTTGCTTACAGAAGAATTTGAAATCACAGAAGAAACTGCTCGCAAAGATTTAGATGACTTTGTTCGCGAATTAAAAAAAGCGGAGCTGATCAATTAATGGGAATTAATGTAGCCATTACCGGACTTCATGCCTCGGATAATCCTGCGCCTGGGATTGGTGTAATTCGCAGTTTAAAACACCCAAACGGTTGGGATGGTAAAATCATCGGTTTGGCTTATGATGTTATGGACACAGGGATATATGACGAAGAACTCTTAGATCACACCTATCTGATCCCTTATCCAAACACAAGCAGCGCATTTATTCTTGAGCGAATACTATATATCCATGATCAACATCGAATCGACGTGATCATTCCAACATTAGATAGTGAATTAGGATTATATCAATCGATTGAAACTCAATTAAAAGAAGCAGGCATCTCAGTATTTTTACCTAAAAAGGAAGTTTCTCAAAAAGTAAAGAAAAGTGTCTTAACAGAATTTTGCGAAGAGAATGGAATACATACACCAAAGACCATCATTATTAAATCTCCGGAAGAAATAGATGACGCGATTGATGAATTGAAACTTCCTTTGATGGTGAAAGGTGTTTTTTACGAGGCAGTGAAATGCCGTACAAAAACGGATGTCCTTTGTCGTACTGAGGAAATGAAAACCAAGTGGGGATATCCCATTATCTTTCAGGAAGTGCTGGACGCAGACGAATTCGATGTGTGCTGCGTTGCTGATAGGGACGGTAATCTGATGGGAGCTGTACCGATCCGAAAAACGCGGCTCACGGATAAGGGGAAAGCTTGGGCTGCTATCACATTAAAAAATGATGAGTTGTATAAACTGTCTCAAAAGATCATCAAAACCCTAAAATGGTCCGGTCCCTGCGAATTAGAAATATTGCAGGATCGAAAAACAAAAGATATGCACCTGCTCGAGATCAATCCGCGTTTCCCGGCATGGGTATTTCTGTGTACCGGCGCTGAGCAAAATCTACCGAAATTGGTCATTGATCTGGCCTTGAATAAACCCGTTCATCCATTACCGCCCGCTAAATCGGGAGTGACATTCGTTCGACATGCCACGGATTTAGTCTGCCCGATTGAATGGCTTGAAAAACTAACCACTCACGGAGAATTGCATTACAAATAAATTTTATTCGCAAATCTAGAATCAAGATAATTATGACACAAAAAAAACCTTATACAAAACCAACAATCGTTCGACATACGGTTGGTGTGATGAATAAATATGGTCGTCCACCGATGACAGTACCAATGGTGAATCTGAATGGACATAATGTTAAAGAATTAACCGATAAATATGGTTCACCATTATTTGTTTTAAATGTTAAGCAGTTAAGAGAAGCGTACCGTGATATGGATCGTGCATTTAAAACACGATACCCTAAAACACAAATTGCTTATTCCTACAAAACAAATTATTTGAAATCTGTGTGTTCGATTTTACACCAAGAAGGTGCTTGGGCAGAAGTTGTTTCCGGCTTTGAATATGATATCGCAGAGAATTTAAACGTTGGTGGGAAAAAGATCATATTTAACGGTCCATACAAAACCAGGGCTGAATTAATTAAAGCATTCCAAAATAAATCGATCGTTAACATTGATAATTTTGATGAACTTCAATTGATTGAAGATATCGCGGAAGAATTGAATGAAGTTCTTGAAATAGGCATTCGTGTGAATATGGATTTGAATAATCCACCGTGGTATAAATTTGGATTTAACGTTGAATCCGGGCAGGCATTTGAGGCGGTAAAACGTTCTCTTGCAACCGGAAAATTGAAGGTAGTAGGGCTTCATATCCATGCAGGAACCTATATTGATGACCTCTCGGTGTATATGCAAGCTGCTCAAGGATTAGTAAACTTTTATACTTACATCAAAGAGCAACTGGGAGTTAAGCTGAAATATTGGGATCTCGGAGGAGGTTATGCTTCAAAAAATACATTAAACTGGGCATGGACACCTGCTGAGCAAACCTGTCCGTCATACGATGAATACGCTGAAGCGATTTGTCCGATTTTATTAAACGGGCCGTTTTCAGCAATGGATGCACCAAGATTGTTTCTAGAGCCGGGACGAGCTTTAGTGGATGAACCCATTTCGCTGATTACTTCAGTGGTTGCGCAAAAACGACTTCCGAATGGAGCGAGAGGGATTGTTCTTGATGCAGGAATGAATATCCTATCCTCAGTCCAATGGTATTCATATAATTTTCTCACAGGACAAGATTCCGGAATGATTGCAGAAGATACGATCATATATGGGGGATTGTGCATGAATATTGACGTTCTCCGAAAAAGTGCGTCTATACCACCAGTTAGAAGAGGGGACCTGCTGGTTATACCCAATGTTGGTGCTTATAATCTCAGCCAAAGCTGGCAATTCATTTATTTGCGCCCTGCAGTAATTGCAATGGAAGAATCCGGAGAGGTCCACGTTATTAAAGAACCAGAGACAAGAGAATACGTACAGGATTTTGAAAAAGTACCAGACTCATTAAAATATTAAGCGGATTATGGCACTAAAATAAACGATGAATAAAAAGTTCCTTTCTCACACAAAACCACTCCTTAAATCTTATGGAGTATTAGCATTTTCAGCTCACCCGATACCATCAGTGATCTTATTTCTTGCTACATGTTATTATCCACTGGTTGGTTTAATGGGGCTTTTAGGAAATATCATCTCTAACTTCATGGCGAAATGGCTCCATGCAAATCAGGAAGCATGGAAAGCCGGAATATTTGGTGTCAGCGGAATATTAATCGGTTTAGCCCTAGGTATGTATGCAGAACCTAATTTGCGAACATTTATTTTTCTGATTATTGGCGCAGGTTTAAGCGGTATTGTTTCGGTGATGTTGGCGAATTTCCTGGCCAAATATGATCTTCCGATTTTGAGTCTTCCATTTATGATGGTCATATGGCTGATCCTGTTAACGATCGGTTCACACAATGAAACGACCTATGAGTATGGAGCCATTACGATTTTTTCTGATATCGATAAATGGTTGTTTAATATCCTTCCATTTGAAATATTTGAATATGTTAAAATGTTCGGGAGTATTTTATTTCAGGATAATTTGATCTCGGGTGTTTTGGTAATCACTGCCGTAGCATTATACTCAAGGATTTCAATATTGTACGGACTTTGGGGCGGGTTTATCGGAATGATCGTTTATACGTTCTTTAACAGTTCATTGGATGGATTCCATGGGTTGAACTTCGTTCTGATATCCTTTGCATTCGGAGGTTTTTTCATCGTTGGAAATCGTCACGGCTTCGCATTGGTAACCCTTGCAGTAATTGCGGTTGGTCTCGTAGATAAAAGCATGACGACATTACTTTCACCGATAAATTTGCCGCCGTTGGTTTTTGCATTCAATGCGGTAACAATTCTTTTTCTATTTCCATTGAAAATGCTTCCATGGTCTATTTCACCTCTGAGATTGATTCCAATACCTTTATATATCATTAAAAGTCCGGAATCTAATTTCCGTTGGTATCGAAGGTGGTCAGGACAAAAAGTGTTTCAGAGAACGATTTTGACTTACCCATTTTTAGGGGAATGGACAGTTCTGCAAGGGAATAATGGAGAGTGGACGCATAAAGGAATCGGAAGATATGCATGGGATTTTGTTGTAAGAGATGACAATGGATACCAATCAAAAGGACATTCATTGGATTTGTCCGACTATTTTGCTTATAACCTTCTCGTGGTTTCTCCGGCTCCAGGCACTATTTATTCCGTAGAGAATTCCGTTGTCGATAATCCCCCTCAAACAGCAAATACTGAAAGAAATTGGGGAAATTTTGTGATCATAGATCATGGGAACGGCGAATTCAGTGAATTAAGCCATTTTAAGCAGGGAAGTATTTGTGTTGTCCCGGGACAGTTTGTTAATCGCGGAGATGTGATAGGACGGTGCGGAAATTCCGGACGATCTCCTGTTCCGCATATCCATTATCAGCTTCAAGCCACACCGGGGACTGGGGCACCCTCTTTGCCAGCCACATTTGCAGAAGGAAGGGTAAATGGGAAGACAACAATCAATGGAGTTCCTCAAAAAGATGATCGGGTTTCGTCTTTGGATATTGAATCAGAATTTACTTGGGGATTGACGGGTCGAGAAACCGAAAAATGGATCTATAAGATCAAAATCGGAATGCGAAATAGTTCTGAGACATTGACATTTACTACAGATGAATATGGATTTCCAGCGATCACCTCAAAAAATAACTTCTTATGGAGAATCATTGACCTGCCCAATTTTGTCATTATTCGTCCCGATTATAAAACATTTCCATCCATATTGACACTATCCGCTTGGATAAAGATCGTCGGTGAACAATTAATTCTTCCAAAAACCTTGAGTGATGGACTTACATGGGAAAACGGTTTAGTGAAAAAGTCAATTGAAGGATGGAAAATTCAAATAGAGGGGAAGACTTTCGAATTATCTGAAAATAGCATACTTAAAAAGATTACTCTTGATAACGATTCTGGATTTCAATTTGAATTGGCAGATCAAATAATCCAATCCAAATGATGGGGTTTTTCAGGTTATGCACAAAATTTGTGCTTTTATAACGACTCAGCAATAAGTAATTTAAGACATAGTGAGGTACAATCCTTACCAATCCTTGAGAACTATCTCTACAACAATTGGGATTTGTCGTAAATAGAGAATTCCAAAAATAAAAATGTGAATCGAAAAACATTCGAATCAAAAAGAATAAACCATCTTCAAAATGATATGGTTCATTTAACTGATTTAAATCTATGAAAGAAACCAAAATCAGATTATGGTATTCGTTATTATACGTTATACTGATTATTATTGTTATTATTAATGGGATTTTTGATTATAAATCTCAACAAAAAGAATTCTTACATTTATTAAAAGACCAGGCTTATACCACGAGTACTGCTGTAATTCATACTAGCCAGCAAAGAATACATTTTTCTGAGGAAATCCAAGAGACATATAAAATTAGAGCGCTAGAATTACTCCATGTTGTTGACCAGATGGATGCAGATGGGATTTTAACGGTAGAACGATTATCTGAATTAGCAGAGAAAAACAGCGTTTTTCAAATTAATTTGTATGATGAAAATGGTGACCAATTATACTCATGGCATGAAATGCCCTATAGTGGTCGCGGTATGGGACGGAAATATGGTTTCATTCGAAGACTACAACCGCTATTCAATGGCGAAGCAGATACTCTAGTATTTGGCATTGGTAGAAATCCAGAGAGGAATTATAGGAATGAGGATGAGTACAAATTTGTTGTCTCAATAAGAAGAACTTTAGGGGGTGCAATTACTTGTCATTTATCTGTTGAAGCAGAAAAACAATTTAGAATTAGTACCGACTTATCAAATACATTAGAAGAAATGCTCAATGTTGAAGGTATTTCTTATATTATCTTATCAGAGATGAACGGAGGTTCAAAAGTCTTTTCAAAAGTACCCATGTTAGATTCTTTATCTGTTAGTGTCATTGAAAAATATGATGATGATATCCGTCTTGTTAAAATAAATAATGAAAAGCACATTGAAATAAACCATGAACTTGTTCTCAAGGATATGTCACTTACATTGGTTCTTGGTTTTGCAACAGATCATTTTGATAGATTAAAAGTACAAATTATCAAGCAGATTATTTTAAGGAGTCTATTTCTAACAGTTGCTCTTTTTCTTTTATTTTTCTTTTTTATTTCACGTCAAAATGTATTGTTATTACAATATGAAAAAGTAAAAATTGAACATGAAGTTCGTCAGCTTGAGAAGCTAATTCATTTGCAAGAAAAACAGGTGGCGATGGGGGAATTAGCTGCCGGTATTGCACATGAAATTCGTAATCCTTTAAACGCCATTGGGATACAGGTTCAACGGTTGAATCGCCGAATCCAAAAAGATAGACGTGCCACAAAAGATTCAGAATTAACCGGAACAATTATCCATGACATCGGACGAATCAATAAAACGCTGGAAGATTTTCTGAATTATGCTAAACCTACACCCCTAAAAAAAATACAGATCGATATAAGTTCATTGATATCTGAAGTTGTTGATTTGTTTCAAAGTAGTGCGAAAAAAAAACAAGTAGCAATCCATTATGAACAAACAAGAGAAATTATTATCAATGCAGATCCAAACTATTTAAAACAGGCAATTACAAATATATTAAAAAATGCAATAGAAGCCAGTACATCAAATAACAAGATTTTTGTGTATATAAACGAAAATATTAAAAATGTCATTTTAACAATTCAAGATGAAGGCATTGGAATTAAGCAAGAAGATGTGGATAGGATATTTGATCTATTCTATACAACGAAGGATATGGGAACAGGAATCGGACTTGCCATTACCCATAAAATAATTGCAGATCATGGTGGATCAATTACATTGAAGAGTAAAATTAGAGAAGGGTCAGCCTTTTATATTGATCTTCCAAAGGAGATTGTATGAAAATCTTAATAGTCGATGATGAAAAAAATCAGCGAGAAGCATTAGCCGGATTTATTGATGAAATTGGTCATAATACATTTATGGCTGATTCTGCACAGTCGGCTTTAAAATTTTTACACACTAATTCTATTGATGTAGTGCTTACTGATTATAAAATGCCGTATATGACAGGCAGTGATCTATTAAAAGAAATTAACTCTCGGCATCCAACAATCGTTGTTATTCTAACGACAGCTTTTGGGACAATTGATATTGCTGTAGAAGCCATGCGAAATGGGGCATGGGATTTTCTTTCAAAACCAGTTGATTTGGATAATCTAGAACAACAGCTACTTCAGATCGAGCAACATTTACATACCTATAGGAAAAGTAAAACAAGACTTGAAAGGTTTCAAATTCCAATCGAATTAGATGGAATGATCGTTCGCGATTCAGAAATGCAGCGTATCTATAAACAAATCAAAAAAATAGCAAATAGTAAAGCATCAGTTTTAATCACTGGTGATACTGGTACAGGAAAAGAAGTTGTTGCGCATCAAATCCATCAGGAGTCCCCACTGAAAGATAAACCAATGATAAGTGTTAATTGTGCAGCACTACCTAGTAATCTTATTGAAAGTGAATTATTCGGGCATGTAAAAGGGGCATTCACGGGTGCAAATAAAGATCGAAAAGGACGATTTGAAGAAGCAACTAATTCCACATTATTTCTAGATGAGATTGGTGATTTGCCATTACAATTACAAGTGAAATTACTCCGGTTTTTGCAAGATGGTGTATTTGAGAAAGTTGGAAGCAATATTCCGATTGAAAGTAAAGCAAGAATTGTTGCAGCAACAAATATAGATTTGGATATAGCGGTTGAGCAAGGGAATTTCCGAGAAGATTTACTATACAGACTAAATGTTATTCATTTCAAAGTTCCATCTTTGAAGGAACGCCCAGATGATATTCTTCCGCTGGCTGAACTTTTCCTCCATAAAATAATCAAGCGGGATCGGTTAGAAAAAATTAAATTATCAAAAGAAGCTGTCCATACATTATTGGAATATTCTTACCCCGGCAATATTCGCGAATTAAAAAATATTATTGAGAGAGCTGCCTTACTATGTGATAATAATGTTATTCAAAATTCAGATTTAGTACTAAAACAATTTAAGGATAACGCTACAGAAGCTGGTTCTTTAAATGTAGCAATCTCAGATCTTGAAAAAGAAATGATACAGAAAGAACTCATTAAAGCATCGGGAAATCAGAGTGCTTGTGCAAGAAAACTTGGTGTAAGTGAACGAGTATTAAGATATAAATTAGAGAAATACAAACTTAGATAAATCGACATTTGAGTTCTTAATCGACATTTTTGTCGATACAAATTTAATCTATACTACCTAAATCAAACATATCATTATTCTCTATCTAGAATAATATACATACATAGAGTGAGATACAAATGTGTTATTTGTTTTTGGCATGGAATTTGTGGTTATCCGTGTGAATTGCAGAAATGCAATAACATGAAAACAAATAATAAAGAAAAGAGGAAGTGATGAAAAAAAATACGTTTAGTATCATTACATTATTTTCAATCCTAGTACTTTTTACTATAAATCAATTACCAGCCCAGGACTGTGATGGTTTTGGTGGAATGGGTGATTATATAGATGAAAATGGTGATGGATTCAATGACTTAGCTCCTGATGCAGATGGAGATGGAATTCCGAATGGAATGGATGAGGATTATGTACCACCTGCAGATGGAGAGGGCAATCAATATGGTGCTGGGAATGGATCAGGTAATGGAACGGGAGACTGTGATGGTTCCGGTGGTGGTTCTGGTGGACATTGGGGGAATGACGAACAAGGAAATGGCCCTGGTGATGGTACTTGCCCTGGGGAGTGTATTGAATCGGGAATTGAAGGAATACGTTCAGCAGTAAAAGTAAGGAAAGTATTTTAGGTGACCTCGATAATGAGGGGGCGTTTATCGCCCCCTCTATTTTAAATGGTATAAAATGAAAATATCAATAACAGTATATCTGACAATTTTTATTTCAATATTTGATTTAGGTTATTCAAAAAAACTCACAAATCTTTCATATAGTGGGAAAATGTGGTTTGGAAATACAGCCTACCTATACAATTCACTCTTATTGCCCAATCAACATTATTCTACAACTGAATTTGGAGTATCTGGACAATTTTTAAAAAACATAAGAACGTATTTAAACATCAGTAATTTTGCAGAAATAGACATTCATGACTATAGTAATAATTATACAGAAACCGGATTACAATTTCGGCATCTTGGTAGCTACAATAATCAATACTATGGCGGGTTGGTTTTTTCAACAACTCAGTTTAAAGAAAAATTTGAACAGTATAATTCATATACTATGGCGGTATATATCGAATGGAAAAAGTAGGTCAAGTCCAAAAAGTTCTGTAAAATGGTTCAAGTAGTCACAGTTTTCTGAT